>JAGWVU010000018.1 GCA_018970725.1 Verrucomicrobiota bacterium
CCATCCCACGCCGACCGGTGACTCATGGGCGGGCGGGCTCCAAAAGGAAAACCCTTTCAGCAAAGCCGCGATTTCATAAGAGCGATGTTGCTGACACCTCCCAACAATCCATTCTCAAAGCCAATACCCCTTCCCGTGTTTGGACTCCATCGGCCCAGCGTGAGCGGATCTTGGCTGAGTTCGAAGCAATTCCACGAGGCCGGCCCCGACGCCTCGATCCGGATCTCCGCCATCAAGGTAACGTTGCCGCTGGCGGAGATTTACGACCGGGTGGAATTCGCAAACCGCGCATAGAGCGCCGGCACCAGGAATAGGTTGAGCAGCGTGCTGGTGACGAGGCCGCCGAGAATCACGATCGCCATGGGGCGTTCGATCTCGTTCCCGGGCACGTTGCCCTTGAGGACCAGCGGGAGGAGCGCCAAAGCCGCGGTGCTCGCGGTCATGAGGATCGGGACGAGGCGTTCCTCGCTGCCCCTCAAGATGGTGGGCAGGCCGAATACTTGGTTTTCTGCTTGCTCCAAATGCCGGTAGTGGCTCACCAGCAGAATCCCATTGCGCGCCGCGATGCCCAGGACGGTGATAAACCCGACCAATCCGCCCAGCGAAAGGACCCCGCCGGCTCCCAGCCACAGCGCGAGAACGCCGCCGATCAAGGCGAAGGGTAACGTCAGCCCAATGAGCAACGTTAGCCGCACGCTCTGGAAATCCGCCAGGAGCAGGACGAGAATGCCGGCGAGCGACGCCAAGGAGAGCCAACCGAGACGGCTTTGCGCCGCTTGCCGCTCCGCCCATTCACCGAGGATTTCGGGATGATGCCCGGGCTGGAATGCAATTTGGCCGATGCGTTGCTCGATCTCGCGGGCCACGTCGCCGAGCGCCCGGCCGGAAACGTTACATGTGACGTCGATCCGCCGCGACGCGCCCTCGCGCTTGATGGCGTTGGGCGCGGGCACGATGGCCAGATCGGCGACATCGGAAAGCCGGGTGTGACCGCCGCTGGGGGTTTCAATCAAGAGATCTCGAAGCGCACTGAAGTCCGCCCGGGCGGAGGGGACGCTCCAGACCCGGACCTCGTGGACGCGCTGATCCTGATACACCTCACCCACCTTGCGACCGCTGATCAACGTGGTCACGGCTTGGCGCACTTGGCCAGAGGTCAAGCCGTGGACGGCAGCGGCTTCGGGTCGAACGCGAATGGTGATTTGCGGCACCAGCGCGAGCGACTCCACCTTCAAGGCGCTGACCCCGGGCACGTCCTTGAGCGCGGAGCTGACCTCGCTGGCATGGGCGCGCAAGGTGTCCAAGTCTGGCCCGAAGATCCGCACCACGATGCTGGCGCTGGCCCCGGTGAGCACCTCTTTGATGCGCTCCCGCAGGAAAGTAAGCAGATCGCGCGTCAGGCCGGGGTAGCCATCGACGACGGCTTGGACCTTGTGAATCGTTTCCTCGTAAGGCGCGTCTTCGGCGATACTGATCCACAGTTCGGTGAAATCCGGTCCGACGACTTCGTCAGCCACTTCCGCGCGGCCAATGTGCGAGCCCTGGTTGCGCACACCGGGCACCTGCATGAGATCTTTCGCGGCGGCCAGGGTGATGCGCTTGCTGGCTTCCACACTGGTATTGGGCTTTTCCAACCAGTGCATAAGGAAATCCCGCTCCATGAAGTTCGGCAAAAACTCTTCCTTGAGCTGAGTTCTCCAGACGATGGCGGTAACGGCAAACGCCACGCCGAGCACGGCGAGGGCCCGGCCCGGCGCGGAGGCGAAGCGCGGGAGCACGCGGCGATACGCCGACTTCAGGCGCTGCGTCAACCAAGGTTCCCGATGGACGGCACCGGGGGCGACGCGCAACAGCAGCAGGCTCAGCGCCGGGGTCAAGGTCAAGGCGACTCCCAACGAAGCGGCGATCGCGAGGATATAACTGAGTGCGAGCGGTTTGAAGAACGTGCCCGCCAGCCCCGGCAAGAAAAAGACCGGCAGAAACACCAGGACAATGATCACGCTGGCGTAAACCACGGCGCTGCGCACTTCAAGCGAGGCGTCAAGCACGACCTGGAACTTCGGCCGGGGCACCGGCAGCGCCGCGTTTTGGCGCAAGCGCCGGAGAATGTTCTCCACGTCGATGATGGCGTCGTCCACCACCTCGCCCAAGGCAATGATCAGACCGGCCAGGATCATCGTGTTGATCGTCTCCCCGCGCCAAGCCAGGAACATGAGGGCCACCGCCAAGGAGAGCGGAATCGCGGTGATGCTGATGACGGTCGTGCGCCAGTCCGCGAGGAAGAGCGCCAGGACGACAATGACCAACACACAACCGAGCCACAGGGCTTCGGTGAGGTGATCGATGGAGAGTTGGATGAACGTCGCGGGTCGGAAAATGGTGCTGTCGACGGTCACGCCCGGGAGCGCAGGCGTGAGTTCCTTGAGCATTTTTTCCACGCCCTCGGTCACGTTCAAGGTGTTTCCCCAAGGTTGTTTCTCCACGATGAGCAGAATCCCGTCCCCATCGTTGATCACGGCATCGCCGATCGGCGCGGGATGGCCGATGGTGACCTCGGCGACGTCTCCTAAACGGACCGGGGCGCCGTTGCGAAACTCGATCACGGTGCGCGCCAAATCATCCGGGGTTTCGATGAGCGCGAGTTGGTTGACGCTGAGCCGCTGATTCGGGGTATCGATGAAACCGCCGGCGCTGATCAAGGCTGCGTCCCCGGCTGCCCGCGTCACTGCATCAAGGGTGATTCCGGAGGCGCGGAGTTTTTGGGGATCAACGAGCACCTGAAACTGCTTGTCGCGCTGTCCCCAGATGGCGACGTTGGCCACGCCTTTCACGGACATGAGGCGAGGGCGGATGGTCCAGCGAGCCAGTTCGCTCAGCTCCATTTGTGAAAGCGTCTGAGAGGTGAGGCCCACCTTGAGCACCCGGCTGAGAGAGGAGTAAGGAGCCATCAGCACCGGAGGATTGGCGACGCCGGGCAGGCGGCTTTGGGCGAGATTGAGCCGTTCCTGGACGAGTTGACGCGCCTTGAGGATATCGGTGCCGGTCTCGAAAATCATGACCACGGACGAGAGCCCGAGCACGGATTTGGACCGCAAGGTCTTGAGAAAGGGCAGGCCATTCAGGGCGTCTTCGAGGGGAACGGTGACCAGCGCGTCTACCTCCTCAGTGGACAGGCCCGGGGCCTCGGTTTGCACCTCAACCAACGGAGGGGCGAATTCGGGGAAGACATCGAGCGGCGCGTGCCGGGAGACATTGACCCCAATGACCAAAAGCGCGACCGCGGTGGCCACCACGAGGACGCGCATGTTCAGCGACCAAGCGACAATCGCGTTTAGCATGACTGTGGGGCGATCATTTGCCGGTGAAGAACTCGGTGCCGAAGAGTTCGGCGCTGCCCTGGGTGACGACTTTCGTGCCCGGAGGGGGACCGCTGGCCAGGATGGCGTCGCTTCCGGCGATCCTCCGCACTTGGATCCGGGCGCGGGTGTAAACGTGTGCCGCGCTTTGTACGTAGACCCATTGGCCACCGTGGATATCCGTGAGGACCGCGGTGAACGGGATGAGCAGCGTTTCCGGGGAGTTTGCGAGCGTGGGAATCTCCACCGCCACGCGTTCCCCAGCACGCCAATCTCCGGGAACTTCGTAATACCAATCGACCGTGTTGGTCAGGGCGTTGGCAGTGGGTGGACCTTGAACCGGCTTGACGATCGTGGTGGTCCCACCGGCAAGCGGGCGGATGTTCGCTGGGGCGCGAGGGTCGAGCAAGGCGGCTTCGCCACTGTAGATAGCGGTGCGCACCCAAGTCCGGCGCTTGCCCTGCTGGCCCAATGGGGAGCCGAGCAAGTCCCGTTGCGCTTGGGCCGTAGTGAGAGCCGCTTCCGCCAAAGCGAGCGCCGCCTTGGCCTCGTCCACGCCGCGCATGCTTCCGGCCTCAGCGCTCAGCATTTTCTCCGACCGTTCCACGGCGATTTTGGAGGCATCGACCTGGACCCGGGCTTGCAAGACCCGGCCATCGGCGGCGGCTTGGAGATCAGCCAGGCGGAGCACTTCATCCAGAGTGCCCCCCAACAACGGCGCGACCGCCTGGCCAACCGCCCCGAGCGGGGTGACAATCTCCCCGGAAAAGAGACGTGTATCCGGCACCGGGCGCTTGGTGACCTCCGCCATTTGCAATCGGAGGCGGGCCTCTGCTTCTGGCTTGAGGGTGAGCACCACCAAATCCGCTTCTTTGGTGATCGTGGCGGGCGCCCCGCCTCCGGAATCAGCCGCGCCTCCCGGAACTGAGGCAAACGAGAGCAGCAGGGGCACGAGCGCGAGCGCGGGTGGCTTCATAGGGTGGACTGCATCGCATCCTCCAACGCGCCCACTGCCATTTGGGCTTCGATCCGCGCTGTCATGAGGGAGATACTTGCGGCGCTCGCCTCGATCTTGCGGCGGGTCAATTCCAGCGCGGAAATGTCTCCGGCCTCGACCATGCGCCGGGTGGTGGCAGCCGCCGTTTGGGCCTGAGAAGCGAGTTGCGCCGCGGTCATGACCTTGGCCCGTGATGCCTCGTAAGCCGCCAGAGCCACGTCGAGCTCGCCTTCAATCGCCTCTTGCTGGGCCAGAAACCGCTTCTCCGCGCTGAGTCGACGGGCCGCCGCTTCGGCGATCGGGCCGCGGTTCCGGTTCAAGGGGAGCTGAAAATTCCACCCGAGTTGCCAGCGGTTTTGCCCGCTGTTGTAGTCGTAACCCGGAACGACGTTCAGATCGGGATATTGCCGTGCCAGTTCCAACTTCAGCGCCGCTTCGCTTGCTGCATAATCGCAGAGCAAGGCCATGAGATCGGCGCGCTGGGTAAGGGCCTTGCCGCGGATTTGGCCGGGCTCGGGTTTGGGCAGGCGTTCAAACAGGGAGAAGTCGAGGGGGACTTCGCGGAGCGCCGGCAGCGGAATTCCCGTCGCCGTGGCCAGTCTCGCCTCGGCGGTGGCAGCGTTGCGTTGCGCGTCCCTCCAGGAAAGCCGGGTGCGGTCGAGCATGAGGCGAGCTTGGGTCAACTCAAACGGCGAGACATCTCCGGCTTCCATTTGCGCCGTGAGCTTTTGGAGCGCTTCCTGATGCAAGGTCTGTTCCGCTTCCAGAAGCCTGATGTTTTCCCGGGCTGCGTGCAGGTCGAGCATGGCGATCCGCACCCGGGATCGCGCCGCCCAAGCCCGAGCCGATACGCGCCATCGGGCCGCTTCCGCCGCGAGCCTGGCTTGCTCGGTCCTCTTGCTCCGCTTGCCCGCTGTTTCCATCGGAATCAAGACGTTCATTCCGAGGAACCACGGGGTGATGGGGGAGATGTTGCTGCTGGCAAATTGCGGTCCAAAGGTCAAAAGCGGGTTCGGGCGCATCGCCGCCGTCTCGATGGCCGCCGCCGCTACTTGCGCCTCCGCCCGGGCCAGGGCCACATCCGGGTGGAAATACGCTGCCGCCAGAGCGAGCCGGTCCGGAGTCCACGTGCCCTTCGATGCCCCGTTCTCCTTGAGAAACTCGTGCAGCCCTGGGTCACGAAGATTGCGCTCAGCGAAAGCGGAAGCCGTGGTTTCCGGGGACAACGGCCTCGGCTCGAAGTGCTGACACGCGGTGAGGGCCAGAGCGAGACACCATGCCAGAACGGATTGTCGAGTGCGGGGCAACGCGGCGCAGTATTCGTTTAGTAATCTTAATTGTCAAGCCGCTGGCTCGGAACGCATCGCCAGCTTGAGGATCAATTTGACAACCTGCCACAAATCATTCACCTCGCTTAGACGCTGGCTCCGTTTGGGCCGGCCGCCTCGAGCCAGTGCGGCCAGGCGGAACGGATCCGAGAGGCCGGAGGTTTAGGCGGGCTCAGAGGCTCCTTGCGGATCTCGCGGATTACCTCGAACAGAACCTGAGGTCGTCGGAGCGTTTATGATATTCGCTTCCAGCGCTGCTTAAAACCGGGGTAAGTCCTTTTAAATCATAGACTTACGGTCAGGGTGGGATTCGAACCCACGGTACCCTTCCGAGTACGCATCTTTAGCAAAGATGTGCTTTCGACCACTCAGCCACCTGACCTTGCTTTGCCGCGGGGCGGGGCCCCCTCCGGCGTTGGGTGGGTAAGATGGCAGACTGGCGGCGAGAATCAAGGGTCAAGTTGCCGGCGATGGCGGAATCTCCGGGCTTGCCTTTCTGTTTTTCCCCGGAGGAGTATGGGGCATGCATGCTTCGGTCATCATCGTGGGGTTGAGTCTGTTGGTGTCGGTCGCCCGGGCGGCGGGGAATGATCCCCGGAGAGAGTTGGGCAGCGGGGAGTTGGAGGCGTATTTCGCGAAGCGGGTGGCGGAGTTGGAGGGGCGGGGAAGCGCCGCGGCCGGGGTGGACGCGGAGAGTTGGGGGGTGGAGTCGCAGCGCCGTCGGGAACAGTTGGCGGAGATGCTCGGGTTGCGTCCGGAACCGCCCCGGACGGATTTGCGGGCGGTGGTGACCGGCGTTTTGGAGCGGGATGGCGTGCGGGTGGAGAAGTTGCATTTCCAATCGCGCCCCGGCTTGTATGTGACCGCGAATCTCTACCTGCCGGCGCAGCCCGGACCCGGTCGGTTGCCGACGGTGCTTTATGTGTGCGGGCATGCCAAGATGGTGGAGAACGGGATCAGCCTCGGGAACAAGACAGGTTACCTGCACCATGGGGTTTGGTTTGCCCGGAACGGCTACGCCTGCCTGATGGTGGACACGTTGCAACTCGGAGAGATCCAGGGGGTGCATCACGGGACCTTTAGCGAGGGGCGCTGGTGGTGGTATGCCCGGGGATACACGCCGGCCGGGGTGGAAGCCTGGAACTCGATCCGGGCGCTCGACTACCTGTGCTCCCGTCCGGAGGTGGATCCGGAACGCTTGGGAATCACGGGGCGGAGCGGGGGAGGGGCTTACAGTTGGTGGGTGGCGGCGTTGGATGAGCGGGTCAAGGTCGCGGTGCCGGTGGCGGGCATCGTGTCCCTGCGGGGACATGTGGTGGACGGTTGTGTGGAGGGGCATTGCGACTGCATGTATGCGGTGAACACGTATCGTTGGGATTTCGACCGTGTGGCGTCCTTGGTGGCGCCGCGGGCGTTGCTGCTTTCGAACACCGACAAGGACCCGATCTTTCCCGTGGACGGGGTTTACGCGACCTATCGGGGAACCCGGGAGGTCTATGAACGGCTCGGGGCGGGCCCGGCCTTGGGACTGAACATCGAGGAAGGGCCGCACAAGGACATCGAACCGCTGCGGACGGCGGCGTTTCATTGGATCGATCGCCATCTGCGCGGCACGGAGATTGCTGATTCCCTGAAGGTGTCCGCGAGGGCGGAGCGGTTGTTCGAGCCGCGGGAATTGCGGGTTTTCCAAGCGCTGCCGACCGATGAAGTCAATACGGCGATCGACGAAACCTTCGTGGCGGCGGCACCCGCCCCGGAGATTCCGGCCTCGGCGGAAGCGTGGAAGAAATCGGTCTCCTCCTGGCGCGGAGCGGTGGAAACCGGCTCCTTCGGCGGTTGGCCGGGCCGGAGCACGGCGGTCGGCATGGAGCGGATGTTCCGGGAGGAGAAAGCCGGTGTGCGGATGGAGGTCTTCAAGCTTCGGACGGAGCCGGAGGTGACTTGTTCGTTGCACGTGGTACACCGGGCGGGGTTGGAATGGGCGGACTTGGATTTGCTGGTGCTCAACGTGTTGACGGAGGAGGAATGGAACGAATTCCTCAGCCATGTGCCCTCGAAATTCCCGGGGGCTTTTGCCGGAACAAAATTGCCCGCGGTGGATGCGGAACAAATGGAGGCGGAGCTGAAGATGCACGCCACCTTCAAGTGGGGGATGGCGTATCTGTGCGTCCGCGGCCTTGGCCCCAATCCCTGGAGCCATGATCCGAAGAAGCGGGGACAGATCGAGCGGAGGTTCACGTTGATCGGCCAAACCGCCGACGGGATGCGGGTTTGGGACCTGCTGCAAACGATCCGGGCGGTGCGGCAGGCCGGGTTGGGGGAAAAGCCATTGTGGCTGCAGGCGTCCGGGCCGATGGCGGGCAACGCGGTCTATGCATCGATCTGGTCGGAAAAACCGGTGGCCCGGCTGGATCTCCACGGACTGCCCAAGGGGCACCGGGAAGGTCCGATCTACCTCAACGTGCTCAAGGCGGGCGATCTGCCATTCGCCCTGACGGTGGCGGCGGAACGCTCGCTGGTGCGTCTTTACGGGGCCGACCCCGCGGATTGGACGTATGTCACGAAAACCGCCCAAGCACTTGGCTGGCCCGCCAAACAAGTGGAGTTGCGCGCCAAGGGCGGTGGGTGAGAACCCGACGGCCCGGAACCCCTTCCCGGATTCGTGGGGGGAGCCCGATCAGGCTGGGGCGGGCGAGGGGAAGAAGCGCTTCAGCCAGATCACATACCCCAGCAGGAGAATCCCGCTGGTGGCGGCGGGAAGGAGCATGGCGCCCTTCTCGAAGGATTGGTAAACCAGGAGGCTTTCCTCGGGGACCTGCATGGCACGAATCACTTCCAACAGATCGTAGTTGGCGCCGAACCAGATCGCGCCGAGGCAACCCGCGAGGCAGATGGCGAGGGAGAGCCACCAGCCCCGGGGGTTCATTCGGGCCAGATCCCGACAGGCCCAGGCAAGCATCGGCACGCCCCCGCCCCAGAGCGCGAACCGGGCTGGTTGCGGCAGTAGGTCCGACATTCCGGGGAATTTCATCCATCCTAGATAGACCGGGGAGAACACGAGGAAGGCCGACAGGCTGCTGAACATCAACAGCCAGAATGCGAGCACCGGGAGCGGGAGTCGGTCCGTCCAGCAGGGCCCGGGATCCCGGCGTTCACACGTGAGCCGCACGTTGCGCAAGCTGTAGACCACGATGAGGATGATCCCGGGGGTCGCGTAGAACAAAAGCCCGATGAACAGGCCCACGAAGCTGAGGGCGGTGAGGAGGCTCGGGGGAAGGCCGCCGGTGGTGAAGGAGACCGATTGCGCCATGTTCCCCATGATCCGGGGAAGAATGAATGAGTAGGAGACGCCTGTCAGGACCACGAGCGCCACGAGGAGCCAGCCCGAGGCGAGGGCGGTTTTCCAAGCCCAGCGCCGGGCCCGGATGGAGCCGATGCCTAACCAAACAACGGCGAGCCCGAGGACCCCGTAAAACACGGTGGTCAGGATCATGACGGGGCGGCTCGCCTCCTGCATGGCCACGGTTTCCGCGGTGGGTCCGGGCGGAAGCAGGGAGGGGAGGAGAAAGACGTAGCCTGCCATGGCCACGCCGCATCCCAATCCGGCGAGGACGAGAATCAAGCCGAACACCGTGAGCACGCCGCTGGCGTTTCCCGCTGTCGGCACGGGAGAGGACGAGGGTTCGGGATCGGTGGGGGCGTAGGTGGCCATGGCAGTGCAGGAGCAGCGACTCCCCGGCAGCATGGACCGGAAGACGCGCCAGGGAAAGAACGAAAGTGCCGCTTTCGATCCGGATCAATTCGGACCGATTGGCACGCGGGGTGCTACCATCTAAAAGTGTCAGCGATAAGCTGACCAGGGGTTGAAGGGGCAACCCGGTTTGTTTGGGAGCACGAAGTTTAAGGGGGTTTTGATCGTGCTCCAATCGCAGGCCGGGTTGCCTCACTCCTTTTCAGGCGGGCGGAAGGCGTAGTAGAGAAAAGGTAAAGCCCGCAGCCAGAGAGGCTCGGAGGGGTTGATCCGGCTCCCGGTCACGGGCCTTCCAGGGGTGAAGCCGGAATCCTACGGGAAACTTTGGGAGGACGCGAGCGCAATACGCCTCCGGCTGTGTTTTTCCGCTCAGGATCTGGGCAAAACCTGACAGATCGGGCACCAGCAGCTGGTGCGGCCCCTGAGTTCCTCCCTGGCCAGAGGAGAGCGGCACTTGGGCCGGGGGCAGTGACCGCCGTTTTTCCAACGGTGATTGAACAACCAATCGTCCGGGGCCTCGCCCCAATCCGGAGCAATAACCCGGAGCGCGTCCCCGGCCACTTCCTGGGTCAGGCGCCAGAGATGATCCCGGGAAGCGTGGGTCAATTGTCCGGCGGGCGTGGCCGGGTGGATCCGGCCACGCCAGAGGATTTCATCGGCCATCCAGTTTCCGATCCCCGGGAAAGCAAGTTGATCGAGGAGCAACGGTTTGATCGGAGAGCCGCGCCGCCGGAGGAAGAACTGTTCGAGGCGGGCCCGGGTGAAGAGCGGAGACAACACTTCCGGAGGCAGCTGCGTCCACCAATCCGGAAGGGTGGGGCCGGGGGAGAGCCGGACGCGGCCGAACATGCGCGGATCGTGAAACACGAGGGTGCGGTCGCTCAGTCGCAGGATGAGGTGATCATGGCGGCCGGGCAGGTGGTTTTCCGGCTCGGTCCGCAATTCGCCACTCATCCCCAGATGGAGACCGAGCCAGCCGGAAGGGCCGAACCCGAAGAGGAGCTGTTTGCCGTGGGTCATGGCCTGATCGAGGGTGGCGCCCGCGACGAGGTTCAGGGAATCAAGCGGGGCATCGAAGCCCCGGAAAACCCGGGCCTGGGGATGAAACCCGACCTCCCGGACCGTGGATCCGATCGCTTCAGCCCAGATCCGGCGATAAAACTCGACTTCCGCGAGTTCGGGCATGGGATGCGTGGGATCAGGCGGCGGTGCGAGGGGGCTTTTCCGAGGCTGGTTGGGCCCCGGGCGGCTCCTCGGCGGGCAGGAAATCGAGAGGGACCTTTTCGGGAGCGGGATTCTTGCGGAACTGCTCGAGCCGTTTGGAGAAATCCTGGTTGCCCTTGTCCATGGAAAGGGCCCGTTCGAGATAGCTGACCGCTTTCTCGCGGTGGCCGAGTTGGAAATAGGCTTGGCCGATGTGATCGAGAACCACCGCGTTCTCCGGTTCGTTCAGGTCCATGAGTTGACCTGCCTTGAGGGTGTGGATCAGGGCTTTCTTGTAATCCTTCACCATGAAGTAATACCAGCCAAGGCTGTCGACGAAGGCGCCTTCCTCGGGCATCAGGTCATTGGCGCGGATGATGAGTTCTCCGGCCTCCTGCAAATTCCGGTTCTGTTCCAGCCACATGTAGCCGAGATAATTCAACGCGCGGGCCTGGCGTTGCGGGTTGGAATCGACCGGGGCGAGTTCGATGGATTTCCGGAAGAGGTTGGCGGCCTCGTCGAACTGCTTGTTCCGTTCCACGGCAGCTCCGTAGGAAAAGTAGAACCGGTCGTCGAGGAGATCCGGCCGGAGTTCCTGGGAGACTTTCTCGGTGCTCTTGAAGGTCTCGATGGCTTCCGGGTAGCGCTTGGCCGCGGAAAGGCTTTCGGCAAGGGCAATGGCGAGGGGAATCTCCTCCGGGTAATGGAAGCGGGCTCTTTGCAGCAAGGCCACCGCATCCTCGGTCTGTCCCGCATACTGTTGCATCTCGGCCACGAGGATGTATTCGCTGACCTCGCCCTTGGCGATGCGGAACGACTTGAGGAAATGGGTCACGGAATTCCCATAAGCCGCCCTGGCCTCCGGCTTGCGGTTATCGGCATCGAATTTCTGGGCCTGTTTGAAGAAGAGTTGAGCGATGCTCTTCTGGGTCTCGAGACGATGAGGATTGATCTGCTCAAGTTCGAGCAACGTGGAAAGAACCATCTCGAGATTTTCCTGGAGCCCGTAGACCCCGGCGAGTCGTTCCCGGACCACGAGCGCATCCGGATGGTCCTTGATGACCTGGCGGTAAAGCTCCGCCGCGCGGTCGAGCTGGCGGGTCAGACGATAGTGATCGGCGATCCGGGTGCCGATTTCGAGGTCACCCCCGGAGTGGGCGAGCGCCTTTTCGTAGATGGCATCGATTTCGGGAGAGGCCTGGCCCTCGCCGACCGGATGCAGTCTCTGGGCCACGCGGGCCATCTCCAGCCAGTAGGCCGGATCGGTGACCTCGACCTTGAGGGCTTCGGCGAGAGCGGCTTCGGCGGCCGATTGATCCCGCCGCATCATGTGCAGCAGAATCAGTCGCTCGTGGACCTCCGGATTGGCGGGGAAACGCTTGGCCGCGTCCTGCATCACCGCGAGGGATCGCTCAACGTTCTCCCGGCGGTTTTCGTGGTAGGTCGACAAATACTCCGACAGCAGGATGAAAGAGCGGGGATTCTCCGGGTTCAGCTTGTGGGCGCGCTCGAGGATGGCGAGTCCCCGGGCCGGGTTGCCGTATTGACCGGCAAGCTGCGCAGTCTTTTCGGCAAGGGCCAGATTGCTCGGGGCGTGGCTCAAAGCCGTTTCGTAGGCTTCGAGGGCCCGGTCGACGTCGCCCGCGCGCTCCAGCTTGGTACCACGGTAATAGTGCAACAACGCCTGCGCCCGGGCCTCGCCCTCAGGGCGAAGGCCGGAGGAAGGATCGGCTAGATGAAAGCGGTCAAGCGGGTCCGGAACAAGCTCCCGGGGAGGAGAATCGGCGGCGTGGGTGCAAACCAAGAGCGCCGCGAGGGACAGAGCTTGAACCGGATGCCGGAAGCCGGAAGCGGTTGGGAAGCGGGGAGAAAAGAAAAACCGCTCGATGTCCATAACCGCTTAGGGTACCGATCAGGACTTGTAACGCAAGCGCTTCTTGTGTCGGTTCTCCTTCATGCGCTTGCGGCGCTTGTGCTTGTTGATCTTCGTTTTTCTGCGTTTCTTGATGGATCCCATGGTTGCGAGGGGTTGTCCGGGCGGTGGAAGAGACGGTCCCGGGAATTCTTTTGTGTCCGCCGACGACGAGTCCGGGTCGAGGATCAGCGGGGGCTTACAGAACGAGTTTGTTCAGGGAATATTCAATGATTCCCTCCGCACCCAGCTCCTTGAGTTTCGGGATAATCTCCCGGACGACAGCCTCGTCAATCACAGTCTCCACTGCCACCCATCCCTCTTCAGTCAGGCTGGCAACCGTCGGACGGCGGAGGGACGGTAGGGAATTGATCACCGTTTGCAACTGATTTTGCGGGAGATTCATTTTGAGCCCGACTTTATCGCGGGCGTTGAGGGCGGCCTGAAGGAGCAGGGCGATCCGTTCCATCTTCTGGCGCTTCCAAGGATCCGCGAAAGCGACCCGGTTGGCGACAAACTGCGGATAGGACTGCATCAGCTCGTCGACGATGCGGAGGTTGTTGGCTCGCAGGGAGGAGCCGGTCTCCGTGATGTCCACAATGGCATCGACCAGATCCGGTACTTTGACCTCCGTGGCGCCCCAGCTGAATTCGACCGTGGCGTTGACCCCGCGGCTCTCGAGGTAGCGGCGGGTGAGCCCGACCGCCTCCGTGGCGATCCGTTTCCCTTCGAGGTCCTGCACGGATTGGATCGGGGAATCCTCGGGCACGACGAGCACCCAGCGGGTCGGGCTGGAGGTCGCCTTGCTGTATTGAAGATCGCAGAGCACCTCGACCTCGGCCCCGTTCTCCGCGATCCAGTCCTTCCCGGTGATTCCGCAGTCGAGGAAGCCCCCGTGGACGTAATGGCCGATCTCCTGGGCGCGGAGGAGACGCAGGGAGAGTTCCCGGTCGTCCACGGCCGGCTTGTAGGAACGGCTGGAAACATGGATCCGGTAACCCGCCTTGGCAAAGAGGTCGAGAGTGGCGTCCTGGAGGCTGCCCTTTGGGATGCCCAGGATCAATTCTGAGGATGGAGCCGGCATGAACCGATCACAGTGCGACACCGCGGGCGGGCGTCAAGTTCGCGTTCGTGGATTCGACGGGGGATCCAGGTACGAATGGCCCGGGCATCGGGATCAGGCTTTTTCCGCTTGCGATGATCGGGGAAGACCCTAAGGTCCACTTCAAGCCGCGGCCGGAGACTGGAATTGCCACGGCAAAACGCTTGTGAAATTTTTCACAAGGGGTATAGGGACTCGGGACATGGGCAATTTCTTTCCACGCTGGACGAACTTAGTGCCGCTGAAGATTCTCTTCGCGGCGTTTCTTGTCGCCACCGGGCTGGCCGCGGCGGTTGCCACCTACTGGACGAAGGGTTACAGTGCGGTTGGCTACCAGCCGGACCAACCGATCCCTTTCGATCACAGCCTGCACGCGGGGCAGCTAGGCATGGATTGCCGGTATTGCCACAGCCATGTGGAACGCTCCTCTCACGCGAACGTCCCGAACGCGCAGACCTGTTGGAATTGCCATTCCCAGATCAAAACAAACAGCGAAAAGCTGGTTCCCCTCCGGGCCGCGATGGATGAGTCGTTTGCGGGTTACACCGGAAAGCCGATTGAGTGGGTCAAGATTCACAAGTTGGGCGACTATGCCTACTTCAATCACTCGGTCCATGTGAATCGCGGGGTCAGTTGTGTCTCCTGTCATGGGAAGATCAACGAGATGAAGGTGGTGTGGCAAGACAAGTCGCAAACCATGGGGTGGTGTCTCGATTGCCATCGGAATCCGGCCACAGCTCTCCGGCCGTTGGATCAGGTCACCAATTTGGATTGGAAGGCTGAGGAGACGGACCGGTCATCGTTTTACGCGGCATTGGCCCATCAAACGGGATTAAAGGTGGAGGATCTGGAGAAGCGGGCGCAGCAGCGCGGCTTTGAGACCACCGGGGCGCTGACGCAGAAGGAGATTGGCAGCCAACTCAAAGAGGCATGGGGGGTGCATCCTCCGGAAAGCTGTTCCGCATGCCATCGTTGAGGGCGGGCACAAACCAGGGAATTTCTGAATGAAACGCAAGTGGCATCATCCCGAAGCGGGGGCGGAATCCGGGACCCGGATGTATTGGCGCGGCTTTGACGAGTTGCAGGACACCCCTGAATTCCGCGAGTGGTTGGAGCGGGAGTTTCCGCGTGGGGCCGCCGAGGTTTCCGGCCCGGAGGCCGATGAGAGCACGCGGCGCAATTTCCTGAAATATATGGGGGCCTCCGCCTCGCTGGCGGGCTTGGGCTTGGCTGGGTGTCGCCGACCGGACCAGTTCATCATCCCCTTCAACAAGCACGTCGAGGATCAGATTCCCGGGCGTCCGTTGTATTACAGCTCGGCGCGGCCGGTGGCGGACGGTTGTGTTCCGTTGGTGGTGACTACTTTCGAGGGGCGTCCCACCAAGGTCGAGGGCAATCGACTTCATCCCGAGTGGAAGGGCGGCAGCGATGTTTTCACGCAGGCTTCCATCCTCGACCTCTATGATCCGGATCGGTCCGCCGTCTTCCGCAAGGAAGGCGAGGTCTTGGATGGCGACCGTTTTGTCGAGGAATTTGAAAAGGGTTTTCTCGCTCCGTTCCGGGCGGCGAAGGGCGCCAAGAGCGCTTTGTTGGTCGGCGCCTCGACCTCTCCGACCCGTGAGCGTCTGTTGGCCGAGTTGGTCAAGGCGTGCCCGGCAGTCAAGGTTTATGAGTATGAGCCGTTGTCGTCGCCGGGGCGGCGCGAAGCGGAGAATCGTTTGTGGGGGGCGGGTATCTCCGCTCTTCCGGTGCTCGACAAGGCAGATCGGATCCTCTCTCTGGATGCGGATTTCCTCGGTCTCGATCCGCAGGGCGAGGGTTCCAACGGGCGCTGGGCGGCGCGGCGCAAGCCCGGCAAGGGGATGGCCCGGCTCTATGTGGTCGAGCCGGCTTTCACGGTGACCGGCGGCATGGCGGATCATCGGATGCGGCTGGCGTCGAGCCAAGTGGTGAAGTTGGCGGTGCTGCTGGCGGAGCAGCTGGGCCTTGCGGCTCAGGTGGCGCCCTTGGTGGCGAAACTTGGGCTGGTGCGGGAATTGATCGATCCTGCCTGGGTCAAAGAGTGCGCGGCCGACTTGTTGTCCAAAAAAGGACGCTCGGTGGTCCTCGTCGGCTCCCGGCAACCGCTCGAAGTGCACCTCATCGCGGGTCTCATCAATCAGGCCTTGGGGGCGATCCAAGGGGCCGGCGGACCGCTTCGTCTCGTCCGTCATGGTCGCAAGGCGCTTCCGGGGATCGAGGCCCTTGCCGACGCGATTCGGTCGGGTGCGGTCGAAAACGTGGTGGTGACCACGCCCTGCGATCCGTTGTATGACGCCCCGGCCTCGGCAAAGTGGGGTGAAGCGTCGGCCAAGCTGAAAAATCTCGTGCATCTCGGGGTTCGTCATCACGCGACCGCTCGCGCGGCCACCTGGCACATTCCCGGCGCTCATTATCTGGAGTCGTGGGGTGACGTTCGGTCGATTTCCGGCGTGCTGTCGATCGTCCAGCCGATGATTCAGCCGCGTTTCGGGGGGTGGTCGGAATTGCATCTGCTGGCGAAGATGTTGCCGGTCGCTCCTGCTGCTCCCGGTGAGGCGGCCGGCGGTGCGGACGACGCTGCCTATGTTGCGGTTCGGGCGACCTTTGCGGGCTTGGTCAAAGGGGATGTGGAGTTGGCCTGGGGCTTGGCCTTGCGCGACGGTTTTTCCAAGGGAACCGGATACCCGGTGGTGGCCCCTGCGGCCACGCCCGCTGCCATTGGGTTTGAGTCGTTCCCGCTGGTCGACTTTCCCGGTCCGGATGCCATCGAGGTGGTTCTGACGCCGAGTTCCCACGTGTGGGACGGGCGCTTCATCAACAACTCTTGGTTGCAGGAGGTTCCCGATCCGATCAGCAAGCTGACTTGGGACAACGCGGCGCTGATGAGTCTGGCGACGGCCGACGCCCTTGGCGTGACGCACGATGGGCAGATGATTGCGATCAAGGGGGGTGACGGGGTGGTGGTCGAGGTGCCGGCCTTCCGGTTGCCCGGGCAGGCTGATTTCACCATTCTGGTGGAACTTGGGTATGGTCAGGAGGCGGCCGGTCGCGTTGGCGAGGGGACCGGTTTCAATGTCTATCCGTTGCTGCGCCAGGAGGGGGCATTCATTGTCAGCGGGGCCAAGGCGGAGCGCACGGGGGCAAAGTATGCGTTGGCGCCGACGGCGATCCATTGGAGTATGGAGGGTCGGGCGATTGTCCGTGAGAATACCGCGGAGGCCTACGAAGAGTTCGTCGTCAATGGTCACGGGGAGGATTGGAAGAATTTTTCCTACAACCAGGGGATGGACGGGCACATTCCGCCGAATATCCCGCTCTACGAAGGGCCCGACTATTTTCGGCCCAACCAGGAACAGAAGGGGGCGCCGCTCCAGGGTCGTTTCACGGTGGACGAGAACCACCAGTGGGGGATGACCATTGATTTGAACACCTGCATCGGGTGCAACGCCTGCACGATTGCGTGCCAGGCGGAGAACAACATCCCGGTGGTCGGCAAGGAGCAGGTGATCAACGGGCGGGAAATGCACTGGATCCGGATGGACCGGTATTTCTCCAGTCCCCGGGAGAAGGAGGGGATGACGGCGCAACGGGTTTATGTGCCTGAAGGGCGGGGTCGCCCGGCGCACGATGATGATTCCGTGGAGATGCTCACCCAACCGGTCGCCTGTGTGCATTGTGAATATGCGCCATGTGAGACCGTCTGCCCGGTCAACGCGACGGTGCACTCGGACGACGGCTTGAATTCGATGGCCTACAACCGGTGCATCGGCACCCGTTACTGCGCCAACAACTGCCCTTACAAGGCGCGGCGGTTCAATTATTTCGATTACAACAAGCGTCGGACCCGCGACTTCTATCTCGGACCTTTGGCACCGGCCGAGGGCTTGGGGATGACCAGTCTCAAATTGCAGAAGAATCCGAACGTCACGGTCCGGATGCGTGGGGTCATTGAAAAGTGCACCTATTGCGTGCAACGCCTGCAAGCAGCCAAGATCGAGGCCAAGGCCAAGGCTCGGGACAGCCGGGATGTCAAGGTTCCGACCGGTTCGGTGACCACGGCTTGTCAGGACGCCTGCCCGAGTCAGGCGATCACCTTCGGCAACCTCCGGGATGAAAAGGATCCGGTGGTGAAACTCAAGGAGGATCCGCGGAATTACGATCTTCTGAAATACATCGGGACCCGTCCCCGCACCAGTTACCTCGCCCGGGTTCGCAACCCCAACCCGAAGATGCCCGGGGCCGAACAGGTCGGTCAGGGAAGTATCGGGGGTCATTGAGTTCCGGCAGTTTTTCCTTCGATGTCTACACCAACCACAGTTGAACAGGATCTCCGCGGGGTGGCCCGTGAACCGCTGGTGCTCAGCGGTCGGGATTACAAGTGGATCACCAACCGCATTTGCGGTGTCGTGGAGAACAAGCAGCCCTTCGTCTGGTGGCTCGTGGCCGTTCCGGGCGCGCTGCTGAGCCTCGTGCTTCTTTTCACCTTGGTTTACCTCGTGTCGACCGGGGTGGGGGTGTGGGGGTTGAATCAGCCGATCGCCTGGGGATGGGACATCACCAACTTCGTGTTCTGGATCGGCATCGGCCACGCCGGCACCCTCATTTCCGCCATTCTGTTCCTGACCCGGCAAAAATGGCGGACCTCGGTGAACCGGGCCGCGGAAGCGATGACCTTGTTTGCCGTTGTTTGCGCCGGGATCTACCCCGGATTTCACGTGGGACGGTTTTGGATGGTTTGGTTTCTGGCTCCGGTGCCGAACTCCAACGCCATCTGGCAGAACTTCAAGTCCCCCCTGTTGTGGGACGTTTTCGCGGTCAGCACCTACTTCACGGTGTCGGTCATCTTCTGGTTCATCGGGTTGATTCCCGACTTGGCGACGCTCCGGGACCGGTGCAAGCCCGGTTTGAAGAAGGCGCTCTACGGGATTTTCTCCTTGGGATGGCGGGGTGGAAACCGCCAGTGGCGCCATTACGAGATGGGTTATCTCTTGCTTGCCGCCCTTTCAACCCCCCTCGTGCTTTCGGTTCACTCGGTCGTTTCCTTCGACTTCGCCACCTCCGTGGTGCCGGGTTGGCATACCACGATCTTCCCGCCCTATTTCGTTGCGGGGGCCATCTTCGGCGGGTTTGCGATGGTGTTGACGCTCATGATTCCTTGCCGGGCCATCTATGGGCTGCACGACATGCTGACGCCGAAGCATATCGACAACATGACCAAGATCATCGTGCTCACGGGAACGATCGTCGGTTATGCATACCTCATGGAGCTTTTCATCGCTTTCTACGGGGGCAACCCGTTCGAGGTGGATGCGTTCCACATGCGGGCGGTGAGCGGGCCCTATGTTTGGTCGTATTGGGCCATGATGTTCTGTAACGTGATTGCACCGCAGGCTTTTTGGATTCCGTGGTGCCGCAAGAATCTCGTGGTGGTGATGTGCGTCTGCATGTGCGTGAACACCGGCATGTGGTATGAGCGTTTTGTCATCATCGCGACCACCTTGGCCCGCGACTTCCTGCCCGGGCAATGGGGTTATTACGAACCTACCTGGGTGGAAATCGCGATGTTCGTGGGTTCGCATGGGCTCTTCCTCTTCCTATTCGCCCTTTTCATCCGGTTCCTGCCGATGATTGCGATCAGTGAAGTGAAGGGGGTGTTGCCCCAATCCGACCCCCATCATCATCCCGCGCATTGAGAAAGAGTGGAGACCATGTCAGTGACTACTGAAGACAAAGTGAAGCGCACCTGGGGCTACGTGGCGGAGTTCGACACCGCGGCTTCTGTCTACGAGGCGGCCAAGGCGATGAAAGAAGGAGGGTATCGCCGTTGGGACGTCCATTCCCCCTTTCCGATCCACGGGATGGACGGAGCCATGGGCTTGGGACCTTCGTTTTTGTCCCGGATCGTGTTTTGCGGTGGATTGGCCGGATCGTTGACGGCGCTTCTTCTGCAGTTCGGCACCCAGGTTGGTCTTTACCCGACCATCGTTCAGGGCAAACCGGACAACCTTTTTACGATTCCGGCCTTCTTCCCGGTGACTTTCGAACTCACCATTTTGTTCTCCGCCTTCACTATTCTCTTCTCGTTGCTGGTCATCATCCGGTTGCCGCGGCTCCATCATCCTTTGTTTGAGTCCAAGCTCTTCACGGGATTCTCGGATGACAAGTTCATCCTCTCGGTTGAGGCGCGCGACCCGAAGTTTGCGCGGGAGGGGACGCGGGAGTTTCTCCAGTCGATCGGGGCCAAACAAGTGGAGTTGGTGGAGGAAGAACTGTAAGCAGCACTCGGAAGGTTCGGCGATATGCGTTGGTTTCTTTTGGTATACATTGCGGTGGCGGTTCTCTGGGTCGGTCTCTTCGGTTGGAAGGGGCAAAAATCCACCAACAGCCCGGTAGAGGTTTTTCAGGACATGGATCACCAGCCGAAGGTCAGGTTTCAGGTGGCCAGCGATTCGTTCGCGGACGGTCAAGGGAGCCGTCGGCCCGTGGCCAACACCATCTCGATGGGAACACGGGTCCCGACCGCGCCTTCCGCGGCTGATGGGAGTGATCTGCCCACGAGTTATTTTCGGAGCGGACGTTTCGGGGATTACTTTGGTCAGGGCTTCCCGAAGCAGGTCAAGGTGGACCAAGCCCTTTTGGACCGCGGCAAGCAGCGGTTTGAGATTTACTGCTCGGTCTGCCATGGACTCACCGGCAACGGGAAAGGGGTGGTCGGGCCGTATTGGACCGGGGGGATGATGCCGCCGACCTCGAATCTGGTGGATGAGCGGGTCCGGGCGCTGCCTGAGGGGCAGGTTTTCTGGACCATCACCAACGGCAAGGGGTTGATGGGTCCGTACAACGGGAGCGTGTCGGTCGAGGATCGCTGGGCTATCGTGGCCTACCTGCGGGTGCTACAGGGCAGCGCCCAGGCCGACCCGAATGATCCGGCGGTCAAGAAACTACTGGAGGAAGCCAAGGTCAAGGTGCCCCAGCCGGTGACGGGTGGGAATCCGTCCTGAGGGCGACGGTGGGAAGCGGTTATTTTCGCGTAATCAGTCGATGAACGAACACAATTCCAAGATCGAGCTGCCGGAGGGTGGCGAGTTGTTTGATTCCAGTAAGGTGGGACCGGTGAAGGCGCTGCTTGGCTTGATCGGGGCCGTCTGTTTGACCGCCACCCTGATCCTGTTGTTTACGTTCAGCCGGAATGGCGCGGGAGAGCCGAAGCTCGGTGATTGGGCTTCCTACTCCTATCTGTTTGCGGTCACGTTTTTCTTCACGCTCGCGGTAGGCGGATTGTTTTGGACGATCTTGCACCACGCCACGAACTCCGGTTGGGGAATCGTGGTTCGGCGGCAAATGGAAAACATTGCGGGTCTGATTCCCTGGGTGTTCGTCTTGATGATTCCCTTCTTCTTTTCCCAAGTCCGGGATGATCTTTGGGAGCATGAGCCGCTGCATCGCGCTCTGGTGGCCAAGACCGAGCCCAAAGTTGCACCGACCTTTGAAAAGGATCACGAGCATTGGGAGCATGAACTGGCGGCTTGGATTGGTAGGGCGGATAGTGCAAGGAAGCTGGTAGCCGCTGGCAAGGCCTCGGCGGGTGAAGTAGCCCAGATGACGGTTCGGCTCAAGGAGGCGGAGGCTGCGGTGGACGAACTCAAGGCGGCGGAGCCCACCGAGGCCTCGGTGCGCCGCAAGCTTCAGGACAAGGACAACCATTTGTTGACGCACAAGTGGGACATGTATTTCCATGCCTCGAAGCCACGGTTGATCGCCTACGCCATCGCCTTCATCCTCATGGTGGGGCTTCTGCGCAATTGGTCGCTCACGACCGACAAGGTGGGCGGGGAGAAACTTTTCCTGCGCAGCCGGTATTGGAGTTGCTTCTTTCTTTTGCCGTTCGGCGTTGGTTTCACCTTTCTTGTGATCGATTTCCTGATGGCGCTCAACTACGAGTGGTTCTCGACCATGTGGGGGGTTTATCTCTTTGCCGGCGCGGCCTTGAATTCGATGGCTTTGCTCATCATCGTCGTGACCCTGTTTCGCGAGAACGGGTATCTCCGGCGGGTGGTCAGTCTGGAGCATTACCATCTGATGGGCAAACTGCTCTTCGCCTTCTGCGTTTTCTGGGCCTACATTGCCTTCAGCCAGTTCTTCCTGATCTGGTATGCGAACATCGCCGAAGAGACCCGGTTCTATCTGCTCCGCAACGCCGAGTGGTGGAACGTGGCCAGCATCGTCTTGGTAGTGGGGCATTTCTTCATTCCCTTCGTCATCCTTCTCTGGCGTCCCGTGAAGAAGAATCCCCTGCTCATTTCCATTGTGGGTGTCTGGTGCTTGCTGATGCATGCCCTCGACATCTACTGGATCGTGATTCCGGAGCGGGCCCCGAGCCTGACCGCCGGGACCACGCCGCGCCTCTGGTCCGGCGAGGCGGTGATTCTTGATTTGATCGCCTTTCTCGGAGTCGGTTGCACTCTGGCCTACATCTTCCTGGAGAAGCTGAAGGGGGTCAGCCTGTATCCCTGCCGTGATCCGCGGCTCAATGAATCCATCAATGTCGTCAACTGATCCATCGCCCATGAGTCATCCTGGAGACAAGCCCGTGCAGCGTTTCGTGGCCTACTTGGTTGGTTTCGGAGCCATGATCGCTTTCGGCGTTCTGGCCCCGGTGCTCTCGTGGTCCGGGTCCCTGATCTGGCCGAGGCGCTCCGCCGTGGACGAGATCGGTGCGCAACGGGCGGAGGGAGCCCGGAACCTGCGCGCCGAACAGCGGTTGGCGCTGGTCACGGCGTCGACTGATCCCGCGACCAAGACGACCCGGGTTCCGGTGGCCTTTGTCGCGAAAAACGTCCTGCCCCAGCTGAAAAGCAAGGCCGCCTCCCAGAGCTCGCTCGTTGTTCCCGGAAGCGCCGCCGCTTTGCGGGCCATGCAACCGCCGGCCTCTCCGGCAGCGCCCGCCGCCGTCGCGCCCAAGCCCGAAGCTCCGCAGCCCGCGCCTCCCAAGGCTGTGCCCGCGCCTCCCAAGGCTGTGCCCGCGCCGCCCACCCCTCCGGCACCGCCCGCCGCGGTCCCGGTCCCCGCCGCCCCGCCGGTGTCGGCTCCCGCTCCTCCGGCCGTTCCCGCCTCCGGGCCTGCGAAACCTTGATCTTCCGATGACCACCGATACCCTTCCAGCCGGCGATGACGTCCACCTTCGGGCGCGGATCGATCGTTCCCTGCGTTTCCCCCTGCTTTTCTTTTTTACCAGCGCGGCGGGATGGCTCTGCCTGAGTTCGCTCCTCGGGTTTGTCAGTGCCCTGTCGCTGAATGTCCCGGAATGGTTCGACCGTCTTCCGGCCCTTCACTACGGCCGGCTTTATCCGGTGCATGTCAATGCGTTGATTTACGGTTGGGCGATGCAGGCCGGGTTCGGCGTTTCCCTTTGGTTGATGGCGCGTCTCAGCCGGAATGTTTTGCGCAATCCGGTGACCTTGGTGGTGGCCGGGCACGTCTGGAATCTGGTGGTTTCGGTCGGGCTTCTCTCGATTCTCTTGGGCTGGGGGACCTCGATGCCATGGCTTGACTTCCATCGCGGGATCAGTCCGGTCCTGGTGATCAGCTACGTCTCGATTGTGATCTGGATTGTGGGCATGTTCGCCTCCCGGGCGGAAAAGTCAGCCTTCGTTTCCCAGCTTTACATCCTGGCTTCGGTTTTCTGGTTCCCTTGGATCTACGTCACGGCCAACGGCTTCATCCATCAGGACGACGGTGCCGCCGTGATGAAGGCGGCGGTCAACTCCTGGTATATCAGCAACATGATTTACATGGTGCTGGCTCCGGTGGCGCTGGCTGCTTCCTACTACATCGTTCCCAAGGTCACGGGGCGTCCGGTTTTCAGCTATGCCTTGGCCAACATCGGTTTCTGGAGTCTGGTGCTCTTCACCGGTTGGACCGGGATGAGCCGTTACATGGGAGGACCGCTGCCGGCCTGGCTGCCTACGGTGGGTGGCGCGGCCTCCATCTTCCTCCTCATCCCGGCTCTGGCGGTGGTTTACAACCAAGTCAAGACCATGGAAGGCAAGCTGGCCTGGGCGAACTACAGCCCGGCGCTCCGGTTCGCCTTCTTCGGAAGCATTGCGTTCCTCGTCGGAGTTGCCTTGAATGCGATCGTCTCCACGTTCCCCATCGGGAGGACGTTGCAGCTGACCCAGGCGCAGGGGGGAATCGATTTGGTGGCCGTTTACGGATTTTTCACCATGACCATGTTCGGAGCGATCTATTTCATCGTGCCGAGAATCGTCGGGTGTGAATGGCCGAACGGTCCGATGATCCGCTTTCACTTTTGGTTCTCCGCCTACGGCATTGGAGCCATTGCGGCCTTCATGATCTTCGCGGGTCTCGCCCAAGGCCATGTCATCGCCAATTACACCGAGGAGTTCATCACCGCAGTGGAGCGGGGCAAACCTTACCTCGCGGCTCTTGCCATCGGTTGGTTCCTCATCGGACTGTCGAACCTTTCCTTCGTTGCCCAGCTCGCCTTGATGGTCATCCGCCGCGGACGGCGTGACGACGAGGGGCCGACCCTGATTCACAAGAAACCGGAAGATTACTTCACCCACGAACTCGTCACCGAAAAGGCGGCCCAAGCATGAACAGTCTGAAGCCATTCCTGATTCTCATCGCCCTGGCTTTCCTGATGCCGTGGCTCGTCCTCATCGTTTATCCTTCGGCGAGGCTCAAGGCTTACGTCACGGAGGTGGCCTATGCGAAGGAGGACGACACCAAGGACGCCGTGTTCCCCACGGGCCGTTCCTATTTGGTCGCGGGTGCCCGGGTCTATGCGGCCAACGGATGTGCCTACTGCCATACGCAGATGATCCGGCCAACCTACGCCGGGGCGGATCGTTGGCGCTCGGGATGGTCGGGGCGCGAGGAGGATGGTTTGGCCCGGGAAACCCTGCCCTTCGATTTTCTCGGTGAGCGCTATGCCTATCTCGGGGTGCAGCGCAACGGGCCGGATCTGAGTAACGTCGGTCACCGCATCAAGGAGGCCAAGTGGCATTACGACCACCTTTACAATCCGCGCAAGGTGGTGGCTGGCTCCATCATGCCGGCTTTCACCAACCTCTTCACGACCCGTCCGGTGGTGGGTCAGGTCTCCGAACTGGCGGTGGATGTCGTGGACCGCGGGGGCAGCCAGTATGAGGTGGTGCCGAGCGGCGAGGCGAAGGCCCTCGTGGGTTACCTCCTCGGCATGAAGAAAGACCAAAAGGTGCCGAAGAGCATCGTGGCCAAGTGAACCGGGCCGGAATTTGCCGATGAACGAAGAACTTCCCAATCCAGATACCACACACCTCGACTACGGCGAGCGTTCCAGCGTCGTGGAGATCCATGCGGCGGTGCAGCGCGAGAAGCGGGAGCCGTTGTCCGGATTCCAGCCGGTGTCGATGATTGCGATTGTCACCGCTGGCCTGATTCTGGTCCTCGGAGGAACCTACCTTGGAGCTTACAATGGCGGCTTCGATCTTAAGAAGAGCTACGCCGTCGCCAACTACACCGCGGCTCCCCGTCCGGTGATCCCCGGTTTTGAGGTCAAGGTGGACAATCGTCCCTGGATTGATCGGTGGACGGAGGCTGGCAAGGAAGTCTACGCGACGTGTGCCGCCTGCCACCAGCCCAACGGGAATGGGTTGGTCGGACAATTTCCTCCGTTGGCGGGCTCCGAATGGGTCGTCAATGGGAGCGAGCGCCTTGGGGCGATCATGTTCCCGGGCATTCTCGGGGCCATCAATGTCAAGGGACAGGTCTACAACGGGGTCATGCCGGCCCAGGGAGCCTTGTTGAGCGACAAACAACTGGCCCAGGTCCTGACCTACATCCGGCGTTCGTGGGGGAATAACGGGTCGATCGTCACCGAAGAGATGGTGAAGGTTGCCCGCGACAAGTATGGTTCCCGGGTGCAACCGTGGAGCGAGGCGGAGTTGATGGCGATCCCCGGGGATGCGATGTTGCCTGGAGCGGAAGTGGATCCCCTCACCGGTTTGGCCCCCGGGGCATCTCCGGCGTCAACCCCGGCCGGTTCCTGACCTCGAAAATCGAATCCGGAGCGTCCCGACAGCAGCGAGAAACGAATCATTTTTGACCTTAAAGATCCTATGAGCGCGACCGAGGCATCCCATTCAGAGGCACACGATCATCATGATGGGCACGATCATCATGAGCTTTCGTTCTGGCAAAAATACGTGTTCTCCACGGATCACAAGGTGATCGGCATCCAGTATGGGATCACGTCCTTGATCTTCCTCGCCATCGGGTTTTTCCTGATGATGGTGATGCGCTGGAGCATCGCTTACCCGGATCGCCCGCTTCCGATGGTGGGGGATTGGCCCTTCTTCAACAAGTGGATCGGCGAGGACGGCTTGGTTACGGGTGACCTCTATAACATGTTCGGTGCGATGCACGGCACGATCATGGTGTTCCTCGGGGTCGTGCCGCTGGCCTTTGGCGCTTTCGGGAACTACGTGACTCCGTTGCAAATCGGTGCGCCTGACATGGCCTTTCCGAGGCTCAACATGGCGAGCTACTGGTTCTACTTACTTGGTGGCGTCTTGATGTTTATCAGCTTTTTCCTTGATTCCGGGGCCGCCAAAGCGGGATGGACCAACTATTCCCCGCTCGCGAACATCACGGATCAGCAGTATCGCGATCTTTTCTGGACGAGCCAGACCCAGTGGTTGATGGCCATGGTGTTTCTCATCACCTCTTCCCTGCTCGGGGCGGTCAATTTCATCACGACCATCATCAATCTCCGGGCCAAGGGAATGACTTGGATGCGGCTGCCCTTCTTCTGCTGGGCCCAGCTCGTTACCGGGTTTCTCCTGCTGCTGGCCTTCCCCCCGCTTGAGGTGGCGGCCGTCATGCAGCTGATGGACCGCCTAGCCGGGACCAGCTTCTTCATCCCGACCGGGCTACACGTTGGCGGAAATATGGTGGATGCCGCCGGTGGTGGCAGTCCTTTGCTCTACCAGCACCTCTTTTGGTTTCTCGGGCACCCTGAGGTGTATGTCTTGATCCTGCCCGGGATCGGCATCGTGGCGGAGATCGTGGCCAACAACACGCGCAAGCCTCTTTGGGGTTACAAGACGATGGTGGGCGCGGTGATGGTTCTGGGATTCCTGAGCTTCATCGTCTGGGCCCACCACATGTATCTCACCGGGATGGGGACGGCGATTTCGACATTTTTCCAGACTACGACGGTTTTGATCTCCATCCCCTCGGTCATTCTGATCACCTCGATCTTGCTCTCGATGTGGGGTGGTTCCATCCGGTTCACCATGCCGATGCTATGGGCGACCGCGTTCATTCCAATGTTTGGGATCGGCGGCCTGACCGGGCTTCCGCTGGCCTTCAACTACCTCGACCTGCACCTCCACGATACTTACTATGTGATCGGGCATTTCCACTACGTGGTCGCACCCGGGACCATTTTCGCCCTCTTCGCGGGGATTTACTATTGGTATCCGAAGCAGACGGGGCGTCAGATGAACAGCTTCCTCGGGCACCTTCATTTTTGGCCTTCGCTCCTCTGCATGAATCTGATCTTTGCCCCGATGTTCATCCAAGGAATGGCCGGGATGCACCGTCGCGCCTTCGATGGGGGAGCGGCTTATGAGCAAATCTCCAGTCAGGTGTATCTCGAGCAAGGGCATCCTTTGGCGGTGCTCTTCAACGCCATCTTCCGTGGTGGCGCGGATCTACCGGTCGAGGTGATCAACCTGAATCTTTTGACGTCGGCTGGGGCTTTCCTTCTGGCACTGGCCCAGGTCCCGTTCGTCATCAATTTCTTTCTGAGCATGTTCCGCGGGGCGAAGTCCGACGAGCGCAACCCCTGGCAGGGCACGACTTTGGAGTGGATGTGCCCGACGCCGCCGCCCCATGGGAATTTTGACCGTGAACCGGTCGCTTACCGCGGTCCTTACGAATACAGCGTTCCGGGTGAGGAGCGGGATTTTACGCCCCAGTTTGAACCGGACACCCGCGTGACCGAGGCCCGGCCGCTTCCCTCCTTGCATTGATCTGACTTTCCTCCGCGTTTCAACGGAACCTGACTTCCATGGAAATCCCTTACACAGTCTCCGCCCGGCGTGACACCGGCCTGTTCAATTCAAAGGTTGGCATCTGGTTGTTCCTCGCTTCTGAAGTGATGTTGTTCGGCGGCCTTTTTTCGGGCTACGTTTTCCTCCGGGCCGGGGTCCGACCGGGGGTTGACCTGCCTTGGCCTGACGCTGTGTATGTCCATGGTCCCTTCATCTGGCTCGGTTTTTTGAACACATTGGTCCTGATCGCCTCGAGCGTGTTTGTCGTGCTGGCCTGGGCCCAGCTCAAGATGAGACGGTATGGGATGTATCAGTTCTACATGTCACTGGTGTTGGTCTGCGCGGCGGGGTTCATGGTGGTGAAGACGATCGAGTACAACTCCAAGCTCAATCATCACTTCGGAGCCCGCCTGTCAGATGGCACGCTTCTCGACGGTGCCTTGGTGGCGGACGATTCGCATCACTGTCCCGGCGACTACGTCACCTTCGAGGCGGACAAGGCAGTGTTTTCCTTGGCGCGCACGGGCATCTTCCGCAAGTTGGACCCCTACTTTCTCGATTTCGCGGTATTGAAGGGCGGGGAGGAGATGGTGGTCAATGCGCCCGGCGGCAAACAGTTGAAGGGGGTTGCGGAGTTGTCGGCCTGGCTGGAAGAGTATGCCGCACAGAATCCGAGGGAGGCCCGGGTCACCGCCGGGTTCGCCAAGCCCGTGACCTTCCAGTTCCGGCGCAAGGATGTCTTTGGAAAGCGCGTCTTCCCGGATCGCGTCCCATTGTTCCGGGGGAACGAGCTTCAGGGCAAGCTGATCGACGACACCGTCGAGATCGAGGTGCACACGGTGGATCTCCAGATGGTCCGGGATGAGGAGAAGTCGCTCGCCTGGGCCTATTTGGGCGAGGGCTACAAGGCGGGTTACGAGGGCCATAAGAAGGAAAAGCTGAACGATCCCTTGCACCGTCGCTTTTTGGAGAAGGGCGGCACGTTGCCCGGCGGGCAGCTTCGGATTTGGCAGCATCCCCACCCGGCCGGTGAGCATGGGGGTGAGAAGGCGGCCGCCGGTGGTCACGGGGAGGCGTCCGCGGCTCACGGTTCTTCGGACGGCCATGGCGGTCATGGTGCTCCGGTGGTCTCCATCAAGGGCAGTGACATCCATTTTATGGGGGCGCACGGTCCGAAATTCGGCACCTATTACGCGATCTATTTCACCATGACCGCGTTGCATGGACTCCACGTGGTGGGGGGCGCGCTGGTGCTGGCCTATTTCCTCTTCTTCGGGCGCAAGCTTTACCGGAAGAATCCCGAGCATCTGGCCAACCGCGTCGAGGTTGGCGGGCTCTTCTGGCACTTTGTCGATCTGGTCTGGATCTTCCTGTTCCCGATCATGTATTTGATGTGAGCCGCCCGTTACCCGTCCTGTCATGGAATCATCCACCGAAGACCTGCAGAAGCACGTGAGGACCTACCTGATGGTGGGGGCCACGCTGTTTGTGTTCACGATCGTCACCGTCCTTGTTCGCACCGTGCCCTTTTTTGACTTCGGGGTGCCCGGGGTGGACGCGCCGGACATTGCTTTTGGCCTGGTGATTGCCACCTTCAAATCAAGTTTGGTCATGTTGATTTTCATGCACCTCAACCACGAGCGGGGCTTGATTTACAAGGTGCTGGTCTTCACGGTGGCGTTCGCCATCAGCCTGATGGGGCTGACCCTTTTTGCCCAGGGGAATCCGATTCGTCCTCATGCCGATGTCATCGAGCATCTGCACGTCTCTGATGTGACTGCGGCAGACGTCGAGAGCAAGGCTCCCGGCGCCAAGGCGGAGCCGGCCAAGCACTGATTCTTTCATCATGGACCTGAAGCATTTCCATTACGTGTTCATCGCGGTGTCGATCCTCTGCACGCTGGGGTTTGGCTTCTGGGCCATGACGGCCGACGTCCGCATCGTCGGTTCTTGGGGGCGCGCGGGCGGGTTGGTCAGTGCTCTCCTCGGCGTTCTTTTGTCGGTCTACGGGGTTTGGTTTGTGCGGAAGTCGCGCCAGATCATCACCTGAAACCAGTTTTTCTCATGATTCCCTCCGGCACCATGGAAGTGATTTTGGCCTGTCCGGCCTGTCGCTTCGACGGCAGTTCGCCAGTCACTTCGGCCGCCAATTTGGCGATCGTGGTGATGATCGTGCTATTGGGTGCGGTCGGCGGCGGCGTGGTGACCTTGATGTTCCGCTTCGCCCGGGGGGAACGCCAGGCCCTTGAGGAAAACACTCTCCCCTGAATCTTTTAACCACTCATTGCCCATGGATCCGGTCTTCGCTTTCAGCATCACCAAGTTTCTCGGCCAGCCCGAAGCCGCCTCGCGTCATGCGGGTCAGATCGACCACATGAACGAAGTGGTTCACTGGTTCATGCTGGTCCTGTTCGTGGGCTGGACCCTGTTTTTCTTTGTGACGTTGTGCAAGTTCCATCGCAAGGCCAACCCGAAGGCGAGCTACCGGGGGATCACCTCCCACTTCAGCACGCACCTCGAAATCATCGTGGTTCTGGTGGAGGTCGTTCTGCTCCTCGGATTTGCTTACCAGTTGTGGTCGGAGCGGGTCGATGGCATCCCGTCCGCGACGGACAAGGACGTGGTGCGGATCCGCGCGGTGGGAGAGCAGTTCCGTTGGAGTTTCCATTATGCGGGTGAGGATGGTCTCTTCGGCCTGGTCAGCGCCGAGCGGATCGATGCCGGGAATCCCGTTGGTTTGGTCAAGGAGGACCCGAGCTCCAAGGACGATTTCCTCTCCCCCGAGTTGATGTTGCCAAAGGGGCGGAAGGTGGTGATCCAAGTCACGGCCAAGGATGTGATCCACAATCTGGCCCTTGTCCCGATGCGGATCCAGCAGGACGCCATCCCGGGAATGGAGATTCCGATGTGGTTTGTTCCGACGAAGACTGGTCGTTGGGACATCGTCTGTGCGCAGTTGTGCGGGGCGGCCCACGCGAAGATGGTGGCCAAGATGAAGTGCGTTGAGGATGCCGAATACCAAGACTGGGCCTCCGGTCGGAGCAAGGCAGCCAAGGCGGCCGCGGTGGCTGTGGCGAAGAATTGATCCTGCCGCACCTTTGGGATGCAGGGTTTCCTTCACCGCACCGCCCAGACAGCCCTTGTTTCGCTGCTTCTCCTGATCTTCGTCGGGGCCACGGTGCGCGCCACCGGCTCCGGCTTGGGTTGTCCGGATTGGCCCACCTGTTGGGGATGCCTGGTTCCGCCTTGGAAGGCTTCCCAGATTGATCCGGCGCGGCTGGACCTCGAGCGGTTTCGGCGCAACGCCGAACGACATGGGATCGATCCGGCCACGATCACGCCGGACACGGTGCTCAGCCGGTTCAACCCGGTGCATACCTGGGTGGAGTTCGTCAACCGGCTCACCTCCCTGCCGCTCGGATTGTCGACCCTGGTGCTTTTCCTCGCGGCGTTCTCTGCCCGTCGCCACCGGGTTTGGCTCTGCGTGGTGGCGTTCCTCAGCCTGGCGGACGTGATTGGCAACGCCTGGCTTGGGGCCGAGGTGGTGCACAGCGGGCTGAAGCCGGGCGTGATCACCACGCACATGGCGCTGGCCTTCGCCCTGATCTGCCTGTTGACGACCGCGGTTCGTTTGACGGCGGATCCCGGTGGACGACCTGCCGTGGAGATCGGGCCTTTGCGGCGCAGGATCGTCTGGGTGTCCGTGCTCTTTTTTGGATGTCTGGTCACGGAAGGGATCATGGGCAGTCAGGTTCGGGAGCATACCGATGAACTGGCCAAGTCCGCCGGGCAGCTCGACCGGGCGGAGTGGACGGGAATTTTGGAGCAAACCGGGATCTATCTGATCCATCGGAGTGCTTCATGGAGCCTGTTGGTCACCTCGGCGTTGCTGTTGTTTTGGATCCGGTGCTCGCAGCGACCGGGGGCGATGCGGCCGCGGCTTCTCTTTGCCGGAGTGTTGGCCATGATGGTGATGGGAGTCATTCTGGCTCATGTGGCGGTGTTCCGGGTGGTGCAAGTCTTGCATGTGGGATTGACCGCGGTGCTGCTTTCCGTGGCTTGGGGGTGGCTTCTGGAACTGTTCACCGCGGACCTCGTTGCCAAGGAGGCCACGCGGACGTAGCATGGTGTCGATGATGCCTCCCGGATCGGTTGAACGCACTCCCGCCGGAAGTGTTTCCTGGAGTGATTTGGTCACGTTGACCAAGGCGAAGTTAAGCGCCTTGGTCGTGGCTACCACGGGCTCCGCTTTTCTTTCCGGTTGGCCGGCCGGGGAAGCGATGGCTCCGTTGCGTCTGTTGCACACGGTGCTGGGAACAGCTCTGGCGGCCTTCGGGGCGGCGGTTTTCAACCAGCTCCTCGAGATCGATGCGGACCGGAGCATGCGACGGACCGCGGACCGGCCGTTGCCGGCGGGCCGGATTCCCGTGCCTGCGGCGTTCGGGATCGGATGGATTTTGAGCGCTCTGGGCATCGTGCACCTCGGAAAAACCGTGAACACGGAGGCCGCCCTGCTGGCCGGGCTCACGATTGCCGTTTACATCTTCGTTTACACGCCGATGAAGCGTCGCTCCGTCTCCAACACCATCGTTGGCGCGATTGCCGGGGCCTTGCCGCCTGTGATCGGATGGGTCGCGGCGCACGGTGCTTTCGGGCCGGGGGCGGTCTGGTGGTTCGCCCTGCTCTTCTTTTGGCAGCTTCCCCATTTTTATGCCATCAACTGGATCCATCGGGAGGAATATCGCCAGGCCGGGTTCATCATGCTGGCGAACCGCGATGACTCGGGAGGGCGCACCGCCTTCTGGTCCCTGACGTGTTCCGTGCCGCTGATCCTGCTGGCCCTTTGGGCACCGCTGATCCCTTTGGCGCGTTGGTGGTTCGTGGTCCCCGGCATTTGCGCCGGCGGGTTTGTGGTTTGGAGGGCGCTCCGTTTCCAGAGGGATCGGAACGCGGGGACCGCCCGCAGCCTTTTTTTCGCGACGCTGATTTACCTGCCCCTGATGATGGCAGCGGTCATCCTGGCCAAACCCTGAGGACCGCTTCCTCAGAGGGCGCCGGCCGGCTCGCACTCCCGTTGGGAGCAGGCGGAGGGCGGCATGAGCGAGGGATCGGGAGCTTGCGGCGCCAGACCGAGCTTGCGCATCAGGGTGAGGTCTTGCTCGGTGGCCGGGTTCCCTGCGGTCAGCAGTTTGTCCCCGTAAAAGATGGAGTTGGCCCCGGCGAAGAAACAGAGGGTCTGGGCTTCGTCACTGAGGTTGGTGCGACCGGCGGACAACCGGACCTTGGCGCGAGGAACGGCGATGCGCGTCGAAGCAATCATGCGGACGAGGTCGAAGACATCGACAGGAGCGCTTCCGGCGAGAGGCGTGCCGGGCATGGGCATGAGGCTGTTGATCGGGACGCTTTCGGGTTGTGGATCGAACTCGCTGAGGACTTCGAGCATCCTGAGGCGGTCGTCGGTGGTTTCCCCGAGGCCGAGAATGCCGCCACAACAAACGCTCATCCCGGCGTCCTGAGCATGGCGGATGGTGTTGAGCCGATCCTCGAAGGTGTGGGTGGAGACGATGTTCCCGTAGTGTTCCGGGGAGGTATCGATGTTGTGGTTGTAAGCGGTGACGCCGGCCTCTCGGAGTTTCCGCGCTTCGGTGGCGCCGAGTTCTCCGAGCGTGACACAGACCTCCATGCCCAGAGTGGAGACCTCGCGGATGATCTCGAGCACCTGATCGAATTTTTGGGTGCCATCGCGCACGCCTTTCCATGCGGCGCCCATGCAGAAGCGGGTGGAACCGGTTTCCTTGGCCCGGCGCGCCTTTTCCATCACGTCGCCGGTTCCCATGAGGCGTTCTGCGGCCACCCCGGTGGAGTAGCGGGCGCTTTGGGCGCAATAGGAGCAGTCCTCGCTGCAGCCGCCGGTCTTGATACTGAGGAGGGTGCAGAGCTGCACTTCCGCCGAGGGCCAGTGAGCCTCATGCACGGCCCGGGCTTGTTTGAGCAGCTCGAAGAATGGCTGGTGATAGATGGCGTGCAGTTCGGCGAATTTCATGTTTTGGGAAAAGGTCAGCGGACGACCCAGCGTCCGCTGGAGGTGGAAAGCTCCGGAAGCGTCTCCTTCCAGCAGTTGGAATAGTCGGTCTTGCCCCGGGCACCGATCATGCGGACGCCGGTCTGGGCCCGGAAGGCCGAGGACATGGCTTCCCCGGTGTAGCAGCCCCAACTCTTGACGTGGGCGCCGCGGGCGAAGATGCCGGGTTGGAGGCGTTTGAGATCGTCCTGATGGAGAAAGACCTTGGAAGCTCCGAGAACCTCGCCACTGTAGTCAAAGGTGAAACAGTATTTGTTGGAATGTCCGAAATACTCGAAGTCCCCGATTTTGACGGACGCCCGCGCCAGGCCCTGGCCTCCGTTGTTGAGGTAATCGATCACCGTGTCCGTCTCGCGGAACCAGATAAGGCGGCACTTGATCTTTTCTTGGACGGAGAGGATTTTCGCCATGTGGTCCTCGGCATCCTCCTGGCCGCGGAGTTCGTAACCGGTCCGGTAGACCAGCCAGGTGATCACGGCTTGGTCCCCATATTGCGCCCGGATCTGGTCCATCCGGATGCGGGCGGCCCGAACGAAGTTGCCCCACCAGCGGTCATGGCGCGCCTGTTCCGCGCGAAGATTCTCCCACTCCCGCAGCGCCGGTCCTCCGCTCAGGATGACGAATTCCCCGGCCGGCTGGGAACCTCCCTTCAAAAGGTCGAGGGCCCGGGCGGGTGAAGCCGGAAGCAAACCAAGGCCGAGCGCGAGCAGAAAGACGCGGAGGTGGGGGAGCATGGGAGCAACGCGGATTCGATTCAAACAACCTATCATCCATCCGGGAGGGGGACGACTCAAGCCGGAATCATCTCCCCGGCGATGAGATCGGAAAAATCCTGACGTCGACGCACCAGATGAGCCTCGGAGCCATCCACCAGCACCTCTGCCGGCAGGGGGCGCGAATTGTAGTTGGAAGCCATCACGAATCCGTAGGCCCCCGAACTCATCAGGGCGAGGCAATCCCCGGCTGCCAAGGGGGGAACGGCCCGGTCCTGGGCGAAGAAATCCCCGCTCTCGCACACCGGACCGACGACATCGACGGTTTCGAGCGGGGCTCCCGGGGTGGGTTCAAGGAGGGGGACGACCTCGTGATGGCCCTGGTAGAGGGCGGGCCGGATCAGGTCGTTCATGCCCGCATCGACGATTTTGAAGGTCTTGGCGGTGCCGCGTTTTTCGTAGACGACGCGGGTCAGGAGTACACCGGCGTTGCCCACGAGGAAGCGCCCGGGTTCGAGGAGGATCCGCAAACCGATGGCGCGCAGGGTGGGGAGCAGGCTGGTGGCGTAGGCCTCGATGGTGAGCGGGGGGACCCCCGTTTCAGGGGCGGTCCACCAGTCCGGGCGACCGCTTTCGAGGGACTGTTGGTAGACGATGCCGATGCCGCCGCCGATGCTCCAGAAGTCGATGCCGTAATCCCTCTTCAGATCCGCAGCCAGCGGAGCGACCTTTTCGACGGCCTCGAGGAACGGTTGGACGCTGGTGAGCTGGGATCCGATGTGCATCTGCAGTCCTCGGATCCGCACGTGGGGCAGGGAGGCGGCGCGTTGGTAAGCTTCGCGGATCAGGGCGAAGTCGATCCCGAACTTGTTCTCGCTCTTCCCGGTGGAGATGTATTTGTGGGTGTGGGCGTCCACGTTGGGATTGACGCGGAGGGCGACAGGGGCGGTCACGCCGAGATCGGCGGCGATCTCACTAATGAACCGGACCTCGGCCTCGGACTCGGCGTTGAAGCAGTAAATCCCTTCCGCGAGGGCGAATTCGATCTCCGCCCGGGTTTTACCGACTCCGGCGAAGGTGCATTTTCCGGGATCTCCCCCGGCCTGTTTGACCCGGTAGAGTTCTCCGGCGGAGACGATGTCAAACCCCGAGCCCAGTTTGGCGAGCAGGTTCAGGATGGCGAGGTTCGAGTTGGCCTTGGTGGCGTAGCAGATCAGGTGATCGACGCCGGAGAGGGAGGCGTCGAGCCGGACAAAGTGATCCCGGACGGTGGCGGCGCTGTAGACGTAGAGCGGCGAACCGTATTGATCCGCGAGAGACTGGAGGGGGACGCCTTCGCAGCAGAGTTGGCCGTTGCGGTAATGAAAGCTGTGCATGAGATCTGGAGCCGGTCAACATAGGGAGGCCCCGGGCCGCGTCAACCGGGCGGGCGCGGGTTGTGCGATTCCACGGGCTCCTTCTTTTTCTCGATCAGGCGGATCTCGCCGATGACCATGCCGGGATCGACGGCTTTGCACATGTCATAAATCGTCAGGGCGGCGGTGCCGACCGCGACGAGCGCCTCCATTTCCACGCCGGTCCGTGCGGTGGTCCGGGTGCGGCTCCAGATGGCCACGCCGTCCTCGCGCAGATCGAAGCCGACCTCGACATGGGAGAGCGGGAGGGGATGGCAGAGCGGGATGAGTTGCCCGGTCTGTTTGGCGGCTTGGATGGCGGCGATCCGGGCGACCCCGAGGACGTCGCCCTTGGCAATCAGGTTTTCCCCGATCAGGGCCACGGTGGCCGGAGCCAGCCGGATGAAGCCGCTGGCCACGGCTTCGCGATGGGACAGGGGTTTGTCCGAGACATCGACCATCGCGGCCGTGCCGTCCTCTTGCAGGTGGGTCAGCCTGGGGTTGTTGCTCATGGGGCCTTATCCTCCGATGGCGATCATGCGCCGTCCGGGTTGGTAGTTGTCGCGGAACTCATGTTCCTTCGGTTTGCCGGCGACCACTTCGAGAAAGAGCCGTTCAAGGTCGGCCTCCGTGGTCGCGGGATTCCGGAGCGCGTGGCGGAAATCGAATTCCAAGTGGCTGCCGAGGCAGGGGCGCAACTTGCCGTCCGCGGTGAGGCGGAGCTTGTTGCAGCTTTCACAGAAGTGCAGATTGGTCATGGCTCCGATGAAGCCGATGCGCTGGCCGGTGGCCGGGACGGCGTAGTAGGCGGCCGGGCCGTTGGTTTTGAAATCGGGCAACGGCGTGAGCGGGCCCAACCGGAACCCGAGGAGGCGGCGGGCCTCTCCCGCGGAGAGGAAGTTTTCCTCGGTCAGGACGTGACGGGAACTGACCGGCATCAGCTCGATGAACCGGATCAGGCAACCCCGCTGCCGCGCGAAGTCGGCCAGATCCCAGAGCTCGTGCTCGTTGGTGCCGCGCATCAGGACGCAATTCAGGCGGATCGACTCGAACCCGGCCTCTTGGGCGGCGTCCAATCCTTCGAGGAAGCGCGGGAAAAAATCGCGGCGGGTCGTGCGGGCGTAGGTTTCGCGATCCAGCGAGTCCAGCGAGAGGTTGAGGGCCTCGGCCCCCGCTTCGCGCAAGGCCCGGGCCAAGGTGCCGGTGCCGTGGGGCCGGGCGAGGAGGGTGCCGTTGGAGGAAAGCCCGATCTGCCGGATGCCGGGGCAGGCCTTGAGCCGGGCGATGAGATCGACCACGCCCGGGCGGACGAGCGGTTCGCCGCCGGTGATGCGGAGCCGGGTGATGCCGAGCCGCGCCCCGGCGGCGGTCATCCGGACAATCTCATCGTCCGAAAGCGTCTCCTCGCGTTCGGCCCAAACCTGGTCTTCGTCCGGCAGGCAATAGGAACAACGTTCGTTGCACCGGTCCGTCACGGAGATGCGCAGGTAGTTGATATGGTGGCCGAAAGAGTCTTCCACGGAGAGGACAGTATGGTCCCGGCGGGGGCCGATGACAAATGTTTGCTCCTCCTGTCCGCCCGTTGCGGGCAATCCGCACTTTTTGCTCCTTGCAACCGCGCTGGAAACGGGTTGACTGCGCTGGTTTTTCCCCAGCACCCACCATGGACGCAACCATCCTCTCCAAGGCCAGCGCAATTGCTCGCGGACTCAGTCTCGACGCGGTGAATCAAGCCAAGTCCGGGCATCTCGGCCTCCCCCTTGGCGCCACCGAGATCGGCGCGGTCTTGTTCGGGCATGACCTCCGGTATCTCCCGTCCGATCCCAAGTGGATCAATCGCGACCGCTTCGTGCTGAGCGCCGGACATGGGTCGATGTTCCTCTACAGTTGGCTTCATCTGGCCGGTTACGACCTCTCGCTGGAGGACATCCGCCAGTTCCGCCAACTGCATTCCAAGACGCCGGGCCACCCTGAGTTTGGCGAGACCGATGGCGTGGAAGCCACCACCGGGCCCCTCGGGCAGGGGATCGGCAACGCGGTCGGGTATGCCGTATCCGGCAAAATGGCGGCCGCCACGTTCAACACCGCGGAGCATCGGATTTTCGACCACCATGTCCTCTGCCTGGCCGGGGATGGTTGTCTGCAGGAAGGGGTCGCGTTCGAGGCTGCGGCCTTCGCGGGTCATGTCGGTCTCGACAATCTCATCCTGATTTACGATTCCAACGACGTCACGCTCGATGCCATGGCCGCAGTCACCCAGAGCGAGGATACCGGCAAACGGTTCGAATCCATGGGATGGGACGTGGTCACGATCGATGGCCACGATTTCGCCGCGATCCATGAAGCCATCACCCGGGCCAAGGCCACGGACAACGGGCGGCCCAAACTGATCATCGCCAAAACCGAGATCGCGCGGGGCATTCCGGAAGTCGCCGGAACCGCCAAGGGCCACGGGGAAGGGGGCGTGAAGTTCGCCGAGGCCGCCCGCCAGGGGATGGGCTTGCCGGCGGAAACCTTTTACGTCTCCGAGGATGTCCGTGCCTTTTTCGCAGGGCGTCGTCAGGAACTCGCGGCGGCTCATGCCGCGTGGGAAAGCACCTTCCTCCAGTGGCAGGCGGCCAACCCCTTGCTGGCCGGATTGTTGCGGCAGGGAATCGCCCGTGAAGTTCCCGCGGATCTCGCCGCCAGGATTCCGGAATTCAAGGCCGGGGAGAAGGTGGCGACCCGCAACGCCGGCGGCGTCGTCCTCCAACCGATCGCCGAGGCGCTCCCGCTCTTCATCACCGGAAGCGCGGATCTCTTCGGGTCCACCAAGAATTACCTCAAAGCGAGCAAGGATTACGGCCGCGGGACCGAGGGCCAGCGCAATCTCTGGTTCGGCATCCGGGAGCACGGAATGGGGGCCATCCTCAACGGCATCGCCTATGACGGCATCTTCCGGCCATCGGGGGCCACGTTTGCGGTCTTTGCTGATTATCTCCGGCCTTCGATCCGTCTCGCCGCCCTCGCCCATCTTCCGGTGCTCTACATTTTCACCCACGACTCCGTCGGCGTCGGTGAAGACGGCCCGACCCACCAGCCGGTGGAAACCTGCAGCGGTCTCCGCGTGATTCCCGGGCTCGATGTGATCCGGCCCGGCGATGGCGAAGAAACGGCCGGCGCCTTCGTGGCGGCGCTGCAACGGATCGACGGCCCAACCGTGCTCCTGTTGTCGCGTCAGGATCTGCCGGACCAGTCCGCCATTCCCGCCGGGGAACGGCGCGCAGGGGTGGCCCGCGGAGCCTACATCGCGAGGCGGGAATCCGCGCCTCTCGACCTCATCCTTCTCGCCAGCGGCAGCGAATTGCAGCATGCCATGGCGGCGGCGGAACAACTCGGGGCCGGCACCCGCGTCGTCTCGGTGCCCTGCATGGAACGATTCGACCGGCAACCGGCTGACTACCGCGAGCAGGTTCTCCCATCCGCCTGCCTGCGCCGCGTGGCGATCGAGGCCGGCGTCTCCGGGCTCTGGTATCGCTATGTGGGGCTGGGCGGCAAGGTGGTCGGCATCGATCGCTTCGGGCTCAGCGCACCGGGGGATACCACCATGTCCGAACTCGGCATGACCGCGGCCAACCTGGTGGCGGTCGCGCGCGCTTTGGCCTGAATTCGGCCCGGGGAACTTGACACTGACAACACCTTGGGTTTTTATTCCCAAATTCCCCTACCAATCAGATCGGGAATTAGGAGAATGGCCGCGACGACAAAAAAACGAGCGAAGAAAAAGGTGGCCGCGAGCCGGGGACCGACCAAGATCGCGCTGGCGCCGGCCTTGCGGAAACTGTCCGGTGCCAAGGCCGGGGAGCGGATCGCCTGGGTGTTGCGTCATTTTCCGACCTCCACCGTCCTGACCTCGAGTTTCGGTGCGCAATCGGCGGTGTTGCTCCATATGGCGACACAGCAGCGCCCCGATCTTCCGGTGGTGTTGTTGGACACCGGGTATCTCTTCCCGGAGACTTACCGATTCATCGACGAGTTGACCGACCGGCTCTCGCTCAATCTCAAGGTTTACCGTCCCTTGATGAGCGCGGCCTGGCAGGAGGCACGATACGGGAAACTTTGGGAGCAAGGGCTGGAAGGCATCGCCCGTTACAACCAGATGAACAAGCTGGAGCCGATGGACCGGGCGGTGCGTGAACTCAAGGCGCGGGCCTGGATCTCCGGGGTGCGCCGGGGACAGAGCGAGGACCGGAACCGGATGGAAGTGCTCGGGATCAAGAACGGCCTGTTGCGATTGCATCCGCTCATCGATTGGACGGACAAGGATATTTACGATTATCTGACCGCCCATGAATTGCCCTATCATCCGCTCTGGTATGACGGCTATCCCTCGATTGGGGATTGGCACACCTCGCGAATCTTGACGGAGGGGGAAGATCCCGCGCAGACCCGTTTTCACGGGTTGCAGCGGGAATGCGGTTTGCACTTGGAAACGCAGACGGTGGGCGAGAGCGGGGATTTTGTGATCTGAGAAGTCGGGATGAACGTTGGGGAAAACATCCATCCGGTGTTCGACCGGATGCTGGGCCGGGAGGCCAAGGAAGCGCGGCTGGGGCAACGCGGTCTCGCCATCTGGTTGTATGGGCTTTCCGGTTCGGGGAAATCGACCATTGCCATCGCCCTGGAACGCCGCCTCGCCGCCGAGGGATTTTTCACCCAGATTCTCGACGGGGACAACATCCGCAGCGGTTTGAACCGGAACCTCGGTTTTTCGGACGAGGACCGCACGGAGAATATCCGGCGCATCGCGGAAGTGGCCAAACTCTTTGTCCGGGCGGGGGTGGTCACGCTGACCTCCTTCATCACCCCGCGGCGTGATTTGCGGGATCTGGCCCGGGGGATCATCGGGCCTGCGGATTTTTGTGAGGTTTACGTTTCGGCAAGTTTCGCCACTTGCGCGCAACGGGATCCGAAGGGGCTCTATGCGAAAGCGGCGGGGGGGGGCGTGCCGCAGTTCACCGGTCAGGATTCGGCGTTCGAGGAGCCGGAATCCGCGGACCTGGTGATCCCGACCGAACGTCTCTCCGTGGACGAGGCCGTCGGGTTGCTCCACCGCCAGGTGATCGACCGGATCCGCACGGTCTGAAATTTGTTCAACATGCAAAGTTATACCACCACGCACCTGCGACAGTTGGAGGCCGAGGCTATGTTCGTGCTTCGGGAGACTGCCGCCCAGTTTGAAAAACCGGCGATGCTTTTCTCCGGCGGCAAGGATTCGATCGTCATGGCGCATCTGGCGCGCAAGGCCTTCTTTCCCGCCCGGCTGCCGTTCCCCCTGGTCCATATCGACACGGGACACAATTTCGATGAGACGATGACCTATCGGGATTGGTTCGTCGAGGAAGTTGGGGCCCGGCTCGTGGTCGGTTCGGTGCAGGCCTCGATCGACAAAGGCACGGCGGTGGAGGAGAGGGGACCGACGGCGAGCCGCAACCGGTTGCAGACGGTAACGCTGCTGGAGACCATCGAGGAGCATGGATTTGACGCGGCCCTGGGCGGAGGGCGCCGGGACGAGGAAAAGGCGAGGGCCAAGGAACGCTTCTTTTCGCATCGTGACGAGTTCGGCCAGTGGGATCCGAAAAACCAGCGGCCGGAATTGTGGAACATCTTCAACGGTCGGAAGCATCACGGGGAACACTTCCGGGTCTTTCCGCTGAGCAACTGGACGGAGATGGATGTCTGGCAATATATCAAGCAGGAGGAGATCTCCCTGCCATCGCTCTACTTTGCGCATGAGCGTGAGGTTTTCGAGCGGGGCGGCACGTTGCTCGCCCTGACGGATTTCATCACTTTGCAGGGTGGGGAGGCTCCGCGCAGGATTCAGGTGCGTTTCCGGACCATCGGGGATGCCACTTGCACCGGGGCGGTGGTTTCCGGGGCCGACACGGTGGACAAGATCATCGAGGAGGTGGCGGCCGCCCGTCAGACGGAACGTGGAACCCGTGCGGACGACCGGAGGTCGGAGACCGCCATGGAAGATCGGAAGAAGGAAGGTTATTTCTAAGAGACAGGGAGCATGAGCGAGACTCAAGGATATTTGGATATGGATCTGTTGCGCTTCACCACCGCGGGAAGCGTCGATGACGGAAAGAGCACCCTGATCGGAAGGCTTCTCTATGATTCCAAGGCGATTTTCGAGGACCAGTTGGAAGCGGTGGAGCGTTCCTCCATCCAACGGGGCGACGAGAATCTCAATCTGGCCCTGCTGACCGACGGTCTCCGGGCGGAGCGGGAGCAGGGGATCACGATTGATGTGGCCTACCGTTATTTCGCCACGCCGCGCCGCAAGTTCATCATCGCGGACACTCCGGGTCACATTCAATATACGCGGAACATGGTCACGGGAGCCTCGACCGCGAATCTGGCCATCATCCTGGTCGATGCCCGGCACGGCGTGATCGAGCAGACCTGTCGGCATGCCTTCATCGCCAGTTTGTTGCGGATCCAGCACATCGTGGTGGCGGTGAACAAAATGGATCTGGTGGATTGGCAGGAGGACGTCTTCCGCCGGATCAAGCATGACTTCGAACAGTTCGCCTCACGTCTCGAGAATCTGGTGGAGGTCACGTTCATCCCGATCAGCGCCCTGAATGGGGACAATGTGGTGGACAAGTCCGGGAACATGCCTTGGTATATGGGCCCGCCTTTGCTCTATCACCTGGAAACCGTTTACATCGGCGCGCAGGAAAATCATGTGGACCCGAGATTTCCCGTGCAGTGGGTCATCCGGCCGCAGAGTGACAAATATCACGACTTCCGCGGCTACGCCGGCCGGGTGGCTGGAGGCGTTTTCAAGAAAGGGGACGAGGTGACCATCCTGCCCTCCGGCTTCAGCACCCGGATCAAGGAGGTGGTCACCTATGATGGACCTTTGGAAGAGGCGTTCGCCCCGCTTTCCGTCACCCTCACGTTGGAGGATGAGATCGACATCAGCCGGGGCGACATGATTGTGAAGCCCCACAACCAACCTCATGTCTCCCAGGACATCGAGGCCATGATCTGCTGGTTCAGTGATTCGACCAAATTGCAGCCCAAGGGCAGGTATGTCCTGCGGCACACCTCCAAGGAGGTCAAGGCGGTTGTTCAGGAAGTGCGTTATAAAGTGAACATCAACAATCTTCACAAAATCGAAGGCGAGCCTCACTTTGGTCTCAATGAGATCGGTAGGATTTCCCTGCGCGTTTCCTCACCTTTGTTCTTCGACAGTTACCGCCGGAACCGCAACACAGGCAGCTTCATCCTGATCGACGCCGGTTCCAACGAGACCGTGGCGGCGGGTATGATTCTCTAACATATCTGAGATTTCTGGTTTTATTGTTATTAGATTCCAGCAATTAAAAAAATTGTTGCGCCTCGTTTAGGGGGGCTGTAAAAGGGCGGTGCTTGGTTCCTTGGGAACCTGGATTCAACTGTTTGCATCTGGGCCCAAGCTCCGGGTGTCTAACTTTTATACCATGAGGAATCCGTTATCTTTGCTTCGTGTCCTGTCGGTCGTCACCGTGTTGGGGATTGCCGTCTGGATCACGTGGCCGCAGGGCGTGGATGCCAGTTCCCGCACTTCCACCGCCGAGTTTGTTCCCGAGCGCATCGCAGATGGCTTTGATTTTCCGGTCGGCTCGAACGGCAGTGCCGCGGGATACTACATGGCTCGGAAGATGACACCCTTCGGGCATCTTGGCGATGATTGGAACGGCGTGGGCGGAGGGAATTCCGATTATGGAGACCCCGTGTATTCGATTGCCGATGGCGTGGTCGTCTACTCGGAGAATTTCGGTTCCAACTGGGGACAGGTGATTATTGTGCGGCACAAATACCGGGAGTCCGACGGCAGTGTCCGGAAGGTGGATTCCCTCTACGGTCATGTCATCAACCGCCGGGTGGCGGCCGGGAGTTTCGTCCGGCGCGGCCAACAGATTGCACAGATCGGGAACAACAACGGAATGTATCTGGCCCATCTTCATTTGGAGATCAGGAGCAACACGGCCATCGGCATCCAGTCGTGGAATCACTCCAAGGGGCTGAGCAACTACCATCGCCCCGATCAGTTCATCGCCCGGCACCGCCCCGGCAAGCGCGTGGATCCTGGCCTCAGGCTGGCTTCGGCGGAAACGCCGCGGGAAGAGAAGCCCGAGCCCGTGAAGGTGGTTCAGGCCCCGGTGCGGGTGGCTGCCGCATCCCCGGTGAGCCCATCGTCCGCCGAAGCGGCACTCCGGCCGCGGCCGGTGGTTTCCGTGGAGAGCGCCGCGGTGAAAACGGTTTCCCTGACTTCCCGGGAGGCGGGTGGTTTCCGAAAGGCGGAGCCGGCCCTGGCCCGCGGTGTCAAGCGGGCGCCGAAGGTGGTGGATGAATTGGCGAAGGTGGAGCCGCGTTCGTTTTTCGGCGGTGGTCATCCGGAACGGATCCGGCGCTCGCGCGAAGCCAAGCCGGAAAAGCCGGCCAAGGCATCTTCGAAGGGCAGGAGGACGGCGGACCGGCGCAGGCGATTCGGGAAACAGTAGCCCGCATTGCTCAAGCTCTCGCTGCTGCGGCTTGAGAAATGCGGGGTAGGATCGGGAGGAAGGCTGTCGCAATGCCGGGGGTCAGCGGATGAAATAGCTGAGGTTTTCCAATTCCACGGCCAGATCGACGCTGTTGACGATGACGTGGCCGGGCACCTGGAGCACGGTCGGGGAGAAATTGAGAATGGCTTGGATGCCGGCGTCGACCGCTTCGTTGACCACGTTTTGGGCGGAAATGGCGGGAATGGCGAGAATGGCCATTTTGACGTGATGCTCGCGGACAAAGGCGGGCATTTCCCGGGCGGAGCGGATGGGAAAAGGGACGTTGCGGGCGTTGGCGCTGTCCGGATCCAGATCAAAGGCGGCGGCGATTTCGAAACCCTCCTTTTGAAAACCGCCGTAGCGGAGCAGGGCCGCCCCGAGATTGCCGACGCCGATAAGGATCACGGGTTGGAGCCTGCTGGTGCCGAGCGCCTCGTTGAGGAAGGCGGAAAGCATTGACACGTTGTAACCGAGACCGCGGGTGCCGAATTGGCCGAAATAAGCCAGATCCTTGCGGAGCTGGGTGGGTTTGACCCCGGCCGCCTTGGCGAGAGCTTCGGAAGAAACCGTATCCACGTTGTTGGCGAGGAGCCGGGCGAGGCAACGTTGATAAGTGGAAAGCCGGTAGATGGTTTTCCGGGGGGGGTCTTTGGTCACTTGTGAAAATTCACATGAATGGGGTGAATGGCAAGCGCACCGGGGCGGTGGGGAGAGGGGGCGGCTGAAGCGCGCGGGCTCAGCTGTAGGAGCTTTCGACGCGTTCGGCGACGTCGCGATACCCGTAATCGACGGCGTAGATCTGCTTCAAGCTCTCCATGGCGGCCTCCTTGTTGCCCGTTTTGAGCTGGACGAGGCCGAGGGTGTAGAGCAGCTCCTTCTTGGTTTCGTCCATCACCTGCAGTTCGTTGGCAGCGCCTTGCAACTGGCCGACGGCGAGGTCGAACATGCCGCGACCGTCGTAGCACTTGCCGAGCATCAGCATGGCTTTGATGCGGAGGTTCGGGCTTTGCTGGGCGCGTTGCAATTGGGGGATGGCTTCCTTGAGGAGGTCGGCCTCAAAGAGCGCCTGACCGTATTTGAAACGGAGCGCGTTGTCCGTGGGGTTGCGCTCGACCTGTTCGGCGAATTCCTGAATCTGGGATTCGGAGCGCTGTCGTTTGAAAGCGAGGTAATCCGCCTTGACCGCCTCATAAGCTTCATCGCCCTCGTTGGCGGCCAGCCAAGCCTCGAATTCCTTGAGTTTTTGCGCCCGTTGCAGTTCCTGCACCTCGAGCATTTTTCGTTCGAGCGTGGCGTCGTTGTTGCTCAGTTGGTGGGCCCAGGCGTAAAAACCGATGGCTTGGTCGTAGTCCTCCGCCTCTTCGTAAAGAGTGGCCAAGGCTTTGACGGTGGCGAAATCGTTTTGGTTTTCGGCATATTTCGCCTGGAGGGCCACAATCCTTTCCTCCCGTTGTTCGACCGTCATGCCGGTGCGGTTCTCCTGCTCCAGCTTGGCGGCTTCCCCGGCGTTCCGGAGGTTCTTGCGGAAATCGTCACCCCCATAGTTTTGCTTGGCCATGGAGGACCGGGCGGCCGAATTTTTCTCCTTTTGGCTGGCCAGAAGATCGGTCGGTTCCCGCTGCAAAATCTGTCCGAAAATCTGGGCGGCCTGATCGTAGAGGTGGTGCTCGAAATAGAAGTCACCGAGTTGGTGCATGTATTTCGTGTTCTCCGGGTTGCCCTTGACGATCGTTTCCAAGGCGAACCCGGCCGTCATCGGCATCTCCGTGCGCATCGCCGCCTCGAACAGCAGCTGGTTGCCCTGCGGGTTGAAGGGCTCCGAGGCGAGGACCTCCTTCTCCAGCTGGACGATGGCTTCGCGCGGGTTGCTCTTCACCATCGGCTGGAGCTTCATCGCGCCGATCCCGCCGGTCTTGGAGATGCCGAAGCGCTTGCTTTCCCCATCCTTCTTGCGCACCGCGGCCTCCCGAAGCCGCTTGCGGCCGTCGAGAAACCGGGGTTCTTCCTTCAAGACCGCCTGAAGCAGGCTGATGGTGTAATCAAAGTTGTTCACGTCAAGGGCGGCGAGTCCCTTGCTCCAAAGGGTCCGGAGCTTTTCGGGCAACTCGGCTTCGGTGATGACTTCGGTTCCCTGAGGCTTGGATGGCTGATCTGTCACGGCAAATGGATGGTCGTTATCCGGATGGAAGGAAAACTTCCCCTTCCTTGTATCCGAAACCCATTGTAACTGACAATTCCTTTCTCCTCAAGCAGGCCTCTGTTTTCCTTCGTCCCGCCTCCCCGGCGCTGAACGTCGCGGCCCGGGCTTTGTCAAACAGGCCGATGACCTTTCTCCACCGGACGCGCCCGATTTCCCGGCGCACCCTCCTGCGCGGCGCGGGGGTGTCGCTCTCGCTGCCCCTTTTGGAAGCCATGGGACCGTTGTCCGCGGCATCCGCGCCGGCTCCGGCCTGTCTCGGATTCGTCTATCTGCCGAACGGGGTGGTGATGGACGGTTGGCGGCCGCTCAACGGGGGAAGTTCCTTCGATCCGGGGGACACGCTCGCCCCGCTCCACCCGTTCCGGGAATCGTTGCAGGTTTTCGGCGGGCTCGATCATCGCCGGGCGGAGGCGAATGGTGACGGCGGAGGCGACCATGCCCGGGCCAACGCCACCTTCCTGACGGGCTGCCAAGCCAAAAAAACCGCGGGCAACGACATCGAGGTCGGGGTCAGTGTCGACCAGATTGCGGCGGCCCGCGTCCGGGGGAGCACCCCGCTGGATTCCCTGGAACTGGGCTGTGATCCGAGCCGCAAGGCGGGGCGCTGCGATTCCGGCTACAGCTGCGCTTACCAGTTCAACTTCGCCTGGAGAACCCCTTCGCTGCCGCTCCCTCCGGAAGTGGACCCGAGGGTGGTCTTTGAAAAGTTGTTCGGCGGCGGCGTGCTCGGTGAGGACCCGGCAGCCCGGCGGCAACGGATGGTTTCCCACCAGAGCCTCCTCGATTTCGTGGCAGCGGAGGCCCGGGACCTGCAGGCCAGGCTCGGGGCCGAGGACCGGGGCAAGCTGGACGAATACCTGAGCGGTGTCCGCGAATTGGAACGGAAGATCGAAAACGCGGAGCGCTTCACGCGGAGTCTTCCGGAGGCCGGGGCTCCCACCGGAATCCCGGAGTCTTACCAGGCCCACATCCGCATCATGTATGACCTCATGGTGCTGGCTTTCCAGACAGGCTCGACGCGCATCGCGACCTTCCTTGTGGCGCACGATGGCAGCAACCGGAGTTTCCCCGAGGCCGGGGTCGCGGATGGGCACCACTATCTTTCCCACCATGGGAACGATCTGGCCAAGATCGAGAAACTGCGCAAGATCGACCGCTTTTACGTGGAGCAGTTCGCTTATTTCCTCGGCAGGCTCCAAGGGGTCAGGGAGGGGGCGGGCTCGTTGCTGGACCGGGTCATGATTGTTTTTGGAGGGGGGCACAGTGACGGGAACTTGCACAGCCACACGGATTTACCGGTGGTTCTGGCAGGACGGGGCGGGGGGCTGAATGCCGGGCGTCACGTCCATCACCGGGGCAAGCCGATGACAAATCTATATGTTTCCTTGCTCGACCGGTTTGGGGCCAAGGTGGATCGGGTGGGAGATAGCACCGGTCCGCTTGGCGATGTGTGAGGTCTTTCCTGGCGCCATTCCATGATGTGGTGGCAGGCTCCCTCACCCGCGTCCCGGAAACCGGAGTCGAGGTAGAGCTTGCGGGCCGGGTTGTTGCGCAGGACCCAGAGACGCAACGGCAATCCGTCCGCCCCGGCTTCGGCCAAGGCGCAACGGAGAAGCAGTCGGCCCAGTCCCCGGCCCCGTTCCGACTCCCGGACATGGAGTTCCGCCAGGAAGAGGTGGTCACCCCGCGGCTGGATCTGGTAAAACGCGACGATCCAGCCGGCCGCTTCAAGGACCCGGACCCCGGAGGGGCGGAAGCGATCGGCGAAATCGCGGGAATCCCACGGGTAATAGACCTCCGCCAGGGGACGGAGACCGGCTTCCTGGAGCAGGGTGAGGGCCGTGAGGTCGGAGCTCAGGGCCGGGCGGAGCCGCAAGGAAGGACGACTCAAGCGATCCCGCCAACGCGGCCAGGGGACCACGGTGGCGGGAGTGGATTGTCGGGGAAGGGCGGGCATGGCGTCCCCGGGAACAACCGGTCGGCCGAGGCCGTGATCACTTGTCCAGAATGCCGTTCCACTCTTTCAAGCGCTTTTCCTTGGCGCTGAAGAGGGCATCGGTGGAATCGAGGATTTCGATTTTGGTGATGGTATCCCCCGCCTTGATGGCGTCGACCACGTCCTGGCCCTTGGTGACCTTGCCGAAGACGGCGTGTTTGCCGTCCAACCACGGGGTGGGGACATGGGTGACGAAGAACTGGCTTCCATTGGTGTTGGGGCCGGCGTTGGCCATGGAAAAGATGCCGGGGACGTCGTGCTTGAGGGAGAGATCGATCTCGTCCTCGAATTTGTAGCCCGGGCCGCCGCGCCCCGTTCCGGTCGGGTCCCCGCCCTGGATCATGAAGTCCGGGATGACGCGGTGGAACTGGATGCCGTTGTAGTAACCGCGCGAGGCGAGGTTGAGGAAATTGGCGCAGGTGAGGGGCACTTTGCTGGCGAAGAGCGTTCCCTCGATGTCGCCCCGGGAAGTTTTCAAGATGATGCGGATGTCAGACACGGAAGTTTCCTTTACGGGTGGTTGGTTGGGTTTGGGTTCCTCAGCCTGAAGCCCCGGGGCCGGAAGCCAGAACGAGGAAAGCAGGAGGAGAGAGTTGAAAGAGATTTTCATGGAGTTGAATGGTTCGGATGCAAACGGTTTCAGACACTCAAGCCGATGTTTGACCACCCTATGAACTCTTCGACTCCGCGCAAGAAGTGATTATTTTGCTTTGCAATGATGATGGCATCGAGGCCGAGGGGCTGGCGGCGTTGCGTCGCGCGGCCGGGCTGGCTTTCCCCGGGGCCCGGTTGGTCACGGTGGCTCCTGCGGGGGCGATGTCGATGGTCGGGCACCGGGTCACGACCCACGAACCTTTGGCGGTGCGTTGCCACGGCCCGGGGGAGTGGTCGGTGGAAGGAACGCCGGCCGACTGTGTCCGGGTGGCCCTGGCCCACATCCTCCGGGAAGGTCGGCCGGATTGGGTGCTCTCCGGGATCAACCATGGCGGCAACCTGGGCCAGGACATTTACATTTCCGGCACCGTGGCAGCGGCGCGCGAGGCGGCCTACCACGGCATTCCCGCCGTCGCGTTTTCCCACTACCTGAAGCGCGACCTGGCGGTTTGCTGGGAGCGGGCCGGAGACTGGGTGACCTCCGTGCTGGAGCGGCTGGGCGGTGAAGGGTGTCCCGCCGGGGAGCTTTGGAACGTCAACCTGCCCCATCTGGAATCCGGTGCCGGCCTTCCGCCGGTGCTTGACGCCCCTCCCGAGATCGCTCCGTTGCCGGTCGCTTTCCAAGAGGGACCGCGGGGCTTGTATTACAGCGGCATTTACACCGATCGTCCGCGCGCCGCCGGTTCGGACGTGGATGTCTGTTTCCAGGGGAACATCAGCCGCTCCCGGTTGCGGATTTGAAGCGATGGCCGCCGACCTTCCCGCCCCCAACTTCGATCTCGCGGCCACGCTCAATTCCGGGCAGGCGTTTCACTGGGAGGATCTCGGGGAGGAGGGGTTTGCCGGTTGCATCGGGGAGCAGCCGGTCGGGTTGCGGCAGAACGGGGAGCGGATCGTGGTGCGGCCAGCCGGCGCCCGGGAGATCGCCCGGCGCTACCTCAGGCTGGACGAGGACCATGGGGCGGTGCTGGCCGGTTTTCCGAAGGGGGACGCCGTTCTGGCCGAGGCGGTGGCCTATTGCCCGGGCTTGCGCATCCTGCGGCAGCCGCTTTGGGAGTGTCTCGCCACCTTTCTCACCTCCTCGATGAAGCAGGTGGCGCACATCCGTCAGATCTCCCTGCGGTGCCGCGGCGAGCTGGGCCGGTCCCGGCGGTTGGGTTCTCTAGCCCTAGGGGCCTTTCCCCCGCCCGCGGCGGTTGCCTCCGCCGGGGAAAAGCGGCTCCGCGAATTCGGGCTCGGCTACCGGGCCGGCTTCGTGCACCGGGCGGCGGTGCGGCTCGCGGGAGGGGAGGTGCGGTTGGAGGAGGGCGAAGCACTGGACGACGCCGAGTTGCTCGAATTCCTCCTCTCCTTCGACGGGGTGGGGGAGAAGATCGCGAATTGTGTGCGGTTGTTCGCCTATGGCCGGTTGTCGGCCTTCCCGGTGGACGTCTGGATCGAGCGGGTGCTGCGGGAACGATATTTCGGGGGCGCGGAGATCGGGCGCAAGGATTTGCTGGAATTCGTCGGGAGGCACTTTGGTGATTATGGCGGGTATGCTCAACAATACCTCTTTCACCATGCCCGCACATCGCGGGGCAATTCCCGCTCGCGACCCTGACAATCCCTGTGTATGATGCGCCATCAGGCATGACCCGGGCCGAGCCACTTCCTTTGCGTTTTTCCCGTGAATCCGTGATGAATGTCACGGCGGTGGCGGTGTCGGTCGCCGTGAACGGCCTGTTGCTCCTGTTGCTCGGTTCCTGGTCGTTACTCCAGGCGAGGCAACGGCTCAAGGTTCCCCCCGCGGCGCAGGAGGAGATGGTGGTCAGCTTGGAAGAAATTCTCCCGCAGCTGGTGCCGGAGCCCGTTCCGGTTCCCGCGCCGGCGGCCAAGCAGGTGTTCGTGGAGACCTTTTCGGACCAACGGACGGACGCGGCTCCCTTGCGCGCACCGTTTGAGTCTGACAAAAACACGCGGGGCGCCACGGAGAAGGTTGCGGCGACGCCCGGCGAAGCCCCGGTGCCGACCCAGGAAGGATTGGACAAGGTCAAGGGGATCTCGATGCGGGATCACAACTTCACCGATGGCCCGGATGGGGAGATTCCGCGTTCGGCTCCGGTGAGGCCGGGTTTGCCGGTCCCGGCGGCGGCGCCGCGGCCGATGGAGGAGACCGCGCCGCGGCAGGAAGCTGATCAGGCGATTCCGAAGGAGGTGGTGGAGCGTCCGCTGAAAACTTCTCCCACCGAGATGCAAGCGGTGGTCAACCCGTCCGACGGGAAAGTGGAGAAGGCCGAGAACGTCCGGCCGGAGGTTGCCTCCGGGCCCGCGGGCGGGGTGGAGCAGCGGATGGAGCTGGCCAAGGTCGATCTTCCGGGCAGGGTCCGGGATATGAATCAGGAACTCGACGAGACCGCGCCCAAGTCGCGCCCCGAAGATGCGATGCCGGAGAAGGCGCCGGTCCTTTCCGATCCCTTCGTGCCGATGTTGCAATCGCCGCGGGTCCGTCCCAGCGCCGAGGTCGCTCCCCGGAAGCCGGCGACTCCCTCCCCAAGCCCGGCCCTGGTGGCACCGCAAGGTGGCGCGCCCCGGCCGTTGACCAACGGATCGGCGGACATGGCGGCGTTCAGTCCGGCCCGCAAATTGAACACGATGAAGGGTTCGCTCAGCAACATCGGAAAAAACGCGGTCGATGCGGAGGCGACACCGGTCGGCGTTTACAAGGCGGCGGTGAGCCGGGCCGTGGAACGACGGTGGCATGCCTTGCGGCTGCAGAACGGCAGTTTCGTCAGCTACGGCAGTCTCAAGATCCGCTTTCTCGTCAACTCCCGCGGTCGTGTCAGCGGGATCCGGGTGCTTCATCAGGATGCTGGGGCGGTTCTGACGGATTTCAGCATCGCTGCGATCGCTTCCGCCGCGATCCCGCCCATGCCGGAAGAGGTGGCCGAGGCATTCGGTGATGAACCGCTCGAGGTGAACTACGACATCCTCATTTACTGAATCAGCCGATCCCGCCGTGAACGAAACGAATCTTGCGGCTCCCGAGGGAGCCATCGACCATGGAGTGAATTTTCTGACGGAGGGCGGGGTCTTTATGATCCCGATCGTGCTCTGTTCGCTGGTCGCCGTGACCATCATCGTGCAGCGCCTGCTCTTCCTGCGCCGTCCCCTGCTCATCCCCCATCGGTTGGAAGCGGTTTTGCGCCGATTGCAGGCCGGGCCGGATCCGGAAGGCCTCGCCACCCTGGCCGCGCTCGCCGCGGTGGATCCTTCTCCGCTCGGACGGATTCTCGACGCCGCGTTCCAACGGCGTGATTTCGGCCGGGACGGGCTTCAGATCGGCGTCGAGGCGGTGGCCCGCGAGGAAGTCGGGAAGATGCAGAGCGGGTTGGCCATCCTCGAGGTGATCATCACGATCGCCCCCCTGATCGGTCTGCTCGGCACCTTGTCCGGCCTCATCGCCGTCTTCGGCGGCCTCGGCTCCTCCAACGGTTTGCAAGGGCCGGACCCGACCGTGATCGCCGCCGGGATTTCCGAGGCTCTCTTCACGACCGTTGGCGGGCTGGTGGTCGCCGTCCCGGTCGTCATTGCCCACAGCTGGCTGAACCGTCATATCGAGCGGATTGCCTCCAGGCTGGAAGTTCTCGCGTCGATCGTCTTTGCCGCCCTTCAGGCCGAACGCCATCCACCGGGGGGCGCCCCGTTTGCCGCGGCGGCTTCCTCCAGTCCCCGTCACCCGTGAAGTTTTACACCAAACGCCGCACGGCCCCGGTGGTGACGGTCATCTCGCTGATCGACATCCTCACCATTCTGTTGATCTTTTTCATTGTCACCATGAAGTTTCCGGAGGACCGGGCCTCGCTCAAGATCGATTTGCCGAAGTCCAGCGGTCGCGAGGGATCGGCGATCGTGGACAACCGCCTCACCATCGCGGTCGGGCCGGACACGCGGGTGTTTGTCGGCGAAAAGGAAGTTCCCCTGGACCAGTTGGGAACGATGCTCAAGGGGATCCGGGCGGAAACCCCGGCGGTGAAGTTTGAATTGAAAGCGGACGAAAAACTTCCGCTGGGCGTCTTGGTGGGGTTGTGGGATGCGTTCAACGAGGCCGGAGTGGCCATCAAGGACGTGCCCGCACGGATTCTGTTGCAGAAAGGTGCCGCGCCGTAGAGGGTGACCGCTGAGCGATGGTCAGAAAAATTGTCATTTACGGGCACCCGGTGCTCCGTCAGAAAGGGGCCCGGATCGATGCCGTGACACCGGAGATCGAGGCCTTGGCCCAGGACATGATTGAAACGATGATTGCCGCCGAAGGCGTGGGTTTGGCGGCGCAACAAGTGGGCGAAGCGCTGCAGATCGCGGTCGTCGATGTCTCCGGAGCCGCGGAACCAGGAACTTACCTCCGGGTCAACGGGATCGAACGCAAACTGGAGGAGATCATGCCCCTGGTCTTTCTCAATCCGGTCGTTGTTCCCGACGGACCGCGGGAAAGCGAAACCGAGGGCTGCCTGTCTTTCCCGGACATCCGGGCCGAGATCAGCCGTCCCGGGGCGGTCCGGGCGACCGTGTCCACGTTGGCGGGGGAGACGCTGGTGATTGAGACGGACGGCTTGTTTGCCCGGGCGATCCAGCACGAGGTGGATCATTTGAACGGAATTCTCTTCATCGACCGGATGAGTGCGGCCCGGAAGGTGGCGTTGCGGAAAACCCTGAAGTGGTTGCAGCGGGAGGGGGGCGGGGCCTGAGGGGAGCGGAAAAATGATGGGCTCCGCTCAGAATTTTCTTGTATTCACCATGTAAATTCAGGAGGATGTTCTCCGAAAGGCGGCCCGGTCCGGGTTTTCCGTGATCGGTCTCCGCCGCCCGAGATGAACCAAAGAACCCCGTTTGCCGTTTCCCTCCGTTCATGAAAGCCTCGCCAACTTCCAAGCGTCCGCGCCGCACCCGCCGCGAGCAGGGCATCGCCCTAGTCACAGTCCTCGCGATCCTCACCCTGACCGCCGTTCTGGTGATGGCGTTTTTCACCATCTCGCGCAGTGAACTGGCCTCATCCACCGTGTATTCACGGGGAGTGGAGGCCTCGCATTTGTCGAAGTCGGCCATGGACATGGTGATCCACCAGATCCGCTCGGCCACGGACCGCAAGGGAACGGCGTGGGCGAGCCAGCCGGGAATGATCCGGACCTGGCAGGAGGAGAAAAGGCAGTGTTACAAATTGTATTCAGACGAGACCATGGTCGTCTCCGAGGACAAGGTCTTTGACGATTTCAAGGATCTGGCCGCGTGGCGCAACGACGTCCGGTTCGTGGATTTGAATGCGCCCGTGATCCGGACCTACGACACGCGGACGGAGTATTTTTATCCGATCATTGATCCGCGGGCCGCGATCGGGAACACCAAGGTGGAAGGCTTTGAGGTGAACTTTGGTGCCGTCGGGGCGAGCCCGGCGAGCCGGACATTGCCGATGCCGGTCAAATGGATTTACCAGTTGGAAGACGGAACGTTGGGGACCTTGGTGGGAAGTGGAACCAAGGGACAGTTCCAGGCGATCGGCGGCGCGGCTGGAAGGAGACCGACGGCGGACAACCCGATCGTGGCCCGGTTCGCCTTTTGGGCGGATGACGAGACGGCCAAGTTGAATGTGAACACCGCGGCCGGCGGGGTGGCTTGGGACACGCCGCGTGCCGCCGGGGTATCAGACCGGGCTTACGGGATGTTCCAACCGGTGGCCAACGAGTTCCAACGGTATCCGGGACACCCGGCGACGACCTCGATGATGCACGTGCTCTTTCCGGGGGTGGCCCTGCCGAACAGTGATCGCTACGACCGTCAGAGCGCGGAAGCCTACTATGATTTGATTCCCCGGGTGCAACGCGGGGGAAGCATCGGGGGAGGATTCGCCGGGACGAACAACCGCTACGGGTTGATCCTGCCGATCCAGCCGGACGAGGACCGGTTGTATGCGACGATCGACGAATTCATCTTCCGCGCCCCGCAGGTCGGGCTTTCGGACGGGCGGACGGGAGTTTCCTTTGAACGCCAGCAACAACGGAAGGTGGGGCAGTGGCCCTTGCTGCGCCCGACGGATTTGGGGCGCCTTCAGTTTTTCCTCACGGCCACCAGCAAGGCGCCGGAGGTGACGATCTTCAACACGCCGCGGATTTCCGTATGGCCCTCCTATCACGGCGATCCGCAAAGAAACGATCACCTCCGTTACTTCACTTCCTACGACCGGCGGTTGCGCTTCTGTGCCGAAGTCGGCAAGCGGGATGGGGCGGCCGGAAGCGATTCCCGGGCACCGAAAACCACGGATGGTCGTGAGCCTGCGATGTATCACTTCCAGCGCAAGAACGCGGCGTCGAACACCGCGGATTACGCTGACATCCCGCGGAACCGGGAGTTGTATGCCTATCTCCAGAACATGATGTCCTCTCCCGTGCCGGGCATGGATACGAGCGACGGGGTCCGCAACTGGAACAGCTTCCGCAACAAGTATGGGGAGCGGAATGCGAATCAGATTATCACGGAAGTCTTTGATTACATCCGCTCGCTCAACCTGTTTGACGATCTGCTGATGAAGCAGCACGGCATCCAGCAGATCACCACGAGCCGTTTGCCGAGCGCGCCGGTGGCCATCAGCCGGAACTTCGCCAACAATGGATACTTCGGCTATTGGCCTCCCGGAGCGCCCAATGACGGGACCCACACCACCTTCACTCCGGGACGTCTCAGCGTGTATCAGGAGCCTGATCTCATCAACGGCCATGCCGGTTACGTGGGGGCGGACACCCATACCGGGCACGGTCAGGTGGCTCCGATCCAGATCACCCCGCCCGGCGGGGCCGTCACCAAGGGATTTGGGCGTTTTTTTAGTGTTCGGGAGGCCGGGATCGCCATTCTGGCCTGTGCCCAGGACAATGGACGTCCGGCGGGACTTTCCCGGATGGGGGTCGGTGTGACCAACCTCGGAAGCACCAATGAGGGTTGGGCCACCACCGGGGTGCGGGTGACTGGCGTTGCCGCAGGAAATCGCGTGACTTCGGACGGCAGCAGGCCGACCTGGGACTACAGCAACGTGCCGCCACTCAGCCAAGTGACCAAGCCGCACGTCTACAATGTTTACAAGCTGAACCAGTTCACCAAGACGGGGACTTCCGGGACTCCGGAGCCGATCCAGTTAACGGATCTCGACAGTAACACCGTGCAGATTCCCTGCGATCCTCCCATGGGCGGTTTGCAGTTCTACACCTACGTCAGCAATGAGGCCAACTGGAACCGGACCTTGCAGGTGGACAAGCCGCTGACCGGCGGTGCCACCCAGGTCCAGGCCATCCTTCTGGTGTCCCTCTACTCTCCCAGCAAGGGCTGGACCCTGATCAATCCGGATTTCCGTTTCGAGATGGATGTGCAGCGGGACTTCGGGTTGAACAGTCAGGGATTCGGATTCCCCATGGGCGCACAGATGCTCAAGACGCCCCATGCCGGGTTCCGCCGGATCTGGGGCGGGCGCGACAATGGCGGGATCCTTGAACCTCGGATGCTCACGATCGGGCACAGCCGGGTCAACAATCCGCGCCCGGATCGGATCGCTTACGCTTTGTTATCCCGATCGACCCCCGCCTTGCTCAACCCCCTGAACACCGCGCCGCCGTTCGCCGCGTTCAACGCCGATGCCGCCAGTCCACCCGGAGCCGATCCGACGGAGGGCCCCCAGAGTTATGTCTATCCCTGGGTGAGCACGACCATGACCATCCCGGGAAGGGCCACCACGCCGGGGTCGTTTTCCAATCAGATCGCGACTTCCATGGCCTTGAACGGCGGGCGCCTCGTGATCAAACTGTTTCCGGACGGAGGTTCCCGCACCAACGGGGCGGATCCCGTATCCGGCAAGGTCGCGGTGGAGAACGGCGGTCCGCAAGACTATTCGCAGATGGTGACCATCGATTTTGCGGATACCACCGTTCCCCTTCCGATTTTGGCCGGGGCTGGGAACGGGCATCTGCGGGAAGGACCGTCGGCGAATCAGTGGACCGCGGTGCCTTCCTCCGAGGCGCGTCCGAGGGAACACTGGTGCTGGAACCGGGACGGCGCTTTCAAGATGGCCGGGGTGGTCGTGCCACCCGGAACCAACCTGGGGATCAACCGGGGGCGGTTGCAAATGACCGGTGGTCATCAGGGATATGGCATCAGTGAACCGGGCTTTCTCACCTTTAGTGGTCATGGGTTGGTGCGTCCGGTGGACGTGGTCCGGAGCTATTTGATCCCGCACGGGGATGACCGGTTGGTCGCCGCCCAGCGCGATGTCCCGGCCAGCACCTTCCAACAGCATGTCCTCTACGGGAACAACGCGCGCTTGGTCGCGAGCAACTTCACCGTGGAATATGGAAACCAAGGCTACGGTCGGGAGGGAATCCCGGGGCCCGGCCCCAATCAGGCGGCGGATCCCAAGGCTCTGGTGGATCCCACCGTGGCCAATGTGCCATCGAGCCGCCGTGCGATTGTGCCCGACAACTTCCAACTCAACATGAACCAGTGGGGCGACTGGGACAACGGCGTGGCGGCGGAGTTGGACGGCCCCATGATCAATAAACCGGACGAAGGGAACGCCATGGGGGTGGCCTACGCCGACTACGTGCCCAAGCCATGGATCACGAACAGTCCCGAGCGGGCCTTCATTCCGTATTTCACGGATTCCTGGGTGCAGGAACCGGCCGGTCCGGGCCTTTGGTCGCCCAACCGGATCATGCCGGGGCCGGGCATGCTCGGTTCCCTTCCCACCGGCGTCTATGACCGGAGCGGTGGTCCGGGCGGCCAGCCCTGGCAGACGCTCCTGTTCCGCAGGGTCGGCGGTTCCGTGCAGCAGAGCGCCCGAGGCCAAAGCCCACGCACCGGAAATGTCCACCCGGGATGGGAGCATCCGAGGGATCATTACCTGCTGGATTTCTTCTGGATGCCGGTCGTCGAGCCCTATTCGATCAGCGAACCGCTGGCCACCGCCGGCAAGGTCAACATGAACTACGCCATCCAGCCGTTCGACTACATCAAGCGCAAGAGCAGCCTCCTCGGGGTATTCTCCTCCGAGGAACTTCTCACGGTTCCGAACCGGCTCAGCATCGGCGCAGCGAACGCCGCCAACGCTTACAAGGAGGGCGAAGGTTGGGGCGCCGGTTACAACCGCACCACCAACACAGGCGGCACCCTCAGGGATGTCAGCCTCCGCACCTGGATCAACCTGGACCAGACGCTGCGCCAGTTCGACGACCTTTTCGGCAGGCCGGGGAGCAAAAATCGTCCCCAGATTTTCCGCACCGCCTCACAGATCTGCGAACAGTGGCTGGTTCCCGGCCGTCCGGTCAGGGGCAATCCTTTCGGGGTCACCAACATGCGGCTTGAGGATGTGGCCCAGTGGTATAACCCCGACTCTAATCCGGTGGCCGGCAACCGCAGCTTCGGCCTGGTCGGCGACAACGTCAGGGAACGTCCCTACACCAACCTCATCGCCCGGTTGACGACCAAGTCGAATACCTACAACGTCCACTATCGCGCCCAGATCATCCGGCAGTCGCCCCTGTCCCCGGTGAATCCGGGGCAACGGCGTTCGGATGCCGAGTTCGCCACCTTTGATGCCTCGACGGACAAGATGGTCGGCGAGTATCGCGGATCCAGCATTGTGGAACGATACATTGATCCGAACGATATCAGGATTCCCGACTACGCCTCGCTGTCCCTGCGGGGGAGTTTGCAACTCGGCAATGACAAGGCCTCGGTGGATACCTTGGACAAATTCTACCGGTTCCGCGTGGTGAGCGAGAAAAGGTTCGCCCCTTGACCGCGTCATTGGCCTGATCCTTGCTTCCTATCAGCAAACGAAGGGTGGCGCGATCCTTGGAAAATGTGAATAACATGGGGAAAACCGAAGGCACCCCCGTCCACGTGTCCCTCAGTCAGGGGAGTGAAGCCCGGTCAGGGTGACGAATCCGTCACCAGTTTCCCGAGGAGTCCCGCCGGCACCGGCGTCGATTCCATGGCGGAAAGGTTTGCGAGTGTCGGAAATACGGGGAAATTGCATATCCGGGGGGTGAGGGCCGAACGACCTTCTCCCGGGCCCGGTAAGGGAAGGCATCCCGGGGATTGTGACGGAATGGTCACGGCGAACCGCTCCGGTTTCCCGGAGGAAAATGTGAACAACTTGGGCAAAGAATCGACGGACGTTAGGGTGACGTGGCGCTGCGGTCTCCGTCGGGTTGATTTTTCCGATGGCGGGAAGATCGTCGGAATCCTCAACGTCACGCCCGACTCCTTTTCCGACGGGGGTAGCCACCCGGAGGTGGCCGATGCCGTGGCCCACGGTTTGGCGATGAAGCGGGACGGGGCCGCCATTTTGGATGTGGGCGGGGAATCGACCCGGCCTGGAGCGACGCCGGTCCCGCTGGACTTGGAATTGGAGCGGGTCATTCCGGTGATCAAGGCCCTGCGGGCGGCCGATCCCGAGGTGGTCCTCTCCGTGGATACGTCCAAAGCCGCGGTGGCTCGCGAGGCGCTCGCGGCGGGGGCGGATATCGTCAACGACGTCACTGGGTTGACGGGGGACGCCGCCATGGCGGAGACGGTGGCGGCAGCTGGGGCCGGCCTCGTCATTATGCACCTCAGGGGCACGCCGGCCACCATGCAACAGGCCCCGGAATATGAGGACGTGTTTCGTGAGGTGCGCTCGTTTTTCGAACGCCAGATCGCGTTGGCGCTTCGTTCTGGGATTGCCGCGGATCAGTTGGTGCTCGATCCCGGGATTGGGTTCGGAAAAAATCTCGAACATAACCTCACCCTGTTGCGCCGCCTCGGAGAATTGAGTGTGGCGGGGTATCCTCTGATGCTCGGGGTATCGAGGAAGTCGATGTTCCGGGGCTTGCTGGGGGCGGAACGAGCTGATCTCGCGGCCCTGACGGCGGCGTCCACCGGCCTGACCCGGGCCCGGGGCGTGCTCTTGCACCGGGTGCACGACGTGAGAGTGAACTGGCTTGCCCTCCGCCTGGCGGAAGCGCTGCAGCCCGAGGGGAATTCCATTGCACCTCGGAGAATCAGTGACAGTCTGTAGGCCCCGTCCCTCCCATGAACCCTTTGCAGAGATTCCTTACCCAGTTCCAGATCGACTGGCGGGATGGGGTGGAAATCCTCCTCATCGCCGTGGTGATCTACCATGGCTACGTCTATTTCCGGGCGACCCGGGCGGCGCGCATCCTGACCGGTCTGACCTTTTTCCTGATCGGACTGACGTTGCTGGCGATTGCCCTCGAATTGGATGTGATCGAATGGATGCTGCGCAGCATTTCGGTCTTTCTGGCGGTCAGTCTCGTGGTGATCTTCCAACCGGAGTTGCGGCGCGGCCTGGCGCAACTCGGCAGTCATCCCTGGTTTTCGGCGTTCACCGGTCCCCCGGAGGCGACGGCCGAAAGCCTCATCGAGATCGCCATCATCCTTTCCAAGCGGCGTTTCGGCGCCCTCATCGCCATCGAGCGGAGTATCAGCTTGGAACCCTACCTTGACACGGGCGTGGTGCTCGATTGCCGGCTTTCCCCGGAGATCATGCTCGCCATCTTTCAGCCCAAATCGGCGCTCCACGACGGAGGCGTCGTCTTCCGGATGTCGGACGAGCGCGTCCTCGGTGCCGGTTGCGTCTTTCCGGTTTCCCACCGGGAACTGACGGACCGGAGCATCGGCCTCCGCCACCGCGCCGCGATCGGAATCACCGAGGAATCCGACGCCATCGCCATCGTGGTGTCGGAAGAGACCGGGCAACTCTCCCTTGCCGAGGACGGGCGTCTGGAGCGCAACCTGGAAGAGAATCAATTCCGCAAAAAACTGTATGACTACTTCTCACCGCCGCCCGGAGGAACCGAGAAAGCGATCGAAGAAAAAAGCCGGGATCTGGATGATCCTGATCCGGGATTGGAAAGCGAAGCTCGTTAGTTTGCTCATCGCGGTGGCGATCTGGGCGGTGATCGAGTCCCAGCTCGGCAGTCCGCGGGATGACCGCCGGACCAAGCCGGGGGCCGTGCCCGGTGGAGGGTCCGCTGCGCTGGTGCCCATGGGCCAAGCTGCGGAGCTTGCGATCCATTCGGCGCAACGGAGCGGGAGGTAAGGTTTGGGTGCGCCGGGAATCCCCCCCGCTCAACGCGCGATGCGCCGGGGATTCTTCAGAAGCCACATCTCTTCGTCTTCCACGAAGTGAACCGAGCGCCCCCGCTTCACATTGCTGACCCGGCGCCGGATGTGTTTCCAGATTTGCTTGTGGAAGCCGATGGTGGCAGCGAACAAGCTGAGCAGGTCCATGAACTGCTCGTCATCGGCGAGCCCGGGTTCCCCGACGTGGATCCGGGAATCGGCGCCGAGGGCGAGGAGCCTGCCGTCGATCGAGCCGATCTTCCGGCCTTGGGCGAGAATCGTGTAATCGACGCCGATGGACACCCAGTGACAGTCCAGATCGATATACCACATCCGGTCGGTCTTCGGCTGGTAATAAGAAAAGGAGAAGGAGGGGGGGATGCGGAAGAGCCGTCGGTTCTGCTGGATCACCACCAGATGCTCGTATTCGGCGAGGATGACCGCGAACGAAGCGAGGGCGCGTCGGGAACCGAGGGAATTCTGGATCTCGCGGACTGAAAGTTCCTCGATCGTCCCCTGCCAACGGATTCGGGACGAGGTGTTGCGGAACATCTTGATCACGAGGCGCGACTTGTCGATATCGTCGGCCGTCACCGGATCATGGTCAGGTTCCACGACCATTTGGTCGAGTTCGCCCTCGGAGGCATCCCGAGCCGGGGACTTCGATTTGGCCGCGGCGCGGCGCTCCTTGGCCTGTCGTTTTTCGAGGGCGGCGAGGGTGCGCTCGCGAACTTCCTTGGATGGGCGCCAGACATCGGTGCGGATGCCGAACAAATGACTCTCCTCCCGTTTGTGCTCCTGTCGATCCTCGTCGAAGCCCTTTCCGGTCACGGCCATGTTCTGGGAGAACTGACGATCCTCGGCCGATTTAAGTTTGGTGAGGATCTCGATGTTGGTCGGATTCAGCCCGGCCGCGATCCACATGTCGACAAAACGGGTGTGGCGCTTTTGCCTGCCTCCGGTGAGAACTCCCTCGGTTGCCATGGTCCTAACATGGGCAGAAACAGGGGTGGGGGCAATGGAAAATTTCGGAAGACCGAAAATTTCATGGTTGCCAGATGTTTGCTTGCCGCCCCTGCCCGGAAAATCGGTAGACCACGGCGGTTCTCCCGTCCAAGATGTCTCCATGAAGCCAGTGGTCCATCACCAAGATTCCGCGCCCGTCTCCGGCCATCGCGATCTTGCTGGGCCATTGGGCATTGGCGTTTGGCTCTGCCTTCTCTGCGGTTTCGGTTCCAGCCCGGTCTCGGCCCAACTGCCCGTCGAGCCCCTGCAAGGCTATGTTTATGTGGAGCCCTTTGAGATCCGCAAGGAGTTCGCCTTCAAGCTCACCGTCTATCCAGAGTGGGAGGCGCGGGCCGGCGGGTCGCTCGATGCCGCCGCCCAGGAAAAATTGCTCAAGGAGATCACCGCCCAACTTGCGGAGGCCTGTCCGTTGGTGGTCGATGGACGTCAGGCGGACTTTGATTTCTCCCTGATCCGTTTTGTGCAGGTCAACCCGGACCTCGGTGTGGTCAAGGATACCCGCCCCGCGATCCCGGTCGGCGAGGCGATGGTGGCCGCGGTTTTCACCACGCCGCGGGAAGCCTTTCCGGCCGAGCTGACGTTGAAGTGGAATTTGTTTCCCCGGCCGGACCTGATCATCCCGGTTCATTTCGTGGCCTCGGAGGGAAGGGGATCCTACGTCGTCACCAAGGACGCCCCCGAACATTCCTGGCTTGTGCCAAGGGAGGAAACCCCGGGGCTGGTGGCAGTCCCGGTTCCGGTCTCCGTGGCGCTGGCCCCGCGCCTTCTGATCCCGGTCTGGAGCTTGTCGCTTCTCGCCCTGGCCCTCGTCGCCGGGGCGGTCGGACGTTTCGCCAAGGGAGGCGGTCAGGTCGTGGCCGGTTTGCTGGCGGGCGTTCTCCTGGTCGCCGCCGTGGTCAGCTGGGGCTGGGGCGGCTTCTCGATTCGCGAGCCCGGTGCCGAAGTCCCCACCGTCCGGGAGGATCAGGCCGCCGAGATCGTCAACGCGCTGCTCCTCAACATCTATCATGCGTTCGACCACCGGGATGAGTCCAAGGTCTACGATGTGCTCGATGTTTCGGTCGATGGTCCGCTCCTCGAGCGGGTTTACATCGATGTCCTCCGGGGCCTGCAGTTCGAGGATGGCGACGGACCCCGGGTCAAGGTCACCCACCTGGATCTTCGCCAAACCCACCCGGAGCCGCTCGAGGGTGAGGAGGGCTTCCGGTGCGATACCGAATGGGTCGCCGTCGGCAACGTGGTCCACTGGGGGCACAGCCATACCCGGCTCAACAAGTATCACGCCTGGTTGACGATCAAACCGGTCAAGGGGACGTGGAAGGTGACCAATTTGGAGATCGTCGAGGAAGGACGGATTTGAGAGATGCCCGGCGCGGCGCTGCAACTTCGGGACCTTGTTTTCCGCTACCCCGGCGAGCGGTTTGCCCTTCGCGTCGCCCGGTTGGACGTGAGGGGCGGGGAACATCTCGCCATCACAGGCCCCAGCGGTTGTGGGAAGACCACCTTGCTGCGGCTCGCCGGTGGCATCCTGGTTCCAGAATGCGGCCTTGTCCAGTCGGGGGAAACCCTGCTTTCCGCCCTGCCCGATGCGGCCCGCCGCGCGTTCCGGCTCCGCCACATCGGGCTGGTCTTCCAGACGTTCGAGCTGGTGCCCTATCTGGATGCCCGGGACAACATCCTTCTGCCGTATCGTGTCTCCCGGGAATTGCCCCTCACGGCCGAAGTGAGGACCCGCGCCGAATCCCTCGCCGAACAGGCCGGGATCACCCACCTGCTCGAGCGGTCGCCGGGGGAAATTTCCCAAGGCGAGCGTCAGCGGATCGCGCTCTGCCGGGCCCTCGTCACCCAACCCTCCCTGATCCTGGCGGACGAGCCGACCGGAAGCCTCGATCCCTTGAACCAGCAGCGCGCCGTGGCCTTGCTTCACGATCAGGCCCGGCAGGCCGGGGCCGCCCTGATCATGGTGACTCACGAGCCTTCGCTCCTGAGCGGTTTTGACCGGCACCTTTCGCTGCCCGAACTCCAAGCCTCATGATGAACGGGAATTTGGCGGGGATTTTTCATCTGGGCGGGCGCCATCTCGCGCGGCAAAGGGGACGGGTCGTCCTTTTGGTCTCCGCCCTGGCCCTGAGTCTGTTTCTGCCCCTGGCCATCACGGTGGGGGTGCAGGCCGTGGAACGGCACCTGCGCGCCCGCTCCGCCGCCACTCCCTTGCTGGTGGGGGCGCCGGGCAGTCAGTTGGAGATGGTCTTCAACGGACTGTATTTCAACAAACCTTCGGTCCCGGTCCTGCCGTTCCGGGTCGGTCGCGAGATCGCCCGGGAAACCGGCGCCACGGTGATCCCGATCCACGCCCGCTTCCAGGCCCGGGGCTTCCGGATCGTCGGGACCAGTCTCGACTATTTCCGCTTCCGTGGACTTTCCTTGGCCGGGGGAACGGCGATGGGGCGGCTCGGCGATTGCGTGCTGGGATCCGGCGTGGCCCGTCGGCTCGGCTTGAAAGCCGGTGACCGCATCGTCTCCTCTCCGGAACAAATGTTCGACATCGCTGGGGTCTATCCCTTGAGAATGCGCATCACCGGGGTGCTTGCCCCATCCGGGTCGGCCGACGACCAAGCGGTGTTTTGCGATGTCAAGACCGCTTGGGTGATCGAAGGGATCGCCCACGGGCACGAGGAAGCGGGGCGGCAGCCAGCCGCGGCGGTGCTGGAGGCGGAGGGCACCAACCTTGCCCTCGACTCCTCGATCTACGAATTTCAGGAAGTCACGCCGGAGAACATCGCGAGTTTCCACTTCCACGGTGACCAAGGGGATTTTCCTCTCACCGCCGCGATCGTGATAGCCCCGGACCCGAAGACGGAGACCATCCTGATGGGCCGTTACCAACCCGGGCGGGCCAAGGCCTGGATGGTCCGCCCCGCGGCGGCGATGGAAGAATTGTTCGCCACGGTCTTCCGGTTGCGCGACTTCGTGGTGGCCGCCCTGGGTTTGACCGGGGCCTGCTCCCTCCTGGTCATGGGCTTGGTTTTTGCGCTTTCCAACCGGCTTCGGGCCGATGAATTCCGCTATCTGGCCAATCTCGGGGCCCCCTCGGGCACGATCCGGGGGCTCGTGCTTTTCGAGGCCGTCTTCGTGGTGGCCACCAGTGCCTTGCTGGCGGCGGTTGCCATCCTGCTTCTTTCGGTCGCTTTGCCCCGGATGTTGGTCTACTTTGCGGTCTGAATCGAATCGGGGATGGCGGAAAACCGACGGGTGGTGTTTGCGGTTCGCGGGATCACGAAGGTTTACGGTACCGGCGGTCTCACGGTGCATGCCTTGCGCGGCATCGATCTTGATCTCCACGAAGGAGAATTCGTGGTCCTGCTCGGCGCTTCGGGGAGCGGGAAGTCGACCCTGCTCAATATCCTCGGTGGTCTCGACTCCGCCAGCACCGGAGAGGTCCGCTTCCGGGACGAGGAGATCACGGCGTGGCCGGCCGCCCGGCTCACGGATTTCCGACGGGATCATGTCGGCTTTGTCTTCCAGTTTTACAATCTGATCCCCAGTCTCACCGCCCGGGAGAACGTCGCCTTGGTCACGGACATCGCCCGGGCACCGATGACGCCCGAAGAGGCCCTCCGGATGGTCGATCTTCAGGAGCGCATGGATCACTTCCCCTCCCAACTGTCCGGCGGGGAACAACAGCGCGTCGCCATTGCCCGCGCGATCGCCAAGCGTCCGGGCGTCTTGTTGTGCGACGAACCGACCGGGGCTCTGGACGTGCGCACCGGGATTGGTGTGCTCCGGGCGATCGAGCGGATCAATCGGGAGTTCGGGACCACCACCGTGGTGATCACCCACAACGCGGTGATCGCCGGGATGGCCAATCGGGTGATTCATATTTCCGACGGCCTCATTCAAAGGATCGAGGTGAACGAAAGCCGGTGCGACGCCGGCTCCCTGAAGTGGTGAGGGCGATCGACCGCAAGATTTGGCGCGACCTGGCCCGGATGAAAGGCCAGGTGGGGGCCATTGCGGCGGTCATGAGCTGCGGGCTGGCCATTTTCATCGCGGGGATGACCTGCCAGGGATCGCTCAACCGGGCCCGGGCGGAGTATTATGCGGAGAGCCTCTTCGCCCACGTCTTTGCGGCGGTGAAAAGCGCGCCATCCTCCGTGACCGCACGCATCCGGGAGATCGAGGGCGTCAGCAAGGTGCAATCGGGCATCGCCCAGCCGGTGACCGTGACGGTGAAGGACTTCACGGAGCCGGTGACGGGTCGGATCATCTCGCTTCCGGAGGCGGTGGAGGCGATGGACCTGAACCGGGTAACGGTCCGGCGGGGACGATGGCCGGTGCGCGGTCGGGACCGGGAAATTCTCGTGAGCGAGCCCTTTTTCGAGGCCCATCGGCTGGCCCTCGGAGACCGGATTCAAGTGGTTCTCAACGGACGGGAAGAGGAATTGACGATTACCGGGACCGGATTGTCCCCGGACTTCATCATCGAGATGCCGCCGGGAGGTTTTCTTCCCGACAGCCTGCGCTTCGGCGTGTTCTGGATGCCAGGGGAGGATCTGGAAGCCGCCTTCGCCATGGAGGGAGCCTTCAATCAAGTGGCTCTCGGGTTGGGAATGGGGGCGAACCAAGAGGAGGTGATCCGCCAACTCGATGATCTTCTGGAACCTTACGGAGGTCTCGGTGCCTTTGGCCGCGAGGATCAACTTTCGGATCGCTTCATCGCCGACGAGTTGAAGCAACTCCGCGTCATGAGCTTTTTCCCTCCCGCCATTTTCCTGAGCATCGCCGCGTATCTCCTCAACGTTTCCCTGAGCCGGTTGATGCACCTGCAACGCCCGCAGATCGCGGTTCTCAAATCCTTCGGTTACTCGACCGGAGAGATCGGCTGGCACTACGTGAAAATGGCTTCCGTGCTGATCTTGCTGGGGACGGCGGGAGGGAGCCTTCTCGGCGCATGGATGGGGCGGGTGATGACCGGAATGTATCAAAGGTTCTACCGTTTTCCCGTCGAGCTTTATCACGCGGATCCCGCCCTCTTCGCGCTCGCCGCCGCGCTCATGGCCGTTTTGGCCATCGCCGGCGTGGCCGGTGCGGTGCGCTCCGCGGTTTCCATTCCTCCGGCCGTCGCGATGCAACCCGAACCGCCGGCCGTTTACCGGAAGTCCATCCTCGACCGCATCCCCATGCTCCGTGGAGCCTCGCCTTCCGCGCGCATGCTCATCCGGGAATTGGAACGCCGCCCGAGGCGCGTCTTCCTCGGGATCTTCGGGATCGCTTTCGCCTCTTCCGGTCTCATCATGGGAAATTTCGGGAAGGATTCCATCCAGTATATCATCGACGTGCAGTTCGGTCTCAGTCAGCGGTTCGACGCCGCGGTTACCTTCCATCGGCCCGCCCCGTTGCGGGTCATTCAGGATCTCCGGGCGATCGATGGGGTCGAGTCCGTCGAACCCGTACGGGCGGTCCCGGTGAAATTCCGGCTCGGCCCCCGTTCCAAGCAGACCACGGTCCAAGGCGTTGCGGATCCGGAACGATTTGTCCGGCTGAAGCAACTTCTGGACGTCGATCGCCATCTGGTCGAGCCGCCGCGTGAGGGGTTGCTGATTTCTGTGGCCTTGGCGAGCGCGCTGCGGGCGCAGGCCGGGGACCTGCTCACCTTGGAGATTCTGGAGCGGAACCGCCCGCGCAGGGAAGTGGCGGTCGCGGGGATTGTCGAGGATTTCGAAGGATTGAGCGCTTACATGAGCCTCTCCGCGCTGAACCGGGTGCTGCGCGAAGGCCCGTCCGTGACCCTCGCGTTCCTTCGGATCGATCCGGCGCGGGAAAAAGAAGTCTATCAAAGGTTGCGGGAGAGTCCGCGGGTGGCGGGGGTCTCCCTCAAGCGGGCCTCCATGCGCAGTTTTCTCGATACCATCGGCGAGAATCTTCTCCGGATGCGCCTGTTCAACGTGATCTTCGCCACCACCATTGCCGTCGGGGTGATCTACAACAGCATGCGTGTCGTGCTCTCGGAACGGAGTCGTGAACTCGCCACCATGAGGGTCATCGGGTTCCGCCATGGTGAGGTGAGCGTGATCCTCCAGGGACATCTCGCGGTGTTGGTCTTGTGCGCCATTCCGCTCGGCCTCGGCCTCGGAACGCTCTTTTGTCTGGCCATCGCCCGGTCGTTGACGACCGATCTTTACCGGGTGCCCTTCGTGCTGAACCGGGAGACTTTCGGTGTGGCCATTCTCGTGGTATTGGCCGCTTCGTTTGTTTGTGCTCTCTTCCTTGACCGTGGGATCCGCCGCCTCGATCTCATCGCCGTGCTCAAGGCTCGTGACTGACCGCTCCATGTTTCTCCGACGCCATCTCCTGTCCATCCTCGCCGTGGCCGCCGCACTCGCGTCCTTGGTTTGGTTCACCGTGGCGCCCAAGACCGTGGAAGTTGATACTGGATTGGTCCGGCGTGGGCCGATGGAGGTCACGGTCGATGAGGACGGGATCACCCGTTACCGGGATATTTACAAGATCACGGCACCGCTGGCGGGTGAGTTGCAGCGGATTGGCTGGAGGAGCGGGGATCCGGTGCAGCAGGGCCAGCTGCTGGCCACCTTGTTGCCGGTGCCGAGCACCCTGCTCGACCCCCGCTCCCGTCAGGAGTCCGAGGCACGCGTCAAGGCGGCGGAGGCTGCCCTGCAACAGGCCGAAGCCCGGATCCAACGCGCCACCGGCGAACTCGAGCAGGCCCGGCGGTATCTCGAACGCGATGAGCGCCGCTTTCAGGAGGGCCTTGTTGCCGAGCCGGTGCTCGCGGATACGAGGCAGGCTTTCCGGGTCGCGACCACGACGAACGAGGAGGCGGTCGCCGCGAGGGAAATGGCCCGTTTTGAATTGCGTGCGGCCGAGGCGGCTCTCCTGTCGGGGAGCGGGACCAACGGGCAAGCGGGGTTCCCGGTGCATTCTCCGGTGGCAGGCTTGGTGATCGCGGTTCCCGAGGAAAGCCGGCGCGTTTTGGCACCGGGGGAAACCATTCTGGAGATCGGGGATCCGAAGTCCCTTGAGGTGCGGGCGGACATCCTCTCCCAAGACGCCGTGCGGGTCAGGCCGGGACAGCCGGTCCGGATTGAGCAGTGGGGAGGGGATGGGGTGATTCCCGGAAGGGTGCTTCGGGTTGAGCCGTCCGCGTTCACCAAGGTCTCGGCCCTTGGGGTGGATGAACAACGCGTTTGGGTGACCATCACCGTCGATCCCGGCAAAGAGGTCGGTCTCCTCGGGAACGGTTACCGTGTCGAGGTCCGGATCATTGTCTGGGAAAACGAGGGGGCGCTTCTTGCCGATGCCGGTGCCGTCTTTCGTTCCGGGCGCGGATGGGCCGCCTATCGGGTCGATGCTGCCGGGAGGGCGGAGCATGTGGCTTTGGAACTCGGAAAACGCACCCCCGCCATGGTCGAGGTTCTCCATGGTTTGAGTCCCGGTGACCGCCTCATCCTCCATCCCGGGGATCGCGTGTCACCGGGGGCGAGATTGCGACTCCGGAACCGGGACGGCGCCGGTTGAGGCTTTGTATTTCCCAGATATCCCTTTGCACCGAATTATCCAGCCTGAAATCCTCGATTCCCTGCCGGCCGCTCATCCGGAGGCAGTGCGCAGTCGGGCTGATTTGCGCCTGATCAACCGCTTGATGGGAAATCACCGGTGGTTTGAACGGCTGCTCGCGGGTCAAGCCCGTTCCCGGGACGACCTGAAGATCGTTGAACTGGGAGCCGGGGACGGATGCTTGGCCAGGCGTCTCTGCCGGCGCTTTCCGGGCATCCGGTATGAAGCGGTGGACTTGATGCCCCGGCCGGTTGATTTCCCTGCGGCGGCGTTGTGGCATCAGGCGGATTTGTTCGACGCGTTGCCCTGCCTCCGGGGCGACGTCGTCATCGCCAATCTCTTTCTGCACCACTTCGATGCGGAGGCGCTCGCGCGAATCGGTGCGGGATTGGAGGGTTTTCCCATCATTGCCTGCTGTGAGCCGTGGCGGAAACAGATTTTCCACGGCGCCGGGTTGGCCCTGAGGCTGCTGGGGATCAACCGGGTGACCCGCCACGACCTCCATGTCAGCATCAATGCCGGGTTCACCGGCTGGGAACTGCCCCGTCTTCTCGGGCTCGAGGGAGGGCGGGTTGAACGATCGGCACTCGGAGCCTACCGCTGGACCCGGCGCCGGTAAGTCTCGATGTGCCTCTCGCCTGAGGAGAGGTAGATCTGGGAGATGTCCTTGATGGTGCTGATGATCCAGGGAGTCATCTGGTTCCGACCGTTCTTCGAGAAAACGAGGTCTTCCTTGAGAAAGATACATGAGTGGTGGGCATCCCCGGAGACGTCATCGATGAAGAATAGGATGTCGCCGTAGCGCCATGGTTCCGTTACCTTCTCATAGTCCTCAAGAACCTTTGAGGTCGCCAGACTGGAGTCCAAAAGGTAGCCTTGCGGCTCGTAGTTGAAATAATTCAGGCTTGTCCAGTGACAGTCCGGCAGGATCCCGCCTGAGATGTTCTCAGGTCCGGGGTAGGTGTAGATGAGCTTCCGCGCCAGCGGGGGCATGATGTGAGCCAGATCGAGCTGGACTTCACGGCCGGTCTCTTTGATCGATTCAATCAAGGGCTCGATATCCTTCCGCCGGAAACTGCTTCCGGTGGGGCGCCAGTAGGCTTTTATCGCGGAAGCATCCGTCTGGGAGCCGATCGTGATCGTGATCAGGTAGGCTCTTGTTCGGGTCAGCGTCTTGTAGAGTGTTTTTAGGTCTCGCTCGCCCTGACACTTGGAGATCAGCAGAGGGACATCGCTGAAGGCCCATAGATCTCCCCGGCGGTAGGCCATGCGGGAAATCTCGGCGACATACTCGGGGCGGAGATGACTTGACCGATACCATTCCTCCACGGTGTCGGTAAGAATCAATACCGGGGATTCCTGAAACTCGTTGATGGGGTAATGACCGAGCTCTCCGTAGAGCGTCGCCCGGCTTTCCCGGCTCATTTCCTCAACGAGTTTGTGGTCCGGAAAGAAATGGATCCAGCCGTCCGCGCGAATCGTTGCGGTCGGGGAAGTGAGACTCTCGACTTCCGCAGGTTTCAATCCGGCGCGCAAAAAAAGGGACTTCGCCGAATCCGCCTGATCCTCGGGGTAACTCCAGCGGGTGCGAGGACTCGGAATGGGGATGGATTCAAGGAGATTGTCGGAAACCTCGAGGAAAATGGGAGTCCGTTGCAGCCGGTCTGCCGGACCAATCTCTTCTGCCATCGATTGGGGGGACAGCAACCCGTCCTGCGCCACGATGAGCCTCGGGATCACCCAGACCAGAGGACCAACAACCGCAAAGGCCATCGCGTAGGGGGCGATCGCCCATTGCAAACGAGAACAAAAAGTCATTGGGAGGGGAATATCGACGGTCGGAGGGTGTACTCGTTTCCGCCACAATCCAAGGAGAAAGTTTGGATTCCCCGACTCCGCCACGAAGGCTTCGGAGGGGGGGCGCCGATTTCAAAGAGATGGGTTTCAAAAATGTTTTACATTCCTAAGGAAATCTTTTAAAACCACGATTCCGTCATTGGAGACGTGCCTGCGGGGCGTCTGAATGTCGGCGCGTTCCAATATAATGGGTTTTCGTTCCCCCCGGCCATGGTGGAATCCCCGCCTCCCGGCTTCCCCGGGACAGGGTGACCAAGGGCGGCAGCATGCCCGCAGGGAACGGGCGGGTAGATCGGTTTCATGAGTTTTCTTCACGGGCGATTTCGAGGGATCCAATCCCTTTACGCATTGGCTTCAGTGATCGTCGTGGTGGCGATTTACTTCGCCATGCTTTGGTTCCATCCGGCCGTCCCGGTGCACTGGGGGATCGGGTGGAATTACCTCGTGATTTACCCGGGACTGATGGTGGGCGGCAGCCTGATTTTTTGCTTGAAAACGTCTTTGCTGGAAGGAGCTCACTTCCAAGGGGGGCGGCGTTTTTCCCAGCCATCTCCCTTCCTGCTCACGGCCCGGCAGACCGCTTACATGGCGGTCACGCTCTTGATCGGGTTGGTCCTGACCAAGGATATCCAAATCTCCCGGCTCTTCCTGACGGGGCTCCTCCCGAGCCTTTGGCTCGGGTTGTTGCTGACACACTCCCTGGTGTTCCGGGTTGCCGCGCCCAGACTTTTCCAGGGAGTCCGCAGTTTGCGCACGCTGGTGATCGCGAACGTGACATCGCATGACCCCCTTTTGGATTGGCTCAGGGCCCACAATCATCTCGGGTTGGAACTGGCGGGGGTTTTTTCCCCACGGCTCCCCGGGGAATACGCGGATCTCGATGTCAGTCGTTTCGGCACCAGGCCCGAGGAGGTCATTGCCCGGCTTTCACCACAGGTCGTTATTTGCAGCGATGCGCATCTCTCCAGGGAAGAACTCGTGGCCATCCGCGTGGCGGCGGAGAGCGCCGGGAGCCGGTTTGCCATCCACCTTGACCGGATCGCCGGATTTGGCGGCGGCGCCAGCATCTACACCGATTTCGGTCATGCGCTGGCCGTGTTTCGCCGGGAACCGCTTGAGTCTCCCCTCAGCCGGTTGTTGAAGCGGATCTTCGATCTTGCGGTCGCCATCCCCATCGTGGTCACCATTCTCCCGGTTTTGATGGCCGTTGTCTGGGTGTTCCACAGGTTGCAATCTCCGGGGCCGCTTTTTTTCCGGCAACAGCGCCGCGGGGTCGGCGGACGGATCTTTCTCGTCTACAAGTTCCGCACCATGCACTGCAACCACAAGCGGGAAGGGGATCAGGCGCAGGCCGGAGATCCACGGATCTTTCCCGCCGGGCACTGGATGCGCAAGTTCAGCATCGATGAGTTCCCCCAGTTCCTGAACGTGCTGGCCGGAGAAATGAGTGTGGTGGGGCCCCGGCCACATTACGTGGATCACGACAACGATTTCGAGGCCGTGGATCCGCTCTACCGCTTCCGCAAGTTCCTCAAACCGGGCGTCACCGGCTTGGCCCAGGTTTTGGGGTATCGGGGTCTCACCCGGACGCGGGCCGATGTCCGGGAACGGAGCTACGCGGACCTCGAGTATTTGGAAAACTGGTCGATTCGGCTCGACTTTGTGATCCTCATGAAAACCGCGTGGCAGGTGATCAGACCGCCCAAGTCCGCGCTTTGATTCCGCCCATGCGGTCCGCCTTGCTCACCGGCATCACAGGCCAGGACGGCTCGTATCTTGCCGAGTTCCTTTTGGAACGTGGCTACACGGTTCACGGCATGGTGCGCCGCTCCAGCCTCTTCAACCGCTCGAGAATCGAGCATCTCCGCTCGGATCCCGCGATTTACGGGAAACGGCTCTTCCTGCATTATGGCGACCTCGACGACGCCACCACCCTGAGGCGGATCCTCGTCCGCGTGCGGCCCCAGGAACTCTACCATTTGGCCGGGCAAAGCCAGCCGGGCTTAAGCTTCGAGATCCCGGAGTCGACGGTCCGGGAAGTCGCCGGGGCCACCCTTTCGCTCCTTGAAATGATCCGGGATCTGGACGAACCGCCCCGGATCTTCCTCGCCTCTTCCTCCGAGGTCTTCGGGAATCCCCGGGAGCCGGTCCAAGACGAGGAAACCCCCTTCCGCCCGGTCAATCCCTACGGCTGCGCCAAGGCCTTTTGCACCCATCTGGGCCGGGTGTATCGACAGGCCCACGGCTTGTTTGTCTGCAACGGACTCTTTTACAACCACGAGTCTCCCCGGCGGGGGGAGAGCTTTGTCACCCGCAAAATCACGGACGCGGCGGCGAGGATCGCGCGCGGATCCGGGGAAGTGGTCGAGCTGGGCAATCTCGATTCGACCCGCGACTGGGGCTATGCGCCGGAGTATGTCGAAGCCATGTGGTCCATGCTGCAGGCTCCCGCCGCCGATGATTACGTGGTCGCCACCGGCACCTCCACCACCGTGCGGCAGTTCGCCGAAGCCGCCTTTGCCGCCGCCGGCCTTCCCCTTGTATTCGAGGGCCATGGCCTCGGGGAGATCGGCCGACACTCCGCCACCGGGCGCGCTCTGGTCCGGGTCAACCCCAAATACTACCGGCCCATCGATCCCGCCAGCCTTGTCGGAAACCCGGCCAAAGCCGGTAGATTCCTCGGGTGGAAAGCCCGCACTGCCGGTTGCGCCGTCGCCGTGGCCATGGCCGGGGCCGCGCTCGGCGAAACCGCTCCCTGAGCGCCGAATCATGACGGAAGACAGCGGACGCAAACGTTCCCCGGCCCCGGCGTCCGGGCCGAAGGGCTCTCCGGAGGACGCCGGGTTCGATATTTGGCTCGAAGCCGGGAGGACCGAAAAACATTACTGGCGGGATCTTTGGCGTTACCGCGAGTTGTTCGCGATCCTCGCTTGGCGCGATGTGGCGGTGCGCTACAAACAGACCGTGGCCGGCGCCGCGTGGGCTCTGCTGCAACCCTTCCTCACGATGGTCATCATGACCTTTGTTTTCGGCCGGGTCGCGGGCCTGCCGAGCCAAGGCGCCGCGCCTTATGCCATTCTGGTGTTCGCGGGCATGTTGCCCTGGCAATTCTTCGCCAGCTCCCTCTCTTCATCAAGCCAGAGCCTCGTCGGAAACGCCAACCTCATTTCCAAGGTCTACTTCCCCCGGATGATCGTCCCGGTCAGCGCCGTGGTCGTCGCCTGCATCGATTTCCTCGTCTCTTTCCTCATCCTCGCCGCCTTGATGCTCTGGTATCGATTCTGTCCGGACACCCGCATCCTGCTGCTCCCGGCCTTTGTCCTGCTCGCCTTCCTCGCCTCCCTCGGCCCGGGACTCATCCTCACCGCGCTCAATGTCCGCTACCGCGATTTCCGGTTCGTGATTCCGTTTATCGTCCAGTTTGGCCTTTACGTTTCCCCCGTCGGTTTCAGCACCGAGGTGATCCGGAATCGATTTGGCGAGACCGGCGTGCTCCTCTATTCGCTGAACCCGATGGTCGGCGTCATCGATGGTTTCCGCTGGGCCATCCTCGGCGGGGAGTCCGCCATCTATTTTCCGGGACTGGTCGTCTCCCTCCTCACCGTCACGATCCTCCTCGTCCTCGGCATCTGGTATTTCCGCAAGACGGAACGCACCTTCGCCGACGTGATCTGAGTCCCCCCTTCAAAACCTAGAACCAAGAACCAAGAACAACTAAAAAATGCCTTCCCTCCTAGTAACCGGCTCGTCAGGCCTCATCGGTTCCGAAGTTTGTGCCTGGTTCGCGTCGCCGGATCGGGCCTGGCGGATCCACGGGGTTGATAACAACCAGCGCGCCGTGTTCTTCGGTCCCCAAGGGGACACCCGTTGGAATCAACAACGGTTGACCCGGGCGCTGCCCGGCTTCTCGCACCACGAAGTCGATGTCCGCGATCGCCGGGGCATCCTCGATCTCGTCAAGGAACTGCGGCCCGACGCCATCGTCCACACCGCCGCGCAACCGAGCCATGACCGGGCCGCCGCCATCCCGTTCGACGATTTCGACACCAACGCGGTGGGCACGCTCAACCTTCTGGAGGCTGCCCGCCAGTTCTGCCCGGAGTCTCCCTTCGTGCACATGTCCACCAACAAAGTTTACGGAGACCGTCCAAACTCCATCGCGCTCCGCGAACTCGAGACCCGCTGGGACTTTGCCGATCCCGCCTTCGAACATGGCATCGCCGAGGATTTCTCCATTGACCAAAGCAAGCACAGCCTCTTCGGGGCCTCCAAAGTCGCTGCCGATGTGATGGTCCAGGAATACGGTCGCTACTTTGGCATGCCGACCTGCGCCTTGCGCGGCGGTTGCCTCACCGGGCCGAACCATTCGGGCGTGGAACTCCACGGCTTCCTCTCGTATCTCGTCAAATGCAATCTCGAGGCTCGGGAATACAAGATTTTCGGATACAAGGGAAAGCAGGTCCGCGACAACATCCACAGCCTCGATGTCGCCCGCTTCATGGCCGAATTCATCGCCTCTCCCCGCTGCGGGGAGGTCTACAATCTCGGGGGAGGAAAGAACAACACCTGCTCCATCCTCGAAGCCTTCAAGATCGTGGAGCGCTTCACCGGTCGCCCCCAAGTCTTCACCTACCTCGACGAGCCCCGAATCGGCGATCACATGTGCTACTACTCGGATCTCCGCAAAATGCGGGCTCATTACCCCGGTTGGGATATTTCGGTATCGCTCGAAGAAACGATCCGGCAAATCGTGGAAGCCTCGGCGGTGCAGCGGGGGAGGTAGGGCGGTTTTGCCTTCAGCGGTGGGAGGCTTCGCGCGATCGGCTCCGGTGGAAACAGACCAGGCATTTGTCGATATCTTCGGACGGCGTCCCGACTGGTTGGGCGAACTGGAGGGACGCATCCGCCCGGTGCGGGGAAGAATCGCCCGGCCCAAGGTTTTCAAAGCCAAGGTGGAATCCGACCTGGTCCTCGAGCCCGTGGATCCGGAAGATCCCAGCCAGGTATGGGAGTTTCAGCTTTACTACGACCGGGGAATCTTCGTCCGCACCGAGAGCGCCCGTTTGGCCCAGTGGCGACAAATCAACCCTGCCAACCGTCTCCGCCTTCGCGACTACGTCCCCCGCCGGGTGGAGGGAATCGTGGTGTTTGGCGAACGGAGCCTCTGTCCGCCAGGCTCCGGGGAGTTTCCCCACCTCAGGATTCTTCATTTGGACGAGCGCCTCGCGGAGTTGGAGGAGACCGATCCCCAAACTCCACTGGTGCTCCTGCTGCGGCCTCTGGTGGTCGATTCCGACTCGGTCGTGGCAGAACATGCGGCCGCGGACTACCACGGTCTCCAGGAGCACCCGGGGCTCGATCACGAGGAGCGCCGTTGCTTTTCGGTCATGTTCATGCAATTCTTGATGCAGCGTTTCCGGAATCAAACCCCTGAAGAAATCCGAATCATGATCAAAGAATTGGTTCCCGTGGAAGAAACCCGTGCCGGCCGCGAGCTGATCGAGAAAGGCATCGAGAAAGGCATCGAGAAAGGAATCGAGAAAGGCAAGGCCCAAGCCATGCTCGATGTTGTGCATCGTCTCCAGTTGCAAGGCCTGGGCCTCGAAGAGATTGCCCGGCTCACCGGCCTGCCGCTGGATCAAGTCGGGGCGATGATTCGGGAGTAGCCCCGCGCGCTTCCTGACTCCAAATCAGAGCCTCGGTTTCTTCGGATCGCCTCATTTGCCGCTTCCGGTCCAGAGATCCGAAATTGCCTTGAACCCTGAACCCGGGAGTATTCTGGTCACCGGCGGCGCGGGCTTTGTGGGGTCGAACCTCTGCCTCGCGCTCCGGGAAGCGATGCCTGAGGCGGACATCGTGGCCATGGATAATTTCTACCGTCGCGGGTCCGAACTCAATGAACCGCGTTTGCTTGCCGCCGGCGTGAACGTCCATCGCGGGGATGTAAGACACGCGGACACCTTCCCCAGGGGGCGGTTTGATTTTGTTGTTGAGTGTTCGGCGGAACCTTCGGTCATGGCGGGGCAGGATGGAAACCCCGACTATCTTTACCATACCAACCTGACCGGGGCCTATCATTGTCTGGAAGCGGCCCGACGTTGGAACGCCGCCATGGTGTTCCTTTCCACGAGTCGCGTCTACCCGATTGCCCGGCTGGAGAGCCACCCGTGGACGGAGGAGGAAACCCGGTTCGCTTGGCAGGACGACGGGGTTCATGGAATCAGTTCGCGCGGGGTGACCGAACAGGTGGATCTCACCGGTGCCCGCTCCCTCTACGGATTCACCAAACTGGCCGCCGAACAGCTCATCGGGGAATACCGGGAAACCTACGGCTTGCGGGCCGTGATCAATCGTTGCGGGGTCATTGCCGGTCCCTGGCAATTCGGTAAAATCGACCAAGGGGTCATCGCACTGTGGGTCATGGCCCATCACTTTCGTGATGCCTTGCAATATATCGGCTACGGCGGCACCGGGAAGCAGGTTCGCGATGTCCTCCACGTCGCCGACGCCTGTGACTTGATCATCCGCCAGATTCGCGATTTCCCGGCTTGGGACGGCTGGGTGGGAAACGTCTCCGGAGGCTTGCGGAACTCACTCTCCCTCCGTGAATTGACTCGGATCTGTCAGGAAGTTACCGGCAACACTGTGCCGATTGCTGAGGTCCCGGAGCGTCGTCCTTCCGACTTGCGCATCTTCATTGGCGACTCGGAGAGAGTGTTATCCAGAACGGACTGGCGGCCCGGGAAGGATCCGTTGCAAATTGTCACCGATCTGCACGGGTGGGTCCGCGAGTGTGAACATTCGCTCGCGGCACACCGTTAGTCTATTATTTTCCTGATCAGCCTGATGTCAGATATCGTCATCCGCGTCGAAAACCTCGGCAAGCGTTATGAGATCGGTCATCTCGATCCCACCGGGTATCGCACCGGGCTGCGCCATGCCATTCAGGATGCCTTGACCGCGCCGTTCCGGCGCCTGACGGGGGATCGGGGATCGGAGGCAAGCCGGAAACGCGCCGCCAGGGAGGTTTTCTGGGCCCTCCGGGCGATCGACTTCGAAGTGCGCCGGGGGGACGTGGTCGGCGTCATCGGCCGCAACGGAGCCGGGAAGTCCACGCTCCTGAAGATCCTGTCCCGGATCACCGAACCGACCATCGGCCGGATTGGTTTAAAAGGCCGGGTGGCCAGTTTGCTCGAGGTCGGCACCGGCTTTCACCCGGAACTGACCGGCCGGGAGAACATCTATCTCAACGGCGCGATTCTCGGCATGTCCCGGGCGGAGGTGAAATCCAAGTTCGATGAAATCGTTGCCTTCTCGGGCGTCGAGAAGTTTCTGGACACGCCGGTGAAACGCTACTCGAGCGGCATGTATGTGAGGCTTGCCTTCTCCGTCGCGGCCCATCTGGAACCCGAGATCCTGATCATTGACGAGGTGCTTGCCGTGGGCGACAGCGAGTTTCAAAAGAAGTGCCTCGGAAAAATGCGAGACGTGGCGTCGGACGGAAGGACCGTCTTGTTTGTCAGTCACAACATGGCCGCCGTCGCCGCGTTGTGTAGCGAAACGCTCCTGATGGATCGGGGTGGCCTGCATTTCGCGGGCGGGGTCGAGGCCGGGATCACCGCCTATCGGAATTTAGTGAGCTCGCAAGTCGATCGGTGGCGTTGGTCATCGGGGCCCGGCCGGGAAATCGGCAATGAACGCATCGCCCTCCGCGCGGTGACCGTGGAACCGGTGGATCCGATGCAGGATCGTGAGTCGACTTCCACCGCCCTCAAGGTGGTGATCGATTATGAAGTGCTCGCGGTGTTGAGCGGAGTGACCCCCTTTCTCTTCCTCGTGGATGATCTAGGGACCGAAATCTTCAACTCGGTCGATCTGCCGTCCGCGGTGGCGACGCCCGACCGTTTTCTGATGGGCGATCTCCAACCGGGCCATTATCGCTCGGTGTGTACTTTGCCAGGTGATTTTCTCAATGAGAGGGAATACGGGATCAAGGTGGGCTTCAATACCTCCGGCACGCATTTTGAGTTCGTGAGCCGCGAAATTTTGCGGATCTGCTTTGCCCAAACCCAGACGATGAGGGCCGAGTACAGCGGCCGGTGGCCGGGGATGATTCGCCCTCGACTGGGTTGGGTGTCAGCACCGCGGTGCAGCGAGGATGTATCCGACCTCCACGAGAGAACTGAACGAGGTGATGCGCGCATTTCTTAGAAAACTTGTTCCGACCAGATTTCTTCCGAGCTCGGTTCTTGAACGCTACCTGAGTGCAAAGACTTTTGGTGGAACGAAAGTGATCAAGGGGCCGTTCGAGGGTCTGGTCTTGCGTTCTGAATCGTATTTCAGCCCCATTTACAACAAGCTATTGGGCTCATACGAACGGGAGTTGCATCCCATCCTTGAGGAGGTGATGGCAATGTCGCCATCTCTCGTGGTTGATATTGGCGCTGCCGAGGGATACTACGCTTGCGGATTTGCCAGCCGCTGTGGACCACAGACAAAACATTACGCATTCGAAAGTGATTTCCGGTCGCGCTTCGTACTCCGCCGGAACCTTGAGGCGAACAATCTTTCCTCAGCTGTGCAGGTTGGTGAACATTGTTCCACAGAGGTGTTGCAAAAGTTGCTTAACAGTTCTGCCGGCCCGGTCTTTATTCTTTGTGACGTCGAAGGAATGGAAGCGGAGTTGTTGGATGCCGATCTTGTGCCGGGTGTGCGAAATGCTACAATTCTGGCTGAGTTGCACGAATTCGCCGTCCGGGGAGTCGGTGAGTTCTTGACGAAGCGCTTTGAATCCACCCATGTGGTTCGGGAGATCGGATCTGAGCCGAGGAGCGCGAGAGATCTTTTCGGTGATCAGTTTCCTTTGTGGGCTCATTTCCTGCCCCGCTCTGCAATCGATCGCTTTGCGAAAGAACGTCCGGGTATTCAAAAATGGTTGTTTTTGCAACCACGTTCGTGTGAAGGCAAGTCCTCTGGGGAAACGGTCCGGTTCGCTTGATGTTTGGCTTCAAGCCGCGTTCCGATGGATGTTCCGCTTGTGTCATTAGACACCGCCCTCAAAGTGTAATAACTCGGCCAGCCGAATCACTGAGCGGGTTGATAGGCCAAGGAACGGTGAGTTTGCCGCTGGAGAATTTGTGTTGGAGCTACTGATACCTCTTTTGGAGTCATCGTTGATTTGGCTGGTCCGGGCCACCCTCTCGATGAAAACGGAATGTTGTTTCGGTCTTGCCGCATGAAGCTTACCCTCCTCATCGACTGGTCCGAGGGCGGTCATAATGCGACTCATCTTCAGGCATTTTCTGCCGGATTGCGTCGCATCGGATCGGTGGTTGAGTATCTGGTCGCGCCACCCTTGGCGGTCGTTTTACGCGATGCGGAAACAACCGGTGGCGGCGTGGATCCGGAACACGTGACCGCGGTGGAATGGCCGGGTTTTCTTCCAATCCGGCCGCGGTCCTGGCAGATTTCCCTGCGGAGAAGGTTTTTCGCTGGAAGGATCGCGAATGCGCTGCAGGGCATTCGAGGGAGGCATCCCGGTGCTTCCTGCACCCTGTTCTTCACTTGTCTGTTCGAGCAGGATTTCGACTTGGCGCATCGGGTGGCGGAGCTGACAGGGCTCCCCTGGACATTCCTCTATCTGCATCCTTATCTCTTTGCGGATCCGCCAAGCGATCGGTTCGTCCAAAGGCAGGTGGCGGAACAGGTCTTGCGCCATCCCCGGCTGGCCGGGATTGCGACCATCAACGAGCACCTGATCGAGGGCATCGCCCGTTTCAGCGCGAAGCCAGTGATCCGGTTCCCGGAAATCACGGATGAACGGCTGGAGCCGGACCATCCTTTGGGCCTTCGGTATCGTCAATTCGCGCGGGAGCGCGCCTTGGTCGCCACGGCCGGGTATCTCGGGGCTTGGAAAGGAGTGGGCTTTCTGGCCCGCGCCTGTTTGGCCATGGATCCCGCGAACTTCGCTTTTCTGTTCGCCGGGGTGATGCCGCTCGATACCTTTGGACCGGAGGAGCGGGGCATGGTGGAGCGTTGCCTTGCGGAGGCGCCCCACGCCATTTTTCATCTCGCGCGGGTGCCGGACGGGCCGCCCTACAACGCGATTCTCGCGGCGTCCGACGTGATCTTCGCGGCCTTCGAAAACTTTCCGTTCAGCAGCAACACCCTCACCAAGGCGGCCCTGCTCCGCAAACCGGTGATCGTGAGCGAGGGATCGCTTGCCGCGACCCGGGTCCGTGAGTTCCGCCTCGGGGCCGTGGTTCCGTATGGTGACGGGCCCGCCCTCATCGGGGCGATCGAGAGCTTTGCCACCCCGGAACAACGCGAGACGTTCGCCCGGCAGGCGCGCCGGGACGAGTATCTCGCGCTCCATGGGGCCGCCCGGTTGGAAGCGGCGTTCCGGGATTTGTTCGATGCCCCGGGGGGCCGCGCCGGGATGAGTGCCTCCGGATGAAGGTCGGTCTCTTCATTTCCCGCGCCGGGCGGGAGGGCGCGATTTGCGCGTTTGATCTCGTCCGGTTCGTTCGGTCCCTCGGCGAGGAGATGGCTCTCTATTGCCCCGGGCTGGATCCGGCTTCCGATGCTTCCCTCTGGGTTCGGTTCGACCGGAGCGATTGGACTTCGCCGGGCTGGTGGGCCCGGGCGCGCTTGGATCTGGCGATCTTCTACGGCATCACCGGATTTCCGGCGGAAGTCCTCAGGGCGGCGCGGCAATCCGGGGCCACCGTCGTGGTGGAAGGGGATACCGATGGCCGGGTCTCGCCGGCGCAGAATCTTCCGGAACGGCTGGCGAGCCATTGGGATTCCCGGACTTCATGGGGCCACCGGTTGCGCGCGGCGAAAGCGGGGCTCGATCTCTGGCTTTGGCGGCGGGGCGCGATCGAGCGGGAAGTGCTCGCCTGTTTGGGGGAGGCGGATTTCATCAAGGTGGAATCCACCGCTCCCGCTGCCATTCTGAAGGAATTTCTCCGGTCGAGAGGCCGGCCGGAACTTGCGGACCGGGTGGTGGAGATCCCGTTTGCCGTCCGGGAATGTTTCACGGAACTTCCCGTCCCGGAGGGCAAGGAGGATACAGTGGTCATCGCCGGGCGTCTCGGGGAGATTCAGAAGGGGCCGCTGGAGACCGTGGAAGCCATCCGCGAGTTGCTGATCCGGGATCCCGGCGTGCGGATTGAAGTCCATCTCCGCGGGGAACTCACCGCGGAATTCGCTGCTCTCGCGGCCGGGTCGCCCCGCCTCCGGATCTGCGAAAACACCACGAGGGAACAACTGGCGGAGCGTTTGCGCGGCGCCGCCGTGCTCTTCTCCCGGTCCCGATGGGAAACCACCCCGGTCATCGCCTTGGAAGCGCTCTGCTCCGGTTGCACCCTGGTCGCCCCCGAAGGTTTGCCGGGCTACCGATCCCTGATTGAAGGGGAGCGCTTCGGCCGCACCTACCCGGGCCGCTCGACCCGCGCCGCCGTGGAAGCCATCCTGACGGAACTCGGGCACTGGCGGGCCGGGCGACGGGACGGCACCGCGATCGCCCGTCACTGGCGCGCGCGCGCCTCGCTCCGGATCGTGGCGGGACAACTGCTGGAGCTCCGCGCCAGTCCCTCTCCGGCTGAAGCCCACTTCCAGGCGCACCCGTCCGCCGGGCGGCCCGCTGGCCAATCCATCGCCAATCCGTGAAGGGGCCGTTTCCGGCCGGCTTTCCATCGTGAAACTTCCGATTCCACCCGTTTTCCTCCGGCGTTTTTGGGCCGGGCTCCACGCCAATCATCTCCGTTCCCGCGGCCTCGTTATCAGCGGGCCCTTCGCGGGGATGAAGTATGTCGACGGTAGCGTCGGCAGCCAGTATTGGCCCAAACTCTTCGGGACCTATGAAGTGGAGCTCGATGAACTTTGGCCCGAACTCGATCGCGCGGAATTCGATCGGGTCGTGGACGTGGGCGCGGCTGAAGGATACTACGCCGTCGGGTGCGCCCGCCGGTGGCCGGAGGCCCGGGTCATCGCCTTTGAGACCGAGGAGGAGGGAAGGCGGCTGCTGGCCGGGATGGCCGGGTTGAACGGGGTCGCCGACCGGATCGAGATTCACGGCCGGGCCGATGTCTCCGTCTTGCGCGAGGCGTTCGGGCGGAACTCCAACGGATCTGGAACCCGGGTCCTCTGCATCATGGACATCGAGGGCGGCGAGCGGGAACTCTGTGATCCGGCGTTGATTCCCGCCCTCGGGACCGCCCATCTCCTCGTCGAAACCCATGAATTCGCGGTGCCGGGAATCAACGACCTCTTGAAAAACCGGTTCGCCCGGACCCACGACGCCCTCGCCTTCCGTCCCCGCGGCCGGACCCTGAAGGACTTCGAGGGGAGGGTTCCCGGGTGGCTTCGTCTCGCCCTCGGCCGCAACCTCATCCACGTGGTCGATGAGTGGCGGACGCCGAACTGCGGCTGGTTGTATTTTGCGCCCCGTCCCCCGCAATGAAGATCGAACGCATCATCACCATGGCCAGTCCGGCCGTGCGGCTGGAGTTTCTGGTCATGGAGCGCAGCCTCCGGGCCACGGGGTGCGATCTGCCGCTCCATGTCATCCCCTACACGGACGAGCCGTTCGATCTGCCGCCGAACGCCAGTTGGCTCGTGGATGAAGAGTTGTTCGCCGGCATCGCGCGGCACCGCTCGGCGCGCCCTTGCCGCAAGTTTCTCGCCCTGACACAAACCAACGCCGCCTTCTTCGATGCCGACATCCTTCATCTCCGGGACTTCCGGACCGAACTCGAAGGCCTCGGACCGGACACTTTCGTGGTGGCGGATACCGAGTGGAACAAGGCCCGGTGGACCTTCTCGGCGGCCACCCGGCGGATCTATCAACGCAAGAGCAGCGTCTGGCTTCTGGACAACTTCAACTCCGGCTTCTTCGCCTTCGGGAACCCCATCCTGACCCGCGCGCAAATCCTCGCGTTCATCGCGGATCCGGAGTGGGGCCGTTCCACCAGGGAGGAGTCCGTGACCGCCGGAGAGCAAGCCGGGATCAACTGGCTGATCCATCGGTCGGGCCGGCCGGTGGTCAACCTCTGTCTCCCGCCGAGGCGCATGGAATCGACCATGGCGGTGGATTACACGGAACTCCTCGAGGCCACGCTGGCGGAAGAATACCACGAAGACTACCAGAGCCTCCTCGCGGGCGCCAACCGCCCCTTTTTCCTCCATTTCGCCGGGGGGATGCACTTCACCAAGTCGCGGATCGCGGAGCTCTTTCTCAAGGCCCTGACCGCGGAAGAACGCGGTCCCTTCCTCGAAGAGCGGGAGCGCCGCTGGATCAAGGCGGCACAACAGGGGCGCTGGCCGTTGTGGATCAAAATTCTGAACCGGATGGTGAGTCGTCTGGACTCGCGTTTTTCCATCCAGTGGCGCCCCCGTGAGCAGCACTTGAAGCTGTGAGCGGCGCCTTCCGGACAAAGCGGGAATCCCGATGTCCTCCGGTTGGTTCAGGTCGAAAAATTCAGGGGATGTTTTGTGATGGCACGACGGAATCACCCGGGTTCTGAGCCGGTGGTTTGGCTCTCTTCGTTGGCCGGTCCCGGATCGGTCGGGGGACTGGCGGCCTATGCCCGGGCGCTCGGAAGGGAACTGGCGGATGGAGGGGGGAAGGTTTTTCACCTGAAAACCGCCGGTGGCGTTTCCCCGTTGCCGGATTGTCAGGACCCAATTGAAACCACGGTTTGCGCGGCCGGGCGAACCGGTCCGGGGATCCTGTTGGGACCTTTGGGACCCCGATTGGCCAGCCGCCCCGTCGCCCATGGTTTGCTCCAATGGATCGCGGAGCAGGGGTTTCGCGTGAGGGTCCGGGACGGGATTCCGGCCCTGCCCACGGTCGTCCATTTTATTGGCACGGGCTGGGATTTGGCAGGGTTCGCGTTCTTGCGGATGGCGCGGAAGTCAGGCGCCTTGTTCACGGTGCTTCCCGCGGTGCATCCACGTTCATGGGGCGATGATGCCATCGATCTCCGCCTCTACCGGCAGGCGGACGCCGTTTTCTGTCTCTCGGATCACGAACGCCACCATCTGGCCGGTCTTGGCGTACCCCCGCGCAAGCTGGTGAAAACGGTTCTTCCTCCGAACTGTCCGAGGGACGGTGACGGATCGCGATTCCGGGAACTCCACCGGATCGGGGAGCGCCCGATGGCGTTGTTCATCGGACGGCGGGACGCCGGCAAGGGATATCCGGCCCTGTTGCAGGCCTGGGGAGAAGTGGTCCGCCAAGTCCCCGGCGCCGTGCTCTGTCTGGCCGGGCCCGGTGGAGCGGAATACACCGCGGCGCGGGATGCCTTGCCTCCGGACAGTTATCGCGATCTGGGCGTTCCGGACGAAACCGGGAAGGCGGACGCGCTGGCGGCCTGCGACCTTTTCTGTCTACCCTCCGCCCACGAATCGTTTGGGATCGTTTACGTGGAAGCCTGGTCCTACGGGAAACCGGTCGTTTGCGGCACGGCTCCGGCCAGCCGGGAACTCGTGGACCCAACCGCCGGGGTTTGGACGGACGGAACGCCCGGTGCCATCGCCGCCTCCATCCAATCAATCCTCCGCGATCCCGGGCGGGGTCAGGAAATGGGACGGAGAGGGCAGGTGCTGCAGCGAAACCATTATCACCCGAGGGAAATGATCCGCACCCATCTGGCGGCTTGGGGAATGACGGAAGAACCCCGTGAGCCTTCAAGCCCAATCAGCGGGGCCCTCCGGGGTCGGATTCCCGCCACCGAACCGGGAAATACCTGATGACGTCCGTCAGCCTCATCATCCCGACCTGCCATCGGCCCGAACTGCTCCGGGAATGTCTGAACCGTCTCGAAGTTCCTTCCGTGGCGGGAAAGAACGGCTTTGAGGTCATCGTCACCGACGACAGCCGGGATGACAAAACCCTCCGGATGGTGGAGCAGGATTTCCCCCGGGTGCGCCACGTGAGGGGACCGCGCCGCGGACCGGCCTCCAACCGCAATGCCGGTGCCTCCGCGGCCACTGGCGAGTGGTTGATCTTTCTCGACGACGATTGCCTTCCGGCGCCGGACTTTCTCGCCGCTTATGTCGATGCGATGGATGATTTCTCCGGCGGGTTGACGGCCTTGGAAGGGCCGACGATCCGGCAAGCGCCGCCGCCCTCGTTGTTGTGGGAAGCGCCCCACAACCCGGAGGGAGGCACCCTGATCTCCTGCAACTTCGCGATGCGGAAGGAGCAATTTCTTCAGGCGGGACGCTTCGACGAAAGATATCCCGGCGCGGCGTTCGAGGACACGGAATTCGCGGCCCGGTTCCAGGCGAAAGGCGGGCGAGTGGTGTTTGTCCCGGGAGCCTTGGTCCATCATCCTCTCCGGCCCTGTCCCGAGGCCCGCAAATTGGCCCATCGATGGGAGGGGAAAGTGATCTTTGCCCTCGATCAGGGAGCGCCTGCGGCGTTGGTCTTTTTCCGCCTGCCGTGGCACGTCCTGCGGGTCATTCAATCCCGGTTCCGGAAGCAGCCGTGGTCGGGCGAAAACCTGCGCGCGGCCGGCCGCTTCTCCCTCGAATGGCTCCAGGTCTGTTGGCTCACGCCGGGTTGGGTGAGGAAATGGGCGGGCCGACCGCGCGATGGGTTTTGGCGGGATCAGTTGGAACGCCGGGGGCCGGTGCCGAAGTATGGATTTTAAAAAAGATCACCGGAAGGACAGAGGCCGGTTCGCGCCTTCGGTAATCTTCCAACGACTCTGCCGTAGAATCCTTCTGGTGCATGGCGTCCGATCCCGTTTGCGGTTGCTGGGATGGCGGCTTCGCGGGGCTCGGGTGGGTCGATGCACGTGGTTGCCCCCGCGTGTCCTCGCGACTTGGCCGCATCAGGTCCAGTTGGGAGCACGATGCGTGCTCCAACCGGACGTATTCTTTAACTATGATCACTACTGGACTCCCGGCCCGTCCATGATCTTTGGTGACCGGGTCTTTATCGGGCGGGGCACCGAATTCAACATTCGCGGCCGTTTGGTGGTGGGCGATGATTGTCTCATCGCGTCCGGTTGCACGTTCATCGACGCTGATCATGGCCGCGAGCCCGGCACGCCGATGAACCGGCAAGAGCCTCTGGTCGCGCCGATCCAGCTCGGGAACAATGTCTGGATTGGCGCGCGCTCGATCATTCTCAAAGGGGTTTCCATCGGCGATGATGCGGTCATCGGGGCCGGTTCCGTGGTGACCCGCGATGTCCCGTCCGGCGAAACCTGGGCCGGCGTTCCGGCGAGGAGGATCCTTTCTCCGGGGTCCAAGGAATGATCCTGCGATCGCCGGCGTTTGCCAATGTCCTCTTTCCAGCGGAAACCCGACTGACCTCGTGAGAATCGCCGCCACCGGATTTGTTTCCGAGCAGGCCGGAAGCGTCGCTTCCGCAAACGCCCTGTTTCTCCGGGATTTGTTGGCGCGGGGGCACCAGATCGATTTCTTCTCGAAAGCCTCCTTCGTCGATCCGCGTCCCGCGGTGGGGGAACATCCGGGTTTTCGCTTCCATGATTGCACCAATGGTATGGCCGATCGGTTCCGGCGGCGCGTCGAGCGGATCCCGCTGGTCGGGTTCGCCGCGGGGCGATGGGATTGCTGGTCCTACGTCGATCTGCTCAGGGCCCGGATGGAGCGGGAACATCGGGCGGTCTCCCGCGCGTTTGATCTCATTCTCTGGTTGGGAGATTATGCCTGGAGACGGGTGGACGGGGTGCCGCAGGTCAGTTTCGTGCAAGGGCCGCCGGGGACCGATGCCCGTTCCCTTCTCACCCGCTTCCCGGAGGTGCGCCGGGTGGCCGGCCTGGGTACCGCCCTGAAATTCGCTCTGTTGGCCCGGGTGCGCCTCAGCCGTCCCGGTCTCCCGCCCTTCCGTCGGACCGATCATTTCATCGTGGGAAGCGGGCAATCGAAGCGGACTCTGGTCGAGCGGTATCGGATTCCCGGGGAGCGGGTCACGACGCTTCCCTATCCCATCGACCTCAATCTCTTCAGGCTGGAGATGAACGCCCTCGGCCTGCAGTCTCCCTACTCCGGCCTGAGGATCCTCTGGCTGGGTAGGGTGGTGCCGCGGAAACGGCTGGATCTGTTTTTGGACGGGGCGGCCTTGGCCATCCGGGATGGGGTTGATCTGAGGTTGACGATCGTCGGCGGGATCGGGCTGGTGCCGGGGTATGGGAAATTGATTGCAGCGTTTCCGTTTCCGGAGCGCTTGGAGTGGATCCGCTCCGTCCCGCGGGCGGAAGTGCCGGCGTGGCTGCATCGGCACGATGTCCTGTGTCAGCCCAGTGATGAGGAGAATTTTGGTTCTTCCGTGGCCGAGGCTCAGGCGTGTGGGCTTCCGGTGATCGTGGGGCGGACGAACGGGAACGCGGATTATCTCTGTTCCCGGGACACGCATCTGGCGGATGACCGGCCGGAGACGTTGGCGTCGGTTTTCCGGGACTATGCGGAGCGGAAGCGGATCGGCGGCGAGGCGTGGGGAGACCCAGCCGGGTCCCGAGCCTTGGCGGAGCGGGAATTTGCGGTGGAAGCGGTGGTGGAGCGGTTGGAGGAGATGCTTCGGGCTGTGGATGTGGCTTCAGGCCGTAAGCTGTAGGCTGGAGGCGCAGTTTGAGTTTGAGTGGATTCAGCGAAGCGACTTTCTGTCGCTTCAACGTAAACGTTTCCCTTCAACTGCGCGCTGGCGCGCTGTCGCGCGCGGTTTAAGTTCTGAGTCGACGTTGCAGCAGAGCGAGGCGATTTCCCGCGAAGTCAGCAGTAAGCACTTAAACTTAAGACTTCAACTTTGAACTGACCCTGCGCAGGTTACATCGCCCAGGCGCCTCCATGACCCGATACATCCAGAATTCCCAACGCGAGCGCCTATTCTACGCCGAGGAAGTTGCGCGGAGGCTGCGAACGGCGCGGCGTGCGTCTCGATCTTCCCTGGGAGAGGCTCAGTTCAAACCCATCCCGTCGAACTCCACGCCATGGATCGAATCCCCTCGAACGCTGGAAGAGCTGATTTCCATCGCCGATTCGGTGGCCCGGCTCGCCGAGGAATGGAGGGAACCAGCCTGACCGGAGAACCTCACTCTTTGTGAATCTGTCCGTTACCGCCCTGATGACTTTCCTGGCTTCCACATCCCGCGTGGTTCTCCTGGGTGGTCTCGCCGTCATCGCCCATGGTCTGCAACGTGCCACAAAAGACGCCGATGCCTGGTTGGACCCGTTGCAGGATGAAAAATCATGGTCAGATCGGGTGATCCGGATCATGGGAGCTGATCGTCCTCTCGACTTGTTCCGGCAACCGCATCAGCTGGAACTCGGCGACTTTGACGCCGTCTGGGAAGCCGCCAAACCTCTGGAGAATACCGGTATCCGACTGCCGGACGAGGTCGATTTGCTTTTGACCAAGGAAGACACCGGGCGCGAACACGATTTGGCGGATATCCTGTTTCTTCAGCACAAGGCCGAGCAAAGGTTTGCCAAGGTCATCCGTTCCTGCGGATACTCGGATGCCGTGGCGATCTTCGATCGATTTCTCACGCGGCAGGTCGCGGAAGCGGCCCTAGAGAATTCAGATGAGCAGATTTCCCAATTGGCTCTCGCGCATCTGCAAGAACTCGCCGCAGCCGGCGACCCCTATGCACAGGACCTCGTAGCCAAGCGTCAGTAGTCCGTCACGCGCGAACCGCGCTTTGTGCTAGCTGCCCCGCTTCCGGGGCGGATGGAGCGAAGCGATTTCCGGCCCCTCAATCATCAACTCTAAATCCTCAACTCGCGCGATCCGATTCACCACAGAGAGCACAGGGGACACAGAGGTCAGTTTGGGTTCACGGAACTCAGTTAAGCGCGATCAGCGCCCAGACCTGCTCGAGATCTCCTTTCTCGGCCTCTCAAGCTCTCCGGTCCCGCCTCTCAACCATCAACCATCAACTGGCGCGAAGCGCGCCGTAGCGGCCAAACTCTGACGAATTATCCTGCTGACGCAGGTTCTCCGAGCGTGCTTCGCCCGGTCTGCAGCGCGCTTCCGCGCAGGGTGGTCGGCTTCGGGGGTCCCGGCGGCCCTCACGTGGCAGGGGCCGGTAAGCGCGGTGTGCGGATGCTTCTGAAATCTCTAGGCTGAAATTCGGCAACAAGGATGCACGCTTTCGAGTGGGATCGCTCTGGTCGGCGCGCGGCAATGCGGCAAGACGACGTAGGCCCGGGAGTTCCTGCCGGTCTGATCAGGGCCGCCTTTCCTCCCGACCTTGACGGGATTGGGGACTACACGGGGTGGATGGCGAAGACGCTGGCGGAGCCGGGGCACCGGGTGACGGTGTTTACGCGAATCGGGGAGGTCAGGGCCGTCCCGGGATTTGCAATTTTTGTTCCATTTTATGATCCGGCCAGGCCGGAGTCGTTTGGGGAGCTGGTGGCACTTTAAAGGAGAGTGATTCCCACTGATCCTCTTCCAAAAATTGGAGTTCAGCCAGTTCATCAGCCTTCATCCACATCATTTGAAACATAGAATCGCGATTGTGCTGGGCACCCGGCCTGAAGTCATTAAGCTGGCTCCCTTCATCCGCGCCTTGCGAGTTGCCGCTTGGGCAGAGGCCGATGTGCTTCTGACTGGGCAGCACGGGGCGATGCTGCGTCCTCTTCTGGACCACTTTGAGCTCGATCCCGTGGTGGAGTTGGGTGTGCAGAGACAACGGGGAACTCTCACGGAGTTGATTGCTTCCATGGCCGCGAAGCTAGATAGTTACTTTGCGGCGCGGCGCCCTGAAGGAATTGTGGTGCAGGGGGATACGACCAGCGCTATGGCGGCTGCCATTTGCGCCTTCTCAGACCGCTTGCCGGTGTTTCACGTGGAGGCGGGGTTGCGCAGCTTTGATCTGGAACAACCGTTTCCCGAGGAATTCAACCGGCGGGTGATCTCCATCGCGGCCACGCTCCATTTTCCGCCGGCGGAAGTCAGCTTGCAGCACTTGCTGTCGGAGGGGATTGATCCTGAGCGCTGTCACGTCGTAGGAAACACAGTCATCGATGCACTTTTGTGGACTTTGGAGAAACGTGCGGGAAGGGCGTCGGGGTTTGGCGCAAACTCTTTTAAGATACTGGCTACCTGCCATCGGAGGGAAAGTTGGGACGGAGGCGTGGACGCAGTCTGTGATGGTCTGCGGAGACTGATCGAGCAGATACCTCATGGCGAGATCCTGTTCCCGGTGCATCCGAATCCGGTGGTGGCGGAAGTGGTGCATCGGATCCTCGGAGGGCACCCGCGAATCCAGCTGGTTGCTCCACTTGGTTATCCTGAGTTTTGCTACGCCATGGAGGACGCGGATTTGATCATTTCGGACTCTGGGGGCGTTCAGGAGGAGGCGCTCGCGCTTGGCAAGCCGACGCTGGTGACCCGTTGGAAGACCGAACGCCCTGAAGTGTTGCAATGGGACACGGTAAGGCTCACGGGTCCAGACGCGGATGCGATTGTCCGGGAAGGAACCGCTCTGTTTGAAGACGCGGCTCGCTACGCCGCCAGCGCGCAGGCGCATTTTCCATTTGGACGTGGAGATAGTTCCAGCCGGATTGTGGAGGTTCTCGAAAAGCACTTCGCGCGGGCTTGATGAAACTGCTCTGGTTGCCATTCTTGCCGCCGGCGGCTACCGCTTGGGAGGGGTCGAGGCACTTTCATCTGCTTCGGCACTTGCAAGCTCGGCATGAGTTTCACCTCATCGCTTGGGATCGGTGGGGCAGACGCTCGGGCGCGGTGCCTCACGATTTGTCCGGCCGGCCAAACGTCCACATCCATCCGGTATCGATTGCTCCGAATATTTGGAAGTATTGGCGCCAAGGATATCCTCGGGATTGCGATCTCATTTTGAATCGCGTCCTTCTTGGCAAGACGATCGCGTTGCTCAACCGCGAGTTTCGACCCGACGCCATCGTCCTCTCCGTAACTCACTATGCGACTGGCTTGCCGCGATTGCCTACCGGAGTTCCGGTCATTCTAGACCATGTCGATGAATGCCCGACGTGGGTTGGAGAGAAGTATTTCCGCATTGCGGACGGCATCAGTGCCGTTTCCAACGCGCTTTACCAATCCGCTGCCGCAGTCCATCCGTGCGTGGAACTGATTCCAAACGGAGTGGAGCTCGGCGGGTATTCGTCCGGTCACCGGGAATCAGCGAAGGCCGCTCTCGGCTTGACCGGGCGAGTGGTGGTCAGTCTGATCGGGCTGACTTGCAGTTCCCGGCTCTACTTCTTGGAAGCGTATGCGGACTTCGCGCGGGAGGTTCCTGATGCAGTGTTGTTGCTGGTTGGTGATAGCCAGTTGGCGGGCGCTATGAAAGAGCGTATCGGGCATCTGGGGGTGGATATCCGGATGACCGGACATTTGTCTTTTGATCAAGTGGCGACCTATTTCAATGCGACCGACATCGGGCTCTATCCTGGCGACGACGTCCCCTACTTTCGCCAAGCATACCCATTGAAAATCATGGAGTATACGGCTTCGGGAGCGCAAGTGGTCATCAGCCCGGTGGACGCCTTTCGTTCGGGATGGGCAAATGTATGGACTTCGCAACCAGACCGGGACGGATTCCGGAACACCATGCTGGAGGCGTGGCGAAATCCGCGACCCGCGAAAGACGTGTCAGGGATGGGGTGGCAGGATGCGGCCGGGCGGTTTGAGGGGCTCTTGGAGCAGGTCGTGGCGCGGAAGGAGAAGCGGGCTTCATGAAGCCCGGGAGAGACATGGGCCGTTTTGTCTTTTTCACGAGTCTTCCCGAGGTCGGCGGGCACACGACCATCACGCTCGGGATTGTGCGGTTGGTGCGGCGGTGGTTTGATGG
>JAGWVU010000019.1 GCA_018970725.1 Verrucomicrobiota bacterium
CCGCCCCAGGCCCGCAAATGACACAAACTCAGCCGGCCGGTAAAAGGTTGGGGGTAAAAGATTTCATTTCACTCTTCCTTCTTTTACCCAAAACCTTTTACCAGCCAACAGCCCTCCTCGCCGCCCCAGGCCCGCAAATGACACAAACTCAGCCGGCCGGTAAAAGGTTGGGGGTAAAAGATTTCATTGCACTCTTCCTTCTTTTACCCAAAACCTTTTACCAGCCAACAGCCCTCCTCGCCGCCCTTGGCCTGTTTTCCTCTTCATCGTTGGCTCAGCCTCCCCAGCCTACCCTCGATCCCAAACACCGCGCCTTTTTCCAAGACAACTGCCTCTCCTGCCACAACGCCGAAAAGCAGAAGGGCAAGGTTCGTCTCGATAACATCGCTTTCCGCGTGGACAGCGTCGAACAAGCCGATCTATGGCAAAAGGTTCTGAACTCGATCAACTCCGGCGAAATGCCGCCCGAAGATCAGAAGCAGCCTGATCCCGCCACGAAGACCGATTTCCTCGATGATCTCTCCCGCCTCCTCGTGACAGCGCGGGCGGTGCTAAGCGACAGCGGTGGCAGGATCACGATGCGGCGGTTGAACCGGCGCGAATACAAAAACACGATTCGTGATCTGCTCGGCGTGGACCTGCGCGTGAACGAACTGCCCGCCGATGGCGGCGCGGGCTCGTTCGACACGGTGGGCTCGTCCCTGTTCATGTCGAGCGACCAGTTTGAGCAATACCTCGCGCTCGGCCGGCAGGCGCTGGATGAGCATTTCGCCCGATTCGTCGCGCCGCCCCCATCCAAGCCCCGGCTGATGAAGGTGGAGGCGGAGGACAGGAACGCGCGCATCACCCGGGCGCTTGCGGAGCGGGTGCAGGCGCATCAGCGTTATGAGAAATGGACGGCGGCGGTCGAGACGATGGCGCGCCAGCCGGAGAACGCGGAGATCGCCACAAAGATTCGTGCGGAAAAGCCGAACGATGCCTCGCATCTTCACGCGCGGTGGCAACGGATCACAGGAGCGCCCGCACCGCAGGATTTTGGCTTTGTGGATGAGGTCAACGCGGAGCAGATGGGACGCCGGGATTGGAATCATTATGTGCCGCATCATCGCGCCTATGTGGAACATCCGGCGACGAAGACAGGCGCGTTCCTCACGGTCGAGGATGTATTTGTCAATCCCTGGCAACCGTTCCGCCTGCCTGGTGACTGGCCGGCGGGCGACTATGTGGTGCGCGTGCGGATCGCGGCCACCAAGGATACCCCGCCGGCGCGTCACTTCGTGGAGTTCGGCTCGCAGCACGACTCCGGCGTGCGGGCCGTCATCAGCAGTCACCAGATCACCGGCACGATGGAGAAGCCGCAAGTTCTGGAGATTCCCCTGAAGTTTTCTCCTGCGAACGGCCATGGATTTTTCCTTCAGGAGAAAGGCAGTTATGAGTCCGATACCGCCGCGCGTCAGATTTTCGAGGAGGCAAAGAAGCGCAACGGCATCGGCCCGGAGTTCGCCCTGTGGATCGACTGGATCGAGGTCGGAAGTGCCGGTGCGCCCGCTTTGACAAAGCCCCTCAAACAACGCCGCGAGGTCGAGCTGCATGCGAACGCCATGGTCGGCGGCACATATAACGGTTATTACAAGGGCGGCCATGAAGCCGCCAAGGCTTATCTCTCCACTGGCAAACCGCAAAAGGGCATTCCCGATGAGTTGGAGGCCAGGTTCCGCGTGAAGGTCTTTGAAGAACATGGCCCCAGCTTTGCGCGCTATCTGGATGATCCACTGACCAAGACCGGCGCCTATCTCACCATCCACACGGTCCATACCGAGGAGGTCATCACCCTGCCCCCGGACCAGCCCTCCGGCTGGTTGAAAACAAAGCACGAGGTCGAGAAAGCCGCGCCGGGTGAATACAAACTGCGCTTCCGCATCGGCGCGGTGGAGGGAACACCGAAGGAGCGGCACTTCGTCGCGCTGGGCAGCCGCATGGCCGGTGCCGAGGACTTCACCTTGATGCAGACTTTCCAGATCAGCGGCACCACCGGAGCCCCTCAAATCATCGAAGTGCCCGTAAACCTCAGCGCGGACGGACCGCGCACCTTCGTGCTGCGTGAGAAGCGCGACGTGAAACTCGACGGCGAACTCTATCAGGCCGCCCGCCAGGAGACCAAGCTGGGTCCACCGTCCGCACTCTGGATTGATTGGGTGGAATGGGAGGGCCCGCTCGCGGCCCCAGACGCCCGCTCAGCCGTTCAACCCGTGCTCGCTGCGGAAGAAACAAACCCACGCAAGGTCATCGAAACCTTCGCCGGACGCGCTTTCCGCGGCAAAAAGCCTTCGGCGGCTTTGGTGGACAAACTGGTCGCCCTGCACGAAACGCGCCTCCAGGCCGGCGACAGCTTCGACCAAGCGATCCGCGAGCCCTTGAGCGTGATCCTCGCTGCGCCCGGATTTCTCTATCTTCAGGAGACCGGGGAAAAAGCCGGGGAAACGCCTGACCAACGGAGATCCCTGTCACTGCCGGAACTCGCCTCACGGCTGTCCTATTTCCTCTGGAGCGCTCCGCCGGATGAACCCCTGCTCCAAGCGGACCTCACCAAGCCCGAAGTCCTCACCCGTGAAGTGCAACGCATGATCGCCAGCCCGAAGGCGGACGAGTTTGTCAGCGGTTTTGTCCATCAGTGGCTCGGCATGGACCGGCTCGATTTCTTCCAGTTCGATACCAAACAATTCCGCGATTTCGACGAAAGTGCGCGGGCGGCCGCGCGGCGCGAGGTCTATGAAACCTTTGCCGATCTCCTGCGCCATGACGGCAGCCTCACCAAACTCCTCAAGAGCGACGAAATCCAGATCAACGGACTGCTGGCAACCTATTACGGTATCACAGGCGTCAGCGGCGATGCCTTTCAAAAGGTGAAACTGCCCGCAGACTCGCCGCGCGGCGGACTGCTCGGCATGGCGGCCATCCTCGCGATGGGCAGCAATGGCGAGCGGACCAGCCCGGTCGAACGCGGTGCCTGGGTGCTGCGCAAGCTCCTCCACAACCCACCGCCCCCCGCGCCTCCGAACGTCCCGCAACTCACACGCCTCGAAAACCAGCTGCTCACCACCCGCGAACGCCTCCTCGCGCATCAGGAAGAGCCGCAGTGCCTGCAATGCCACCGCAAAATCGATGCCATCGGCTTCGGCCTCGAAAACTTCAACGCCGCCGGCAAATGGCGCACCGAGGAAACCTACGAAAAACGGGGCATCGGGAAAAAGACATGGCCCATCGATTCCAGCGGCCAGCTCCACCAGGGCCCGGCCTTCCAAGATTACTTCCAACTCCGCGACCTCATCGCCACCAAGAGCGAAGACTTCGCGCGCGGCTTCGCCGAAGCCCTCATCGAGTATGCACTCGGCAGACCCTATGGATTCACCGACGCCGCGCTCGCCGATGGCATCGTCCAACAAGCCAAGGCCGAAGAATTCGCACTGCAAGCCTTCTTCATCGCACTGACCACAAGCCCGGAGTTCCGGCGGAAATAGCGCGTTGGGTCACGACTTCCCGGGCTCAATCGAACAGCTCCTCCCACAACGGCGCGTAGTGCGTTGTCAGGCAGTTCAGGGCGAGGGTGCAGATGCTCGCCACCTTATAATGCGCTAGTGGAACTAACACCATTGAGCCACTCGTAAAATCTCCCGGGGATGTCCCTACCACCGTTAAATCTCAGGAGGGAAGGTTGATCGGTTAGCTGTAGATGTAGGGTAGGTTTTTCAAGGATTCAAGGAGTCTTTGCCTTCATTCCGCCGCCACCCCGATGGAGCACCGGAAAAGGCAGCCGCGGCGACCTTGTCCTCCTCCGCAAACTTCTCCTCATCCCCCTGGTCCGCATTTCTCAAGCACCGGCGGCTGCGCCTTGCCCGGTGGCCTCCCCGCAGCGCCTCGTGACTCGGTCCTTGAGAAGTGCGGGTTGGTCCTCAAGGTTGGAGGGCGCGGAGCCGGTAGAAGGCGGACCCGGGCGTTTCGGCGTGTTGGACGTTGAGGATCCGCAGGGTGCTGGAGCCCGGGCTTTCGAGGAGGGTGACGTGGTCGGGTCCGGTGGGGGCGGCGCCGTTGACCGAGGTGGCGATCGGCGACCAAGTGACGAGATCCGCGCTTTGTTCGACGATGAGGGTGACGCCGCGCGCCGCGCTTTCCCGGAGCAGGGTCAGCGTGGTGAGGCCGCCCTGGACCTGTACGGAGAAGGGGGGCGGAGCGACGAATTCCACGAGATTGGGGATGCCGTTGCCGTCGGCGTCGTGCCCCGGCCCGTTGCGGGTGGGATCGGCGGGGAGCCAAGCGGCGCTCCATCCGGCGTAGGTGCGGGGATCGGGAGCGGTGTAAAGGGCGGTGATCTCCGATTGACCGAGGGCGCGCCGGTAGATGCGGAAGTCGTCGATCTGGCCGAGCCAGCCGTTCCAACCGGCACTGAGCCCACCGATGCGAAAGAGTTCGGCCACGGTGCCGGAGGGACCGTTGGCAAAGGTGGCAACGGGGGTGCCGTCGTAGAAAAGGCGGGTGCGCCAGATGCCCGCGTCGTTGAAGTTCACGAAGGTGAGGAGATGCCACTGGCCGTTGTTGAGGGCCGGCGTCGTGGTGACCTGAGGACCGTATTGGTTCCCGTTGACGCCCTGAAGAGTGGGCGTGGGGTTCGTGCTCCAGAGACGGTATTGGATGAGATAGGGATTGCCCCCATCCTTGCTGAAGAGGGTGGTGTAACCCGCCGTGGAAGTGGTGCGGCACCAGAGCGAGATCGTGAAGGCATCGCCACGCGGATTGAAATTGAGGTCGGACTGGTTCGCCGGAGTGAAATTCTGCAACCCCGAAGCCGTGGAGGCGGGACCATAGGCGCCGCCGAATCTGCCGTCCGGAATCCATTGCGCGTTGGTCACGGTGGTGGCGTGGTTGTTCCCGGCGGGTGCGCTATCCCAGACGCGGGTGCCGCTGCCTTCGTCAAAGGTGTAGTGCAGGATGAGATCGGGATCATTCACGAAACCGCCGGCCGGAGTGATGTCGAGGGCCAGGGCGCGCGTGGCGCTGCCGGAAAGGTCGGTAACCCGCAGGACCAGGGAAGCGCGCGCGGCGGCGGAAGGCGTGCCGGAAAGGAGACCGGTGGAGGAAAGGGTGATCCCGGGAGGCAGCACGCCGCTCTCGAGGTTCCAAGTCCGGGCGGAAACGCCCCCCCCGGCCGCCAGCGCCGCCGCGTAAGCCGTGCCGACCGTTCCGGAGGGGAGTGTGGTCGTGGTCACCGTGAGCGGTCCGTTGACCGTGAGGATGGCGGCGGTGGTGACCGCGCTGCCGACGGCGTTGGTCACGGTGCAGGTGTAGCTCCCCGCGTCCTCGGGAGTGACGGCGGGGATTTGGAGTTCCGGACTGTCCGTTCCGATCACCGTGGAGCCACGGCGCCACTCGAAGACAAAGGGACCGGTCCCGCTCACGGCGACGGAAAACTGCAAGGCATTGCCCACCGCGAGGGTGAGGCTGGCCGGTTGGCTGACCACGGCGGGAGGCTCGGGGGAAGGAGCGGCCGGGGCGGGCAACGGGGTGCCGGCGGCGTCGCGCGCATCGAGTTGGGTCAGATAGGCAAACAGGTCGCTGCGATCGGTGGGCGCCAGGCCTTGCACGAGCCGGTGTGGCTCCGCGGTGGCGAGTTGGGAGGCATTCGCGACGAGCAACCCGTTGAGGATGAGGTCGCCATTGCCGCGCACCACCTCGATGGTATTGGTGGCCCCGGCCTGGAGCATGGCATCGAGCGTGAGCCAGAGCCAACCGGCGGTGTTCCAGGAGCTTTCGGGAACCTGGCGTTGCACGGCGAGGGTTTGGGATACGCCGTTGATCCGCAGATATGCGGTGCCGGAGGCGTATTGCCGGACATAGCGCAGGGCGAGGCGCGCCGCGCCACCGGTGCCGCCATCCACATTCGTGAAGCGCACCCCGCTGAGGTTTTCCGAACCTCCGATGAAGGCTGCGGAGCCATTGAAATAGCCGCGACCGAAGCCGCCGCCGCCCTCCGCCGCCACATCCGTGACGACGCCGGAACCGGAGCCAAAGAAGGTCCCGGAACCGCCCGGGAGCCAGGAACCGCCCGCATAACTGAAAACCTCATGGAGCGACACGGCCTGACCGTGATGCAAATAAACCCGCGTGGCGTGCAAGCCGTGGAGCGTCGGCGTATCGATCCCGGGCAGGGTTTGGCCAAGCCGGAAACCGCTCAGGGCGGATTGCGTGCCGACGTTCGTGAGGGCACGATTCGTCAACGCATCGCCACCATGGCAGGAAGCGCAATTCCGGGCTGCGAACACCGCCTGACCGCGCAATGCCGCGGCGGTGAACGTGCCGTCCGCATTGCGGGCCGGGCTGCGCGGGGTATGCGAGGGGGTCAGGGAGGCGACATAGGCCGCAAGCGCGTCGAGATCCGCGCTGAGTCCCGTCTTGCCGGTGGCCGGGCCGGGGTGCAGGGAGGCGAATTGGGTCGGCGAGAGCGGCAAAAATCCGGTGCCGCCGAACGGGCCGCGGATGTCGTGCTCAAAATCCTGGATTTCATCGAAATTCCCGCTCCAATGCACCGCCCCGTGCCCCATCCCGCTCCGGCCGCGCAGGTCCGTGGTGCGGCGCAGCCCTTCGCCGCGTCCCGTGAAATCCCAGACCCGGCCATCGTGACCGCCGTCGAGATGGCAAGTCGCGCAAGAGATGTAGCCGTCCGCATCCATGCGCGGGTCGGCGGCGTTGTAGAAGATCCGTTTGCCCTGCAACACCATGACCGGGAGTGTTTCGGTGGCCACCGCAGCGGTGGTGGCGACCGATGGAAGAGTGGTTTCGTTCCGGCTCAACAACGGCGTGGCATCGCGCACGGTGAGGCTCCGCCCCATGAAATCCTGAGTGACGAGGCGGTTTGAGGCGGCGTCGATCCACAGGCCTTGCGGAGCCAACCCGGTGCCGACATCGAGGGCAATCACGGCGGGCTGGGTCGTGATGGAACCGGAAATGACCTGATCGGAGAGCGGCGCGAGGTTGAGGGCATCGATCCCGACGACACGGTTGTTCCCCTGATGGGTGACGAGGATCAGATCGCCAAGCGGGGTGTAGGTGACCGCGCTGGGGCTTTCACTGTTGTCGAAGTCACGGCGTGAGTTGGGGATCTCGGCGTTGGTTGTCAGGTCGAGGAAGGAGATCACGGCGCGCACCGTGGTCTCGTGCGTCAGGTTGCCGACGCCGAAGAAGGTGCCGCGCTGCACGTTGTCCTGCTTGGAGACCACGGCGGCGCGGGTCCCGTCCGGCGAGATGGCGATGCCCGAGAGGTAGTTGGGGACCCCGGCCGCCCGATCCCCGCCATCGAGGGTGCGCGCAGCGGCGAGCGGGAACAGGCGGGTGAAGCCGAGCGAGGCGCTGAATTCGGCCACCTCCCCTTGGAGTTCCGGGGAGAGAAAACGGGTCACCAGAAGCCGCGCTCCATCGGCGCTCACCGCGAGGGCCCGCGGGGCGGTGAGACCACTGGCGGAATGGGTGGGGGCGCCCGGGGCGGCTGCGGAGTAGCGGTGGAGACGCCCGGCACTGAACAGGCTGACGTAGATGGCGGAACCGTCCGGTGAAGGAGCGATGCCGAACGGTCCGTCCCCATACTCCAACGGGATGGTTTGGAACAACGTGCCCTCGGCGTTGAGGATGCGGATTTCGTCGCTGGCGAAGCAGGTGACCCAGTAACGTCCGTTCGCATCCCGGGCGATGCCGCGCGGGCTTTCCCCGACCGGGTGTTCGGCCACCTTGGTGCCGGTGACGGCATCGATGACGGTGACGGTGTTCGCATCCGGATTGACGCTCCAGACGCGGCGCGTTCCGGCATCGTCGCCACTGACAAGGGTGCTGCTCCGGGTCGGCCGGGGTCCGGAGGGGGGCGCGGAGATCACGAGGAGCCGCAGCGAGGTGGTGGTGAGGTTGCCGGCCGCGTCCCGGACCTGGGCGAGGATCCGCGGACGGCCGGTGGCAGTGTAGGTGAACGACGCGGACGGGTCGCTGCTCCAAGCGCCCCAGACACCGTCGAAGTTGAAGCGGAACTCCAGCGGGCCGGTGCCGGAGGCGGTCGCATTCACGGTGACCGGTTGGTTGGGGGCCGGTTGGTAGTGGCTGGCCGTGAATCCGGTGAACGCGGGGGGCGCGACGGCGTTCAGGCCGCCCCCGGTCGAGAATCGGAAGCTGTAGGGTTCCATGAAGTTCCCCGCCGCATCGCGAAAGCCGGTCTGCTGCGCCGGGTCCGACAGGAAATCGACCTGATAGGTGGTGTCTGCGGCGAGCGGGGCGTCCGGGGTGAAGGTGAGGTTGCCGGAGAAGTCGTGGATCAAAAATCCGGGAACGAAGGCGCCGGGGGTCCCGCCGGGTCCGACCGGCCGGACGGTAAAATCGACCCCGTTGCGCGGACCTCCGTTTCTGGGGTGTTCATGGAGGAGGAAACTGAGCGGCGCATGGCGCGGGTAATTGGTGCGATTGGCCTGCGGGAGGTGAAAGGCGACGCGCGGCGGCACGGTATCAGCAGCCTGTTGATGGACCCAAACGCCGAGGCCTTGGTTGAAGTTCGGAATCGGATACCCGCCGGTGAGCCAGAGATTTCCCAGCGGCAAAGACATCTGCGACGTGTTCACCCCGACCAACGCTCCCTGCGGCAGGGCGGGCGCGCCGGGAGGACGCGGCGGATTCGCTTCGTTCAAAGTAAGCACGATGGGATTGGCATCGCCCGCGAGAAACCGCGTCATGTCGATCTTGCGGTTGTGGATGAACCCGAAGTTATCCTGGTAGACCGGATAGGAGGCGTTGGTGAAGTTGGACACGGTGAGGCTGGCCACCGTTTGCAACTGCCCGGAACCGGACGGATGCGTTGCCGGGGTGATGTCCGCCCCGATGAGGATATCGCTCGTTGAACCAATGACATAAAGCCCGGTGCCATCGCTGAACAAGTTCGGCCAATATCCTTGGAAACCACCGGCGAGCGAGCCGACGAACTGGGGTTGGATCCGGTCGTTGTTGGGGTCGGCATCCTCCATGTTCTGGTAGACCAACCGATAGACCACCACGCCATCCCGGGCCGCGCCGCCGCTGCGGGCCATGATCAACAAATCACCAAAAAACATGGGATGCCAGTCCCCGCCTCCGAAGGGTCCCACGTGATCCAGCGTCGCGAGGACGCGGCGGGAGGCGAGGTTGTTGACCACGGCGACCCGTGAGATTTCGATGTTCTGGTCCGGCGTTCCATACCACAAAAGGGTGGCATGCCAGGGACCGGCCTGCGACGAGCGGTTATACCACAACGGCATCTGCGCGAGCGTCGGGATTCCGTTGGTGCCTCCCATCTCCACCAGACCGCCGAAACCGTTGACCCGGATCGGCTCCGGAAGCAGCAGGTTCCCGGATTGAGCGGTGCCGTGGGCGTTCCAACCATAGGTCCGATACCATCGGTTCTCAGGATAGACCAAGCCGAAGTCCGCAGGATAGCGCCGCACCGGGTTGGCCGGGTCACTGAGGTCATAGACCCGGGTCAAGAGGTCCGATCCGGATCTCGAGCCCGGGGCTTCCGCTCCCACGATGACCCACCCGTTGAGGTAATTGATGGAGGTCGTCCTCCCGATCGGCTCGGATCCGTTGGTCACCGGATGGCTCAGCAAGGTTCCCGGGGCCTCGGTGCGCGGAGCATTGGCGAAACCGGTGGTCGTCACCTGCGCCGACGCGCTAAGGCAGCCCGCACAAAAGATCCACACCCCGAGCCAGAACGGACCGGAACTTCCGAAGATCCCGGGAGCCTGACGGATTCCGCCGCGCCGCCGCGCTGGGCTGGTGGGTTTCAGGCGCATCGTGGTGGGCGCTTTCGAAACGTCGGAGGATTTCCTGAAACTTGCAACCAAATCAAGGAAACGTTCCGGCGAGGAGCTCCGCAACGAGCGCCGGCACGCCGACGGTCGCAGGCTCCGCGATCACCTTGAAGCCCGCCCCGGAAAGCCCTTCCGGCACTTCGGGGTTGACCACGATCCGTCGGGCCCGCTCCGGTGCATGGAACGCCAGTCCGGCCGCGGGATAAACCTGCAGCGACGTGCCCACGACGATCAGCACATCGGCCCCGGCGACGATGTCCATCGCCAGCTCCATGGCCGGCACCATTTCACCGAACCAGACGATGTGGGGCCGCCATTGGCCGCCGAGTTCACAGCAGTCACCGGGGTGGATGTCGGCTTCGCCCAAAGGCCGGACCAGCCCGGGATCACGCGTGCTGCGAGCCAGCATGATCTCCCCGTGCAGATGGAGGACGTTCGTGGAACCGGCCCGCTCATGAAGATCATCCACGTTCTGGGTGACGATCCTCACATCGAACGCCCGTTCCAGATCCACGAGGGCCCGGTGAGCGGCATTGGGCGAGGCCGCCCGAACCTCCCGCCGCCGTTGGTTGTAAAACTTGAGCACAAGCGCGGGGTTCACCGCCCAAGCCCGCGGGGTCGCCACGTCTTCGACCCGATGCCCCTCCCACAGCCCGCCCGCGCCGCGAAAGGTCTGCAAGCCGCTCTCGGCACTGATCCCGGCCCCGGTCAAGACGACGATGCGCTTCATGGTTGGAAAGGTGTTTCTCCGGGGACCTGCCCGTCGGGACCGCGGCCAACCACCTTTTCATGCTTCGCCGCCTCTGACAAAAGGGAATCCGTGAAACCCGTCCAAGAACCGAAAAGAAAAAAAATCGCCTAAGAATTCTTCCCGCCGTGTGTCTCAACCATGTCCGGCGCGCTCAAATCGAGCCTCCCGGCGCGTCTTCCCTCCCAATCCCAACCCCGCCCCTCCGATGCCCTGTTTCCCTCCCCTCCCCCGGCTGCTCGGCCTGCTGCTGGTTCTGGCCCTCCCCTCCCTGAGCCCGGGTTCCGGCCTGATCGTGGTCGATGAACCGGTCATCATCCTCCCGCCGGTGCCTCCGATCGGCCGGCCCGTGCCGCCGCCCCGGCCGATTCTCCGCCACCTGCCCTTGGAAGTGAAACGGCAGACGGTGGAAGCGACGGTGCGGGACCAGATCGCAACGACCCGGGTCACCCAGGTTTTTGAGAACCCAACCTCGCAACGGTTCGAGGGGACCTTCGTCTTTCCCCTGCCGCCCAACGCCCAGATCCAGGACTTCGCGATGGAGATCAACGGGGAGCTGGTGGCGGCGGAGCTTCTCGAGGCGGGAAAAGCCCGCGGGATCTACGAGGACATCGTCCGCAAATCCCTCGACCCCGCGCTCTTTGAGTATGCGCATCGCGGCCTGTTCAAGGTGCGGATTTTCCCAATTGAACCCCACTCCACCAAAGAAATCCGGATCCGTTATTCCGAACTCCTGCCGAAGGACGGCACTGTGATTCGTTATACCTATCCACTCGACACCGCCAAATACTCTCTCAAACCGATCCCTGACTTCACCTTGAAAATCGAGGTCGAGGCGAGCGAAGGGCGCATTCTCAAGACGGTCTATTCCCCCTCGCATGAGGTCGAGATCACCCGCAAGGGGGAACGTCAGGCCGTGGTCGGTCTGGAAACGGAGAAGATGCCGGTCGACGAAGATTTCCAGCTCTATCTCTCCCACCGTTCCACCGGGGGCGAACCGATCGATCTCGATTTCCTGACCCACCACGAAAACGGGAGCGGCCAACCGGGGCATTTCCTGCTGCTGGTCACTCCGCCCGCCTGGGACGCGAACCTGAAGCCGTCGCCCAAGGACGTCCTTTTCGTGTTCGACGCCTCCGGCTCCATGAAGGGGGCCAAAATGGATCAGGCCCGGGCCGCGATGCGCTACTGTGTCGATCACCTCCACGAGGGCGACCGGTTCGAGATGATCCGCTTTTCCACCGAAGCGGAACCGGTCTTCGGTGATCTGGTCCCGGCCGATGAAGGCCACCGCGCCAAAGCCCGCGCGTTCCTTGACTCGGTGGAGGCGATGGGTGGCACCGCCATCGAGGAAGCGCTCACCCAGGCCATGAAAACGGCCGCGGCCCGGGCCAAGGCGGACCGCCCCTTGCAAATTCTCTTCCTGACCGATGGCAAACCGACGCTCGGCGCCACCGGAGACGAGGAGATCCTGAAAGCGCTGGAGCGCGCCAAGGGAGGGACCACGACGCCGGTCCGGGTGTTCTGTTTTGGCATCGGGACAAGCCTGAACACAAGGCTGCTCGATCTCATCACCGAACGCACCCGCGCCGTGAGCGAATACGTGCTGCCGGAAGAAAACATCGAGGACAAGATCTCCCGCTTCTTCGCCAAGATCTCGGATCCCGTCCTGACGAATCTCGAATTGGGAATCGACGGGACTGAATGGATCCGCGCCCGCTATCCCAAGGATTTGCCCGACCTCTTCCGGGGGGACCAGCTGGTGGTCCTCGGCACCTTCCAAGGCTCCCGGGCCGGGGGCACGGTCAAGCTGAGCGGCCTGCTCCAGGGAGAACGGCGCGAGTTTTTCCTGCCGGTGCCCCTGCAGGAGGAGACCCGCAACCCGTTCATCGCCAAACTCTGGGCCACCCGCCGCATCGGGTATCTGCTCGACGAAATCCGTCTCCACGGCGAGAGCGGAGAACTCCGGGATGAAATCGCCTCCCTGGCCCGCCGGTATGGGATCGTCACCCCCTACACTTCCTACCTCATCCTCGAGGACGAGGAACGCCGTCAGGTGGCGCTTCCGCTGCGCACCCAGGCGGTCGAGCCCGGGGGAGCCCCGGCCCTGCTCCGGGAATTCGAGGTGCTCCGGCATCACTCGGAGGGCGCCGATGCCGTGGGCGTGGCCAAGGCTTCGCGGGCGCTCAAGGAAGCCCAAAACTACCTCGGAATCACCTCCGCCAACGCCGCCGCCGACAAGGGCCGGGGAGAGGTCAGGATCGCGTTGAGTTCCTCCCGGTCCATCGCCGGCAAGACCTTCTTTCAGAACGGCTCCGTCTGGACCGACCAGGAAGCCCAATCGCTTCCCGCCACGGCCCGGCGCCGTCAGATCGAATTCGCCTCCCCGGCCTACTTCGAGCTGCTCAATGCGACCCCCGCACTGGGCCAATGGCTCTCCGTCGGCGCCTCCGTGCAACTCGCCATCGATGGCGAGCTGATCGAAATCCTTCCTCCCAAACCAACCAACGAATAAATCATGAACCGTCCCACCACCGCCCTGCTGTTCCTCTCCCTCGCCCTGCCGCTGCGTGCGGCCGAGCCTCCCGCCCCCAAACCCAAGGTCGAAGTCTGTTTCGTGCTCGATACCACCGGGTCGATGAGCGGACTGATCCAGGGAGCCAAGGACAAAATCTGGTCCATCGCCAACGCGATGGTTTCCACCAAACCGACCCCGGAAATCAGGTTCGGACTCATCGGCTACCGGGACCGGGGGGATGAATACGTGACCAAGGTCAGCCCGCTCTCCGGGGACCTCGACGACATCTACGGCAAACTGACGGAGTTCCAAGCCGATGGCGGGGGGGATACCCCGGAATCGGTCAACCAAGCTCTCCATGAAGCGGTCACCAAAATGGACTGGAGCGCGGACCGCAGCGTCCTCAAGGTCATTTTCCTCGTTGGCGACGCCCCGCCGCGGATGGATTTCACGGACGACGTCAAATACCCCGAGGTCTGTCAAATGGCGGTGAAAAAGGATCTCATCATCAACACCATCCAGTGCGGCACCCTGTCCGAGACCACGTCTTTCTGGAATGAGATCGCCGACAAGGCGGAAGGGGAATACGCCGCGATCCTCCAGGACGGCGGAACGGTGGCCGTCTCGACCCCGTTCGACGCGGAGATCGGCAAGGTCAGCGCCGCCCTGTCGGATACCGTCCTCGGTTATGGCGACCGGCAGATGCAAAACGCCGTTCAGGAAAAACTGCTGCGGGCCGCGGAAGCCCCCGCCGAAGCGCTGGCGGAACGCGCCGACTTCCTGCAGAAAACCAAGTCCGCGCCCAGCGCCAGCGCCAAGGTGGTGAGCGGGATCGCGGATCTCACGGAGCTCGCCGCGGACGGGACCGTGAAATTTGACAAACTGGAGCGCGCGAATCTTCCCGAGCCCCTGAAAAACCTCAGCCCCGAGCAGCAGAAGGCCGAGGTGGAAAAGAACGTGGCCGAACGCAAGCGCCTCAACGCGGAGATGGAGGCGCTCGTCAAGAAACGGACGGATTTCCTCAAGGAGGAGAAAGCCCGCAAGGCCGCCATCGACAAGGGCGATGGCTTCGACGGCCAGGTCAAGGCCATGATCAAAAAACAGGCCGCCGGCAAAGGGATCCGCTACAGCACGGACGACTGAAAATGTCCAGCGCCGGGGACCGGAGGAAAGCAGGGGAATGCGAGTCATTCTTCTGCTCTTCCTCGTCGCCGGTCTGCCCCTCTCCTCCCCCGCTCAGAAGACCGCTCCGGCCGTTCCGATTTCCAAGCTCGACCCGGCCATGGGGGTCAACGCCGGGGCCAAGGACAATCTGGAGTGGCACGATGTCACCGGGTGGGGAATCGAAGGCCGCATCCTGCCCGAGCAACCCCGTCTCAAATGGTTCGACCGCCTGCCCGCCTCTGCAGAGGGCAAGGTCACCCCGGCGGTGTGGAACCTGAGCCGGGACAGCGCGGGGATGATGGCCCGGTTCGAGACCGATGCCACCGCCATCAGCGTTCATTACAAGGTCACCAAGGACAAGCTCGGCCTGCCCCACATGCCCGCCACAGGAGTGAGCGGGATCGATCTCTACGCCCGCGACGCCTCGGGGCAATGGAAATGGGTCCAGGTCACCAAACCGGCGACCCAGGAAATCAAGGTGGAAATGATCAAGGACCTCGCCCCTGGAACGAGGGAATATGCTGTTTTCCTGCCACTTTACAACGGGATCGAATTCCTCCGCATCGGCGTGGCCGGGGGGAGCCGCTTCAAGGGACTTGCGCCCCGCACCAAACCGATCGTCTTCTACGGCACCAGCATCACCCATGGAGCCTGTGCCAGCCGGCCCGGCATGGTCCACTCCGCCATTCTCGGCCGCCGCTTGGACCGCCCGGTCGTGAACCTTGGTTTCTCCGGAAACGGGCGCATGGATGCAGCGGTCGGCGATTTCCTCGTCCAACTGGATGCGGCCGCCATCGTGATCGATTGCCTTCCCAACATGACGCCCGAGGCGGTGACCGAAAAGTGCATTCCCCTGGTCAAACAGATCCGCGCCGCCAAACCGGAAGTGCCCGTCATCCTGGTCGAGGACCGGCGCTTCACCAATGACTGGATCACCCCGGCCAAGCGGGAATTCCACACCCGGAATCATGCCGCCCTCCGCGCCGCCTACGAATCCCTGGTGGCGGAGAAAGTGGAGCACCTGTTCTACATTCCCGGCGACCACCTTTACGGAGACGACACGGAAGGAGCCACCGACGCCTCCCACGCGAGCGACCTCGGCTTCATGCGCCAGGCGGACATTTTCGAACCGATCCTCCGCCAAGCCTTGTCCCGGTGAGACTTTGGTCCATCCCGGTGATGCTCGTGTTCTGGCTTCTCCTCGTCGCCAGCATGGCCTTGCTGCGGGAATGGGCCTTCCCTCCCCGGCCTCCCGGGGACGGGATCGCCCTCGTCCGTCACCCCCTCTTCCTCACCTGGACCGCTCTCCTCCTCGCCGCGCAGGGCGTCCTCCTAATCCGCATCCGTCCCGCCCGGGATCGCCCCAAGGCCCGGCGCAAGGTCCGTCCCGCCCTGATCGCCACCGCCTTCTGCCTGGGCCTCCTCAGCATCGGCCTCGTCGTCTCCCTATCCATGGCCGGGACCGGTGACCAAGCCATGGAAGGCCTCGGGGCCTCCGCCAATTTCGTCGCCCGGGCCTTCCCGGGACACAACGCCGACGCCTGGTTCATCGGCATCGTCTTCTTCGGCTTCATCGGCGGCATGTGGGCCGTCTGGTGGATGCTCATCGGGAAAGCGACGAAAGAGACGGCTCCCGAAAGCCTCCCGGCCCGCCTGCTGACATGGATTCTCGCCGGCAGCGTCCTCGAATTGCTCGTTGCCGTGCCCTGCCATATCCTCTGCCGCCGCCGGGAAGAGTGCTGCGCCCCGGTGCTGACCTTCTGGGGGATGGCGATGGGTTGGGCCCTGCTCCTCCTCAGCCTCGGACCGGCGGTGGGCCTGCTCGTTGAACGGAGGATAGCCCGCAAGAAAGCCCGGCCGATGCCCCCCGGGAGGCCGGACCAAACCGCGGCTTGAAACCGGCGTTTCGCTGTTGAGGCACGAAATTCGCCAGAATCCGCTTGCGGGGCTGTGGTGAAACCGTACGATTTTGCTGAATATCAATCCTACCTAAATAAAAATTTATCCCCCTCCGGCCCTCGTTTGTCGTAGCCTAGGCTGTCCCGGCTGATTCCCGTCCATGTCCCCGCGCCTTTCATCGATCATTTCCGGATTGGTCTGCCTGTCGGGCATCGGTTGGGCCGGGGATCCGCCCGGCCTCACCTTGGAAGCCGCCTACGACCTCGCGCTGGCCACGGACCAAACCCTGGCGATCGCCTATGCGGAGGCCCGCAAGGGAGCTTTGGAGCCCGCCGGAGCCATGACGCGCCTCATGCCCACGATCACCGGGAACGCCTCCTCCAACCGGAGCGACCGCACGGGGGCGAACCGCGGGTTCACGAGCACCCTCGGGAACGTGTCCGGCGGGGCCCTGACCTCGAACCAGACAAGCCTGAACCTGACCTGGCCTTTCGTCGATTTCACTCTGCTGCCGGCTTACCGCCGGGGGAAACTGATCACGCAATCGACCCGGTTGCAATACCAGGCGGCGATCCGCCAAACCCTCTACGGGGTGGCCTCCGCGTTTTTCGATGTGCTCTCCCAACAACGCATTGTGGCGGTGAGCGCGGAGACCCTGCGCCTTGCGGAGGAGAATCTGGCGATCGCCCGGAAACGGGCCGACGCCGGTGCGGTGACTCGGGCGGACGTGCTGCGGGCGCAGGCCTCCACCGAGGAAAACCGGCGGGCGTTGATCCAGGCGGAGAACGATTTGATCGTGAAACGCAATGTGTTGGCGAACCTGCTGGATAAGAAGGAGCGGAACTTCGTCCTTGTGGAACCTCCCCGGAGCATGAGCCGTCCCCCTCTGGACGCGCTCGACGGCTTGCTGGTGACCGCCTTCACGGAGCGGGAGGATTTGCAGGCGCGGGAACTGGTGATCCGGCAGCAGAAGGAGAGGGTCAAAGAGATCCGGGCCCAATACGCACCGGTCCTCAGCGGCCAGGCCAGCTCCTCCGGGACCCAGGCTTCGGGCAATCTCAACCGGAGCGATTGGCAGGCGGTGCTGGCGATTCGTTTTCCCTTTGTCAACGCCGGCCAGCGGACCATCGACCTGAAGAAGCAAGGCCTCGAGGTGGAGCAATCGGAAGAGGATTACGCGAAATTCCGGGAGACGGTGCAGGAGGAGGTGACGACCGCCTTCGTGACGTTGCGGAGCCTCGGAGAAACCATCGAGGCCTTGGAGGCCCAGGTGGATGCGGAATCCCAAGCCTATCAGGACGTGCAGACCCAGTATCGCGCCGGGACCGCCCGGGCCATCGATGTGCTCGATGCCCTCCGGACCCTCAACAACGCGCGGAAGGATTTGGCGCTGCAAATTTATGGATTTGAACTGGCTTTGAGGCGACTCGATCAGGTGACCGGGGTTTTGGAAGAAGAACGAGTTCGCAAAGTGGCCCCATGAACGGCGTCAAATTTCCCTTCCTGCCCTGGTTGATCGGGGGCGCGGTCCTTGCCACGGGCGTCTGGTTCGGTCGTCCCTTGATTTTCAAAGGCGAGCCGGAGCCCGAATACCAAACCGCGCCCGTCAAACGGCAGGACATCGTGCAAACGGTCACCGCCTCGGGCCAGCTCAGTGCGTTGGTCACGGTGGAGGTCGGAAGCCAGATCTCCGGGATCATCCGGAAGCTGGTGGCCGACTACAACACCCCGGTGAAAGCCGGCCAGATCATCGCGCAGTTGGATCCGGCGACCTACCGGGCCACCAAGAATCAGGCCGACGGTGAATTGGCCAATGCCAAGGCGTCTCTGGAACTGGCCCGGCTCAATGAAAAACGCCAGCGGGAACTGGTCACCGGGAATGCCGGCACCCAGGCGGACCTCGACAAGGCGGTGGCGGATCTGGACCAAGCCAAGGCGATGGTGATGATGCGCCAGGCCCAGCTCGACCGCGCCACGGTGGATCTGGAGCGCTGCACCATCACCGCTCCGGTGGATGGCATCGTCATTTCCCGGGATGTCAACGAGGGCCAAACCGTGGCCGCAGCGATGACCGCCCCCAAGCTGTTCACCATCGCCAACGATCTCTCCCAGATGCAGATCGAGGCCAATGTCTCCGAGGCGGACATCGGCGGCGTCAAGGAGGGTCAGGAGGCGGAATTCACCGTCGATGCCTTCTCCGGACGCACGTTCCGGGGCCGGGTCAAGATGGTCCGGTTCGCGCCGGTCACGGTGGAGAACGTGGTCACCTACGTGACCGTCATCGAGGTGGCCAACCCCAAGCTGGAGTTGCGTCCCGGGATGACGGCGAATGTCTCCATCGTGCTCGACAAACGGGAAAATGTGCTGGCGGTGCCGAATTCCGCCCTCCGCTTCAAACCGACGCAGAAGCAGGCCTCCGGACCTCCCGCCGGATCGCGCGGGGAAGGCCGTGGCGGGGAAGGATCCGGGGGGATCAAGCGCGTCCACCTGCTGCGGGATGGCCACCCGGAGCCGGTCGAGGTGAAGACGGGCTTGACCGATGGCATCTACACGGAAATCACCGGGGGCCTCGCGGAAGGGGACGACGTCGTCACCAACCAATTTATCCCCGGCACCGGCGGTTCCGCCCCGTCCGGACCGCCCAGTCCGTTCGGCGGACGCATGTCGCACCGCTGAGCCGCGTCCGTCATGGCACCGATCATTGAACTGGAGGATCTCCACAAGACCTATGAATCCGGCGAGGAACCGGTCCATGCGGTGCGCGGCGTTTCCCTGACGATCTCACGGGGGGAATTCGTCGCTGTGATGGGAACCAGCGGGTCGGGCAAGTCCACCCTGATGAACATCCTCGGTTGTCTGGACCGCCCCACCTCGGGAGGATACCGGCTCGACGGCATCCAGGTCTCCACGTTGCCCCGGGACCAGCTCTCCGACCTGCGGAACCGGAAGATCGGGTTTGTCTTCCAAAACTTCAACCTGCTCTCCCGAACCTCCGCCGTGGAAAACGTGGAACTCCCGATGCTCTATCGGCGGACGCCGCTTTCCGCCGCGGAACAACGCAGGAAGGCCCTGCAATCGCTCGAAATGGTCGGGATCGGAAAACGGGCCGGCCATACCCCCAACCAGCTCTCCGGCGGCCAGCAGCAGAGGGTCGCGATTGCCCGCAGTCTCATCAACGATCCCGTCCTCCTGCTGGCGGATGAACCGACCGGCAATCTCGACTCCCGCACCAGCATCGAGATCCTCGGGATCTTCCAACGACTCAACGACGAGGGGATCACCATCCTGATGGTGACCCATGAACCCGAAGTGGCCAATCATGCCAAACGGATCATCGTGATGCGGGACGGCCGGATCCGCACCGACAACTTGGTCGCGAACCGCCTCAACGCCGCGGCGGAACTCGGGCGCCTGCCCGCGGAGGGGGGAGCATGAGGCTGCAGACCAGTTTCCGCACCGCCTTCCGCGCCCTCCTGCGCAACAAGCTGCGGTCGCTTCTCACCGCCCTCGGCATCATCATCGGCGTCGCCGCAGTCATCGCCATGGTCGGCATCGGGAACGGTGCCAAGAAGCAGGTGGAGGACCAAGTGGCTTCGATGGGGGACAACGCCCTCATGGTTTTCTCCGGCAGCAGTTCCCGGGGCGGCATGAGCGGCGGGTTTGGCTCCGCCGGAACCCTGACCCTGGAGGACGCCTTCGCGATCAAACGGGAAATCCCGGGAGTGCAAGGCGTAACCCCGGAGGTCGAGGGCAGCGCCCGCATCTCCTCCGGCAATCAGAACTGGTTCACCCGGCTCAACGGAGTCGATGCCGACTATTTTTCGATCCGGATGTGGAGCTTCACCCATGGCGGTCCCTTCGAGGAACGGGACGTCAAGGCTTATGCCAAGGTCGCCGTGATCGGCAAAACCACGGCCTTGGAGATGTTTGGCAGCGAGGAAGAGGCGCTCGGCAAAATCGTGCGCGTCCGCAATGTCCCGTTCACCATCATCGGTGTCCTCGCCCCCAAGGGGGCCTCTTTCTTCGGGCGGGATCAGGACGATACCCTCGTCGTCCCTTACACCAGCGCCATGAAACGGGTGCTCGGGGTCAAGACCATCCCGAGGATCACCGTCAGCGTGGAGCGCGGGAAATCCGTGGCCATGGTGGTGGAGCAGGTCTCAAACCTTCTCTCCCAACGGCACCGCCTGCCGGGCGACCGTGAGCCCGACTTCAGCATCCGGACCCAGGAGGAGCTTGCGAACATGGCCACCGCCACCTCCAAAACCATGACCACCTTGCTCGGATTCGTCGCCAGCATTTCCCTCATCGTCGGTGGCATCGGCATCATGAACATCATGCTCGTCAGCGTCACCGAACGCACCCGCGAGATCGGCATCCGGCTGGCCATTGGCGCGCGCGGGAGCGACATCCTCGTCCAATTCCTCATCGAGGCGGTCACGCTCAGCCTGCTCGGGGGAATGATCGGCATCGGTCTCGCCTTCCTCGCGGCCACGCTGATCATGCGCTTCTCTCCCATGCCGGTCTACATCACCGCCGGGCCCGTGCTCTACTCCTTTGCTTTCAGCGCCGCGGTGGGAATCCTCTTCGGCTTTTATCCGGCGAGAAAGGCGGCCTCGCTCGATCCGATCGAGGCGTTGCGTTACGAGTGAGCCGATGCCCCGGCTTGGCGGGGATTTCGGGGCTTTCTCTCTGTAGAAATCGGAGTTGACGGAATTACTGGGGATTTTATGATCCTGCGCGTTCCCCCGGCTGCCTTGCAGCGCTCGTGGGTGCGAACCGCTTGACACGGGCCCCATCCGGCGTCAGCGGGCTGAGAGCCAACTTGAACCCTACATCATGACCCGAATCTTCGTTCCCGCGGAAACCCATGCCGAGGAGAGGCGCATCGCCGTCGTGCCAGCCACCGTGGCCAAGTTGACGAAGCTGGGCGCCCACGTGGAAATCGAAGGCGGACTGGGCGCACCGGTTTTTTTCAGCGATGAGGAATACACGGCGGCCGGGGCCACGATCGCAAAAAGCCGGAAACAGGGGCTCGGCGGGGCGGACATCGTCCTGCGCCTCCGCAAGCCTCCGGCGGAGGAAGTGGGTCTGGTCAAGGCCGGCTGCCTGCACATCTCCCACCTCGATCCTTTCACCGATCTGGCGCTGCTCCGTCAACTCGCCGAAGCCAAGGTCAGCGCCCTCTGCATGGAGATGATCCCCCGCTCCACGGTCGCGCAGAAGATGGATGCCCTCAGCTCTCAGGCGAACCTTGCCGGCTACGTGGCGGTGATGATCGGCGCCAACCGGCTCGACCGGATTTTCCCCATGATGAGCACGCCCTCCGGCACCATCGCCCCGGCCAGGGTCTTCGTCATCGGCGTCGGCGTGGCCGGGCTGCAAGCCATCGCCACCGCCAAACGGCTCGGAGCCGTGGTCGAGGCTTTCGACACCCGGCCGGTGGTCGAGGAACAGGTCAAATCCCTCGGGGCCAAGTTCGTGAAGGTGGACCTCGGTGAAACCGGCCAGACGGCCCAGGGTTATGCCAAGGAGCTGACCGCGGAGCAGTTGGAAAAGCAGCGGGAGGTGATGGCCCAACGCTGCGCACAGTCGGATCTGGTGATCACCACCGCCCAGGTTTTCGGCCGCAAGGCCCCCCTCATTCTCACCACCGCGATGGTGCAGGGCATGAAACCGGGCAGCGTCGTCGTCGACATGGCCGTGGAGACCGGCGGCAACGTGGAATGCTCGGTGGTCGGCGAGGAAGTCATCCTCAACGGCGTCCGCATCCTCGGCCATCGCAATCTGCCGGGACGCGTTCCCCGGGTGGCGAGCGAAATGTATAGCAACAATCTCGGGAACCTGATCGATCACTTCTGGGACAAGGAAGCCAAGACCTTCAAGCTCGATCCCGCGAACGACATCCTCAAACATTGCCTCGTGGCCCATCAAGGCGCCGTCACCAACGACACGCTGCGCAACCTGATCGAAACCCAAACCGCTCCCACCGCATGAGTCCCGAAGAATTCATTCCCGCCCTCTACATTTTCGCCCTGGCCGCCTTTCTTGGCTATTTGGTGCTGACCCGGGTTCCTCCGCTCCTCCACACGCCGCTGATGTCCGCCACCAATGCCATCTCCGGCATTTCCCTGGTCGGTTCCATCGTGGCCGCCGGGGCGCAACACAACACCGTCGGCACTTGGCTCGGCTTCATCGCCGTCACCTGCGCCACCATCAACGTCGTCGGTGGCTTCTGGATTACCGAACGCATGCTCAAGTTCTTCAAGAGCAAGGAAGAGATGAAGCAGAAACCCGAAGAGAAGAACTAATCCGTTTCCGGTCCCATGGAATATACCATCGCGTTCAGTTATCTCATCGCTTCGCTGCTCTTCATCTACGGGCTGCGCTGCCTGACCCATCCGGAGACCGCCCGCCGTGGCATGCACGCCGCGGAACTCGGCATGCTTCTGGCCATCGTCGGCACCTTGCTCCACCATGAGATCGTCAGTTACGAATATATCATCGCCGGGTTCATCATCGGCGGGGCCATCGGAGCATTGATGTCCCATTGGGTGCCGATGACCGCCCTCCCCCAGCGGACCGCCCTCTCCCATGCATTCGGCGCCCTGGCCGCATCCTTGGTCGGCATCGCGGAGTATTACACCCATCATGGGCACCTCGGCGGATTCAAGATCACCGCCATCAGTCTTGAGGTCCTCCTCGGCTCCCTCACCACCACCGGTTCCCTTATCGCCGCGGCCAAGCTCCAGGGGATGCTCCCCGGAGCCCCGATGACCTTCAAAGGACAAAATCTTTTCAACCTGACCCTCATCGTCGTCACGGTCGGGCTCTTCGGTTACCTCATTTTCAACCCCGCCACCGGCTGGGCCTTCTATCTCATGATGGCCCTCGCCTTCGTCTTCGGCGTCATGCTCGTGCTCCCGATCGGCTCCGCGGACATGCCCGTCGTCATGGCCCTCCTCAACTCCTACGCCGGTCTCGCCGCCGCTGCCACCGGGTTCGCCATCTCTAACAACGTGCTCATCATCGCCGGAACCCTCGACGGCTTTTCCGGCTTCATCCTTTCCATCGTCATGTGCAAGGCGATGAACCGCTCCATCACCAATGTCCTCTTCGGAGCATTCGGCAGTCCGGCCGCCGATGCCGGTGGCTCGGCCGAAGGCGAGATGCGCGAGGTCATTCTGGACGACGTGGCCACCCAGATGGCCTACGCGCGCCAGGTGGTCTTCGTTCCCGGCTACGGCATGGCCACCGCCCAGGCCCAACACGTGGTGCGCGAGTTGTGCGATTCCCTCGAAGAACGCGGCGTCACCGTGAAGTTCGCCATCCATCCCGTGGCCGGCCGGATGCCGGGCCACATGAACGTCCTCCTCGCCGAGGCCAACGTCCCCTACTCCCAGCTCTATGAGTTGGAGCAAATCAATTCCGATTTCCCCAACACCGACGTCTCGGTGGTCATCGGCGCCAACGACGTCGTCAACCCCGACGCCCGGGACAACCCGGGGAGCCCGATCGCCGGCATGCCGATCCTCGAGGTGGACCGCTCCAAAACCGTCATTGTCCTCAAGCGCGGCAAGGGCAAGGGATTCTCGGGCATCGAAAACCCGCTCTTCTTCAAGCCGAACACCGGGATGCTTTACGGGGACGCCAAGGAATCCCTGGCCAAGCTGGTCCATGCGGTCAAGGAGGCCTGACGCCTCGGTCCACTCTCACGTCCCGCAAAAGGTGGCCGACACCACCTCGTGCGGCTCCGGCCCTTCCGCGAACTCCCGGTTCTCCGGTTGGTCGTCGAATGGCCTCCGCAGAATCCCGTGGAGCCGCTCGAACGGCCCGAAATCCCCCTCCCTCCCGGCCCGGATCACTTCCTCGATCCGATGGTTCCGGGGGATGAAAAGCGGGTTGGCCCGGCGCATCGTTTCCGCGGCCTCTTCCGGCTGGATCCCCCGGGACCGGAGGTGCTGGCGCCATCTCTCCAACCAGGGCACAACCACCCCGGGCCCGGGGAAGAGGCCCGAAAACCGCTCCGGGACCTCCGTGAGCGCATCGGCCAGGCCACGGAACGCCAAGGTGAAATCCACCGCGTGGGTCTCCAGCAAAGCGAGCAAGCCCAGCACCGGCTCCCGATCCTCCGGCCGCGGCACGGCAATCCCGATCTTGGCGGCAAAGCGACGCGTCCAAGCCTCCTCGAATCCGGCGGCGAATCGGTCCAAAGCCGCTTCCGCCCGGGCCACCGCCTCCTTCGGTTCCGGAGCCAGCAGGGGAAGAAGGGCCTCAGCGAGCCGCGCCAGATTCCAGAGCGCGATGTTCGGCTGGTTCCCGTAGGCATAACGGCCGCGGGTATCGATGAAGCTGAACCGCTTGGCCGGATCATAGCCATCGAGAAACGCGCAGGGACCGTAGTCGATCGTCTCCCCGGAGATGCTGGTGTTGTCCGTGTTCATCACCCCGTGGATGAACCCCAGACTCATCCAATGGGCCACCAAACCGGCTTGACGGAGGATCACGCCCTCGAGCAAGGCGAGCGCCGGGATTTCCGCCTCCGCGCCCTCCGGATCATGCCGTTCCACAGCGTGGTTCGTCAGCGTCTCCAAGTTCGGCAGATCCCCGCGCGCCGAAAAATACTCGAAGGTCCCCACCCGCAAATGCGATCGCGCCACCCGGGTGAAGACTCCGCCCGGTTCCACGTTTTCCCGGTAAACCGGTTCACCGCTCCAAACCGCCGCGAGGGCCCGGGTCGTCGGCACCCCCAGCGCCGCCATGGCTTCGGAGACCAGATATTCCCGCAAAACGGGACCAAGCGCGGATCGGCCATCCCCCCGCCGGGAATACGGGGTCGGCCCCGCCCCCTTCAGTTGCACGTCCCGGCGCCATCCGTCGCGTCCCACCACCTCGCCCAGGAGAATGGCCCGCCCGTCGCCCAGCCTGGGGACAAAGCCCCCGAACTGATGGCCCGCATAGACGGTGGCGATCGGCTCCGCCCCTTCCGGAACCCGGTTGCCGGAAAAGATGGCCAAGCCTTCGTCAGACCCGAGGCCGGGGTCATCCCAGCCCAACAACCCGGCCAGATCCCGGTTGAAGGCGATCCAGCGGGGGGCGGCCACCGGGGAGGGATCCAGGCGCTCGAAAAAAGCCGGGGGCAGCCTGGCGTAAGTATTGTGAAAAGAAAGGCGCATGATCCCGTTGTCAGGGACGGGAGCCCGCGGACAAAATGGATCTGGCGCAGAACGTTCTCAAGCTGTGGGTCCTGACCTCAACCTGCCCCCCTGACAGTCCCTCAACGCCCCATGACCCGGCGCAAACGCCAGTCGTCGTGATGGTAGTAGTGGGTGTAGGGATGGCAACCGCCCCATCCATTCCTCACATGAATGTAAGGACGGCCGATGTAGCCGGTGTGGCTCTGGTAGTAGCGCCCGGAATAAGCCGTTCCCCAGGCCGGCACCGCCCGATACCCCACCGGCCAGGACGAGCGATAGGCCGGCAGGATGAAGTTCGAGCGGGACGTGGTCGGGTAAAAACGCGGGTAGCGATTCGAGTAAAAGGAGGGTCGCAAGGTGAATCCCCGGCCGGAATGACGGTGTCCGCCGGAAACCACCCGGTAGCCGGAGGAGGATTTCCCCTTCGAATGGGCCTGGGCGACATCCAACAGCAACGGAGCACACAAGAACAGGGCAAGGACGACGGATCGGTGTTTCATCGGTAAATCCAAGGTTTCCTGTCTATAAACCGGAAAATCCCCGCCGCGTCAACTCCGATGCGCCTCCATGGGCCCGGCATAGGAAAAATGCCTAGCCGCAACAGGTCCGCGGGCCCATACCGCGTCCGGCCGTTCCATGGCATCCTGCCGTCATGAAAACCACGTTTCCCCATCCTTGGGCCCTCGCTTTGGCCGCCGGCGGACTTGCTCTTCCGGTGGGCCTCACCATACCCCTGATCCATGCGGTCGAGTCCGCCTCGACCGACAAAAATCCGGCCGCCCGAATCACGGTCGATCCCTCCCCGGTGAACCGGGAGAGCGGTCTCCCGGCCAGCTTCGCGCCGGTCATCAAAAAGGTCGCGCCCTCGGTCGTCAGGATCGATGTCACCGGGAAGGCGACTCCCGCACTCAACGATGACGATCCGTTGGGATTCGATCCCCGCCGCCTCTTTGAACAGCCGGGACGCCGCCTTCCGATGCCCCGCCCCCAGGGCTCCGCCAGCGGCGTGATCGTGACCCCGGACGGCTACATCCTCACGAACAATCACGTGGTGGACGACGCCGAAAAGGTCGAGGTCACCCTCCATGACGGCCGTTCCCTGACCGCCAAGGTGGTGGGCACCGACCCGAAATCCGATCTGGCGGTGGTCAAGGTGGATGCCTCCGGTCTCCCCGCCGTCACGTTTGCCGACAGCTCGAAAATCGAGGTCGGGGATCTGGTCCTCGCCGCCGGGAACCCCTTCGGCCTCGGTGAATCCGTCAGCCTTGGCATGGTCAGCGCCATCGGCCGCGCCACCATGGGACTCGACTACGAGGACTTCATCCAAACCGATGCCGCCATCAACCCGGGGAACTCGGGAGGCGCGCTCCTCGATTCCCAGGGACGCCTCATCGGAATCAATACGGCGATCGTGAGCCGCGGCGGCGGCAATGACGGCATCGGCTTCGCCATCCCGGTGAACATGGCCCGCGGCATCATGGAACAACTCATCGCCACCGGCAAGGTCGTGCGGGCATCGCTCGGCGTTATGATCCAGGATCTCACCCCGGAACTGGCCGGTCAATTCGGCGCGGACGACCAAACCCCGGGAGCTCTCGTCGGGGATGTGGTCAAAGGATCGCCCGCGGACACGGCCGGCCTCCTGAGCGGAGACATCATCACCCGTTTCGCGGGCCAACCCGTCAAAGACGCCCGCTCCCTCAAACTCAGCGTGGCCAACCACAAGCCGGGGGAAAACGCGGAGATTGTCGCGCTCCGCGACGGTAAACCCCGGACCTTCACCGCCCGGTTGGAGGCCCAAAAGGTTTCGGGCCCGGCCCGTGGGCAACTCTCCTCCCGCGACTCTTCTTCCGATGAAGGAGCGCTCAACGGCGTGGCCGTGGCGGACTTGGACAACGAAAGCCGCCGCTCCGCCGCCATCCCCGCGGAAATCAAGGGAGCCCTGATCACCGCCGTCGAGCCCGGAACCCCTTCTTGGGAAGCCGGTCTGCGCCCCGGAGACGTCATCCAACAAATCAACCGCAAACCGGTCAATGATGCCGCCCGCGCCATCGAACTCACGGCCGCGGTCCCCGCCGCTCCGACCTTGCTCCAAATCTGGAGCCGGGGCGGCAGCCGCTTCGTGGTGGTGGACGAGACCAAGGGCGCGAAAAGCTGAGGCCCGACCCCAACCCGTTTTCCGGGAACAGCCCGCGCTCCTTGAGAAAAAGGGGGCGCGGGCTTGCGCTTTTATTTGATTTTGTTAGTATTTCATAAGTCTTAATAAATTTCCCGATGATGCCCGCGTCCGATTGCTCCGCCCGCTTTTGCGATCTCACCGTCGCCCAGCTCGTGACGGCGGGCACGAAAATCGGCGAAATACTGGGCGGGGTGCCGCCCCAGGACTCTTTCCTGCGCCAACTCGCCTCCGACCTGGTCGGGGACGTCGCCACCGTGGCCCGCCTCGCCGCGGATCGTCCCACCGGGAAACTGCGCTCGCCCCGGGACGGGCTCGACGCCGAACGGAGGGAACTCTACATGGGATTGATGCGGATCATCCGGGCGGGGGGGCGCCACCCATTCACCGCGAAGGCTGAGGCCGCCTCCCGGCTGAGCCGGGTGCTTGATCACCACGGGCTCACCGGAGGGACCGGGGAGTTGGATCTGTTCTTCGCCGGTCTCGATCCCTCGCCCTTTCAAATCGATCTGGCCACGCTCGATCTCCTCTCTTGGTATAAGAATCTGAAGACGGTGCAGGCGCAATATCGGGAAACGGAACGGGAGGAGGCCGGGGCGGCGCTCCCCCCGCTTTCGGAAGCGCGCCGCCAGCTTTCGTCGGTCCTCGGGCTGATCTATGAGGGCATCCGGCATCAGGCCGGCCGGGACCGGCAACCCTACGTCCGGTTGGCAGCATCCATCGAGGAAGCGATCGTCGGCACCTCCCTCAGCGGGATCCGCCATCCGCGGAATCCGGATCCCGGCCGGTTGGCGGTTCCGGGGGAAGCGGCGCTCAACGGTTGAGTCCGGACGGACTCGCACTTGCTCATTGCGAAATCCCCCACAAACTAGCCCTTCGCCATGGCCTCCGCTCCGCAAAAACCGAAACAAACGCCGCAAGCCGCCCAACCCGCCCCCGTGAAAACGGCGATCACCCCGACCCGGGAAGCGGATTTTCCGGAGTGGTATCAGCAAGTGGTGCGGGCGGCGGATCTGGCGGAAAACTCGGAGGTGCGCGGTTGCATGGTGATCAAGCCTCCCGGCTACGGCATCTGGGAGCGGATGCAGGACCAGCTCGACGCCCATTTCAAGGCCACCGGTCACAAAAACGCCTACTTCCCGCTGCTCATTCCCTTGAGTTATCTGGAGAAAGAGGCGGAGCACGCCGAAGGCTTCGCCACCGAATGCGCCGTGGTCACCCACCACCGTCTGGAAGCGGAAAAGCAGCCGGACGGAACCGTGAAAATGATTCCCACCGGGAAACTGGCGGAGCCCTACATCATCCGGCCCACCTCGGAAACCATCATCGGGGCCGCCTACGCCCGTTGGGTCCAGAGCTACCGGGACCTGCCCATCCTCATCAACCAATGGGCCAACGTGATGCGTTGGGAAATGCGCCCCCGCCTCTTCCTCCGGACCGCGGAATTCCTCTGGCAGGAAGGCCACACCGCCCATGAGACCCGGGAGGAAGCCCTTGAGGAAACCCACCTCATGCACGGGGTTTATGAAACCTTCCTCCGGGATCACCTCGCCATTCCCTCGATTCCGGGGGAGAAGACCGAAGCCGAGCGCTTCCCCGGCGCGGAAAACACCTTCACCGTGGAAGCCATGGTCCAGGATCGCAAAGCCATCCAGGCCGGCACCTCGCACTTCCTCGGCCAGAATTTCGCCAAGGCGGCCAACATCAAATTCCAAGGGCGCGACGGCAGGGAACAATTCGCCTGGACCACCAGCTGGGGCGTGAGCACCCGGCTCATCGGCACCCTCATCATGGCGCATGCGGACGATGACGGAGCCGTTCTCCCACCCAGGATCGCGCCGACCCAGGTCGTCATCCTGCCCGTCACCCCAAAAGAGGAGACCAAGGCCGCCGTGCTCGAGGCCGCGGAACAACTGGCCGCCGCGCTCCGGCGCAAAAAAGCCTGGGGCGAGCCCGTCCGCGTGGACGTAGACAAGCGGGATCTTAACGGCGGGGTGAAGAGTTGGGAATGGATCAAAAAAGGCGTCCCGCTGCGCATCGAGATCGGCCCCCGGGATCTGGAACAGGGCACGGCGGCTCTCTGCCAACGCTACCTCGGGCCCAAGGACAAGGCCTTTGTCCCCCTGCCACAGATCATCCAAACCATTGGCAGGACCTTGCAAGAAGTGCAAAAAGCCATGCTCGCCCGCGCTCTGGAGTTCCGGCGGGCCCATACCGTGGAGATCAATTCCCTGGACGATTTCCGGGCCTATTTCACGCCCCGGAATCCTGACAAGCCGGAAATCCACGGGGGCTTCGCGCTGGCCCATTGGGGAGGCTCCGCGGCGGACGAGAAACGCTTGCAACAGGAATTCAAGGTGACGGTGCGCTGCATTCCCAAGGACCCTGCCATTTCGCCCGGAGAACCGGGGACCTGCTTCTACACCGGCAAGCCTTCCTCGAGGCGTTTGGTGTTCGCAAAGTCTTACTGACCCGCCCTCGCATTTTCGCATTTGACGGCCCGCGGCAGCCGGACGAGTGGTTGCCCTTCCCGTAAAATGGAGATGAGTGATCCCCAGCTGAAAGTCTTCGTAAAGTCAGGGTGCCCTTGGTGCGCCCAAGTGCTGGCCGACCTGCGGACCAATGGCTATGCCTTCGACCAAGTCGATGTCCTCGCCGATCCTGACGCCTATGCCGAAATGCGGCGGATCTCGGGTCAATCCCTCGCTCCAACCGTCACTTTCGGCGATCTAATTCTGGCGGATTGCGGCGTTCCCGAACTGCGCGCGTTTCTCCAGGAACACGGGATCCGGCCCTGACCGCAACGGCAATCGACTCATGGATGTCACGTTCCAACCGCTCCTTGGCCTGGCCGCAACCGTCGTCCTCGCTTTCGCCTTGCGGACCTTCCACCACCCGGTTCTCCGCAAGGCGGGTGCCATCCTCATCCTCGCGGCCAGTTATGGGTTCGGTTGGATGCTGCTGAAAAGCCACCTCGGCGGGGTCGCCGCCGTGGTCGCGTGGTTTCTGTTCCCTTGGTTTGAACTCCTCACCCGCATCCGGGGCCTCCGCATGCCGATCCACAAGGAACTCGCTCATGTCTCCCCTCCCTCGGCCATGCGTTTTCCGGAACTTTCGGTCCTCACCACCGAGATCGAAGCGGAAGGGTTCGAGTATGTCGATGACACCGGTTGGGTTTGGGAGGGAATGAATCAATTCTACCGTCTGTTCTACCACGAGGGACGCCGCACCGAAGCCGCGATCTGCCTCGCGGAGCAAAACGAACTGGGCTTGTCTTACGTCAGCCTCACCAGCCGCGACGCCCACGGCAACATCCTCCGCACCTGGAACTATCCTTTCTCCGAAACCATGGCGATGTCCCCACGGGTCCGGATCAACCCGGCACCAATGGCCGCCTCCTTCGTCGAACTGCTCGAACTTCACGAACACTTCCTCATGGACAGGGGAATCGATCCCTCCATTCTCCCCAAACTGGCGCCCGAGGAGATTCCCGGAGCCATTGCCTCCGAAATCCGGGATCAAGTGGATCACAACTTCTCCCGCGGCCTCATCGCCCCGATCGGGGACGACACCTTCCGTTATTCCTGGCGCGGGCTGGTCTTCCTTTGGGCCCAGTTCGTCAAGGATATGGTCCGCTTGTCTTGAGAATCGGATCTGCCCGGTCCATGTTGGCGGGGTCATGACCCCGACTTCACGTCTTCCCTCCCTCGACGCGGTGGCCATCGAGGAACGCGCCGCCGCCTTCACACGCCGATCGTTCAAAGGGCGGTGCAAACTCGAGGCCCTGAAACTCGCGGTCTCCATGATGGATCTGACCACACTCGAGGGCAACGACACCCAGGGCAAGGTCGCTCATCTCGTCGCCAAGGCGCTCCGCCCCATGCCGGAACGCTACGACTGCCCGCCCTGCGCCGCCGTCTGCGTCTACCCCAACCTCGTGCCCCACGCCGTCCGGCTCGCCGCCGGCTCCAGGCTCCAGGTGGCGGCGGTCGCCACCGCTTTCCCCAGCGGTCAATTCCCCTTGGAACAGAAACTTGCGGATGTGCGTTGGGCGGTCGGCCAAGGGGCCACGGAAATCGACATGGTCATCAGCCGCGGCGAATTCCTCCGCGGCAACCGATCCCTCACCTTCGACGAAATCGCCGCCACCAAGGAAGCCTGCGGCCCCGCCCACCTCAAGGTCATCTTTGAAACCGGGGAACTGCAGACCTATGACAATGTCCGCCTCGCCTCGGAGATCGCCATCAAAGCCGGCGCGGACTTCATCAAGACCTCCACCGGGAAAATCAGCCCGGCCGCCACCCTTCCCGTCACCCTCGTGATGCTCCTCGCGGTGCGCGACGTCTATCTGGATACGGGAAAACGGATCGGCATCAAACCGGCCGGGGGCATTCGCCAAGCCAAGGAAGCTCTCCACTACCTCGCCATGGTCAAGGAAATCCTCGGAGACGATTGGCTTCATCCCGACCTCTTTCGTTTCGGGGCCAGCGCCCTGCTCGTCGATGTCACCCTGCAGATCGCCAAATCGATCGACGGCGGTTACCAGAATCCGGATTCCTTCTCCCTCCCGTGAGCTGAAAACAGGAGGGCTTCGGGCTCGCGTTCTGGGGTCTGTTGCAACCTGAAGGGTCTCCCCCGAACGGGCGTGCATGATGGGGAGGGAAGCTGGAACGGAATTCCGGGGATTCCGCTACGCAACCGGCATTCCCGTAGTGGAATCGCTCACCGACTCCGTCGTGGGTGCCCATCGGGGCCATTCCCACCAGCCCGCATTTCTCAAGGATCGCGTCGCGAGGCGCAGGCAAATGGCATTTTCTGCAAGGCGCGCGAAGGATTCCGGGGAGAGCGGTGGGCCGACACACCGTGAACTCCGGAATTCGAGCGGAACGCGGCAGGAATGCCATTGGCCAAGCCGCAGCAGCGAGAGCTTGAGAAATGCGGGCCAGCTCCAAACGGATCCAGCTGTTTTTTTGTTGACTGTTCAAATATCGTGCTCCATGAGTATGGTCATATGACCATAATGTTCTTTTGTTTGATTCCATCAGAGAAAAATCAACCCGAAGTTGCAGGCGATGCGGCGTGCGTCTGATTCCAGAACGAGAGGGCGCCGGTCCTTGGCGGATCATCTTTCGCACCTCTCCGTGCCCGTTGCGGAACGCTTGCTGGGGCCGGAAGGTCGGCGGATGCTTCTCCTCAGCCGGGGGCAACCCGGCCGGTTCGAGGGCGGGTTGCGCGGGCGCAAGGCTCTCTTCGTGGATTGCGCGGAGACGGAGGGGACGCCAGGCGTGAGGGTTGAAATCCGGTTGGACGAGGGGCGACGGGGTGGGCTGAGACTGCGGTGTCTCGACTGCGGTTCCGGCCCCTGCCTCCATCAGGCGGGAGCCCTGGCCTTTGTCCTCGAGCGGAAGGTGGCTCTCGGCCTGGCGGCCGCGCCAATCGCCAAGGTGCCGGTTGAATGGCTGGACGAGCCGGGACTCGTGGACATGGCGCTGGCGCAGCGCCGGGCCAAGGCCCTGGCGGAGCCGATGCAGGTGACGGCATTGGATGGTTCGACACCTTGGACGGACTACACCGTCACGAACCGCAACTCGGGGCACTCCTACCGGGTGGCACTGCGTGGATGGGAAGGCGGTCAGTCGTATTGCAGTTGTCCGGATTTCCGGAAGAACACCCTGGCGCTCTGCAAACACACTCTGCGAGTGATCTCATGGGCCAAGCGGAAGTTTCCGGCGAAGATTCGGAGGACTCCCTGGAGACCGGACCGCTTTGCGCTCTCCCTGACCTATGGCGAGACGCTCAAACTGAAACTCGAGGGACCACCGGAGAGCGCCCCTCCGAGCCTTGCCCCAACCCTGCTGCCCATCCTTGGCAAAGCTTGGGAACGGCCCGGGGAAGTGGCCGAGGTGGTGAACATCGCCCGGAGGCTGGCCGCCTCGGGAACGGAGGTGATCGTTTATCCCGATGCGGAGGCCTACATCAGCCGGACCTTGGACCGGGAGTGGTTCGTCCGCCGGATGGAAGCGCTCCGGCATCACTCCGGGGATCATCCCCTCCGGAACGACCTTTTGCGGGTGCCGTTGCTCCCCTATCAACTCGAGGGCATTGCGTTCGCAGCCGTCGCCGGCCGATCGATCCTTGCGGACGAGATGGGACTGGGCAAGACCATCCAAGCCATTGGTCTGGCGGAATTGCTGGCCCGCGAAGGCGAGGTTTCCCGGGTTCTGGTCGTTTGTCCGGCCTCCCTGAAAGCGCAATGGGCCTCCGAAATCGGCCGCTTTTCCCACCGGAACTGCCATCTGGTGCTCGGGAACGGCCCCAGCCGGGCCGAACAATATCGTCACGAAACCTTCTTCACGGTCTGCAACTACGAACAAGTCACCCGAGACCGGGGCACGGTGGAGCGGGAGCGTTGGGACCTGATCATTCTGGATGAAGGGCAGCGCATCAAGAATTGGGAGGCAAAAACCAGCCGGGCCATCAAATCGCTCCCCTCCCCCTACGCCCTTGTGCTCTCGGGCACCCCGTTGGAGAATCGGCTCGATGAACTCTTTTCCATCATGGAGTTCATCGACGACCGCAGGCTCGGCCCGGCCTTCCGCTTCTACAACCGGTATCGGGTGGTCGATGAGAAAGGCAAGGTGGCGGGCTACCGGAATCTGGGGGAACTCAGGGAACGTCTCCGGCCCTGCCTGCTCCGGCGCACCCGGGCCGCGCTCCTTCGGGATTTGCCCGCCCGCACCACCGAAATCGTGCGCGTCCGGCCAACGGAGGAGCAGGCGGAAATTTCCTCGGAACAGCTGCGGATTGTCAGTTCCATCACGAGGAAAAAACAGCTCAACGAGCTGGACTTGTGTCGTTTGCGTGGGGCCTTGCTGACGGCCCGTCTGGCAGCGGACAGCACCTTCCTCATTCATCGCCAGGCGCCCGGTCATTCCAGCAAACTTCAGCGGCTGAAAGAACTCCTGACCGACTTGGCGCTCGAGGAAGACCGCAAGATCATCATTTTTTCCGAATGGACGACCATGCTCGATTTGATTGAGCCCCTGCTCCATCCGCTTGGACTGGAACATGTCAGGTTGCAAGGCTCGGTTCCGCAGAAGGACCGTCAAGCGCTGGTCTCCCGTTTCCAGACCGTGCCCGCTTGCCGCGTTTTCCTCACGACCAATGCCGGCTCCGTCGGGCTCAATCTGCAAGCCGCCAACACCATAATCAATGTCGATCTCCCTTGGAATCCTGCCATCCTTGAACAACGCATCGCCAGAGCGCACCGGATGGGGCAGAAGCGACCCGTCCAAGTCTTCCTCCTGGTTACCGAAGGAACCATCGAGGAGAACCTCTTGCACACGCTCGGCGCCAAACATGAATTGGCCCGCGCCGCACTGGATCTGGATGCGGAGCTGGATTCCGTGGAGCTTTCCTCCGGGATGGAGGAGTTGAAACGGCGATTGGAGATTCTTCTCGGCAAGCCACCGGAACCCACGCCCGATGTGACCGCTCCGGCACCGATGGAATCGCCGGCAAGGCTCCTGCGCCCGCCATCGAACAAGTCCGAAGCCGTTGGGGGCGACCGGCTTGGTCTCCTCTTCGCCGCCTTGGCGGAAATTCTTCCGCAACCGACCGCGGATTCCCCGGCCCTGCAGGTGGTTGCGCGGCGGATTCGGGCCACTCTGGACGAGTGCTTGACCTCCGAGAACGACGGAAGAGTCCGCCTGTCGTTCACCCTGGCGGATCACGCCACCGTGGACCGATTGGCGGAGATACTCAGCCGCTGCTCAGCCCCGCAGGCGGGAGGGGGCGGGATCATTCTGGCGGATTGAGGCCCACTTCCCGAACCGGACCTGAAAACCCAACATGAGACAAAAAACCTGACGAAAAGATGCATAAGAAAGATCAGGCAGGCGAACGACCGGATGCGGAACCTGACCACGATTGGGAAATCGATTTCCGGGTTGCGGAAGCCCGGAGCAGCTACCCGGAAGAGGTTTGGTCGTCTGACGATGGCCGCGAGAGCGGACTCCTCTGTCAGGCGGCCCCTGACTACCCGGAAGATTTTTTTCCAGCGGACGGGGAGGATCTCCCCGACGCATCTGGATCGGTGGACGAGCTTGGAGGGGATCGGAATCCATCCGGCGGAGAAGTCATGGACCGCTTTAGGCGCGGGGAATGGCCGGGTCAGGGTGGGGATCTGTCGTTCGGTGGCCAAACGGTGCCAGGCTTCGTCGGGGAACCCTTGGACTTCACTGATAACCTGATTGACCTGCATGAATACCACGAGGGCCCGCCAGGTTTCGGCGAGGACGCCTGTGGTGCTGACAGCGGTCCGTGGTGTTTCGGGGAGGAAGGCTTTGGTTCCGATGGCGGACCCTGGTATTTCGGGGAGGAGCCGTTGAGCTTTGGCGAGGCATTTGGGAATCAGGACAGGGAATTCCCGGACCCAGGTGAGGAAGCGCTGGAATGGACGGCGCAGGGACCTCTGGAAGAAATCCCGCCAGTGGAGTGGATTGATGTGCCGCCGGATGATTGATCCCAAAAACCGGCCGAGAGATCCTGACACGCCGAGCCGCGCCGCGTCGCAGCAGGATTTTGTCTGGTGGTCCACGGTTCTCGCACAACCTCCGGAGGGCCAGCTTCCGTGATGGCCGGCAAATTTCGAGGTTGTTTGCCGGCGGTGCGGAGCCCCGCCCTCCGGATCATTTTCCGTTTCCAGTTTTAGGTTCCCCTCAAGATCCGCGTGGGCTTGGGCAGCGGCTGATTAGCGTGAGTCCGGTGGATCATGGTATCTTGATCCTGAGATGGACGCCCGGTCGAAGGAAGTATCGGCGGGAGCGGCGAAAGCGGAAGCCTCTCGAACCCTTGGCAAACGGAACATGAAACCGCAACTGGAAACAAGCTGGCTTGGCCTTCACCTTGCCCACCCGGTCGTGGCGTCGGCCGGGCCATTGACCCACGAACTGGATAACTTCCGGCGGCTGGAAGACGCGGGAGTGGCCGCGATCGTGATGCATTCGTTGTTCGAAGAGCAGATCACGAGAGAAAGCCATTGGGTGCATCACTACCATCAACACGGCACCGGGAGCCCTCTGGAAGCTTTTTCCTATATCCCTGATCTGGAGGATCATGGCACCGGACCTGACACGTATCTTTCCCTGATCTCGGCGGCCAAGGACGCGGTCTCGATTCCGGTGATCGCCAGTCTCAACGGCACCACGGCGGGCGGTTGGCGGAGGTTCGCCCGGGAAATCCAGCAGGCGGGAGCCGATGCCTTGGAGTTGAACCTGTATCACGTGCCCACGAGTGCGGAAATCTCCGGCTCCGAGTTGGAGGGTCGCTACCTCAGCGTGGTTCGGGATGTGTCCCAGGGGTTGCGACTGCCGTTGGCGGTGAAGCTCTCCCCGTTTCTGACCGCGCCGGCCCACATGGCGGCGGAACTGACCCAGGCCGGTGCCCGTGGCTTGGTGCTTTTCAACCGGTTCTATCAGCCCGACATCAATCTGGATGAACTCACCGTGGTGCCGCGCCTCGTGCTGAGCAACCACCAGGAATTGCGTCTGCCGCTGCGCTGGGTGGCGATTCTTTACGGCCAGATCGCGGCTGATCTGGCCATCACCTCCGGCATCCATACGGGCGAGGATGTGATCAAGGGCATTCTGGCCGGGGCGCACGTGACGATGATGACTTCCGAAATCCTCCAACACGGACTGGGCCGTATCAGCCATATCCTTGAAGCGTTGCGAGGGTGGATGGCGGAGAGAGGTTACGATTCCGTGTGCCGGATGCGAGGCTCCCTGAGCCAGCTCCATTGCGGGGCACCCGAAGCGTATGAGAGGGCCAACTACCTAGCCACCCTCCAGTCCTGGCGACCGGACGCGAGCTTGGGGCGGCTGGGGGAGTGAGAGGCGGGAGGCTGTCGATGGGGGTGGATTCACCACGGAGAATGAAACCATCAACCCGCTTGACCGCTTGGTCGTTCACCGGCGGATCACCCCATTGTCCCGCACCTTTCAGGGCGGGAATTCTGTCGTGGCGTTACCCAAGGCCTGCGGTCGCACCAAGCCCCCTGCGCCCTCGGCTGTCCTGTGCCGGCCCGTTGGGCCTTGCCCGCATTTCTCAAGCTCTCGCTGCTGCGGCTTGCCCCATGGTTTTCCTGCTGCGGTCCGCTCGAATTCCTCAACTCACGGTATGTTGGCATACCGCGCATCCTGGAATCCTTCGCGCACCTTGCAGGGAATGCCATCTGGCGGCACCTCGCCACGCAATACTTGAGAAATGAGGGCTGGGCTGAAAGGCACACGGCGCTCCGGATTCCGGGAAACAGAACGACCGGCGCCCCTCCACGGAACGCCGGTCCTGCCAACACATTTGCACCAAAAAAGAAGATCCGGTCAGAAGGGCAACCGAAGCCCGAGACGCAGGTTCACTGCGTCCGGCTCCCGCTGAATCCAGTTGTAGGTAGCGTCCGAGAACAAAGCGACGCAGTTCTCAAACCGATACTCCAGCCCGCCCCCGAGCCGGTAGGCACCCTCATTCTGCGCGTTCGAGAAGACCGCGCCCCCTCCCATGACGTAGGGTGACCAGCACAGACTCTGTAACGGCAACCGATACACCAGATCCAGCGCATTGATGTGCGTCTGCGGGTCGGTGGCATTCGCGGAATAACTGTATTCCAAAGCGACCTTCTCGGTGAAAAAATAGGTGAATGCAATGCCGCCGCCCATGGCGTTCTCCCCACCCTTCCCTCTCGGCAGAAGGCCGGAGGCAAACGCCCCGACATGCAGGCCGGGAAACAAGCAAGGACAACTCGCATCCTCGATCAGGGGATTCTTGTCAGGAGGGGAATCAGCCATCACCCCACCAACACCCAAAAGACACATGGCAATAGAGACTTGGAGTCGTTTCATGAGACTCATTTTAGAGAATCTGCTAGGAACGTCAATGCGAATTTCTCAGTTTTGCTTAATACCTGTATCAATGAAAGATTTTGCGATGTATGACATCGGGGGATCCTGATATCTATGTAAGCCGCTCCACCACCGAGCCTTACGTCCGCACAGAACGCGGAAACCGATCGCGATAGACATCGCGCACCTCTCCAGCACAAAAAAGCAAGGCCGGGTGAAACACCCGGCCTTGCCGCTTAAAACTGCTATGCAGAGATTAGATTAGAACGCGAAGCGATAGCCCAAGCGCACTTGAACGGCGTCGTCAAGGGTGGCAACCCAATTGTAGGTGCCATCCGCGAAGATCGCGGAGCAGCTGGCGAGGCGGTATTCGATGCCGGCACCAGCGCGGTAAGCGCCTTGGTTCGAGCCATCGGAGAACAGCGCGCCACCACCGATGAGGTAGGGGGCCCAGCAGCTGTTGCCAAGCGGCATGCGATAGACGAGATCAAGGGCATTCACGTGTTCTTCGCTGTCGGTCGCGTGAGCGGAGTAGCTGTAGAGGACACCGAAATTCTTATTGAAGAAATAAGAGAGTTCGACACCGCCACCGAGGGCGTCCTCTTGAGGTCCGTTCAGGAGACCGGAGGCGAAGACGCCAACTCCCCAACCAGCGTTGAAGCACTGGCAGGTGGGGTCGACGACCACATTCTTATCAACAACAGGACCGGCGACGGCAAAACCGGCGAGGGCCCCAAGGGTTGCAACTGACGCGATTAGCTTTTTCATGGGGCATTTCCTACCTGAGGTTTTTCCGAGGGTCAATCTTTTTCTGCATTCCGGGCGAAAATCCTATCAGAAGTACGGGTAACCCCAATGCCCCGGAGGTCATTCCGCGGCCGGGACAGTTCATACCAAGCCATCCCCGCCCTCCGGGCTCCGCCCCAGTCCGCTTCCCGTTCGTCCCCGACATGGAGCGCCTGACAGGACCGGATCCGGTGGGCGCTCAGGGCGTGGGCAAAGATCGCCGGATCCGGCTTGCGCGCCCGGGCGAGTGACGAAAACGTCACCACCTCGAAGAAGTGGTCGATGCCGAGCCCCCGCAAAACCGGGAGGAGCCGGTCATCGAAATTCGAGAGGACACCCAGACGATAGCCGGCCCGCAGTTTTTCGAGGACTTCCACGACCTCTTCATAGAGCACCCAGGCGTCCGCACCCGCGTAGTAGTGCCAGAGCTTCCCGAAGTAGGGATCGACCTCTTCCGCCGTCGCCTTGACCCCCGCTTCCTCGAGCACCCGCCCCACCAGGGCGCGCCACCAGTCTCTCTCGGGCTCTCCTTCCGGCCTTCCCCAATCCGGCTCCGGCATCGCGCCCCAGACGGACCGGAACAGCCTGTCCACCTCCGCGCCCTCCAGCTTCCAGGAAAAATCCCGGGCCACCTCCGCGTAAACTTCTCCGACGGATCGTGCGGTGCGAAAGAGCGTGCCTGCCGCATCGAAGAGGATCACCTCGATCCCGCAGGTTCCCGATTCGTCAACGGCCTTCATCATTTCGAGGTTGCGGCACTTGGAATTCTGCGTAGGTTCTCTTTCCCCCGAGGGGAGCGCTGCCAGAATCCGGATTTCACAGTTTTGGACGACGACAGGGCGGGATCAGTTCCCGCTCTTTTTTGTCTCTGGGACAAGGAAAACCCAGGGTCAGGATGACCCCGCGTATCCCTCGGATCAAGCATCGATTCGAAAATGACCAACGAACTCCTCGCACTCTTCGAGTATTACGAGAAGGAAAAAGACCTGAGCCGCGCCACCATGGTCGAGGTGATCGAATCCGCCCTGCTCTCCGCCTCCAAGAAAAGCATCGGTCCGGCCCGGGAGTTGCGGATCAGCGTGGATCCCGACAAGGGGAAGATCAGGGCCATTGCCACCCTGGTGGTCGTGGACAATGTGAAGGCCCCTTACGATGAAGTGAGCCTCCCGGTGGCCCGCCGCATCAAGGCGGACGCCAAGCTGGGCGATGAAATCGATGTGGAGATCACCCCCAAGGATTTCGGCCGCATCGCCGCCCAAGCCGCCAAGCAGGCCCTCATGCAGCGCCTCCGGCAGGAGGAGAAAGCGAAGATCTATGACGAGTTCAAAGATCGCGCCGGGGATATCGTCAGCGGCACCATCCGCCGGTTCGAGCGCTCCGACGTGATCGTCGATCTCGGCAAGTTCGAGGCCACGATGCCTTCCAGGGAACGGGTAAAAACCGAGGATTACAATATCGGCGACCGGATCCGCGCCTATGTGCTGGCGGTCGACAATGGACCGCGGGGCCCGGAGATCATCCTCTCCCGGAGCCACCCGAGCTTCGTGCGCCGCCTCTTTGAATTCGAGGTCACCGAAATCGCAGATCGCACCGTGGAAATCCGCGGGATCGCGCGGGAAGCGGGTTACCGCACCAAAATCGCCGTCCACAGCGCCGATGACAAAATCGATCCCGTGGGCGCGTGTGTCGGTCTGCGGGGGGCGCGCGTGAAAAACATCGTCAGGGAACTGAACAACGAGAAGGTGGACATCATCCGGTGGAGCGATGACCCGCGCCAGTTCATCAAGGACGCCTTGAAGCCGGCGGAACTGCGCACCATCGAGGTGGACCCGGTGAAACGGAGCATCCGGGTGACGGTGGATGAGGAGGAACTGTCCCGGGCGATCGGCCGTCACGGGCAAAACGCCCGCCTCACCTCGAAGTTGATGGACTGGGACGTCAAGATCGAACGGGACGAGACGGCCCACGAACAGTTCGAAGCCCGCAAGAGCGACGCCGCCGGCAGCATCGCTGAACAACTCGGGATTGATCCCTCCCTCGCCGTGGCCTTGGTCAGCGCCGGGATGAACACGATCGAAACGATTGCCGGGCTCGGACCGGAAGATATTGTCAACGAACTCCGGGAGCGGGAAGTCGAAATCGACGAAGCAACCGCCGCAAGGATCATCGCCAAAGCGGTGGAAACTTTCGGCGGGGACGCCTGAAGCGGGAATCGTCCAGTGGCGGGCCCCTGCCGGGAAAGAGCAAACACCAAAACCCAGCGCATGGCGAAGAAGAAAGCAGCCCTCGACCTCATTAGCAGCCCGCCCAAGGGCAAGGAGGAAGCCCCCGGACGGCAGGGACCCGTGGCACCGCCGCCTTCGGTGGAGAAATCGATGATGGGGGGCAAAGTGGTTTCGGAGGCGAAAAAGGAGGCCCTGAACCTCTTCGATGAGCTGGAGAAAAAGGCGGAGCGGCGCAAGGACCGTCCCGCGGCGGTGCCGAAAAGCGACGCCAGTGTCTTTCAACCGATGACGGAGCCGACCCGGCCCCGGTTCGCGCCGGTGGTCGTTCCCCCGTCGCCACCTTCCCCTCCGCCAGCGGTGGACGGGGATTCCGCACCGTCTCCGGAGGCGGAGGAAACGCTTCCCGGGGAAGCCGGGGGCGAGCGGAAGGTCATCCACATCAAGCCCCCGATCATCGTCAAGGATTTGGCGGATTTGATGGGCCTCAAGCCCTTCAAGATCATTCAGGATTTGATGGGATTCGATGTCTTCGCCAACCAGAACCAGCAGATCGACCCCGAGGTCGCTGCCAAGGTTTGTGACAAGCACGGCTTTGTTTTCGAGCGCGAAAAGCGGGAGAAGGGCGCCGGAGTCCACAAGGTGGAGGAGAAAATCGAGGAACCCCCGCCGGAGCCGGAACCCGAGGAACACCGTCTCCAGTTCCGGCCGCCGATCGTCACGGTCATGGGCCACGTCGACCACGGCAAGACCTCCTTGCTCGATGCCCTGCGCAACGCCAAGGTCGCAGCCGGGGAAGCGGGCGGAATCACCCAGCACATCGCCGCCTATGCGGTGCCGCACGGGGAGAGTTTCATCACCTTCATCGATACGCCGGGTCATCAGGCGTTCACCGCGATGCGGGCCCGGGGCGCCAAGGTGACCGACATCGTGGTGCTCGTGGTCGCCGCCAACGACGGGATCAAACCGACAACGATCGAGGCCATCGATCACGCCCGTGCGGCCGGAGTGGAGATCATCGTGGCGATCAACAAGATGGATCTCGACACCGCGAACCCGCAGTTCGTGCGTCAGCAGTTGCAGGACCGCGGCTTGGCTCCTGAAGAATGGGGTGGCACGACGATTTGTTGCGAGATCTCGGCGACGAAAAAGTTGGGCTTGGATCATCTTCTCGACATGATCGCCCTCCAGTCCGAGGTGTTGGAGCTGAAGGCGGACCCGAAAGCCACGGCCCGGGCGACCGTGATCGAAGCGCGTCAGGAGGCGGGCAAAGGTCCGACGGCGAGCGTCATCGTGCAGGCGGGCACGCTGAGCGTAGGGATGCCATTCATCTGCGGGAACTTTTGGGGTCGGATCCGTTCGATGCTCGATGACACGGGCAAGCCGGTGAAATCCGCGGGCCCCTCCATGCCGGTGGAGATTCTCGGCTTCAGCGGGGTCCCGGCCGTGGGGGACGAAATGGTCCAGATGGATACGGACCGGCGCGCCAAGAAATTGAGCGAGGAACGGCTCGAGAGCCATCGTCTGGCCGGGCTGGCAAAGCCGACCCATGCGACGCTGGAATCCTTCTTCCACGAGATGACCGAGGGGAAGAAGAAGGTCCTGAAGGTGATCCTCAAGACGGATGTGGCCGGTTCCGCCCAAGCCATCACCGGTGCGCTTCAGGAGATCGAGAGCAAGAAGGTCAACCTCGAAATCCTCCACAGTGCCGCCGGGCCGGTGACGGAGTCCGACATCCAGCTGGCCGACGCCTCGGACGCCATCATCATCGGGTTCAACACCAAGCAGGAGCCCAACGCGGTCAAGGCAGCCAAACGGGATGGCGTGCAGGTGCGGCTTTATTCGATCATCTACGAACTCATCGACCAAGTCAAAGAGGCGATGCTCGGGCTGCTCGATCCGGAGACCCGGGAGAACTCCCAGGGATTCGCCGAAGTGCTCAAGGTCTTCAAACTCAGCGTCGGACGGGTGGCCGGCTGCCGCGTGACCAAGGGGCGGATCATCCGCTCCGGCCGGGCCCGGGTCTTGCGGGGCGGCCAACAGGTTTACGACGGAGGCGTCCAGACCCTGAAACGCTTTACCGAAGACGTCAACGAGGTGAAGAACGGGCTCGAGTGCGGCATCAGGCTGGGCAACTTCAACGAGTATGAGGAGGGTGATGTCATCGAGTGCTACGAGCTGGAGAAACTCCCGCAAACGCTCTGAGGTTTCCCTGCCCCCACCTCCCTGATTTCATGAGCCAACGAGTTCTGCGCGTTCGCGAACTGATCAAACGCGAGTTGAGCACCATGCTGACCCGTGATTTCGATTTCGGAGGCGTGCTTGTGACCGTGAACGACGTGGACGTCACGCCGGACTTCAAGCAAGCCCATGTCTTCATCGGCATCCTCGGCCCGCTCGCCAACCCGGAGCAGATCATCGCCCAACTGACCGAACGCCGCGGCTACCTCCAAAGCAAGGTGGCCAAAAGGGTCGTGCTCAAGTTCACCCCGCGCCTCTCTTTTCACCACGATGATTCCGTGGAACGGGGCACCAATGTCGTCTCGCTGATCGATCGCATCGATATCCCCGACGAAATCCGGCCCTTGGGCGAGGACGACGTCGAGCTGTAACCCGACATGGCCGCCCCCCATCCCAGCCTGCAAGAGATCGGCCGGATCTTGCTCGACGCTCCCAGCATTGTCATCGCCAGCCACACGAGACCGGACGGCGACGCCTTGGGATCGACCATCGCCTTGGCGGACACCCTCCGCGAACTCGGCAAGACGGTGGTCGCCGTCAATCAGGACGGCGTGCCCCAGCGTTACGCATTCCTCCCCTGCGCTTCTTCGGTCCGCAAACCGGGAGCAGTCAAGGAACTGGCCGGGGCCCCGCTTTTCGTGGCCTTGGACACCTCGTCCCCCGAACGTCTCGGCGACGAGGTCTGGAAACTCGTGGCCAACCGCTCGGCGACCTTGGTGATCGACCACCATGCCAGCAACCAGAAGTTTGGCGACGTGCACCACGTCAATCAGGAAAGCCCGGCCACCGGCCAGCTCATTTACGAGCTGATCGAGACCATGGACTGGCCGCTTACCCCGACCGCCCGGGACAATCTCTGGGTGGCCATGGCCACGGACACCGGCTCCTTCCAATACCCCGCCACCACACCCCGGACCTTCGCGATCGCTTCCCGCCTCCTCGAGGCCGGGGTGGATCTGAGCTGGATGAGCGTCGCGCTTTTCCAGAACTATCCCTTCCGCCGGCTGGAGTTGTTGCGGGAACTTCTCGGCACGATCCGCCGGAGCGCCGGTGGCCAGATTGCTTCTTGGTCCATGTCCCGCGAACTCATCAAACGCCTCGGCATCCAACCGGACGATCATGATGGACTGATCGACATGCTGCGCTCGATTGCCGGGGTGGTCGTCGCCGCATCTTTCGAGGAAGAGGCGGATGGCACGGTGCGGATCAGCGCGCGGTCCACGGATGCGTCCCGGGCCAACGTTGCGCAAATTTGCCAGGCCTTCGGCGGAGGCGGTCATCGATTGGCCGCCGGGGCCAAGGTCCAAGGAACCCTCGAATCGGTCTCGGAACGTTTTCTGGCCGCTGTCACCCAAGAACTGGATCATGATGGAACCCCCTGACGGAGTATTGCTCGTCGACAAGGCTCCGGACATGACATCCCATGATGTCGTGGCCATCGCCCGTCGTTGCCTCGGAACCAAAAAAATCGGCCATTGCGGAACGCTGGATCCGATGGCCACCGGTCTGCTGATTTTGGTGATCGGCAAGGCCACGAAGATCCAAGATCTGCTGATGGCCGAGGACAAAGAGTATGAAGGCACCGTGACCCTCGGCCAGTGCACCTCCACCCAGGACCGCCAGGGGGAAGTCACGGACGAACGGGAGGTCCCCGCCTTCGCGGACGAAGTGATTCACGAGGCTTTTGCCCGCTTCGACGGGGATTTCCACCAAATCCCGCCGATGGTTTCCGCGATCAAGAAAGACGGCGTCCGCCTCTACAAACTGGCCCGCCAAGGCCAGGACGTGGAACGGGAACCGCGCCTCGTCCACGTTTACGCCCACGAAATCAAGCGGATCGCCCTGCCCGAAATCGATTTCCGGGTCGTCTGCAGCAAGGGGTTCTACGTCCGGACCTATGCGCACGACGTCGGCCAAGCCCTCGGTTGCGGCGGGCACCTCAGCAGCCTCCGCCGCACCCGCTCCGGGAGATTCACCCTGGCCCGGTCCGCGTCCATGACCGACCTCATGGGAGGAAACCGCGAGGCCGTTCTGGGCAAATTGCTCAGCCTGCCGGAAGTCTCCCGACTGCGCGGCGCCTGACCGCGATGACCACCATCCAGCGCATCCAGGACCTGGCTCGTTTCCCCGCGCCCCATCATCTGGCGATCGGCGTCTTCGATGGTCTTCACCTCGGACACCAGACCGTTTGGGCCCAGGCCGCTCTTCATGCCCGGGAAAGCGGGGGCACCGCCATTCTGGTCAGCTTCGATCCCCATCCCAGGGCCGTCCTCTCTCCGGGGAATGCGCCGCCCATCCTCACCCATACCCACCACAAACTCCGCATCGCCGCCCGCCTCGGGATCGAGGCCGTCCTCATCGTCCCCTTCGACCGGGATTTCGCCAACCGCCCGGGCGACAGTTTCGTGGCGGATTTGCATCGCCACAGTCCTGGTCTCGCCGAAATCTGCGTGGGCCGGGACTGGCAGTTCGGGCACAATCGTTCGGGCAATTTCACCCGCTTGGAGGAACTCGGCCGGCACTACGGATTCGCCGCCACCGGTCTGGATCCGCTTGTCATCGACGGGTCCCCGGTCAGCAGCACCCGGATTCGCGAACTTGTGGGAGCGGGAGATCTCGGCGCGGCCAAACGGCTCCTTGGCCGGGATTACTCCGTGCTGGGGACCGTGGTGGCCGGGGAGCAACTGGGCCGGAAGATCGGCTTTCCCACCGCCAACCTCGCGGTGGAGAACGAACAACTGCCCCCCGGAGGCGTCTACGCGGTGCTGGCCGCCCTGAAGGAGGGGGAACTCCTTCCCGGCGTGGCCAATCTGGGCCGCCGCCCCACTGTTTCCAGTTCCGGTGAAAGCCGCTTGGAAGTGCATCTGCTGGACCATTCATCCGCGGATTTTTACGGGGAGATCATGGAAGTTTGGTTTTTCCAGCACCTCCGCCCTGAGCGGAAGTTCGCGGGATTGGACGCCCTGCAAGCGCAGATCCGGGAGGATGCCCTCGAAGCCCGCCGGGCCTTGGGCAGTTGATTCGTGCCTAACTCCGGCCTACGTTCGGAGCCTCGTGTCTCCCACCCGCGCCGTCTCTCTCCTCCCGCTGCTCGCCGTCCTGGCCGCCGCGCTTTCCGCCCCTTTGTCCGGTCAGGAGGCCCCGGGGCTCCGCTCGGTCGCCTTGTACCCGAGATCCGCAAAGGGCACGCCCACCGCCCCGCTCTTCACCCGGCTCGGCCCGGAACACACCCGGCTCGGGTTCTCCGGACGGATCGCCACCTTGCATGAACAAAAGCGGCTCTATCTCTCCGCTTTCGCCGCCGGAAGCCTCGCCCTGGGAGATCTGGATGGCGATTCCCTGACGGATCTCTTCGTGGCCGGAGGTGGGGAAGACAACCGGCTCTACCTGCAGGGAGAGGACCTGACGTTCGTGGATGTCACGGCAGGCCTTCCGATCGAAGGCGCCGGTCTCTGGTCTTCCAGCGCGGTGATCGTGGACATCGACCATGACGGGGACAACGACCTCCACGTCTGTCACTATGACCAACCCAACCAGTTGTTCCTCAACCAGCTCAAGGAAACCGGCAAACTCGCCTTCACCGAGGCGGCGAAGCGGTTCGGCCTGGATATCGCCGATGCCAGTCTCATGGCCGCTTTCGCGGATTACGACCTCGACGGCGATCTCGATCTCTTCCTCCTGACCCATCGGCTCCTCCGGGAAAACGGCCGCCCTGCCGCGGCCCTCCAGGTGCAAACGACCGATCGCGGAAACCGGCTCACGGTGACCGGTGAACTGGCGCGGTATTACGCCGTGGCGGATCATCCCGATCCCTCCGGCAAATGGACCTACCGGGAACACGGCCGGCCCGACCTCCTCTACCGCAACGACAACGGAGTTTTCCGGGACGTGACCGCTGCCGCCGGTCTTTTGTCCGAGCCCGCCTCGGGAACTTGCGCACTCTGGTGGGACTTCGACGAGGATGGATGGCCGGATCTTTACGTCGGCAACGAGGATGCCCCCCACCGGCTCTACCGGAACTCCGGCAAGGGGACGTTCACCGAGGTGGGCCGGGATCTGCTCCCCTACGGTCCCACCCCGGCGCGCGGTTGCACCACCGTGGATGCCAACGGGGACGGACATCCCGATCTTCTTGTGGGCACCCTCTCCGGCCGGACCCATTACCAACGACACACCGCAAGGACCGATCCCGGAACCACGCACAACGCCCTCTATCTCTCGACCGGCACGAACGCTTTCCTTGAAGGAGGCTGGCTCGGCGGCCTGGCCCGGACGGGATACACGTGGTCGGTCGTCGGCGGCGACCTGGATCTCGATGGCCGGGAAGATGTTTTCTTCACCAACGGATCCGCCCGCCATTTCTCACACGCCGATCTCCCCGAACCCGGGCACGAACAACTCGTGGGCCGGACCTTGTGGGATGTTTACGAGACCACCACCCGCGAACTGCGCCAGGCCAACCTCGCCTTTCGCGGCTCCGCCTCCCTGCCGTTGCCCGATGTCTCCGCACCGTGGGGGCTCGATCTGGTCGGCATGAGTTATTCCTGCGCCCCGGCGGATCTCGACAATGACGGGGATCTGGACCTCACCGTCTGCGGCTTGGACGATCCGGTTTTCGTTTTCCGGAACGAAAGCCCGGACCATCACTCCATCCGCCTCCGCTTGGAAGGAGCCAAAGCCAACCGTCCCGGCATCGGCGCCCGCATCATCGTGACCACGCCCATGGGCCGCCAAACGCGGGAAATCCGCACCGCCCATGGCTACCTGACCACGGGCGATGGCACCGCCCATTTCGGTTTGGGCCCGCACCGCAAGGTCTCCTTGCTGCAGGTTCATTGGCCCGGCGGCACCGTGCAGGAGTTCCGGGACCTGCCCGCCGACCGGCTTTATACCGTCACGGAACCAGCCGCCCGCAAGGCGCGTCCAATCCCCCCCGCTCCCGCCACGCCCCTGTTCGCCCCGGCGGACTGCCTCGCGGAACGCTCGGACGCGCCCCCTCCCCGGGAACTACCGTCCCTGCCCATTCCGCTTTCCCGGCTCGGCCCCTGCCAGGCGTGGGGCGATGTCGATGGCGACGGCAAGCCGGATCTTTACCTCGGCGGCACCCCGGGCAAACCCGGGCGCCTTCTCTACAATCGATCCTCTTCCAAGGACAAGTTCCGCTTCACCCAATCCACCCAATGGCTCTTCGATACCCACGCGGACCGCGAAGACACCACCGCCCTGTTCTTCGATGCAAACGGTGATGGCTTGCCCGACCTCTACGTCGGCAGTGGAGCCCGCGGGCAGGAGGAAGGGGACGCGACCTTGCGCGACCGCCTCTACATCAATGAAGGCTCCGGCTATTTCGACGAGGAATCCTTCCGCCTCCCGGATCTTCGGGAAAACACCTCGACGCTCTCCGCCGCGGACTTCGACCGCGATGGTGATCTCGATCTGTTCACCGGCTTTCTCGGCCAACCGGGAGCCTATCCGCTGCCGGCCGGGGGTCGCCTCCTGCAAAACCAGGAGGGCAGGGAATTCACCGACGTCACCACCGACCGAGCCCCGGGCCTCGACGCCGCCGGGCGGATCACAGGTTCCCTCTGGACGGATTGCGATGGCGATGGTTGGCCCGAACTCGTCGTCGCCCAGGACCGCGGCCCCATCCTCATCCACGCCAATCGCCGGGGCACGCTCTCCCCGGCCGCCCAAGCGTCGCCCGCCGGCCACTGGAACGCGATCGCCGCCGCGGATCTTGATCAGGATGGCGACATGGACCTGGCGGCCGCCAATTGGGGACTCAACCACGCCAACCCGGCCGGACCGGAAGCCCCCGATGCCGTCTTCGCCGGGGATCTGCCGGGAGACGAACCCTTCGTGACCATCGAGGCCTATCGGGAAGACCGGGTCTGGTATCCGCGCCGCGGTCTCTCCTTCTGGCGGCGGCATCTGCCCGGGCTCTTTCCCGCGGAAATGACCCATCACCAATTCGCCAGCCGGTCCCTGGAGCAGCTCTTCAGCCTCGAACGACTCCGCGCGCTCACCCTGGCCAAGGCCGTGGAATCACGCTCCGGATTTTTCACGAACGATGGCCACGGTCGCTTCACCTTCACGCCCTTCCCCGCGATCGCCCAAATCGCTCCAGCCTTCGGCCTTGTCTTGGAGGACTTCGACCGGGACGGACTCCCCGACTGTTATCTGGCCCAGAACCACACCGCCCCGCCGGAAGATTTCGGCCCCATGGCGGGGGGCGCGGGTCAACTCCTCCGCAACACCGGCCTGTCCGCCCCACCGGAAAACCGCTTCCTCGCCCTCCCCGCCTCCGCCAGCGGGATCCAGCTCCCCGGAGATGGACGCAGCGCCGTCGCTCTGGACCTGAACGCGGACGACCTCCCCGATCTCGTGACGACCCGCCTCGGCCAGCCGCCTTCCGTGCTCCTCAACCAACGCCCGCAAGCCAACCCCGCCCTGTCCGTTTCCCTCCGCGGTCCTGCCCGCAACCTGCAGGCCGTCGGTGCCCGCATCGTTCTGCAAGCGGACGGCCTGCCCCTCCAGAGCCGGGAAATCCGCGCCGGGGAAGGATTCCGCTCCGGTTGCCTCACGCCTCCGGTCTTCGTCCTCCCCCAGCCCGGTGGTCCGCCTCCGGAAATCCGGGTCCTCTGGCCGGACGGCACCCTGACCCGTCAACCGGCCCCGGATCAAGGCGGTCGACTCGAAATCCCCCATCCCACCCTGTCCCCTCCCCTGCCGGCGGAGGGCGCGGAGGGTTCTCCTCCCGGGCTTCCATGACCACAAGCGGCGGGGGCTCTCAGCCCTTTTTCAGGGAGTCCAGCTCCCGCAGAACGGCTCGGGCCGCCTCCCCCTCCAGATTTCCGCTCACCCAGGCCTCGAAAAGGCCGAACCGCTGCTGGGGGTCGTCACTGGTCTTCAGGCTGCTGATCAAAGCATACCAAGCCAGCTTGCGCTCCGCTTCAAGCGATGCATCCGCCTCCATCCAAGTCCTCAGCAGATCCGCAAGGGCCTGGAACGATTGCTTCTTCAGGCCAAGCAACGGCGCCAACGAGTCCAGATCCGGCCCAAACCAGGATTGCCAGAGCCGCCTCAAAGGCCATGAGTTGTCCTCTCTAAGCACGCTCGGGGCTAAGGATCGGCGAAAACGATGACCAACATCGCGTGATAGGCTGAAAAACATCGCCGGCGGAGCCTGCAGGATCACACCATCGCAGGCGCTACTAGCCAGCATCATGGAAGGTTGATCCACCTCCAGGTTCGGCCCCGGCAGCAGCACTCTCTCCGCTTCATCCCAAGCGAGGAACGCGGTGGTCTGGGAGAGCAGGTTGGCGGCACAGGCCAGGGCCGCCGCTTCCTCTTCCAGCTTCATCCCGTCCAAAACCTGGATCTTTTCCCGTTGCCAAAGCAAGCGCGGCCCCGGACCCGCCGCAGGTTCCAAGGGGATGGGGAAACTCATCTCCCTTCCCCCGGCCTCCGCTTCTCCCCACAGCACGAGTTGGGCCGTGGGATCAGCGGAACGCACAGAGAGGGTGACCGCGTCCCCCGCCCAGAGCGAGGGCATCTCCTTTCCCGTCACCTCCCAAGGCCCTTCCGCCCGGAGGTTCCCAAGGACCCGGCTGCCCATTTTCCTTGCCAACCCGGCCACCAGACCGGGGATGTCATCCTGCGGCGCGACCAAGGTGGAACTTCCCCCGTTTTCCTCCGCCATCCGGCGCAGAAACGCATCGTTCACCGCATCGCCAATCCCGAACGTGTGCACCTGCAGGTCCCCCCGCCGGGCAGCCAGCGTGTTGAGAATGGCGGACTCATTGCCCAATTCACCGTCCGTCAAGACCACCAGCACCGACCGCCTCCCCGGGGACCGGTGAAGTTGCTCCACCTCCAGCACGTGCTTCAAAGCGGGCAGCAGTTCGGTGCCCCCGTCCGGTGACCAGTCCTCCAGGTTGGCCATCGCCGGATCCTCCAGCAGGGTCGCGGCCTGGAACGGCTTTTCCGCATGATCCCGGTAGTCGCTGGCGTAATACGTCACCCATGCCCGGTCGAGCGGCCCCAGCTTCTTCAGAAATTCCCGGAAAGCCCGCGCGCAAGCCCGCCATTTCAGCCCGTCCATGCTTCCGGAATGGTCCGCCAAAAAGTAAAAATCCCGCGGCGCTTCCTGATCGGCCGACTCCATCGGCGGGGCCACCAGCCGGACCAACGCGTAGCGATATCCTTCGGATTCCGTCTCCCACCCCACCGTTGCCATTCCTTCCGACGCGCAACGCATCCGGATCACCAGATCACGATCCGGCACCTCCGCGTTCCCCAACAGGGAAACCCGCAGCTTTCCTTCCTCCCGACTCACCCGCAAGGCATGCGAAGGAGAACAAAACCCGTTCACGTCCCATCCCGCCGGTTCCACCCTCCCCTCAACCGAAAAATAGGCCGCGTCCGGATGCAGGCTGTCGATCCGCGGCGGAGTGATCCGCGATGCGTCCGGCACCTGGTCCGTGTCCCTCGCGATGCCCCGGCCGGATGAACTCCTGAGCAACGGCCTGCCGGGAATGTAACGCACCCCCGGCGTCAAGGGAATCCGGAAGGAAGCCTCACCGACGCCCCCGTCCCGCTCGAGCCGCTGCAAATAACCGAGCCGCATCACCACGGTATCCCCGGGAGCCAGATTCCCCAGCTGCAGTTCAAAGAGGTTGTCCCGCACTGTCTCCACCAAAGCCGTCCGGTGCCCCAGCTGCTTTTTCTCCGCCGCCACCCGGCGCGCTTCATCGACCGGCGTGACTTTGGCCACCACGGACCGCCCGTTCACCAGCATCTCACACCGGTAGACCGCCGCCCCGTAGGGTAGGGGGAAACTGTAGGTAACATCCATCCCCACGTTCTGGTTCTGGTAGTAAATCTGGTCGATGCCGACTTCCACCAAGTCACCGGTCAGGTCGAAATGCACTTCAACCCCCTTGAGCGGGAGTTGCACGCGGGTCTGGTCCAGCCAACCGATCAGACCGGCGGCCTGATTGTCGGGGCGTTTCGAGGGTTGTTGATTCCTAGTTAGGCTCATCGTATATCTTGGTTAGGATTGAAGGAGTTTGCGGATTTCGGCGAGAACGCGGGCGTCCGGATCTCCGGCCCCACGGGACATGAGAAAAAAATCCCCGTTCAGGGGAATCATCCGCCACGTTTCCGGGCGGGCCGGTGGGGACCAGCGCGGCGGGAGCCCCACTTCCCCGCTCAACTCAGCCAACCCCTCCGTCCGGATCCGCCTCAGGTCCTCCAAGGGACGGCTTTGCAACAACTCCCGGATGCGGCGCAACGGAAGGCCCCGCGCCTGCAACAAACGCACCGCCACCAACTGCAAAAAATGCTTCTCCCCATACCCGCGGCCCCCGCCACAATCCGGCGCGTCCAGCAAACCCACCGTCCGATAAAAGCGCAGCGTCCGCTCCGAAAGATCCTCCGCCGCCTGCCCGCTCGAAGGCAGCACCCCTTGGTCCCGGCACCACCCGTTCACCTCGGCGGCCAACTCCGGCAAGGTATACGACTCCGTTTGTCCCGACTCCAACGACATGTTCCTGTTTTTACAGGAAACAGTGTCGAAATGCAAACAAAAAAAAACCGCCACTCCCTTCACTGCCCTTCGATTTCCTGACGCGTCGCGATCGGCACGTGCCCGATTTCGCAGCCCGGGGGCGGCGTGAGGATGAGGGCGGGATCGATCTCCGCCAGGCTGCCCCGGTCCGGCGGGGCGAGGAACTCACGGTCCTTGGTCCAGGCGCGATGCAGTTTCTCAACGCGCTGCTGCACCCGCTCACGTTCTGCGTCCGTCAGGTCCGCGTTGAGCATCGCGGGTTGATCAGCGAAGCGATACCAGAAATAGGTCACCGTGCTGCCATCGCCGGGCTTGGCTTGGAAGGGACCGGCGACCGGGCCGGGGCGTTTCCAGCAGCTGTCCGGCGCATCCGGGGTGGTCCGAGGCTCTTGCGGCGTTTCCCGGGGGGTGGCAAAGCGGTGCCGGGAAAGCGGGGAACCGGCGGGGATCCGGTCGGTCTCGATGACCTGCCATTGCGGCTTGCCGCGGGGATTGGCCCCGAGCTGATAGGTCTCCGGCAAGATGACGAGCGGACCCTCGCGGCGGGTGAGGCGCGGATCCCACTGGTATCCGAAGGTGATCGGATCCGGGGCGAAGGACCGGGCGAAGGCATCCCAAGCGAGCGGGATCTTGTCCTCGCGCTTCGTGCCGGGCGGGTAAAGGCTCCAGTTCGAGCCGCCGCCGTCGCGGAAGCGGTGGATCACCGAGGCCTCGGCCCTGATCCGGCCATCCGACGCCGCGCCCCCCGCGAACCAGCGTTCCACATCGCCCCACAACGCCTCTTTCTTGTAGGCGGTGAGGCGATGGAGCACGGTGGAGGTGCCGTCCGAGCCGACCGGAAACCGGGTCGGCGCGACGCGGGCCTGGGTATCGCCCAACACCGCGGGCACGTGCTGGGTCTCCATCTGGATCGCTTTGTTCGGGTCCGCCGGACAGGAGTCGAGCAATTTGCCGGCCCACCCGGGATGTTCGACGAGCGCCTGCGACCAGAAAAACGGGGTGAAGAAAGCCACGGGGCCCTTGAAGTTCCCGGTGTTCAGAAAAAGCGTCCAGCACTGGTTGCCGGTCGGCACGTTCCGGCCCGCCGTGGTCTTCTTTTTCTCCGTGAGCGGGAGCGGCAGGTAACCGTAACCGAAAAGCCCGCCACTGGTGCCTTGTTTCAGGTTCAGACCGTCGAGCGGCATGAGGAGCCAGGGACTGAGTTGGGCCACGCCATACTGGCCGCGCGGCTTGTCCCAGGTGCCCGCGCCATAGCCCGGGCCGTTCGCGATCACGGAAAAGTTCGGCCCGACGCCGCCCATGATGAACTTCGGCGTGATCGTGGGAAAACGGGTGTCACGCCACCAGCCGAGCCCGCCCTCGATATCCGTGTAACATTTCTCCTTCGGCTTCTCCGCCTCCGTCCACTGCGGGTGCATCCAGGTGCCGCAAAGCCCGGTCTGGAAACGATGCCCCGGATAGGTGCCGAGGAGCGGCCACGCCGCCGCATAGAGCGAGAAGCCGCCATTGAACTCCTCCGGCACTCTTTCCGCCGGTGCGAAGAGATACCCGGCCATTTCGGCCTCGCGAGCCACGGGCGGGACCGGGTCGGGCGGGTGGAGCAGCGCCTCCGCAAAGGCCCGGCCCATCAGCGCAAACGTCTTGGCGCAGCCGAGGTAATGATAACCGGCATTCGAGGCGCCCCGCTTCCACAGGGCCTCCTCGGCGGGGGAGATGAGCTTGGCCTCATACTCCTGCAAAAACTGCCTCTTTTCCGCTTCGGTCATGTGGCCGTCCGCATTCGCGTGGTCCTTGTGCCTGGAGTTCAGGTAGAACCCCATCTGCCTCACTTCGGCCCGCTTTTTGTCGATGACACCGAGTTCCTCCGCCCAGAACGGCGCGGTGGGCACGGCGAAGACATTGCCCCGGAACTCCGGCCGCAAGGACGGCGCGGTCATCGCCTCCCGGAAAGCAAGGATGTCAGGACCGGCTTGCGCCCCGTCCACGCCCATCACGCCGATGACGAAGGGCATCTTCGGCGCGTTGAAATCCTTGCGGACGTCCCGGATGAACTGGGTCAGGACCTCGCTGTAAGCCGCATAACGCCCGGGTTTGCCGCGCTCCGGATAGGTATGGCCATCCACCAGGTCATTCCACCCTTGCAACCACACGAATCCCGCGATCTCATAACCCTGCGCCGCATCGTAGAGCGGGCAGACGCGTTTTGGATCGGCGAGGACGCGCTTCACGTGGTCCACCATGAAACGGTAAAAGACCCCCGTCTCCCTCACCTTGGCGGCTTTCCAGCCCTCGAAATCCCGCGGAATGCCATGGCCCTCCTGCTTGGGATAGTTCGCCTTCTGCCATTCGTTCAAGGGATACGCCCCCGCCCCCGGCGGACGGAAATCGGTATGCAGGCTGCGCCCGCCCCACGCGGTCTTGATGATCAAAACCGGTTCCGTCAAGGCCGCATCCATCGTCAGTCCGAACGTGAATTCCGGCCCGATCTTGCCATTCGATCGGCTTGCGTCGTCGCGCGCACCGAAGCCCGCCGTCAGCTTGCCGATGCCCTCGCCATTCGCGCTGCCATCGGCCCTGCCGGTGAAGCAGGAGATCCAGGTATGATCACAGACCCGCGGCCGGCCCTTGTCATCGCGCATCTGCTGCAACAGGGGCGCGGTCGCCGGATCATCACCAAGGTAATCAAACGTCTCAACCCTCGCATGCCCCTCCATGTTCGATTGGCCCGCGAGGATGAAGACTTTCAACGGGGCCGCCTCCGCCCCGAGGCAAAGAAACGTGAACAGGAAGGCCGGAGGGAAAAGGGGTTTCATGCCAGGGTGCCATCATCGACACCCGGCGGGACAAAGCCCAGCGAATTCTCGCAAAATTGCATCAGACGAACATTTTTCTTTCCGCGTGGGAGACAGGATCGCAAAGACGCAAAGAATTTTTCCGGGGCTTTGATGGCCGTCCATCCTTGGCGTGCTGGCGTGAGCCCAATCAAACCAGGCGGGACGGGGTTCCTATCTTTGCTTGGGGCGCGCGGCTTGCAGTCTGCCCGCTCCTGCATAGGGTTGGAGCCGGATCATGCGACAGGCGACACCGCTCAAGCCCCTGAACCGTCCCCGGCGCCCGGACGACGCTGTCCGGGAGTGGCGGGAGGTCCGCGCGCAATGGTTGGCTTCACTCGACCATGCGAACGGTTTTCCGCGTCTTTTCGACTGGATCCCCGGGGTACACTTCTTCGCCAAGGATCGTGGTGGGCACGTCATGTTCGCCAGCCAAAGTCTCCTTGAGCGATATTCGATGAGCGACGAAGCGGAGATCCTGGGCTGCACCGACTTCGACCTCAACCCGGGCAGCATGGCCCAAGGTTATGTGAGCGACGACCAGCTCGTGCTGAGCGGGCAATCCCCCGTGGTGGAAAGGATTGAACTCTGGTGGGACCGCCAAGGTCTGCCGGACTGGTTTCTCGTGACCAAGCTTCCGTTGCGGGATGGTGCGGGCCGGATTCAGGGGGTGATGGGCCTGCTGCGCCGTCCTGACGAGGCGGAGCGCCGGCTGCCCACGTTTCAGACGGTGGCCAAAGCGGTGACCCTGATCCGCGGGGACTTTGCCAAGCCGCTGCGGATCGCGGACGTGGCCTGCGCCTGCGGACAATCCCTGCGCCAGTTGCAACGCCGTTTTCAGGACACCTTCGGCATCACTCCCCAGGAGTTCCTGATCCGCACCCGGGTCCTCGCCGCCGCCCGGCTCCTCGAACAAACCAGCCTGACTTCCGCGGAAATCGCCGCGCAATGCGGGTTTCTCGACCAGAGCCGTTTTGCCCAACATTTCAAGAAGCGGATCGGCTTGTCCCCGATCGCCTACCGCGCCCGCTCCTGACCTCTCCCCTCGCGGGGATTTCAGAGCAGCATGTTGAGGGTGACGATCACGGTGATGAGGACCAGATAGGCACCGGTCACGGTGAAACAAACCCGGCGTCCGCTCGAGGGAACGGCGACAACATCCCCGCGCAACTCGCCGGTTTGGTCGACCCGCGTGCCTTGGACGACGATTCCGATGACGACGAGAATATAGAGATAGGAGGCGAGATAGACCTGATCGAGCAAGGTGAGATAGGCCACCTCGGGCAGCCCGGAAAGCATGGTGAACTGCATGGCCACCAAGGTGAGCAAAGCGGTGATCGCCAAGCCGATCCGGGCCTCGACGTGCCCGGGATCCAGGAGGAGGGCGAAGGCGGCCGAGAGAATGATCAGAATCACTGGCACAAACGTCTTGAGCAGTCCGGAAACGGGCGGGCGGGAAATCGGGATGCGGAATTCCGCGCGCGAATACGGCTCGATCTCCGGTTCCGAAAGATCCCCGAAGGCGGTGGGATACGGTTTGTCCCGGATCTGGACGGTGGCTTTCCCGATCTTGTATCCGGGCAGGCGAATTTCATTATTCACCGTCAAGGGGGCGGTATCCGGCACATAAACGAGTTGCGGTGCGGTCATGGTGGTATCCTCCACGGTGACGGTGAGGAGTTGCCGGTCGAAAGGGTAGTCGTGCAAGGGAAACTTGGCGCTGAAAAGTCCTTGATGCCGCACGATCTGATAGAGCGATCCGTCCGGTTGGGGCACTGGTTTCTCATAGAGCACGGTGCGGACATGCGCCTCCGGATCGAAGGTGTTCATGAACTCGAACTGGGAGACGGGATCGATCAGCGGATCCTTCCACCGGAACCACAGGTAGAGGTCGACCGCATAGGAATAGGTGGTCAGGTCAACGGTCTGGATGTCGTTGACATACATCCCGATGGTGACCTGGTGAGGCGGCGGGCCCGCGGTTTGGGCCGCGACGGGAGCGCCCGTGAGGCAGAGAACGGCGGAAAGGAGGAGGACTGGGAAAGGACCAACATTCATCGGATGCGCCGGTGAGGGTGGCACGAACGGGGGCGACAAGCAACCCGGCGGACCGGTGAAATCACGCGAGGCTCAGCGCGGCGGCGCGGCGGCGGCGATCTCCGTGGACGGAGGGGCAAAGGTCACCTCCAGTTTGTTGGTTCCCATGGCCCAGACCTGGAGATTGCCGGCTTCATCGCCCGTCACCAGCCACTTGCCATCCTGACTGGCTGCGGAGACGTGAAGGAATTCGGTTCCCTGACCGATCACACTGGCATCGAGTTTGACCGACCGGTCCCCGCTCACGGAGATGACCTGCTCGGTGGCGGGCGTGAGGAAATCCGCGGAAGTCACTTCCCGGCTCCAACCGGTCACCGAGCGGATGATTTCCCCGCTTTCCGCGTTCCAGAACTTGGTCTGGAGATCCGCGCCCGCGGAGACGATGACCCGGCCGTCGTGACTCCAATCGACGTCCAGCACCTGACCGGTGTGCCCTTCCAAAGAGCGGACCGGTTCCACCGACCCAGTCTGGAAAATCTTGGCCAATCCGTCCGTGGAGGACGTCACGAAACGGGATTCATCCGGGGCCAGGCTGATGGCGGTGATGGTGTCCCGATGCGATTTGTCGTTGCGGGCCAGTTCCTTGGCGGGATCGACCTGCCAGAGTTGGACCACGCCGGATCGGGAAGGTTCCCCGGTGCCGGTGAGCAGTTGTTTCCCCCCGGCGGCGAAAGCCAGGGCGCTGACGCGGTCCTGCAACAGATCGGCACTCTTGCCGTCCCCGATCCGCCCGGCGAGTTCCCACGGATTCCCGAGCCGCCAGGTGAACTTTCCGGCCTCGCGATGGACGGAATGGAGCCCGGCGGCGTCGCACGACAAGGCGACCAATCCCTGGGGAGCGACGAAGGATTCGAGGTGGCGGCCATCCTTGGCGAGGAACAGGTGGATCGTGCCTCCGGCCAACCCCACGGCCAAGGTGGCCCCGTCCGGACTGAAAGCGGCGGCGGCGGGAACGGCGGCAGGATCCGCCTTGGTCTTGAGGCCTTCCAACTCCTTGCGCCGCTCCGCAAAATGCTTGAGGGCCGCTTCCGCCTCCGCCTGACGGGCTTTCTCCAAGGTGAGCCGGGCCAACCCCTCCCCGGACAAGCGGGCGCCCGTCTCCCGGTTCCGCACGATCAGTTCCACCGCCCGGGTTGCCTCCGCGAGTTGGGCTTCCGCCGCCGTGACTTTGGGGCGCAACGCGGTCAGGCGGTCGTCCGCTCCCTTGCGCTCCGCACTTCCGGCGGTGAGGAGCCGGGCCTCGGCATCGATCCGTTTTTCCTCGCCGCGAAGCGTCTCCAGCTCCCGGGCGCGGAGGGCGGCAGTGGCGCGGGCGGCGGGCAAGGCGGTGGCGGCCTGGTTCGCGGCGTCCTCCTCTTTTTTCACCGCTTCCTGCAACTTGGGGACGGCGGCGAGATGGAGAGCGGCCAACCGTTTGGCCATGGCTTCCTCGAGCCCCAGTTGCTCGAGTTGCCGATCGATCTCCGGCCGCATGTTCAGCTCCGCCAACACCTTGCCGGTGGCGGCCTCAATCAGGGACGGGGCCTTGCCCGCTTCGATGCGGCACAAACGATCCCCGGCGGCGGACTTCACTTCGGGCACGGGAGGGGTTGCCGCCGGCTTACCGGGCGTCACCGCCACCGGAACCCAAGCGGAACGACGCCATAGCTTGACCTCGCGGAACCCGCCGGACGCGAGCGTGCCATCGGGAGCGAACGCAAGGCTTTGGACGACATCGAGGTGGCTTTTCCCGCCCGCCCCGGGATCCGCAAGCTCGCCGATGAGCCGACGCGCCGGAAGCTCATAGAGTTGAATCGTCTGGCCGCGCCCACAGGCGATGAAACGGCTGTCGGGGGAAATGGCGACAGCGTAAATGGCGGGACGGCGGATCGTATCCCAACGGGTGGGGACGGAAGCCATCGAACCGGAGGTTCCCTTGGCTCCCTGATCGATCCACAATTTGAGGAGGGCGAGTTGTTCCGGGCTGAGGTTCACGGCGCGGGAAGCATTTCCGGCGGGTGGCATCACCGGGTCCTCGAGGTGGGCGGAGGTGAGGAAGAGCAGGCTCTCCGCAGACTTGCCCGGGACCACGGAAGGTCCGCTGTCGCCGCCCTTGAGGATGGTCTCCGGGGATTCCAAGACCAGCCCCGCCTTGGACTTGGTCTGGTTGTGGCACGCCAGACAGTTCTTCCGGAGAGCGGGAAAAACCTCGGCGGCGAAATTCACCGGGGTCTCCCGTTGCAGGGGGGCCACCGGCAGGGGAGCCGCCTCAGTCCGGAGCGCCCAAACGAGAAGAAGTGGAGCAAGGGGGAGGATTTTCACGGCTTTTTCTTGGCTGGATCGATGATGGTCAGTTCGACGGGAGCGGAATTCAGGGTGAACGGGACTTCGCGCTCCTTGGCCCGGTCCCGGGCCGCCGCCAGCAACCGCTCCAATTCCGCCCGCGCGGCAGCTCCGGCTTTTTGCGCTGCGGCGTCCTTGGGATCGAGTTTGGCGATCGCCCCGTCCTGAAATGCCTTCCATCGCTCCAAGGTGGTCACCCTTTCCGGATGGGACCGGAACCCGGGCGCGATGGCCGACGCGAGAAACACCACCGAGCCGGTCCCCTCACCGGGGCGATTCACGTTGTCCGGTCGGAACGGGACCTTCAACACGCCCTCGGAATCCTTTTCCGCGATGGTGAGGACGGGCGGTTTGGTGAAGCCGGGCAAACCGGACGGGGTCACGGTGACGGGTCCTTTGACCGCCCCCTTGCGCTCGACCCGTATCTTGAACGTCAGATCCTTGCCGAGCTCGACCTGGTTGGCCTCGGGCAGGACCTCCACGGTGAACCGGGGGGCGCCCGCCGTGCAGACCGCCAGGGCCACACCGGAGGTCAGGCGGGAAGCGGCTTTCTCCTTGGTCTGGTCCGCCATTCCCCTCTTCAAGGTGGCTCCCAAGGCCGGGACCGTGACGCCCGCGCATTCCCCGAGAACCTCGATCATCCCCTGCCAGGGAGTCGCCTCCGCGCCGGCCTCCAACACCAGCCGGCCCTCGGAAGCTTGCGGCCAGATGACTCCGCCCAAGGTTTTCACCCCGGGAGGGAGGTTCTTTGCAGAAAGTTTCACCGGACCGGCCAACCCACCGGACCGCACCGCGATGACCCGGATGGTCATCCGGTGTCCGGGAGCCAACACCGCCGCCCCCGGATACGCCTGATTCAGGGTGAGATGCGGCCGTTCCTCCGCTGCGAAGAGGACAAGCCCGGGCGCGGCCGGTCCGATCCGCAAGCGATACCCCTGGGCCGGTCCGTAATCGTCCCCCAGATTGCGGAGTTCGACCTGATAGACGCCATCGGCTGCGGCCTTGAAGACAAGGCCCGGGTCGCGGATCCGGGTATCCAGCCCGATCGTGTTCACGGTGAAGAGATCATCGGACTCGGCGACCGGTTCCAAGACCTCCGCACCATCCTTCAGGACCACCCTCTGGACCGTCAGGGCCAAATCGGTATCCATCCCCTGCCGGTAGGAAACCGCCGTCACTTCCACGCTCTCGCCCGCCTTTGCCGCGAAGCGGTAGACATCGATGTTCCCGGGGAAATCAATGCGACCGCCCACCTCGACCGGAAGGGCGAGCGATTGTCCCGGGGCCACCGATCCCTCGGGAACCACGGGCCGGTCCGCCAGGCCGACCTCCCCGAGCGCTCCCCAAGGCAACGCCACCGAAGCCCGGCGCGCCGCGGCATGACCGGGCTTCAACCCATCGATCGTCATCGGAGCCGCCTCCCCTCCCTCAACCGGGAAGGTGACGGACTCCCACCGGCCGTCGGTCCAAGGCTTGCCACCGGGAAGGTTCCGACCGATCACCGTGAGGGGGACGGACTCCCCGGGGCGGATCGCCATCGGCTCCAAGGCATCCACCGTCGGGGCCTTGGAAACCACCAGCCGGTAGGCATAGGCATCGCCTCCCCGGTAAAGCAGGTCGTGCACCGAGATCACATGGTCCCCATCCTGCGCCGCGCGGAAGTCGAGCCGGGGGTCGCGCTCGCCATTCCCCCGCTCCGCCGCCAGTTCACGGCCCGAGGCATCCAACACGGCGATGCGGAGATCCGCCCGGGAATCGAGCGCCAGCGCCGCCACCTGCAAAACCACGCGGTCTCCGGCACGGAGCGCAAGGCGGTGATAATTGGCCTGTTGGGCGGTGAGGCGACCGTTCACCGTCTGTTCCAACAGAATGGGAAACGGGTTGGAGAGGGTGAGATGGGGAACCCCGGGGTGCAAGGCTTCCTCCGGCGCCCCCCCCGGGCTGACCGCAAAAACCCGGCCGGTCGAAAATCCGTCTTCCCCGGAACCGCGGACCTCGTGGAGTCCGGGCGGCACATCCGCAGCGATGCGGACCCGGAACTTGAGACCGTCCGGACGGGGCTCCGGCCAGAAATCCCCCGCCGGCAACATCACCCGTTCCCCGGTGATCCCGGGGTGGGCGAAGGTCAACGCGCGCACCGCCTCCAGATCCGTCCCGGAGATTTGTAGGATCGTCTCGCTCCCCGCCCGACCGCCGCAGGGAAAGACAGTTTCCAACGCGGGGGTCGCCAGTTGCCCGGATGCTCCGGGAACGAGGAATAGGGCCAAGGGGAACGCGATCCGTTTCATCGTCTCCGCGCTCAATGGTTGAAGAGGAATTCCTTGGTGTTGATCAGTGCCCAAAGCATGTCCTCGAAGGCAATCTGATCCGCCTTGCCGCGGGCCTCGCCCACCGCGGCCCCTCTTTTCTTCGCCAGGTGCCCCAGCGCCGCCTCCACCTCCTTCGCTTCCGGAGGCCGTCCGACCGCCGCCAGATAGAGGTCGGAAATTTTCGCCAGGTCCGGAGACGTCAGCGCCGCCAACCGCGCCGCACGGCCCTGCGGATGCGCCAGCTTGGATTGCAGGGTCGGCGAATTGATCAGGTGCAGGCTCTGCGCCAGATTCGCGTCCGACGTCCGTTCGCATTCACAGGCGCTCTCCATCGAGGGCCGCCCGAAGACGCTGAGGAAATAGACTTCCTTGTTGTAGCTGTCGTCCGGGAGCGCGATCGCCCTCGTCCCCTTCTCCTGCCCTCCGAAGTTGTCTTCCGTTTCCGCCACCAAGTTGATGGAGTCCAGAAGCACCTCCGCCGGAAGCCGCCGCGGGTAGAAACGGGAGTAGTTCTGACGGTCGGTCAGGTTGTGGGCGTTCGGCTCCGCGCTCAACTGGTAGGTATGGCTGGAAACGATCAGCCGCATCAACTCGCGCAGGTCGTAGCCGCTCACCGTGAAGTAGGTGGCCAAGGCATCGAGCAATTCCGGGTGCGTGGCCGGATTGGTCACCCGCATGTCATCCTCCGGCTCCACCAAGCCGCGACCGAAGAAATGTTTCCAATACCGGTTCACCAGCATGCGGGCGAAAAACGGGTTGTCGCGATCGCTCATCCAATCCGCCAGGGCAAACCGGGGATCACGCTCCGGGGAGATCCGCAGGACTTCGCCGCCGAGCGGAGCCGGACTCAAGGTTTTGCCGGTGCGCGGATTGGCCATGGTCGCCGCCTTGCGCTGGTGAAACACGATGGTCTCCCCGGGGCCATCCGCCGCCTTGGTGCCGAGCGTGGAGAAAAAGGCAGCAAAGCTGTAATAGTCATCCTGACTCCACTTCTCATACGGGTGATGATGGCATTGCGCGCATTGCACCCGCACCCCGAGAAAGATCTGGGCGATGTCCTGCATCCGGTCCTTCTGATCCGGCACGGACCGATACCAAGCCGTCGCGGGACTATGGCCCAGATCCCCCGAAGCGGTGAGCAACTCACTGACGATGCGGTCGAACGGCTGGTTCTCCGCGAGGCTGCGGCGGAGCCAGTCGTGAAACGCGTAGGTGCCGAAGGCGTATTCCGGCTTGGCCCGCTTGTTCCGGAGAATCGCGGTCCATTTGCCGGCAAACCACTCCGCGCACTCATCGGAGACGAGGAGGGAGTCGATCCGGCGGGCGCGCTTGTCGGGCGTGCGATCCGCGAGGAACGCCTCGGTCTCGGCCTTGGAAGGCAAGCGACCGGCCAGATCCAGCGTGACGCGCCGGAGGAAAACCGCGTCGTCCGCCTGCTCAGAGGGAGGCAGGCCGAGAAGTTTCAGTTTCCGTTGGATCAACTCATCGATGAAATTGGCCGCCACCATGGGCGGAACGGGGGCTCCGAGAGGCAGATCGGCGACAAAGACATCCACCTTCTCCTGGAACCGCACCATGATCGAAGTGCTCCCCGGGAGTTCCTTGAAGGTCACGAGGCCATCTTCGGCGACTTCCGCCATCTCCTCCTGATTCGCTTCATATTGCACCGCCCGGCTGATGTCGCGCGTGGTGCCATCCGAGTAATACGCGGTCACGGAGAGTTGCTGACGGGCTCCGGGGGCAGCGACCCGCTGTTTCGGGAAGACCTCGATCCGTTGGATGGAGGGATCGCTCTCCCGCCCGTAAGGCATTCCCTGGCGGATCCAACGCACCAGAAACTGAAAGTCGTGGCTCTCGGGATCCATCCGCGCCCCGCCGCCATGCGGCGTTTCACCGGTCGCTTTGGTGAGGAGTAGACTGCGCTCGGGCGCGGCCGGGAAGACACGGCGGCCCCGCGCCTCCCGGGTCAGGTAATCGAAATCATTCCAAGGTTCATAACCGAGCAACGAGAGGCGGAACCCGTTCTGCCCCCCCGACTTGCCATGACAGCCGCCACCGTTGCACCCATACCGGGTCAGGATAGGCACCACGTCGTTGGTGAAATTGATCGGTTGCGGCTCCGCGCTTTGCTCCACGCGGACTTGGATCGACCCCGAACTCCCATCCGAATGGGTCACCGACACCGTGGCCTGGCCATCGGTCACCGGCTTGAGGAATCCGGTTCCATCGAAAGCGACCACCCCCGCCGGTTCGACCGACCATCGGACATCATGGGTCACGTCCCGGGATTCACCGGAGGTCACCACCACCTGCTGCCGGGCATCCGGACCGAGCAGGATGATGGGATCGGTGCCGCCGGAACGTCCGCGAACGGACAGGGCGGGAGCCGCGACGACTCCGGTCACGGCAAGCGAGAGGCACAATGGGATCAATTTCAGGTGCATGGCAAAATCTCCGGAATCACGGAACCAAACGGAAGGATCGGCATCGGCCGGCCCAAGGCATCAAAGGTGCTTTCATGGGGATCGATCCCGAGGTGCCCGTAAACCGTGGCCCAGAGATCGTTCGGCGTGAGCATCCGGTCCACCGGGTGCTCGCCCTTGGCGTTGGTGGCCCCCACGACCTGGCCGGTCCGCATCCCGCCCCCGCTCACCAGCATCGACATCGCCCCCGGCCAGTGATCGCGCCCCGGTTGCATCACGCCGGTCTGGCTGCCCCGCTGCTGGTTCAGCTTCGGCGTCCGCCCGAACTCACCGGTGCAAATCAAGAGGGTGTTCCGGTCCAACCCGCGGGCGTAAAGATCCTCGATCAATGCGGTCAGGGCTTGGTCGTAACTCGGCAGGCGCCAACGCAAATCGTCGTTGATATCGCAATTCACCGCGTGGGAATCCCAGTTGTAGGTGCAGTTCTTCGGCATCTCCCGGTGCGGCTGTTCCCAAACCATGGTGACGAAGCGGCATCCCGCTTCCACCAATCGCCGGGCCAGCAACCCCCGTTGCCCGAACCGCGTCATCCCGTAGCGCTCCCGCACCGGCTGCGGTTCTTTCGACAAATCGAACGCCGCGCGCACCGCCGGACTGGTCAGGATGGTGACTGCTTCCTGATGGAACGAGTCCATCGCCGCCATCGATCCGCCCTGATCGAGCCCTCGCCGGAGCCGGTCGAAACCACCGAGGAGGGTGAGCCGGTCATCCAAACGATCCGACAGTTCCGGCGCCAAACTGAGGTTCTGCACCTGGAAGTCCGGCTGGCTCGGGTCCCCGTGGAAGAGGAAGGGCGTGCGGCTCTGCCCCAACCACGCCGCGCCGAGACTGAACACATCAATCCCCTGGCGGCCGGTGTCCGTGCCAATCACAACATTGGGCACCCCGTCCGCCCCAAGCCCGCCCAACCGGTCCATGACAATGGAACTGACGGCCGGGGCGTCGTTCACAAAGCCAGTCGGAGCGGCCGGAATCCGCCCCGTCATGAAGCGTTTGTGCCCGCCGCCGTGATCCCCGAACTCATGGTGACAGGAACGGATCAGGGTGAATTTGTCGGCGATCCGGGCATGCCGGGGCAGGAGTTCGCCGACCTCGATCCCCGGTACATTGGTCCGGATGGGCCGGAAAATGCCCCGGTATTCAGCCGGCGCATCCGGCTTGAGATCATACATCTCCATGTGGGGCGGCCCGCCCGGCAACCAGATGAAAATGACGTTGGCGTCCCGGGTGGTTCCCCGCGCCTTGGCTTGCAAAAAACCGGGCAGCCCGAGCCCCGCCAAACTCAGCGAGCCGATCTCCATGAAGGAGCGACGCCGCACCGGTCCAGAACAGAACTGAGGCATCGGCTCCATATCAACCGACCAGTTCGGGCATCGGCGCATAGGGGGCGTCCACCAGATACTGCGGACGTCCCGTCAAATCTTCGAAGGTCACTTTCCGACCGTCGATTCCCAAGTTGTGGTAAAGGGTCGAGAAAATCTCCTGGAAGTGCACCGGACGCTCCACCGCCTCCCCGCCCAAACGATCGGTCGCCCCGATCACCTGACCGGTCCGCATCCCTCCCCCGGCCAACAGGGCGCAGGCGACCCGGGGCCAGTGATCCCGACCGGCCCGCGCATTGATGACCGGGGTGCGGCCGAACTCGCCCCAGACCACTACCGAAACGTCCCGGTCCAGCCCGCGGTCATGCAAATCCCCGACCAACGCACTCAACCCTTGGTCAAGAAGCGGAAATTCTTCCCGCCCCTGGCGGAAATTGGCGAAATGCCAATCCCAACGACTGAAGCTCAGCGTCACCACCCGGGCCCCGGCCTCGACCAAACGCCGCGCCATGAGAAACTGATCGAGACGGCGCCAACTGCCGTCGTCCTTCAAGGATTCGCTCCCCCGGCCGTAACGGGCGATGGTCGCGGGATTCTCCCGGCTGATGTCCAGGGCGTCGGCCAGCTGGCTCGAGGTCAATACCCCGAAGGCCTGCTGGTGAAAGGCATCCATGCCCTCCACCGTCGCGGAAGCGTCGAACTCCCGCCGGAACTGATCAAAACTGGCTAGCAACCCCTTGCGATCCTGCAACCGCTCCAAGCTGACCCCCTTGAGAACCAGATCCTGCTGGCCACCCCCGCGGAATGGTTGGAACGCCGCATGGGCCGACCCGAGAAAACCGGCCTGCCCGGGATCACTCCAGGGCTCGTGACCGGTCTTCGGCGACAGACCGAGAAACGGCGGCACCGCTTGGGAAACACCCCCCTGGAGCTTGGAGAGCACCGCTCCGATGCTGGGCCATCCCCCCGGAGGCCCTCCCGCCGAGGGCTTGCCAGTCAAACACTGCTGGGCATCGTGCCGCCCGGACGCTCCCACCACGGAACGAATTACCGCGAACTTGTCCATCATCCCCGCCATTCTCGGGAACTCCTCGCAAATCCGGAGGCCGGGGACATTGGTCGGGATGGAGGAAAATTCCCCGCGGATCTCCCGGGGCGCATCCGGCTTGAGATCGAACATATCCTGATGCGGCGGACCGCCCGGCAGGAAAATCATGATCACGGCCTTGTGCCCGAGCCCGCCGTTGCCGGAGGCCTGCTCCGCTTGCAGCAAACCGGGTAAACTCAGCCCGGCAGTGCCTAGACCGCCGATCCGAAGAAAATTGCGACGGCTGCGACCGTCGCAGAACATGGAGCAACCTGTGGATTGGATTCGTAGCATTGGGGGCGATACTCCTTCCGTCCCCCATCACCGCCCCCTTCCGGGGTTTCTTGCAACGCGGACCGTTCTTTCCGCCCGCACCCCTTCAAACGAAGGGAATCGGAGCCCCGTGATACACGAAATTCGGGCGATCCACCCGGTCCCGCCAAACAATCTCCCGCGGCAATCCCAGCGCTTCGTAAATCGTGGCGGCCAAATTTTCCGGCTTTTGCGGATCACTGTCCGGATAGGCGCCGGTTTTGTCGCTTGAACCCACAATCCGTCCCCCGGGAATGCCTCCGCCGGCTACCAGGACCGATTGCACGCCACCCCAGTGATCCCGCCCCGGCAAAGCCTTGGCAGAGAGCCGGGAAATCTTCGGCGTGCGCCCGAACTCACCGGCCATGACCACCAAGGTATTCTCCAACATCCCGCGCTCCTGCAAGTCGGTCAACAAGGCCGCAACCGCCCGATCCATCGGCGGCAGAAGGAAATTCTTGAGGTTCGGGAAGATGGCCTGGTGATTGTCCCAGCACTCGTTGTTCCCCAGATTGACCTGGATCATCCCCACCCCGGCCTCCACCAACTGGCGCGCCAGAAGCAGCGACCAACCGAACGCATTCCGCCCGTAGCGATCCTGCGTCCGGGCATCCGCCGCATGGACATCGAAGGCCGCCTTGGTGCGCGGATCGAACAGGAGATCCATGGCCATCGCCTGATTCCGGCTCACTCCCTCCGTTTCCGCCACCTTCTCCAGAAACGCCTGCTGCCGGTTGAGATACCGCAACAGGTTGTCCCGCTCCCGCAACCGCCCGGCATCCAATCCCTCCGGCAGCGTGAAACTCGGCACGTCGAACACCTTGGCGCTCCCATCCTGCCGCCCGGTCTCGTGGTGGAACAAATAGTCCGGATACGCCCCGTAGGTGGCCGGATTGTAACCGGAGCACTCCAGAAAGAAAGGATTGTAGGCGGTGCCCATCTGACCGGCAAACTGCCCGGGAAGCGTCCTCCCCGTCCGGTGCACGATCTTCTCGGGCAACGCGATGGCCGGCGGGAGATTGTTGCGCGCCTCCAAAAGCTGGGTCGCGATCGCGGCCATCGACGGATGATCCCCGTCCTTCGGCTGCCCCGGATCAAACCCCGTCGGAAGATCCGACCTCCCGGTCAACATCACGTGATGCCCTTGGGAATGCTCGTTGAACGGGTGGGTCAAGGAACGGCAAACCGACCACAGCTGGCTGCACTTCGCCAGCTCCGGAAGATGTTCGCAAATCCGCAGGCCGGGTGTGCGCGTCGCGATGGACCGGAATTCCCCCCGAATTTCCGCCGGAGCATCCGGCTTCATGTCGAAGGACTCGTGCTGCGACAACCCGCCGGACAGAAAGATGTAAATGACGGACTTCGCCGCCGGTCGCCGCTCCCTCTTCGGTTCCGACGCCAATCCCTGGAGAAGGGAGACGTGGTGCATGCCCAACCCCAACAGACCGATGCCTCCCGCCTGGAGGCAGGAACGCCGGGGAACCAACGGATGCGAAAACGCGGCAGAGTTCACGATCCCCTCCACGCCATTGCCGCCGCCGATCTTTCGGGAGCCGGAAATCGGGATCAAGGCTCTAGTTTTGCATGTTTCATAATTTTAATAATTTTAAAGATTAGCTGAGACCAATCTTCCAGAAATTCTCTTTGCATCTTTTCCTTATGGCCATATCAGCGAATATCATTTTTGATTCTGAAAATTGAGAGTTTAAAGAAATAGCCACTCCGGGCGACTCGGTCCGGACTCTTCATTCCTCCATCCTCTCCCCTCCAGCCCATGCGTTCCCACGTCTCCCTCCTCGCGCTGCTCTCCCTCCTCCTCTGGCTCCCGGCCACCTCCGGGCAGGCCCAGACTTACAAGATCAACGGGGGCGGGGCCGCCGTCGCCCCATTCTCCGCCGACCAGAAATTCACCGGAAGCTCGACCACCTACGTCACCACCGCCCCCATCACCGGGGTCGGCACCTATCCGATGGCGATCTACCAGACCGAGCGTTCCGGGGATTTCACCTACCTGCTCGACGGATTTCCCGCCAACGCTCCTTGCGAGGTCCGGCTTCATTTTGCCGAGACCTTCTGGGACCAAACCGGCAAACGGCTTTTCAGCGTTGATCTCAACGGGAAATCCATCCTGTCCGGCTACGACATCTTGGCCAAGGCCGGGGGCAAGAACAAGGCGATCGTGGAAACATTTCTGGCCAATTCCAACGCCAGCGGCCAGTTGCTCTTCGCCTTCAAACCCGAGGTCGACAACGCCAAGATCAGCGCCATCGAGGCCAAGGTCCTCTTCACCGGTCCCTACACGGCCAAGACGAAGGTTCAGCCCGGGATGGGCGCGGCCGGAGCGGTGGGTGCCTATCTCAACGGCAAACTTCCTTCCCTCAACCCCACCCAGAGTTCCGCATCCGGCGGTTGGGATGTGGTCAACGCGTTCCCGGGCCTCGCGGGGCAGCTGCCCAATGTCATGAGCATTTACGCGGTGCCCAACACCACCCCGCAAAAGCTCATCGCCCGATTGCGCGGCGGCCAGATGAAGGTTTTCGATGAAAGCCCCTCCGTCACGACGTCCGAGACGTTCATGGACATCGGGGACCGCGTCAACCTGGGCAACAACGGGGGGCTCAGCGCCTTCTGTTTCCACCCGCAGTTCAATGTGGCCGGGTCGCCCAACAAGGACTTCGTCTATGTTTACTACCAGACGATCCAGAACGCGGTGATGTACAACCGCCTCTCCCGCTTCACCCGGAACCCGGCCACCGGCAAGGTCGACAACTCCACCGAACTGGTGATGATCCAGACCAAGGACGTGGTCATCTTCGACCACACCGGCGGCGCCATGATCTTCGACAACCAGGGTTATCTCATTCTCATGTATGGCGACCTTGAGTGGACCGATGAGGAATACGCCCAATGCCTGAGCCTGGACTCGATGTTCCAGAGTTCCATCATCCGCATCGACGTGGATATGAAGCCGACCAACCTGAAGCCGACCCGCACGCTGCAGGGTGGTTTGGTGAACGGGATCCAGACCACCAAGAGCCTCAATACCGGACGCTATGCCGGGGCCGGCAACTTTTCGGGAATCGGCTACCACATTCCCGTGGACAATCCTTACAACGATGTTCCCACCGCCCTCAAGGAACACTATGGGAAGGGGGTCCGCAATCCGTGGAACATCACCAAGGATCCGGTCACCGGAGACATCCTCTTTTTCGATGCGGGCTCCAACATGGGAGACAAGTGGGAGGAGGTCAATCTCCTGAAACCCAAGGCCGACTACGGCTGGCCGTATTGGGAGGGACCGATCTCCAAGACCTTCGAGACGGGCATCGCCGCCCCCGTCCCGATCGTCTACAACAGCCCCACCCCGATCAACACGCCGATGGGCGTCTTCACCCAGGACGTGGCCTCTTACAATCATGCCAATGGCAATGGCAATGCGATGGGGGATGGCGATGTCTATCAGGGAACCCTCTTGCCCGGTCTCAAAGGAAAACTGGTTTACTGCGACTTCACCTCGGGCCGTTTCTGGGCCAAGGATTACAAGACGCCGGGCAGTCAGGATACCATCATCATGGACATCGACGGCGGAATCGCAGGGGTCAAGTCCAGCCCTGACAAACAGAACCTTTACATCGTCAACTACAACCTCGGCATCATCTACAAGATGGTGAGCGTCGGACTCCCGAATCCGCAACCGCCCGCCCTTCTCTCCCAAACCGGCGCCTTCACCGATTTGGCCAGCCTCACCCCGACCCCGGGATTGATTCCTTACGAACCGGCCTCCCCCCTCTGGAGTGATAACGCCGCCAAGCACCGCTGGATGGCGATCCCCAATGACGGCACGCACAACACCACGGCGGAGAAGATCGTGTTCTCGGGGAACGGAGAATGGTCCTTCCCGGTGGGGACGGTCTTCGTCAAACATTTCGAACTTCCTGCCAATGCCAACAGCCCCAACAGCGTGGTTCGGTTGGAAACCCGTTTCCTCGTGCACGGAGCGGACGGTTACTTCGCGTTCTCCTACAAATGGAACGTGGAAGGCACGGAGGCTTTCCTGCAAAACAACGCCTCCACCGCAACCATCCCGGTCACCCAGACTGGCGGGGCGGTGACGAACCAGGTTTGGGAATTCCCCAGTCAGAGCGCCTGTATGGATTGCCACCAACAGGCGGCCGGCCGCGTGCTCGGGGCCAAGACCCTCGCCTTGAACTGGTCTTATCCTTACGCCTCTCAAGGCACCCAGAACCAAATCACCTATCTCAACTCCAAGGCCATCTTCACCGAGTCGCTCAACCTCGCGCTCCTCCCCACTTACATCACCGCCAAGGGCCTCAAGGACACCAGCGCCTCCGTCGAGACCCGGGTGCGCTCGTTCATCGATATGAACTGTTCCAGCTGTCACCGTCCCGGCGGCACGGCCGGTCGAGCGGTGTTCGACGCCCGCCTCACCACCCCCTTGGAATTGGCCGGCCTTGTCAACGCCACCCCCAGCGCCGATACCCTCGGCCTGCCCAACGCCAAACTGATCAAACCCGGTGATGCCGCGAACTCGATCTTCTCCGTCCGGGACGCCAGCCGCAACCCGGCCATCCAGATGCCGCCTCTCGGCACCACCATCGCCCACCCGGAGTATATTCCCCTGCTCAACAGCTGGATCAACGGAATGACCTCCACCGTGACGGACTCCGACGGAGACGGCGTCCCCGATGCCCAGGATAAGTTCCCCAACAACCCGCTCGAATGGGCGGACACGGACGGCGACGGCGTGGGCAACAACAGCGACGTCTTCCCCACTGACCCGACCGAGTGGGCGGACGCAAACGGCGATGGCGTGGGGGACAACACCGTGCTCGGCCCCGTGCAAAGCCTCCTCTCCATCAACGCCGGGGGCGTGGCCTCCGGAAGTTTTGGAGGAGATGCCTACTTCACCGGCGGTGGCACTTACACCAGCACCGCTCCCATCTCCGGCATGCCAACCGGCGTTCCTGACACCGTCTACAAGACCGAGCGGAACAAGAACTTCACTTACACCATCACCGGCTTGGATCCGGCGGCCTACCACCGCATCGACCTGCACTTCGCCGAGATCTTCTGGACCCTGCCTGCCAAACGACTCTTCGATGTGACCCTGAATGGGAAGTCGGTCCTCAAAGGTTTCGATATCTTCGCCGCCGCCGGAGCCGCAAACAAGGCCCTGGTACGTAGCTTCGTCACCAAGCCGGACAGCACAGGAAAAATCACGGCGGTCTTCACCTCGGTGCTCGATGAGGCCAAGGTCAGCGGCATCGTCGTCGGGAAACACCTTGGCAGCGGTGGATCCACCAATCTGGATAGCGACGGCGACGGCGTCCCGGACGCCACCGATGCTTTCCCGAACGACCCGGCCGAATGGGCGGACGCGAACGGTGACGGCGTGGGGGACAACACGGTGCTGGGCCCGGTCCAAGCCGTGGTCTCGGTCAACGCGGGCGGTCCGGCCGCCGGCTCCTTCGTCGCGGATACCGGATTCTCCGGCGGCGGCGTCTACAGCACCACGGCGGCCATCAGCGGCGCTTCCACCAGCGTCCCCGCGTCCGTCTACCAGTCGGAACGCAACCAGACATTTTCTTACACTTTCAGCGGCCTTTCGACCACCCAATACCACCGGGTTGAACTGCACTTCGCCGAGATCTTCTGGACCCAGCCGGGCCAACGGATCTTCGATGTGAACCTCAACGGCAAGGTCGTGCTCAACGACTTCGATATCTTCGCCGCCGCCGGAGGAATCAACAAGGCCGTGATGAAAGCCGTCGTCGTCAAACCGGACGCCACCGGCAAGATCACGCTCGACTTCGTCACCGGGGTCGATCAGGCCAAGGTCAGCGCCATCGTCATCGGCAAACACCTCGGCAACGTCACCGGTCCCGACGCCGACGGCGATGGCGTTCCCGACAGCCAGGACGCCTTCCCGAACAACCCGCTCGAGTCCAAGGACACGGACGGGGATTCCTTCGGCGATAACTCGGATGCCTTCCCCACCGATCCCACCGAATGGGCGGACGCCAACAAGGACGGCCTCGGCGACAACACGGTGCTCGGCTTCCTCCAACCGGTCCTCGCCATCAATGCGGGAGGTCCCGCGACCGGCACTTTCCTGGCCGACGCCAACTTCACCGGCGGGGGGACCCACTCTTCCACTCTCGCGGTCACCGGCGCGCCAACCGGCATTCCCGCCGCGATCTACCAGACGGAGCGGAATCAGAACTTCACCTATACCTTCAGCGGGCTCGATCCGGCGGCCTTCCACCGCATCGACCTGCACCTCGCGGAAATCTATTGGACCAGCGCCGGGAAACGCGTCTTCGACGTGATCATCAACGGCCGGGTCGTTCTCGATGACTTCGACCTCTTCGCAGCCGCCGGAGGCATCAACAAGGCCTTCGTCAAGACCTGGGTCAGCAAACCGAGTTCATCCGGCGCCCTGACCATTCAGTTCACTTCCGTGGTGGACCAGGCCAAGATCAGCGCGATTGCCATCGGCAAGCACCTGAATACGCCCAACCCGCCGCCGCCGCTCGATTCCGATGGCGATGGAGTGCCGGATGCCCAGGATGCCTTCCCGAACAACCCGCTCGAATGGAAGGATACGGACGGCGATGGGATGGGCGACAATTCCGATCCCTTCCCGAACGACCCGCTCAACGGCGCCAAGCCGGTGCAACTGATCGTGAACGGCAGTTTCGAAAACACCACGCCCAAACCGGCCACCGCCCTCAAATTGACCGCGGGCACCGCTGTGCCCGGCTGGTCCACGAGCAACCCGGCCAAAACCCTGGAGGTCTGGAAGTCCGGCTATCTCGGGTTCCCCGCGCAGGAGGGGATCCAACTGGTGGAGATGGACGGTGGCTCCCTTGAGCAAAATCTGGCCACCACCCCGGGAGCCACCCTCACTTGGTCCTTCTTCCACCGCGGTCGCGGCGGCAATGATACCGTGGCCCTTGACCTGGGCCCGGCCACCGGGACCCTGACCCGCGTCAAGACCTTCACCACCGGCAAGGCCGCATGGGTGAAGTATGAAGGCACCTACGTCGTGCCGGCGGGGCAAACCTCAACCAAGTTCAGGCTCGTGCCAATCTCCGGGGCCTCGGGCTTGGGCAACGCCAACCTGATCGACAACGTCTCCGTGCTCCAAGCTCCCCTGCCCCCGGCGCCCGCGGCCAAATCCGCGCCGGTCCCGATGCTGGCCATGGCGATGGCACTGCCCCCGGAACCCGGGAATCTGGATTCAGACGGCGACGGCGTTCCCGATTCCCTCGATGCCTTCCCAAAAAATGCGGGCGAATCCAAGGACGGCGACGCCGACGGACTCGGCGACAACACGGACTTGTTCCCGGCGGACGCCACCAAGACCGGAGTCGGCAGGTATACGCTGCTCCTGCCCCTGCCCTCCACGGTGACCGGGATCGGGGATGGTTATGGAACCCTGACGCTCGATAAAGCCCTGAAGGGCCAACTCTCCCTCAACATGGGAGATGGTTCCCGGTTCCTCCAGAGTGTCACCGTGGTGAACCGCAAGCTCACCGTGAATGCGACCGGGGTCGCGCCGCACAAGACGGATACCCTGCAGGGCACGCTCACCTGGAATCCGCAACCCGGGATCAGCGACTTCGACGGCACCTTGACCTGGGTCATCGCCGGCGGCAAAACGAAACCGGCCATCAATCTGGGGGCCATCGGTTCCTTCTACACCCCGGCCAAGCTCCAGAAACTTCTCGGCAAGACCTCGGTCACGGTCGATCTGATGGGTGCTCCCACGGACTTCACCCGCAACGCGGTGGTCTCCTCCAACTCCATCAAGTGGTCCCTGTCGACCGCCACCGGAAGTTTCAGCCAGACCACCGGCCTGCTCGTGTGGAAGGTGAAATCCCCGGCCGGAAAGACGCTGACCATCCGGACGGTCTGGTTCGACGATCAAAAACTCCTCGGCGGTCGCTTCGACGACGGGACCCGCGAGGTTGGCGTCGCCCAGATCGTGCCCGCGAAGTGATCCGGCTTGGATTCCGGAGGAAACGGAATCAGACCACCCCCGCGGCCAATCTCGTCAGGCATTCCACCCGGTCGCGCAGGGCGGCATGCTCCGGCAGGCAGAGATCCGGGTCCTGCCGGAGGATGCGCTCGGCGATGGCCCGCGCCTTCTGGACTAGCGGGAGATTGACAAGCATCGCGGCGAAACGCATCTCCGGCAAACCGCTCTGCCGGGTCCCGAGCACATCGCCCGGGCCTCGGAGCCTGAGGTCTTCCTCAGCGATCCGGAACCCGTCCCGTGTCTCCTCCAGAAGTTTCAATCTCTCAACGGCTTCATCCTGATCGGGACCGTGCATGAGCACGCAGTAGGAGTTGTGAACGCCCCGTCCCACCCGGCCGCGCAACTGGTGCAACTGGGCCAAACCGAAACGTTCCGCGCCGAAAATCAACATGACGTTGGAATTCGGGACATCGACCCCGACCTCGATCACCGTGGTGGCCACCAGCACCTGGGTCTCGTTGTCGCGGAAACGGGCCATGGTCTGCTCCTTCTCCGCCGCCGGCATCTTGCCATGCAACAAGGCGCACCCGAACCCCGGAAGATTCTCCTGCCATCTCGCGAATTCCTCTTTCACTGACACGGCCTTCTGTTCCGACTTTTCGCCCGGCTCCACCAACGGATAGACCACATAGGCCTGACGCCCCTCCCCGAGGTTCTTCCGGACGAAGTCGATCGCCTCGTTGATCTTGGTATCAGGCCGGACCCGGGTGATGATCTTGCCCCGGCCTTTGGGGAGTTCATCGAGGATCGAGACGTCCAAATCCCCGTAAACCGTCATCGTCAGGGTGCGCGGAATCGGCGTGGCCGTCATCACGAGGATATCCGGCTTCCGGCCCCGATCGGCCAGTTTCCCGCGCTGCTCCACCCCGAACTTGTGCTGCTCGTCGATGACCACCAGGCCGAGGTTCTCGAACTTCACTTTGTCGTAAATCAGCGAGTGGGTGCCGACCACGATCTGGGGTGCCTCCCCGCCGAAAAGACCGCCCGCGAAATTGTTCTCCACCCGGTCCGAAGTGCGCAGGCTGATCCGCAAATCCAACTTCGCCGCCTGCTTCACGAAATTCAAATAGTGTTGTTCGGCGAGGATCTGGGTCGGTGCCATGATCGCCGCCTGAAACCCGGCCTCGACCGCCAGCAACATCGCGGAAAAAGCCACCAGCGTCTTCCCGGCTCCGACATCCCCCTGGAGCAAGCGGTTCATCGGCCAAGGGCTCTCCATGTCCGCCCGGATCTCCTCAATGCAACGCCGCTGCGCTCCCGTCATCGCGTAGGGCAGCCCGGCAAGAAAATCCTCCAACAAATGCCCGGGTCCGGCGTGCGGTTCCCCCGGTTGGGAACGGGAGGCAGACTTCGCGCGCAGCACCTGGATCTGTTGCGCCACGAATTCCTCGAGCGCGAGATACTCCTCCGCCATCCCCTTTTCCTCGAGGCGCCCGGGAAAATGAATCCGCCGCAGCGCCGGTCCACGGTCCATCTCCGACAGCTCGGGAGCGACCTCCGCCACCCGCCGCGGTGGCAGGACCGGACTCGTGACCAACTCATCCAGACGCTCGAGGAGTTGGTGAATCTGGATCCGCAGGAAACGCGCATTCACCCCGGCCCCGGCCGGATGGACCGGCACAATCCGGTTCATGTGAATCGAGTCGGCATCGTTTTCCTCGATCACTTCCCAGTCCGGACTGTGCATGCAAAGCCGTTTCTGGAACAAGTCGATCTTGCCGAAGACCGTCATCTCCATCCCCACCGCGATCTTCTTGCCCAGATAGGGCTGATTCCAAAAATTCAGCGAGAGCGGTCCGCCCAAGCCTGGATCGGTCATCGGGGCGAATTCGCAGAAGAAACGTCCGGACCGCCCCCCGTAGACGGTCTTGGCCCGGATCACCTGACCGTGCAAACAGAGCCCCGTCCGGCTCTCCTGCAGCGGCCAACCGGGAAAGTGGAGACGGTCTTCATACCGCCTCGGGAAGTGGTAGAGCAGATCCTGCACCGTCAGGATTCCAAGCTCTTTCAGGGCCGCCGCCTGCTTGGGTTTCACTCCGGGCAATTCCGCCACCTCGAGGTCCCATCGCAAGACGTCCATCCCTTTCTATCCTCACCAACTCACCATCCACCCTGACAACGCTCCCGTCAATGGCTCCGTCATGCCCTCACCCTCGATACCGTTCCAACAGCACCAGCATGATCGCTGCCGTCAAGACTCTGGCCGCCGCGACCTCATCCGCCGCCCCGGACCGGTCCAAAGCGTAAAGCCCTTCCAAAAAGGCCGGTTGCTTGGCGATCCTGAACGCCTGTTCCCCGTCGGGGCGCTTCACCAGGTAGGTCGGATTCAGCAGGTAACCCGACAGGATACTCACCACCGGAATCGCATCAAAAAACCCGTCGAGCAACTTGATCCACGGGTTCTCCTCGGTGATCTCGAACTGCAGGTTGCCGTTCTCATCCGCGATCAAGTAGTGCGCCCGCCAGATGGAACGCATCCCCTTGCGCGAGACCGATCCAATTTTGCGACCGTCCGCGCCGGTGAAGGTGTAGCTGGCCGAGAAATCGATGATCCGGTCCGCTTGGATCGAAAGCAGGAGACGGGTCATTTCCACGTCCCCGTAGACCTCGATGTGCTCCCGCAACTTGAGGGCTTTTTTCTTCACGAAACAGACCAGTTGCCCGGTGGCGTCGGTCACCTCAATCCGGGTGAACAGCGTCAGGATCTTGAAGCGGAGGCGGAGCGGAAAATTCATGGAAAAACAGGGCGAAGGAACCCCTGACCTTCCCACTCTAGCCGATATCCGGAATTGCACAACCGGCCTTGCCGGGGATTCACCAGAGTCCGATCCCGAAGCGCCGCAAACCGAGCCCCAGCCCCCAGAAACAGATCACGGTCAGGACCACCGCGGCCCCCATCGCTGCCGGAAAACTCCAGTTCCGCTGCAAGAGCCAAGGCAAGAGCAGGAACATCGGCATCGTCGGCAACACATACCAAAAAGTATACCACGCATGATTGCCGATCTTCCCCGACCCCTGCTTTTCGACATACAACCAGAACATCACCAGGGTCGTGGTCCAAGGCAGCGCGCCGATGAACGCCCCGAGACGATCACTGCGTTTCGCGAATTCCGAGATCAGCACCACCAACCCGGCGGTGACCGCGTATTTCAACCAGATGGGCATGGTCCTGAGCTTCGCCGATCCTCCCAGGGGTCGGCAAATTGAAATCCACTCTGCGGATTGTTTCGATTTCCATTGAAGGCATGCCCCGTTCCGCCAGATTGGATTCATGACGAGATCCCTTGCGCTCGCCGCCCTCCTCGCCGCCCTCGGACCGCTCATGGCCGCGGACTGGCCGTTGCACCGCGGCCCCAACCAAAACGGACTTTCCGCCGAAACCGACTGGAAGGTCGCGAAGCCCAAACTCCTCTGGAAGACCAGGATCGGTCTCGGCTATTCGGGCATGAGTGTCGCCGCTGGCAAGCTTTACAGTGCAGGGCACGACGCGAAAACGGATTCCGTGTTCTGTATCGACGCCCCGACCGGCAAAATCCTTTGGAAGCACTCCTTCCCCCAGGCCTTGGGAGCCCATTACTACCAAGGCGGCACCACCGGCTGTCCGACCCCGGACGGGAACACCGTCTATCATGTGGCCCGGGCCGGCGAGGTCTTCGCGCTCGACGCCGCCACCGGGAAACCGAAGTGGACCACGAACCTCAAGAAAGACCACGGGCTCGATGTGCCCGAGTGGGGTTTCACCGGCGCCCCCGTCCCCTATGGCGACACCATCCTGCTCAACGCCGGCGCGGGCGGCATCGCCCTGAAAAAAAGCGACGGCTCGCCGGTCTGGAAGTCGGCCAACGAGGAGGCCTCCTATTCCACGCCGCTGCTGTTCCGCAAAGGCGGCACGGACCTTGCCCTCTTCAGCCACAAAAAAGGCTACGTCTGCGTCAACCCGAAAACCGGTCAGGAAACATGGCGCTTCAAATGGCTCACCCGTTATGGCGTCAACGCCACCGAGCCCCTGCTTTCAGGAGATTTCCTCTTCATCTCCACCGGTTACGACAAGGGCGCGGCCCTTCTCAAATGGACCGGGGCCGGAGAGCCCACGGTGGTCTGGCAAAACCGGGACATGGCCAACCAGATGAATCCTTGCGTCCTGCTCGATGGCTATCTCTACGGAATCAGCGGCAACGAGGGCGTCGATGGCACAGGACTCAAGGCCATGGAATTGGCCACCGGAACCGCCGCCTGGAGTGATCCCTCGATCGGCCACGGCGCCCTCCTCAGCGCCAACGGAAAGCTCATCGTGGTGAGCGAACAGGGCGTGCTCCAGATCGGCAACGCCTCTCCCAAGGCTTGGAAACCCGAAGTGTCCGAGAAGGTGATCGACGGACGGGTCTGGACCCAACCGGTGCTCTCCGACGCCCGCCTCTTCGTCCGCAATCAAGAGGGGGAGATCGTCTGCCTCTCCCTCAAGTGAACGCCGGCCGCCCGATGAACCGACGCCTCTTTCTCGCGACCACCGCCGCCACCTTCGGCCCGGCTCCTTTCATCCGCGGCCAAGCGAAAACCGGGAAGAAGTTCCGCACCGCCGTGATCGGAGCCGGTTGGTGGGGAATGAACCTCCTCCGGGTCGCCCTCGAGGCCGGCCGGTCCGAGGTGGTCGCCCTGGCGGATGTCGATGCCGATGTCCTCGAAATCTCCGCGGATGAGGTGCTCGGACTGACCGGCAAAGCCCCGAAGACCTACCGGGACTACCGCGAATTGCTCGAGAAGGAAAAACCGGAAATCGTCATCATCGCCACGCCGGATCATTGGCACGCCCTGCAAACCATCGCCGCCGTCGAGGCCGGAGCCCATGTTTTCGTCGAAAAACCCGCGGGCCATACCATTCTCGAAGGACGCGCCATGGTCAACGCGGCCCGCCGGACCGGAAAAATCGTCCAAGTCGGCCTGCACCGCCGGATCGGCCCGCACCATGTCAGCGGCATGGAGTTTCTCAGGTCCGGAAAGGTCGGGGAAATCGGCATGGTGCGCATGGTGGTCACCGGAGGCGCCGACGGCCCTGAAGAGCCCTCCGCAAATGTCCCCCCTCCCCAGGAACTCGATTGGGATCTCTACTGCGGCCCGGCCCCGCTCCGGCCCTTCTGCAAAAACATTCATCCGGGCCGCTTCCGCAATTATCTCGACTTCGCGAATGGCACGCTCGGCGACTGGGGCGTTCACTGGCTCGATCAACTGCTCTGGTGGAGCGAGGAAAAATGGCCGAAGAAGGTGCACTGCAGCGGCGGGCGCCCGATTCTCGGCCCGGCCGTTCTCACCGCGCAGGAACAAACGACGGACGCACCGGACCACCAAGTGGCCACCTACGAGTTCACCGATTTCACCGCCGTTTGGGAGCATCGGCGTTTTGGCGGAAACGGGACCGACGCCTCCCCTTTCGGAACGACGTTTTATGGCACCAACGGCACCTTTCACATGGGGTGGCGCGATGGCTGGACCTTCTACCCCCGGAAAAAAGGGGACCCGCTGATCCATCAGGACCCGCGGTTCGATAACGAAAAGGACGGCCACAACGTGCCTCCGCTGTGGCGCGATTTTCTCGCCGCCATCGAATCCGGCCGCCCGCCGGTCGCGGACATCGGCATCGCCCACCTTTCCACAAACCTCGCCCTACTCGGGATGCTGAGCTTCAAGCTGGGCACCGCGATCACTTGGGACGGAGCCAGGGAACAGATTCCCGACAACCCCGAAGCCAACAAACTCCTGCGCCGCGAATACCGGGCCCCATGGGTCTATCCCGCCGTTTGATCGACTCCCGGATGCCGTCGGCAAATTCCCGCATTTTGGATTTGTGAGCGGCGGTTGTCGATTTTCTCGTGAGGCGCGGAAACACTCTCGGTCACGCCCCCCTTTTTGCCATGCACTCCTTACGCCTTACCCAAGGCTCTTCCCGAGCCCGACAATTCACCCTTCTGGCCGCCTTCCTCGGCTGGTTGTTCGATGGATTCGAGATGGGGTTGTTCCCCCTCATCGGAAAGGCCGCCCTCTCCGATCTCCTCGGCTCCGGAGCGAACCCGGGCGACGACGCCAAATGGTTCGGTGCCATCATCGCGGTCTTCCTCGTCGGCGCGGCCAGCGGCGGGGTGGTCTTCGGCTGGCTCGGCGACAAGATCGGCCGGGTCCGCGCCATGGCCCTGAGCATTCTGACTTACGCCCTGTTCACCGGATTGTGCGGCTTTGTCGGTGAGGCCTGGCAGTTGGCCGGTTTGCGCTTCATCGCCTCGCTCGGCATGGGAGGGGAATGGTCGCTCGGCGTCGCCCTCGTCAACGAGGTCTGGCCGGGGAAATCCCGCGCCCTGGTGGCCGGACTCATCGGCGCCGCGGCGAACATCGGGTATCTCCTCGTGGCCGTCCTCAGCATGTTCCTGCTCAGCTTCATCGGCGGCGTGGAGACCGTGATGCTTTCCCTCGGGATCCCCAAGGCGGGAGTCGATCACCTGCTCGAAAATTCCGCCTGGCGTTTCCTCATGATCAGCGGCGCCCTGCCCGCCCTCCTCATCTTCATGATCCGGGCCTTCGTGCCGGAATCCGCCCAATGGGAGGAAGAAAACGCCAAAGGCTCCACCTCCCACTGGAATCGTTCCGATCTCCTCGGCGTCCTCGGAGGAGCGGCGGTGTCCTTGGTGATCGTCTGGGCATGGTCCCCGGCCGGCCCCCACCCGGCTCTGGCCACCCTCATCACTCTCTTCGGCCTCTGGTGCGCCGCCTGGGGATTTCTCCATCCGGTGAAAGCTTATCTGGCCCGCGCCCGGAGCAGCGGCTCCCTCCGGAATTCCGAATCCGAGATCGTCCGCCTCATGCTGCTCGGAGCCGGGCTGGGCGCGGTCGCCCTCCTCGGAACTTGGGGCTCCACGCAATGGGCCCCCCGTTGGGCGGAAAGTCTTGACCCTGACAAGACCCACCACGCCAAGGAGTGGACCCTGATCTGGATCTCCCTCGGGGCGATCACCGGCACCTTCCTCGCTGCTCTCGCCGCCGGCAAGTTCGGCCGCAAGATCACCTACGCAACGTTGTGCGGCGGATCGCTGGCCACCGCCCTGTTCTTCTATTGGACCAACCACTCCGTTGGTCCGTGGTTCCTCGGCACCGCTTTCCTCGCGGGGATCTGGACGGCGTCGTTCTACGGCTTCTTCCCCCTGTATTACCCGGAACTCTTCCCCACCGCCGTCCGCGCCACCGGCCAGGGGTTTGCCTTCAATTTCGGACGGATTCTCGCCGCGGTCGGCAGCCTCCAGACCGGGACATTGACCACGCTGCTCGGCTTCCCGGCCGCCGGATCCGTCATTGTCTCCGTTTATGTGTTGGGCATCGTCCTAATCCAGTTCGCCCCGGAAACCAAGGATACAGGGCTCCCGGACTGATCCCTCAACGACGCCTTTTCCGCGCCGCTTCGATCATCACGAACTCGCCAATGTTCTCGGCGGTCAACAAGCCCGAGAGCCGGCCGTTCCTCATCACCGGCACCGTCGTGCATCTCCCCGGCTGCGCCCGTCCCAACACCTCCTGCATCGACTCCTCGGTTTCCGCGGTCTCGAAATCCCCGGTCATCGCAACCGTCACCAAGCCGTCATCCCCGTGCTCCGCGAGCGCTTGGAAAAACGCGGCCTGGGTCACAATGCCCATGACGTCCCCCAATCCGTCCACCACCGGAAAATCTTTCTGGGTCCCGGCCAGAATGCGGCGGGCCATCTCGCCCAAGGTCTCCGTGGGGTGGACCGATTGAAACTCCACCATCATCGCATCACGCACCGGAACCCCGGCGAAGAGCGACTTGATCTCCGCCGAGGTCGCTTCCTGCTCCGCCCCGGCCCAGACAAAGACCGCGATCAAAATCAGCATCGGATTCACGAACAGCCCGGCAAAGCCAAAAAGCACCGCCATCCCCTGCCCCACCCGCGCCGCCACCCGGGTCGCCCGGGCATACGGCATCCCCATGGCGAGGAAAGCGCGCAAAACCCGGCCCCCGTCCATCGGAAACGCCGGGAGGAGGTTGAACATCACGAGGAACAGGTTCGCCACCCAGAGCCGCTCCGCCAAATTTCCCCCGGTGGTCGTGACCTGCTCGAGCGGCTGCCAAGTCCCCGTAGCTTTCAAGCCCAGATACAAGCCCGTCGCGATCACCACGTTCACCAGCGGTCCCGCGATGGCGACCCAGAGTTCCTGCAGCGGCTTCTCCGGCATCCGCTCCAACCGCGCCACTCCCCCGATCGGTAACAAGGTGATGTCCTGCGTCTTGATGCCAAACTGACGGGCCGCCAGCGCGTGCCCCAACTCGTGCAACACCACGCAAAGGAAGAGCAGGCAGAAAAAGGACACCCCGACGAGCGCCGCACCCACATCCCGGTCAGGCAACCAATGGGCCAGTCCCAAAAACGCCAGCAGGAGAAGAAACGTGACGTGGATGCGGAGTTCGATGCCGAAAAGGCTGCCCACCCGTGGCGCCCAACCCATCGGTGCGGTCGCCCGGCCGGGCGGGGAGGAGGAAGCTTTTGTGTCCGTCATAATCCGCTATGCTCACGCCATCCGGAGCGCTCCCCTCATTCCTCCCGGTTCCCCAGGAGCAAGGGCAGCAAGTGCCAGAGGAAGTAAGCCAGGGAGGTCACGAATGCGGCCACATAGGTCCAAGCCGCAGCGTCGAGAACTTCCCGCACCGCCACCGCTTCGGCTCCCGGCGCGATCATGCGCATCTCCCCAAGCACTCGCTTGGCCCGGTGAGACGCATCGAACTCCACCGGAAGCGTGATCAAATTGAACGCCATGATGATCCCCCAAGCCACTGCCATGACCAACGCCCCGGTCATCGGACGGATCAGCCCCGTGAAAATCCCGATCATCGGTAACCACATGACTACTTGGTTCGCGTAATTCGTTATGCCCACCGAGGCCATCCGCCAGTGCAGCGGCGCATACGCTTGCTGATGCTGGATCGCGTGACCGCACTCGTGCGCCGCCACCCCCAGCGCCGCCGGAGATCGTCCGTAATAATTCTCCCGGGACAACACCAACCGCCGGTGCATCGGATCGTAGTGATCCCCCAACAACCCGTCGATCTGGGAAACTTCAACATCCCGGATGCCCGCGGCAGAGAGAATCCGGTAGGCGGCTTCCGCACCGCTGAGCCCGGAAAAAACCTCCCCCTGATTGTGGCGGTTGTAGACCGATTTCACGCGCCATCCCGCCCAGAGCGATAGCGCCATCGTTCCAAGAAAGAGAATCCAGATCATGATTCCAATCTACCGCCCTTGGCCCGATACACCACTAGACAATTGCGAAAGAATGCCTCCACTTTGTGAAATTAAATCGTCAACCTTGCGTAATTTTGGAATCGTCTTCCCCTGTTCCCAGCAGATGCCGGAACGCCGCGTCGATCCGCCGATGCCGGAATTCATAGCCTCCCGCCTCCAGAACCGCCGCACCCACCCGCGCGCTGCTCAACAGGGTTTGCCCCGCCATTTCACCGAAGGCCAACCGCAACGCCACGGGCGGCACCGGGATCAGCGAGGGCCTGCCCAAGGCCCGGCCCAGTTCCCGGGAAAACCCGGCATTGGTCACCGGTTCCGGCGCCACCGCGTTCACCGGCCCGGCCATGCCTTCATCCATCAAGGCCCGGAGAATCACCGCCACCAGATCATCGATGGAAATCCAACTCATCCACCTCCCGCCCCGCCCGATCGGACCACCCAAGCCCGCCCGGAAAACGGGAAGCAGCTTCTCCAGGACCCCGCCGGCCGGCGACAAAACGAGCCCGATCCGCAAACAAACCACCCGCGCCCCGAACCGCTCCGCCCGGTGGGTTTCCCGCTCCCACGCCTGGCACACTTCACTGAGAAATCCGGTTCCGGGGGCATCCCCCTCCCGGCAGGGTATTTCGGCCCGGTTCCCGTAGATGCCGATCGCCGACGCGCCCACCAAGACGCCCGGAGGAACGGCGAGCCGGGAGAGCTGATCCACCAGCGCCCGGGTCCCTTCCTCACGACTCTGCAAAATCCGACGCTTCCGCCCGGCGGTCCAACGCCCTCCGGCCACGTTTTCCCCCGCCAGATGAACCACCGCGTCGATCCGGCCCGCCTTCTCCAGCCCGGACAAAGCCACCTCGTCCCCTTCCAACGGCTCCCGGCGCACCAACCGCACCACCTCGTGCCCCATCGTGGTCAGCAACGGACAAAGCGCCCGTCCCACCAACCCGCCGGCCCCTGTGACCAGAACCCGCAAACGGGGGCGGCCCGACCATTTTTTCCCGAATCCAAGGTCTGCCCGCGTCACCGCATGCCGATACCGGAACATCCGCTCGAGTTGCTTGCGGACAAAGCCATTGGCGAGACTCCCCCCGAACGCATCGAATTGGATCGAATCCGTCAGCAGGCACTCCCCCGTCTCCGGACGATCCTCAAAGGAGTGCCGGTGATCCCAACGGGCAAATGGCCCCCGGACCATGCGATCATTGAACTCCCTTCCGGCGGCGTAGCCATGGTGGCGCGCCTCAAGAATCAAGGGAAGCGGTCCGACCTGCTGACGCAAGACCACACGTCCTCCGTCCCGGATGCCCCCGCTCCTCTCCTCCACGCGAATCCGCTCCCAAGGCGGAATCAACCGTTCCAGCGCTCCCGGGCGCTCGTGCCACGCAAACGCCTCCGCTGCGGAAACCGGAAGCAGAACCGAGCGGGTGAACGCGTTGTTGCTCATCAGGGTGAGGTTACGTCGCAACCCGGCCCCCAGAGTCCCTCAATCAACCCGCATTTCTCAAGGATCGCGAAGGATTCCAGGATAAGCGGGCCGCCGACATACCGTTAATTCTGGAATTCGAGCGGAACGCGGCAGCGAGAGCTTGAGAAATGCGGGTCAAACCAGCCCCGCAAGAATCCGGGGTTCCCGCCCGAACCGGGCGCGATACTCCTCCAACGTGGGACGCAGCCGAACCTGGACCTTGGCGTCGTGATGCAGCGCAATCGACGACAACCGATGCTCCAGAAAAGGGTTCTCGAACCGCTCCAGAACCGCACGCCCGAAACCCGGAGGATCTTCCACCCTCCCCTCCAGAACCGGCACGATTTCCTCGAACAACAGCGCCTCCAACCACGCCCGAAGCTCCGGCTGCTCCATGGCTTCCCGAACCGTTCCGATCCCCAAGGGCATGGCCCGGCTCACCAGGGCCGAATGCAACCCGTTGAGAATCCGAATCTTCCGCAGGGCGTAGGGTCCGATATCCGGAACGGTCAGGATCGCGGGATGCGGCAACTCGACCGGCACCCGGGATTCAATGGCCCAGAGGGCAAACGGCTCCGCCGCCACCAACAAGGGATCGATCCCCAAAAGGGGGTGAACCGCGGGCGGCCCGGGAACGATCCGGTCCACCAGACTGTTGGCCCAGTGACATCCATTGGAGATCCAATCCACCAGGGCCGGAGGAAGTCCCCAGCGGGAAGCCTGTTCCAATACCAGGGCCCGCAGGCGGTCGCCGTTTCCCTCAATCAATTCACAGGGGAGAATCAGGATCCCCGGCAAGCCCGCGTCGTATCGCAGCATCAGCAAGCGCAACAATTTCGCCGGGAAGGACCGGGGCGGCCGCCCACCAGCGGTCTCACCATCATCCAGGGCAAATCCGGCCTCGGTGGTATTCGACACGATCCAACGCAAATCCGGAGCGCAGGCCAAAACCTCCACCTCCGCCCACCCGCTCGTCGCCGGCAACGCCCCACGGATGGAGTTCACCTCGACCGTCCGATCCACCACCACTCCATCCCGAAGCCCCTGCACTGCCACATGATAGCGCCCCCGGGCGCGATTCAGCGCCTCCGCCCGATCCGTCCCGGTGGACTGCACCACCACCACCTCATCAAAAGCGGTCTCGGAAACAAACAGATCGACAAAGGCGCGCAAAAAATTTCCGGAACCGAATTGCAGGATCATGACCTGTTCCCAGTGGCCCGCCGGGATGGCGATGGCGAATGATTTCCGCAGCGTTGCGGAGAATCAGCCCGGCGCGCAGGCAAAAAAATTCCCTGACCTTTTTTCGAACGATGGGGGGGAATCACCTGGGCCGCATTTCTCAAGGATCACGTCGCGAGGCGCCGCCAGATGGCATTTTCTGTAAGGCGCGCGAAGGATTCCGGGGTTCACGGTGTGCCTACACACCGTGAACCCCGGGGAAGTCCCTCCCACCGTTAAAACCCCTGGATGGATGGTGAGGACTCCGCACTCGCGGAGTCCTCAAGAAGGGTTTACCTTCAATCCATACGAAATGACAGCCGAAAAAGGCATTCTGGGGGCCTTGGCGCAAGCCAACGATGAGCAAGCGACCCAGATTTTCCACGATTCCCTGCGAAGGGTGGTCCGGGTTGGGCCGATGAACACCATGGCCGCCGAGGTCGAGATGCTTTGCGGGCCGGGACGGTTTTCGTCAACGACCGCAAAGAGAAGATCACCCGGCCCAGGGTGCGGACGGATGGCGGCGGGGTTGCTGCGGGCGCAAAGCGGCTGGAGGAGCTGGCCATCGCGCTGCGCACGCCGCCACCCCGGCCTCCACACCGGGGTGGCGGCGGAATGAAGGCAAAGACTCCTTGAATTCTTGAAAAACCTACCCTGCATTTACAATCACCCGATCAACCTTCCCTCCTGAAATATAACGGTAGTAGGGACATCCCCTTTCCCGAAGCCCTCAACGCGTCGGATTGCCGTGAAGGTCATCAATCACCTCGGGGATGAGGTGATGAAGGTATATTCAGTGCCGTGACGGAGGATCTATGCGAAGTTTAGGGAATTTAGCGATTTCTTGTAAACTCGAATAAGATTGATATAATCCCGCCGTGGATCCGATCCGAAATCCTTACGCCCCTGGGGCGGGCAGTCCTCCGCCCGAGCTGGCGGGTCGAGACCAACTCCTCGAAACCGTCCGCATCGCCATGGAGCGCGTGCGGATCGGGCGCGCTAGCAAGAGTGTGTTGATGGTGGGCCTACGCGGGGTCGGAAAGACGGTCCTGCTCGACCGGATGCGCGAGCTCGCTGAGAGCAGCGGTATTGAAACCCTACGGGAGGAAGCGCCGGAGAACCGGTCTCTTCCCGCCCTCCTGGCTCCCGGCTTGCGCGTGTGCCTGCTTCGCCTCTCCCGCAAGGAACGAGCAAAGGACTTGGCCCAGCGGGCCCTGCGCGCGCTTGCCGGATTCGCCAAAGCGCTCAAGGTGAAATACGAGGACCTGGAGGTCGGCGTCGATCTTGAGCCCGAACCCGGGCTGGCGGACAATGGCGACCTGGAGCGGGACTTGTTGGACCTGCTGGTATCCACTGCGGAAGCGGCCAAAGCCGCGCAAACAGCCCTGGTGCTCTTCATCGACGAGCTTCAGTATGTCGCCGAGGAGGAGCTGGCGATCCTGATCACGTCACTCCACCGGATCTCCCAGCGTCGGCTCCCGCTCCTCCTGATTGGTGCCGGTCTGCCCCAGTTGCCGGGCCGGATGGGGAAAGCGAAATCGTATGCGGAGCGACTCTTCGACTTTCCGGTGATCGGGCCGCTCCCCCCGGACGCAGCGCGGCTGGCCCTGGAGAAACCAGCCAGCGACGAAGGGGTCGAGTTCGAAGACGCGGCCTTGGAGCGGATCATCCAGGAGACTCAGGGCTACGCCTACTTTCTCCAGGAGTGGGGCAAGCACGTGTGGGACACAGCGGAAGATTCGCCGATCCGCATCCGGGACGCGGAGACGGCGTCGGTATCCGCCATCGCCGCGCTGGATGCTAGTTTCTTCCGTGTGCGATTCGACCGCCTCACCCCGGCGGAAAAACGCTACCTACGAGCCATGGCCGAACTCGGACCTGGCCCACACCGCTCCGGGGACATAGCCGAGCAGCTCGGCAGAGAGGTCACGGCTCTGGCTCCAATGCGCAGCCAGATCATCAGCAAGGGGATGATCTGGAGCCCCAGCCACGGGGACACCGCCTTCACCGTGCCGATGTTTGACCAATTCATGCGCCGCATCATGCCTGGTGACGACTGGAAACGATGAACGAATCAATCGCCCACCGCCTACGATGAACTTCCGGATCGCGGACACCTTCCGCACGAGCCTGGCAAAGCTCACTGCTGCTGAGTAAAAATCAGCGAAGACTACGGTCTTCGACCTTCAAATGGACCCGACCCAGCCGGGGTTGCGGTGGCATCGGGTGGACAGCTCCAAAGATCCGAACTTCTGGTCCGTCAGCGTGAATCGGGACTTCGGATCATCGTTCACAAGACGGCGGCGGACATCCTGATCTGCCATGTCAATCACCATGACAAGGCTTACGCTTGGGCCGAAAAGCGAAGGTTAGAGACGCATCCCCGGACAGGGGCCATCCAGTTGGTCGAGGTTCGGGAGCGTGTTGAAGAAATTGGCGTCCATCGACAACTAGAGATCCACCTGCCCACAGCGCAGCAGGCTCCAACCAGGAAGCCCGCCCTCGTTGGCCGTAGCGAGGAGGAACTCCTTCGGTGTGGAGTGCCTCAAGATTGGGTTCAGGCTGTCCTGAACGCGGACGAGCAGGAGCTGCTGGAGGTCGTCTTCCACCTCCCCCAAGAGGCCGGAGAGGCGGTGCTGGACCTCGCTCTAGACATCACGCCACAGGTGGCTGTGGGATCTGCTGGCAAGTCTGGCTTCGATCACCCGGATGCACAGCGTCGTTTCAAACTTTTCACGGACGAGAAAGAACTCGCCATCGCTCTCGTATACCCCTGGGAACAATGGACCGTCTTCCTTCACCCATCCCAGAAGCGGTATGTCGAGCAGGACTACAACGGACCTGCCCGGGTGACCGGTTCCGCCGGGACCGGCAAGACCGTGGTTGCGTTGCACCGGGCAGTGCGACTCGCCAGGGTAAACCCGAACGCCCAGGTCCTGTTGACCACATTCTCACCCGCCCTCGCTGACCTTCTCAAGACTAAGTTGGATCGGTTGGTGACCGAAGGTGGCGACATTGCGAGGAGGATCATCGTGCGCTCCCTCACCGACGTGATTTCCGATCTCTACAGCAGGCTGTTCGGGCAATTCGTGGTCGCTGACGATGATTTCATCCGCTCCAAGATCGCAGAGGCAATCAAGAAGTCAGGATCGACGCTGTCTCCAGCCTTCGTGTGGTCGGAGTGGAGACTCGTGATCGACCCGTGGCAGGTTAATTCCTTGGATGCGTATCAGACCGTCCCGCGCACTGGGCGCAAGAGCCGTCTGGGAGCACTTCAACGAGAACGCGTTTGGGACATCTGTCGCATCGTCAAAGACCAGCTCAATGCGATGGGACAGGTCACCTGGTCCGCTGCATTCACGAGAGTTTTGGAAGCACTCAAGGAATCGGGGGAGCGTCCCTACGGGTTTGTGGTCGTGGATGAGGCGCAGGACCTCGGCGTCGCCGAACTGCGCTTTCTGGCGGTCATCGGAGACACCTCGCCCCAGGCACTATTCTTCGCAGGAGACGGGGGCCAGAGGATTTTTCAGCAACCCTTCTCTTGGAA
>JAGWVU010000054.1 GCA_018970725.1 Verrucomicrobiota bacterium
CTGGGCGAAAAGGTGCCCCGCGAATTCGATGCCTTGTGGAAAATGCTCTACCTGGAAATGGATGCGAATCTCGACAAGAACGTGAGCCGCGAAGTCGGGGAACTCCTGAAAAAAAAGGGACGACCGGCCCTGCGGGATCGGGCCATGAAGAAATGAGGGGTAGGATCGGTTCCAACCACGCCCAAGATGAATGGTGATTCCGGAAAGATTCTGGCGCGGGCCAAAGCCGTTCTCCGGGACGCGGCCCGGTTGGAGCAGGCGACCCACTCTCCGGCAGGCGAGGCGAAGGCCGCCGCGGATGGTTTGGTCACTGAAGCCGCCCTCAGGCGTCTCGACGCCATGCCGCTCGAGGAGTTGAAACCTCTGGCGCGCGGTGAGGGCATTCGCTGGGCGGCGCTGGAATCCAACGGTTTCCGGTCTGTCGGCGACCTCCAACGGGCCGGTTGGGCGGCGGTGGACGCCAAGCCCGGCGTGGGGGAGCAGACGGTCCGCGCACTCCGGGGCGTGGTCACTTCGATTTTCGACGAGGTGCGCCAGACCATCAGCATTGCCTTCGATCCGGAGGCGCGGACAAAAGCGCACACGGCGCTGCTGGCCGGCTTGTGGACTTTCGAGTTTCAGCAGGGGTTGCGGACGCCCTTGCTCCGGCATGTGGACCTGAGGACCCGGCTGGAAACGGAGGTCCGGCCCGCGGCCGGAATCGCCCGGTTCTGGACCAGATGGTTCTTGTGGGGGGATCGCAGACGCGAAGCGGAGGAGGCGATGGACCAGCTGGCCGGTCTCACCGGGGACCCGGCCTTCGCCCTTTTGGAGGAAGAACTGCGCTCCGCCTTGCGCGGCCTCAAACCCCACCGGCCGGATGAAACGGGGTTGTGGGAGGACTTCGCCAAGCGTCCCTCCGTCTACTATGCCCTGCTGGAGCAGGTCCATGCCCAACCCAAGGACGACGCCGCGGCCGCCCGGGGCTTCGTGCCCGCGGAAATCGTCGAGGCCGTGGAAAACCTCGAGCTGAGACGGGACGGCTTGCATCTCTCCCTCCGCGCCTACCAGGTCTTCGGCGCCAAGTTCGCGGTGGTGCAACGCAAGACCATTCTGGGCGATGAAATGGGGCTCGGGAAAACGATCCAGGCGCTGGCCTTCATCGCCCACCTCAAGACCACGGGCGCGTCCCACATTCTGGTGGTCTGCCCGGCTTGTGTGCTGGCGAATTGGGAGCATGAGATCGCCAGGTTCAGCGACTTCACCACCCTCCGCCTCCATGGTCCGGACAGGGAACCCGCGTTCCAAAACTGGTCCCGGAACGGTGGCATCGGCCTCACCACCTACGACACCTTGCGCACTCTCGATTTCGCGTCGACCCGGCTTCCGGGGATTGTCATCGCAGACGAGGCTCACTACGTGAAAAATCCCGCCACCAAGCGGGCCCAAGCCCTTTCCGCCATCGCCGGGCCCGCGGACCGGGTCCTTTTCATGACCGGCACCCCCATGGAAAACCGCCGGGAGGAATTCAAGGCTCTGGTCGGTTACCTCCAGCCCGGCACCGCGGGCAGCCTGGGGGAAACGGTGGCGCTCCCCGGATCACGCGCCTTCCGGGAACGCGTGGCCCCCGTCTACCTGCGCCGCAATCAGGCGGACGTACTTCACGAACTTCCCGAACGGATCGAGGTGGAGGACTGGTTGGATTTGGGGACCGGGGACGGCGCGCTCTACCGGCAGGCGGTGGCCTCAGGTAATTTTATGGCGATGCGCCGGGCCGCCATCCTTCCGGGCAAACCCGAGGAGTCCTCCAAGCTGGCCCGGCTGCTCGACATCGTGGAGGAGGCCCGGGAAGAAGGCCTCAAGGTCGTGGTCTTCTCCTTCTTCCGGGATGTCCTCGAGGTCATCCGTGCGGCGCTGCCCGATCCCGTATTCGGTCCACTGACCGGATCGGTCAGCGCATCGAACCGCTTTGAACTGGTCAAGGAATTCAGCGCTTGCCAGGGCCCCGCCGTCCTTGTGAGCCAAATCCAAGCCGGTGGCGTGGGCCTGAACATCCAAGCCGCCTCCATCGTGGTGATCGCCGAACCCCAATGGAAGCCGAGCACCGAGGAACAGGCCATCGCCCGGTGCCATCGCATGGGCCAGTTGCGGAGAGTTCAGGTCCACCGTCTGCTCACCCGCCATTCCGTGGACGAACGAATGGTCGAAATTCTCCGGCGCAAGGCCCGGGAGTTCGACGAAATCGCCCGCCCCAGCGTCATCAAAGACACCTCCTCCAGCGCGACCGCCGCCCACAACGAAACGGAAGTGAACGAAGTGGTCGAAGCCCTCCAACGCAAAACGGAAGCCGAAATCATCCGTCTGGAACAGGAGCGTCTCGCCGTCTCTTGAAACGGAAGCCTCCCGGGCCCCCCGGGCCTCCACAGCCTCAGGGCTTCGGCTTCGGCGCCACCACGCCAAACTTGGTGATCTTCACCACCTCATATTCGGTATCGCTCTTTTTGATCCGGGACCCGCTCACGGTATCCCCGACCTTGATGTCCCCAAATGCGGCCGGTTTGTCCCCGTTCTTGATCTGAGTCTTTCCTGTCACGACAAATTTCACTTCCTTCCCGTCCTTGTTCCGATGGGTGAAGGTCTGTGCGGCGGCATCGATCGAATCGACCTTGCTATACATGCCGATCGGCTTCACCGGCGCGGCCGCCTTGGTGTCGCTTTCCGCACTGAAGCCCGACAACGGCCATGCGAGCGCAAGAGCGAGTGCGCCAAACGCGCCATGGGAAACAAGGGAGATGAGGGAAGAGGAATTTTTCATGAGGTGCTTTCGTTGATATTCGATGCTTTGCGGTGCTTGCGGCCCCAGCCTGCGTGGCCCGCCCCCTGACAAACATCCCAAAAATCAATTCGGAAACCTGAATTGTCAACCAACTGGCCGCGGATTCCCCCATTCCTCCGGTTTTTCGCGACACAGAAACGGAGTCTTCCGCTTCCAAGGCTCCGGAAAAACGCGAAGCAGCCGCCCGATCCTTGCGGACGGGTCACTCGGCGCTGGCGCCCCGCGTCTTTTCGTCTACCTTGCCCTTCCATGTTCCGCGAAGTCCTTCAGGGCAAGATCCACCATGCCACGGTCACCGAGGCTGATGTCAGTTATGTCGGCAGCATCTCGATCGATCGTGACCTGATTGATCTTGCCGGTTTCTGGCTCGGTCAGAAGGTTCTCGTCGTCAGCAACACCACCGGCGCCCGGCTCGAAACCTATGTGATCGAAGCTCCGCGCGGGTCCGGGGTCATCGGCATGAACGGGGCCGCCGCCCATGTCATCAAGAAGGGCGAACAAATCATCATCATCGGTTTCACCATCTCCGAGACGCCCATCTCCCCACAGGTCATTCTGGTCGATCCGCAAAATCGTTTCGTCAGGGAATTGCTCGAGACCCGCGAGTGAGGCCCGGAGGGTCGGCCCGCCCCGTGAACTTTCTCGCCCACTTCCATCTCTCCCCGCCCTGGCCGGACGCCTTGGCCGGCGCTTACCTTGGGGACTTCGTCCGTGGCCCCGTCGATCAACACCGGGATCTTCCTCCGATGATCCGGCAGGGCATCACCCTGCACCGGAACATCGACGCCTTCACGGACAACCATCCCGTTTGGCGCCGCAGCTGCCACTGCCTCCAACCGGCGCGCCGCCGCCTCGGGGGCATCATCATCGATGTCCTCTACGATCACTACCTCTGCCGCCACTGGAATCGATACGCCGAGGTGGCCCTCGATGACTTCGCCCGGACCTGCTACGAAAGCCTCCTCTCACGCACCACCTGGATGGACGAGACGGCGCGGCGCGGGGTCCGCCGGATGAGGGATCAGGGCTGGCTCAGCGCCTACCGGGAGAAGGACGGAATCGCCCTGGCCTTCCGGCGGATGGAGCGGCGCTCTCCGGCCCTCACGGGTCTCGCCGGGGCCATGGAAGACTTCACGCTTCACTACCACGACTTTGAGGAGGACTTCCTCGAGTTCTACCCGTCCGTCATGGACTTTTCCGCAACGACCTGGGCACAACTCGCCTCCCGGTCGCCTTGATCCCCGTGGGTTAACGGCCACAAAAAAGCTGGCACGGGGACGAACCCACGTGCCAGCCATCGAAAGAATGGAAGTTCCCGGAGAAGTGCCTACTTGGCAGCGGCTTCCTTCTGGGCCTCGAGGCGCAACTGCTCCAGCCTCGAGAGAGGCTTCGCCGCAGCCGGTTTTTGGGGCGCGTCGTTCTTGACCACCACCGCGGCCGGCTTCGGGGTTTCCTTGGGCTTGGGATCGATCCGCAACAACCCACCCATTCCGGCGCGCTGGATCACCGGCTTGCCGCCGATCGTGAGCACCATGTCACAGAACAGATTCTTGTGCTGCCCCACCGGAGCCGTCTCCTCGGCCTGGACGGGGATTTTGATCTGCTCCATGCCGGGCTTGATCTTTACCTCGCCGATCTTGGTCTTGGGGGGAAGCCCCACCACGCTGACCAAGGCCTCGCCTTGGAAATCGCGGATCGACTCCACGTCGACCAGAATCTCACCCGCACCGCCTTGGACCAGCGTCCCGAGATTCATCGTCATCTTGAGCACATGATCCTCCACCGGCATGTCCACCAGAGAGGAAGCGGTGTAAAACAGCCCCTGGCCGGCGTCGGACTCGGCGAGAACACAAACCTTCCAGTTCCGCAATTCCGCCGCACCGGAAGCGGTGAGGGAAAACACGGTCTCGTTCTGTCCCTCGGGGATCGTGGCGGTGGCGTTGCAACTGATCCCCGGAGGACGCCACATCCAGCGGACCGTGATCGGCTTGGTGAACCCTTCCTTCCGGGTGGCCACCACCTTCATTTCTGATCCTCCGTCGCGAACCAAAGGCTGGGAAAGCGGCTTCAGCTCCACGGTGAAGGGAGCCTCCTCGCAAACCGTGACCGGCAGAACGTCGGCGTCCACCGTGAAGTAAGGCGTGTTATTCGGATTGCTTCGGACGAACTGGATCCCCTGAACATACCGGCCGCGAAGAGGGGCCGCCGGGTCGGTGCTGGCCGCGTAGAATCCCGTCAGCTTGGTGCCCAGCGGAGCATCTTTGGACGCTTCGAAGACCACTGGAACCTGGGTGACCGCCGCCGGAACCACGTCGGCACTCATCGTGACTCCCGAGGGGAGCCCCTCGACCTCGAACTTCACGTCCCCGCGCATGTTCTGCCGCGTCACGTTCACCAAAGTGGCGTAGCGACCGCCCCGCGGAATATCCATCGTCTTCCTGGCCTGATCGTTCTGCTGCTCGAACTCTGGCTTGGAGACGATCAAGGCCGGTACCGCGACTTCGCTTTCCACCCGGTAGACAAAGTCCGCTCCTCCCCGTTTCAGGTGATCCGTCACCCGGACGTAATAGTCTCCATCCGCCGGGGCGGTGAAGTCGAACTTCGAGTCGGCCAGATTGTCGGCGTCATCATTACCGCCCAGGACAGCCCCTTTGTCGTTCATCACCTGCAACACCGGATCCACGGGCGAATTGATCCGCTTGGCATGCACCCGGAGCAGGAAACGCTGGCCCTTCTTCGCGGTGAAACGGAAGTGGTCCACGTCCCCCGCCGTCTGGAGAATCCCGTTGAAGGCCAGCGGCATGGCACCGGCGCTCTTTTCCAAGGTCTTGATCTCGTTGTTCTTCGATTCCTCCTCCAAGACGTTGGGATAAGCCACCACCCGGACAATGTTCGCGGACGGTGGAATCAGCCCCTCATTCAACGCAAACAACTCGAAACGGTCCCGCGGTGCGTCGGGCAACTTCGCCTTGAAACGATACTCCCCTTTGGGATCACCGATCATCGTGAACTCGACTTCGGTCCCGGCCTGTCCACCGGCCGGGTAGGCCACTGTCGGACGCGGAAAAGTCCCGATGTGCGCCCGGAATCGGGCGTTCCCCTGGTACGCGGAGTCACGAACTTCAACGATATACTTTCCATCCTCCGGGATCAGCGCGGAGACAAAGCAATCCTGCTTGAGCAACGGGGTGTCGTCCGCCGAGGCCAGCAGGAACCGCTTCATATTCATGATGCTGACGTAGGGATCGATTCCCAGAACGCCCCGGACCGAGTTCGCCCGGACGCCCTCCACCTCAACGCTGAGACGCTGGCCCTTCTTGGCCTCGACCACGAAGTATTCCGAAGTCTCCGGCTTGGTCACGCCGTCCACCGTCACATTCAAGGGAATCGCCTGAGCCGTTTCAAGCAGGTTGTTGTCGGCGGCCTTGAGCACGTTGGGGAACTGGGAGACCCAGAAAGTGCGGGCGTAGGACAAACCGCTCCGGGTCCGGATCCGCGCGATGTGCAGACCCGGCCGGGCATCCGGCGCGATGACCACCTTCGCATTGACCACCCGGCCTCCGCTCTTGTCGTCAACCTTGAGATCTTTCCCGGTGAGACCGCCCTCGTAGAAGACGATTTCCTCCGCGTCCGCGAGGCGGTTTCCGATGATTTTGATCTCGACCTCCGTGCCCCGTTGCCCGCCGCGGGGCTCGAAGTAGGTGAAATCGGGACTCCCTGCCTGGAGAAGGCTTCCATGCGCCAAACATGCCCACAGCGCAAGCGCGGTGAGCACGTTGGTGTTGAAACCTGCTCCAGCCCCCTTGGAAAGGATGCTGTGCGTTTTCATAATGAGTGGATGTTCAGGCTACCTTGGACAACAAATCTTTGATGACCTTGCCTTCGGCCACGATTTCGATCGGACGCGGTCCGGGAGCGATCAACTCCTTGTCGGCCGTGATCCCAAGCTGGTTGTAAACCGTGGTCGCGAAGTCTTGGACGCTCATCGGATCCGAGTCCGGCTCAGCAGCGAGCGAATCCGAGGAACCATAGACGAAGCCGCGCTTCACGCCGCCACCCGCCAACACAGTGCTGAAGACCCGCGGCCAGTGGTCGCGGCCATCGGTGTTGTTGATCTTGGGTGTGCGACCGAACTCGGAGGAAACCATCACCATGGTGCTGTCCAGCATGCCGCGCTCATCGAGGTCCCGGATCAAGGTGGCAAGCGCCTTGTCCAACTCCGCACCCTGTCCCTTGAAGGCACTCTGGATGTTGTTGTGATGGTCCCAACCGCCGTAGGTGAGGGTCACCAGACGGACGCCGGCTTCCACCAAACGACGCGCCATGATCATCCGCTGGCCGGCCTGGTTCCGGCCGTAGCGATCACGCAGCTTGCCGTCTTCCTTTTCAATGTTGAACGCCTCGCGGGCCTTCTGCGAGCTGATCAAGCCATAGGCGCTGTGATAGAAGCTGTCCATCGCATCGATCGAATCAGCCTTCTCCATCGAACGGAAGTGGCTGTCGACCGCTTCCAGAAGATTGCGGCGACGGGTGAAGCGCGCGTCATCCACCCCATTGGGCAGAGACAGATCCTTCACCGTGAAGCCGGCGGCGGCAGGATCGGCCCCCAAGCTGAACGGACCGTAGGCGGAACTCAGATAACCGGTGCCGGCGAATTCATTCGGCTGGGACGGGACGCAGACATACGGAGGAAGATTGTTCTGCGAACCCAGTTCGTGCGCCACGACGGATCCGAAGCTCGGATACTGCAGCGCCGGGCTCGGGGTGTAACCGGTGAACATGTTGTGCGTGCCCCGCTCGTGAGCGGCTTCCCGGTGGGTCATCGACCGGATCACCGTGATCTTGTCGGCGATCGCAGCCATCTCCTTCATGTTCTCACTGAACTGCACGCCGGAGAGCTTGGTATCGATCGCTTTGAAGGGCCCACGATACTCGGCGGGCGCGAACGGCTTGGGATCGAACGACTCCTGATGCGCCATGCCACCCGGGAGATAGATGTGGATGAGGGACTTGGCGACCCCTTCGCGAGTGGGATAAAACTTCGCCGCGGCCTTGGCTTCAGTCTTGAGGAGCTCGGGCAGGCTGAGGCCGAGGCCTCCGGCGAATCCGACATACATGAATTGCCGCCTCCCAAGGGGGCCACGGCATGAGGACTTCGAGTTGTTCATTGGTTGAGAAAGGCTCAAGTGATTTTGCTGGATCAAACGGTCTGGGCTGTTTTGGGAGGTTCTGTCCCCGGGGGCGGGAGGGACATATCCATTCCCTGCCCATAACACGTTTCGACCTTCCGGATTATTTCATGAAATTTGATCAACTTTGTCCCCGTGATCCGAAAGTCGGGAAAAAGTCCGGCCTCACACCTTTTTCGGATCCGGATCGACCGCCCGGACCACCACCGCCTTCATCGGAGGCGGGGTCGGCTGCGGCACCAGGGTCGCCGTCAAGGCCACCGGCTCCGTCTTGGCGGTGGCGACCGGTTTGCGCCGGGGCTTGGCCTGCGGTTCCGCCGCGATCGCCATCACCTCGGCCCCGAGATCCGCGATCCTCGGGTAGCGCGCGTCCCGGTTGGTCTGCAGGGCCCGGTAGACGATGGCATCAAAACGGGGATCGATCCCAATCCGGCACTGCGAGGGCGGGAGCCACGCGCCCCGGGGCACCATCCCGGTGAGCATCTCATAAAGCACCACGCCCAAACTGTAGACGTCCGCCCGGCTGTCGACATCCGCTCCGGATTCAAACGCCTCCGGAGCGAGGTAACAGGGTGTCCCGACCGAGAGCGAGGCCTCGGTCAATCCAGCTCGCCCGCGTCCGGGCCGCATTTTCACCAACCCGAAGTCGGTGATCTTGACATGCCCTTCGTAGGTGATCATGAGATTCGCCGGCTTCACGTCCCGGTGGACCAGCCCCTTCTGGTGCGCGTATTCCAACGCATCCGCGAGTTGCGGAATCCAGCTCAAGACGTGTTCCACGGACAATTGCCCGTCGTGAATGAGCCGGTGCAGATCCTCCCCGTCCACATACTCCATCATGAAGTAGAGCATGTTGTCCTCCGTCTCCCCGAAATCGTGGATGGTCACAATCCCCGGATGATCGAGCTTGGCCATTGCCCGGGCCTCCATCTGAAAGCGCTCGTGGAAGTCCCACCCATCCCGCTTTTCCAGCCGCGGGAGAACCTTCAAGGCCACAATGCGGTTCAGTCGAATCTGGCGCGCCTTGTATACCGCACCCATCCCACCCTGACCAATCAAATCCAGAACCTCAAGGTGAGGCCCGAACTTTCCATTCAATTCCGTGGGGGCTAGCGGAACGAACGCGGCGGGAGTCAGCGTATCGTTTTCGCTCATCATTTTCTCGTCCTCTCTTAGCACACCTCACGCCAATCCGCATCGCTTTTTTCACCATTCGATTCCCCCGGGAACCCGCCCCCGACCGGCCGCGGCCTCTCATTTCCCCAGGCAAACCGCCTTGGAAATCCGTCCGGCCGGATCCACCGCCCGAAGCGCCAAAGCGGACGGGACGCCCCGGACCACGGTCGATACCGCCTCACCCGGCAGAATCCGCGCCGTGGTCCACCCGCCGGTCCGTCCCTTGGTCTGGACCACCCACCACCGGACCGCATCGCTCCCCCGTTCCGGCCGCTTCCAGTCCAGACGCACGGAATCCACCGCCGCAGTGGCCTTGAGCCCGGGTAACGCGGTGACGCCGCGCCCGCCCAACCACGGACTCTCCGGCACCACCGCGAGGTCCGCGTAGGGTCCGGAGGCGAGCCGCGCCCGCAACCCGTCACGATCTTCCATCAGGGCGCTCATGCTCCAGTGGGCATGCCCCGATCCACCTCCGCTCGTGGCGTGGCGGCGCGTCAACGCGATCTGGTTCACCGTCTCCAAAGACCGCCGGGCCCGGTCACTTCCTTCCCCCCGGATCCGGCTCGACGCGATCCCGGGCCAGACGTGCCTCCGCCCCCGTCCCTGTTCACTCCACCAACGCACCAGGGTCCCGAAGCCCTGGGCTTCCTGATCAATCCTCCAATAGAGCTGCGGGGACAGGTAATCCACCCACCCCTCCCGCAACCACAATCTGGAGTCCGCCGCCAAATCCTCATAACTGTCAATCCCGGCCTCGATCGTGCCCGGCGTGCCCGGACGCCAGATCCCGAAGGGACTCACGCCGAATTTGAGCTGCGGACCCACCCGGTGCACCACACCACCCAATTCTTTGACGAACCCGTCGATTTGGGCCCGTCTCCAGTCCCCCACCGCCAGTTTTCCTCCCTTGGCCCGATAGCCCGCGTAGGTTTTGGAGTCGTCAAAGACTGCTTTCCCGTCCTTCGGGTAGGGATAAAAATAGTCGTCGATGTGCACGCCATCGATGTCGTAACGCGTCGCCACGTCCGTGATCACCGCGATGGCCCGTTCCCGCACCGCCGGGAGACCCGGGTTCAGCCAGACCTGACTGCCCGCCTCCAGCAACCATTCCGGGTGCCGGCGCGTCGCGTGCCCTCCCGCGGGTTTCACTTGGGAGGTCGACCGGCCCCGGAACGGATTGAACCAGGCATGCAACTCGATCCCGCGGGCATGCGCCTCACGCACCGCAAAGGCCAAGGGATCGTAACCGTCCCCCGGCCCTTTCCCCTGTTCCCCGGTCAACCAGTAGGACCAGGGCTCCAATTTCGACGGATACAGGGCGTCCGCTTCCGGGCGCACCTGAAAGATGATCGCGTTGAGCCGGGTCCGGGCCGCGACGTCGAGAATCCCGGTCAACTCCTCCCGCTGGCGGGACGGCGGCAAACCGGGTCGGGACGGCCAGTCCACATTCCATACCGAAGCGATCCAGGCCGCGCGGAACTCCCTCGCCGGCAGCGGAGGCTCAAGATCCGCGGGACGATACTGACCGAGGGCGGAGGTCGCCCAAAAACAGAGCGGGAGGAGAATGGGACGCATGAGAGGATCGGCTGATTGTAGCCCACCCGCCCCGCCCTGCCCAACGCAAAGTTTCCGCCGGAGCCTACCCCGAAGGACGGCCCGCCTCTCCGGGCAAGCCCGCCTTCAACTCCGCAAGCGCGAAAACCTCCCCGGGGGCGAGCGGTTGGCCGAACGGCGCCCTCAGAACCGTGCCGAGATCGATCTTCCCCTCCCGGATCCGGAGCACCGTCGTCCCGTCCGTTCCCCGTTCATAAAAGTCCGGACACCCGGCCAGAAGAGCCCCTCCAAGCTCCGGAGGAAAGGGCGACAGCCCCTTGAAATAGTGATGACCGTTGCGTTCCACGTCGGGAACGCGCAGGACCGCCATGACCACACAATCCTGCGGAAGCGCCACGGGACCGATGTTGGCCAAATCCTCGCCCGTCTGCATCGCGCCCTCCGCCCGGCGCTGAAACAGCAGCACGGCATTGGCCAGCCCCTTGAAAACGCCTTTGCAATTCTTGTGACTCGATCCCGCATAGCCCAAATCGAGGGCCCGGGATACCGTCCCCAGTTCCGCATCCGATTCATCGATGATCATCGGGGGACGCCCCGTCCATCGACGCAACGCGTCCCCCACCTCATCCCCCATCGCCCGGGCCCGGTGCAAGGGTTGTTCCACCAAGACGAGCCGCGAAGGCCCCAGCAGCCCCCCCAACGCGGGATCCGCCTGGAAGATTTCCCAAGCCTCCCGGAACGAGTCCACGTCCGAGAATTGTTCGTTCCCATCCAACGTGATCCGGCAGCCCGGCGCCAGCCGGGGAAGCAACCGCGCCAGAATCCTCAACCGCTCCCTGTCCTCTTCCGTTTTCCCGGAAAGTTTGATTTTAAATCGCGTGAGTCCGTAGCGGGGAATCACCTCTTCCAGCGTCAGCGGCAAGCCGTCCTCCGGCCAGGAATCCCCCGCCAGATCGGCCTGCGTCAACGGATCCCCCAAACCCACGGTGTGCCGGATGAGGAGACGATTCACCGGACCGGGCTCGAGAAAACGGCGGGTCGCTTCCTCCGGCAATCCCGTGTGGATTTCCCCGGCCCGGAATCCAAGGGCTCCCTTGGCCACCGCCCCGGCAAAACTCAGTTCCCGGCTCCGGCAGAACGCATCCAAAACCGCCCGCTCGAGGAGACTCGTCCCCAGATGAACGAGCAGAGGAGGCAGGCCCTGAGCCCGCCCCCATCCATCCTGCGCCTCGTAAAGCGCCCGCCACCAGCCGAACAAATCCGGCCGCGGCGCCACCGCCATCCCGTGCTCCACGGCCGCCCGCAACACCCGGACCATGTCCGGCAGATCTTCCTCGAAGGTCGTCCCCGGATGTTTGGTGAACCATTTCGGCGCCAACCCCTCCGCGGCCATGCCCTCCTCAATCCGCCCGTCCACCCGCAGCCGCACCCGGAGAAACACATGGGGCAGCGCCGTCATGCTGGCGATCCCATAACGGAAGGGAAAGCGCGTCCGCGTCTCCCGATGCCCGAACTCCGCTCCCTCCAAAAGAATCACAACCGCCCCAGATAGAGGTCCCGCCCGCGCGCCAAAGCCTGGATCTTCCGATCCGCCACCGAACGGTGCAACATCCAAAAACCGCAGTCCGGGTGAACGTAACGCACCCGTCCCTCACCGAGCCGCGCCTCGGCCGCCTCGACCGCCCTCGCGATGTCGTCCGGCGTTTCCACGTAGTTGCGTTTGATGTCGACCACGCCGAGCCCGATTCCCATGGAGGGATCGATTTCCGCCAGGGCGTCCAGGTCCGACGGCGGGCGATGCGCCACCTCCAAAACCAGATGATCCGCCTTGAGCGAATTGAGAAAGTTGATCAGCGTCTTCCAGGTGCCCCGCTGCACGCTCTGTCCCCCGTAGTTCCCGAAACAGAAGTGGACCGCCCCGGCGCCTCCGAATCCAGCCAGCACCCGGTTGATGGCCTCCGCCGCCAATGGCGCGTCGTCCGGATTCCCCGGAATATTCGCCTCGTCCACCTGAAGGCAATGGCAGGGCAAACCGCGCACCTGCAAAGCCAGAAGATCCGCGATGGCCAGGGTCAGGGATTCGAGGCTCCGGTAACGGTCATCCAACAGCGTCCTCGCCAGCATGTAAGGACTCGTCACGGTGAACTTGAAAACCCCTCCGGCCACGGCGGCGGCCCGCGTGCAGTCCTCGAACAGATTCAGCCCTCCCTCGGAAAGTTCATCCACCACCACGCCGGCCGGCTTGCCCCGCCAAATCATCTCCTGCTTTTCCCGGAACGCCGCCGACCGCGCGCGCCCGATCTGCCGGCTCACCCCGCCGAGGCGCGACACGAAGTAATCGATCATCCCGTTGGTATCCGGGTGATTGATGTCGAAACGATAGAGTTCGCCGTCGGTCGGCAGGTCGATCCCCGCCTGACGCTGGATGTCAAAGACGACACGGGTGGCATCGATCACCGCCTGCTCGCTCGGCAGGGCATGCAACCATCCGGGAACCGGATAGGAACCAACGGTGGTCGTCAGGATGCGGGGAGTGGAGGTCATGGCTTCCTTCGCTCGGGTTCCGTCAGGTCAGTTGCAATTGCGCGAGCATCCGGTAGAGCCCGTTCTCCTCACGGAGCAACTCTTCGTGCGTTCCCTTCTGTACGATGCTGCCCCCGTTCAAAACCAGAATCAAGTCCGCATTCCGCACCGTGGAGAGGCGGTGCGCGACAATCAACGAGGTCCGTCCCCGCATCAACTCGTCAAGCGCCTCCTGCACCAAGCGTTCGCTCTCCGAATCGAGGGAACTGGTCGCCTCATCCAGCAACAACACCGCCGGGTCCGCCAAAATGGCCCGCGCGATCGCAATCCGCTGCCGTTGCCCGCCGGAAAGTTTGATGCCCCGCTCGCCCACCACGGTCTCGTAGGTCTCCGGAAATCCCTCGATGAATTCCGCCGCGTTGGCCCGGCGCGCGGCACTCCTCACCTCCTCGTCCGAAGCCCCCGGTCGCCCGTAGAGGATGTTCTCCCGGATCGTCCCTCCGAAAAGCAGGACTTCCTGGGGAACCAAGGACATCTGGCGGCGCAACCATCCCAGCGGAACCTTGTCCGTCTCCACCCCGTCGATCAAAATCGCCCCGTGCTGGGGATCAAAGAATCGCAGGAGCAACGAGATCACGGTCGACTTCCCCGCCCCGCTCGGTCCCACCAAAGCAACCCTCCGGCCCGACGCGATCTGGAAATCGACTCCATCCAGCACCTTGATGTCCGGACGCGAGGGATAGGCAAAACCAACGCCGCGGAATTCCACCCGGCCCGCCGCCGGCCCCGCCGGGACCTTGCCCTCCGCGGCATCGCCTTCCACGCTCTCGTCGAGAATCTCCCGGAGCCGGTCGGTTGCGCCCACCGCTTTCTGGATCTCCGTGACCAATTCCGGCAAAGCGCCAAAGGCACCGGCCACAAAGGCCGCGACGAAGGCAAATTGGGTGAAATCCGGACGACTGATTTCCCCGGAGACGAGCAACCGGGCCCCGAACCAAACCACCAGCGTGATCGCCCCCATCAGGGCGAAGATGATGAACGCCACGAGGACCGCCCTCCCGTTGACCAGCTTGAAGGCGACGTCCAGATAGCGCTGGATCGCGACCCGGTAACGCTCGGTCTCATAGCCCTCGTTCGAAAACGCCTTGACCCCGGCGATCCCGTGCAGCGTCTCATCCACGATCACGTTGCTGGCCGCCAACAAATCCTGCGCGTCCCGCGAAGTTCCCCGGATCCGGAACCCGAACGCCGCGATGAACAACAACACGGCCGGCAGACAAGCCAGCAGGACCAAGGCCAGTTTCGCCGAAAGGACAAAGAGATAGACCAACCCGGCCGACAACAACACGCACTGCCGCAAGAATTGAGGCGTGGTTGAACAAAGCGTGTCCCGGATCATCGAAAGATCCGAGGCCAGGCGCGACGAAATCTCCCCCACCCGGCGCTCGCTGAAGAACGCCATGGGCAACCGGATCAGGTGATCGTAGGCATCGCGCCGGATCTCCGCCACCGCCCGGTCTCCGGCCCGCCCCAACAATTGCATCCGGACAAACGTGATGCAGGACTGCACCGAGAGGATCCCCAGCAGGGTCAGGGCAATTTGGTTGGCCCGGGCCAACGCTGCGCCGTCGCTCATCGATTCCCCGATCAACCGCCCCATCAAGACCGGGAAAGCGATCGACATCCCGCTGGTCACCAAAACCGCGATCATCGCGGGGATGAACATCATCCGGTAACGCCCCAAATACCCGAAGACCCAAAGGTTGCGCCGCAACAACTCCTTCGAGAGCTTGGCTTTGGGGGCGTTGTCAAAGTGGGCGCTGCTGGATCGGGCCATCGGGAAGTCGGAAACTGGAGCCGGAGTCTCGCGCCGCGCCTCGCAAATGTCCAGCACGGGCCCACGGGGGATTCAGCCATCACCTGGGTTCGATCGGCACCGGGACACCCCCCTGATCCGCGCTTCGCAAGGCTGCGAAACAGAGTTCCAAGGCGGGAAGGTGGCTCCTCGCCCCGTTCGAGGGCTCGCGATCTTCCTCGATCGCGCACAAGAGTTCCCCCATGGTCCCCATGAACCCCTGCTCCAGCCACTTGCCCCGCAATGGAACCCGGGAACGGCCCCCGGCCAAAAAGACTTCGATCCCCTTCTGCTCGTTGAGATTCGGTCCCCGGCTCCGCAGCGTGCCTTCCGCCCCCACCACCGTGGTAACGTCTTCCTCCCCGAAGAGCGTGTGCGCGTTGAAGGCGAAACGCACCTGGGCCCCCGGATAGTTGACGATGACGGAGCCGAGAGCCGGAGGAGAAAAGCGTTGCCCGGGAAAGCCGGCCACTGAGGCCGTCACGGTCTCCGCCCGGCTCCCCTCCATCAGGCAGGTCGCAATATCGAACCAGTGGATGGCGAAGTCGAACAACACCAGATGATGGAGCTCCTCGAACCGCGGCAGACCGCTGACCCAAGTGTGATCCCATTGCACGTTGCAGTCGATCGAACGCACCGGGCCGATCAAACCCGACGCCACCGCGGTGCGGAGATAATGCCAGTGCGGGGCCCACCGGCCATTCTGGTTCACCGCGAGCTTCACCCGGTTCCGCTCCGCCAGGGCGGCCAGTTCCCCGCCCAGCGCGGGATCGAGCGCGAAAGGTTTCTGACTCAGCACGTGCTTGCCCGCCCCCAGCGCCGACCGCACCAGTCCGACCCTATCCTCCGGATGCGGGGTGATGTCGAGCACGGTGACGTCCTCGCGTTGAATCAAAGCCGATCCGTCCGCGCAAATTTCCGCCCCCGGAAAAAAGGCATCCCTCCGGGCCCGGGCCCTCTCCAAGGAGTGATCCGCAATAGCCACCACATTCCACCCGCAAGCCGCATACGCCGCCAAATGATACTCGCTGACTCCACCGGCTCCGATCAGGCCGATCCGGTGGCGCGCCGGATCACGGGGAACAGGAAGCGCCACCGCGAGGGGCGGCGGGTCCATCTCCACCAGCGGCCGGGTCGGGCGGATCCCATAATCGTCGTCCGCCATCATCGCGCGCGCCCTCCCGGATCCCGCAGCTCCGCCATGGCGAGAAGGGCTGCCGTGGCTTGGTAAGCATCCTCCACCCATTCCACGACCCGGGCCGGGTCGGGTGAGTATTCCAGCTCGATCGAGACCACGCCGTCGAAGTCGAGTTCCTTGATGGCCTGAAGATAGGGCCCAAACTTGACCACGCCCCGGCCGGGCGGGAGATCACCATGGACCCTGCCATCGCAATCACTGATGTGCACATGACAGGCTTTTCCCCGCAGGAGCCCCAGTTCCGTAGGGGAGACATCCGCAAGCACGAGGTGGCTGATGTCGATATTCGCCTTGACGTTGGGCAGCCCGACCTCGTCGATGAATCGCGCCATTTTTCTGACATCGTTCAAGAGGCTGAGCCGGAACGGCTCCAACTCCAGCGCCACTTCCAATCCACGATCCGCCGCATGCCGGCCGATCTCTTGCACGGTCTCCACGCCCCAATTCCATTGCGCTTCCGGCGGGATGACCTCACGCTGCCAGATATATTCCCCCAACACGAGCAGCACATTGCGGGCACCGAAACGCCGCGCCAGTTCATTGAACGACTGCACCCGGCGCACATGGAACTCCCTGACCGGCGCATTGAAATCCACCAAGCCGCAGGCCACCACCGGCAGGGAGACGACCGGTAAATCCAACCGACTGCAGGTTGCCTCCACCAGGCGGATCTCGTCCTCACCCAACGTCATCGCCTCCGTGAAGAGATCGACACAGTCAAAACCGATCCGGGCGATGTGTTCCAGACCGGTCACGGTATCGACCCCTGCCTGATCGAAGGCGCTGTTGATCATGCCCAGTTTCATTGGTTTGCAGGGTTGGAAAGGCTTTTGGCGCTGGCGTCGTCGCGGTCCAGATCGGCGAATTCGACCGAGGCCCGCCGCGCCTCGTCGCGTCCCGTCCGGAGCACCTCGCTGTCGTCCACCTTGTGAAGTTTGGTATACGACGGATGGTGTGATTCCTTGTAAGGATTGTTCGATGCGGCGTTATAACAACAGATCAGCGACCACCGGGGATGTTCCGAGGTGTTCGCCGCCGAGGCATGCAACGTGTTGGGATGAAAAAAGAGGGTGTCCCCGGGTTCCATCTCACAGGAGATCCGCTCCATCACTTGCAAGGCGGCTTCGACCCGCTCCATGTCCGCGCCGGCTTGATCCCCGCTGAGGATGTGATTCACCCGCCCCATGTGGTGGGACCCTCGCAAAACTTCCAGACACCCGTTCTCCACCGTTGCGCGATCCACCGCAATCATCACACTGCACAATTTGGGAAAGAGCAAGCCGTTCTGATACCAATAACCGTAGTCCTGATGCCAGGCCCAGGCACCACCGACCCGTGCGTCCTTGAGGATCATCTTGGAGTGGTAATGATAGACTTCCTCGCCCAGGAGTTGTTCCACCGAGTCCACCACCCGGCGGCACCGGGCGAACATCCCATACAATCCGTCCCCGGGATGATTCCAGAGGGACAACCGGACCGCATGACCACGACCGTCGTCACGCGAGGACGCCGCCCGGTCCATGGCGTGATCCTGACGCGCCGTCTCCCGCAGCAGACCAATCTCCTCGCCCGTGAACAAGCCGCGGGCGAAGACATAGCCATCGCGCCGATACGCGGTGAGGGCGTCCTCACTGAAAACGCCTCCCCGCCCAGTCCATGTCCCTTGCCTTTCCATCATCTTGCCAGAGGAAACACCGGGCCGGCACGCCGGAACTTTCCATCTCTCACAACCGGGGCGCGGGCGGCTTCAACGGAGCCATGTGCCGGGCGAGCACGCCGCGCGTCAGGGTGTTCCGGCGGAAACACCGCCCGCCTGCGACGGCCATCAGTTCCGTCCCCGTCGCTCCGCCGAACCCGATCTGCTCGACCAGTCCCGGAACGGGCACGATGCAGTTCACCCGGCCCGCTTGATCGCAGATCTGGATCCCGAGGTCCGTGGCCGCGTAAAGACGGCCCTCCACATCGACGCAGAGGCTCCGCGCCTCGGGCCTGAACCCGTCCCAGGTATCCAAACGGTAAAACCGTTGTTCATGAACCAGCGCGCCATCCGCCGACACCGCCGCACTGAGGATCCACGGCGCGCCGGGTTCCCCCACATACAGCAGGGTCTGATCCGGTGACAGGGTGGCGACCGCGCTCGAGAGCGCCCTCTTGCCGCCGAACGGCGTCGTCCGGTCTTCCACCGGAGGAATCGTCCCCTTGGCGATTTCCTCCCAAGCGGAATCCGCCGGAAAGATTTCCCGCCCTTTCCATTTGGAGGTGCCCGCCGGATCAGGGCGAACCGGCTTTTCGCTCCAGAGCCAGCGCAGCGCTTCCGGAAACACCTGGGACGCGTGTTTCTGGTTGTGCCCGCCCTCCCCCCAGGCATGCCGGACCGCATAGCCCGCCCATCCGAGGGAACGCTCCATCATCTGGTTCGCCATCCACCAGTCCCCGCAATAGAGGTCGTTGTCTCCGGTCCCGCTCTGCAGGAAAACCTTGAGCGGCTTGGGTTCCATCTTCCGGACCATCACCGGCAACGCATCCGCCCCGCGAATCCCCACATAGGTGCCCACCCCGGTGAAAACCCGTCGGAACCGGTCCGGCCGATGCCAGGCCACGAGGAAAGCCGCCACGCCCCCGCTGCTGTTTCCGGCGATCGCCCCCTCGTCCGGATCGCGGCTGAAACGGATCCCGTGGGCCTTTTCCAGGGCGGGAAGGAATTCATCGATCAGGAAGCCGGCATAAGCCTCCGTGACACCGTCATACTCAAAACTGCGGTTGAAGCGCGGCAAAGCCCCTTCGTTGGCCGCGGGAACCACCCCGGGCTTCACAAAGACCCCGGCCATGGCAGGAATCTCCTTCCGGCTGATGAGGTTGTCGAACACCACCGGAGCCTGGTAAACCACTCCGTCCTGAAAGACCATGAAGGGAAGCGACCGGGCCCGGTCCACCCCGGCGGGCAGATAGAGCCGGTAATCGCGGCTCGTCCCGGGAAACGGGCCCTCCGCCGGGGACACATGACGGCCATCGATCCATTCCCCTTTGGGCACGCCGGGCTTCGGCTGGGAATCTCCGGTCAGGGGAAAGTCAGGCTCCGCCGAAGCGAAGGCCAGGAGGGAGGCGAGCAGCCAAAGGATCGTTTGGGGTTTCATGAGGAAAGGGTTGCGGCCCGCGGGTCTTCACTCACCCAGATACGCTTCGCGGACCTGGGGATTCTGCCGGAGCGCGGCGGCGGTATCCTCGAGAATGACCCGCCCCGTCTCGAGCACATACCCGTAGTGGGAGATGGCCAGGGCCAGGTTGGCGTTCTGTTCCACCAACAGGATGGTGATGCCTTTCTCCCGATTGATGGCCACGATCTGATCGAAGATCGCCCGGACGAGAATCGGCGCGATCCCGAGGGACGGCTCATCCAGCATCAAACACCGCGGCCGGGACATCAGGGCGCGGGAAATGGCCAGCATCTGCTGCTCACCGCCGGAAAGAGTCCCCGCCTGCTGCGCCCATCGTTCCTTGAGCCGGGGGAAGATGCCGTAGACATAATCGACATCCTCGGCAATCCCGCCTTTGTCACGCCGCAGATAAGCGCCCATGCGCAAATTTTCCGCCACGGTGAGGTTCGAGAAGACCATGCGTCCTTCGGGCACATGGCAGAGATGGCGTCCCACGATCTTGTGCGGAAGCTCGTTGGTGATCTCCCGGCCGTCGTAAACCACGGATCCACCCTGCACTTTGAGCAACCCGGAGATCGCCCGCAGGGTGGTCGATTTCCCCGCCCCGTTCGCCCCGATCAAGGTCACGATCGCCTTTTCCGGGACTTGCAAGGAGACGCCATGCAGGGCCTTGATCGTTCCGTAGGAAACGGAAAGATCGCGCAGGCTGAGCAACGGTTGACTCACATTCATCGCATCCTCCAAGGTTCACTCCGTTCCCAAATACGCCGCGATCACTTTCGGATCCTTGCGGATTTCCCCGGGGGTGCCTTCCCCGATCTTTTTGCCATACTCCAACACGGCGATCCTCTCGCAGATCCCCATGACCACTTTCATGTCGTGCTCCACCAACATGATCGAGATCTTGAACCTCTCCTTGATGAACCGGATCAAACGCATCAGCTCCGCCTTCTCCGTCGGGTTCATTCCCGCCGCCGGCTCATCCAGCAACAAAAGTTTCGGCTGGGTCGCCAAGGCACGCACAATCTCGAGCCGGCGCTGATCGCCATAGGGCAGGGAGGTCGCTATCTCGTCCCGCACCCGCCCCAAATCGAAAATCTCCAGCAACTCCATCACCCCCCGTTCCACTTCCGCTTCGGCCGCCGCGAAAGCCGCCCCGCGCCAGAGCGCCATGCGCACCCCGTGGGACCGGTGCAACTGGGTGGCGGCCCGCACATTGTCAAACACGGTGAGGGAACTGAAGAGGCGGATGTTCTGAAAGGTCCGCGCAATTCCCAACTTGGTCAGATCGTGAGGACGCTTCGCCGTCACCGGCCGCCCCGCGAAGCGGATCTCCCCCTCCGTCGGCGCATAGACGCCGGTGATCAGATTGAAGGCCGTTGTCTTGCCCGCGCCGTTCGGCCCGATCAACCCCACCAACTCGCTCTCTCCGATTTCCAAATTCAACCCGGACACCGCCGTCAACCCGCCGAACCGGATGGTGACCTCTCTCAAGGATAATATCGACGGAGCGCTCATCCCGATGCCCTTTCTCATTTCACGGCCCGACGCCCGAAAGCAAAAAGTCCCTGGGGCCGCGCCATCATCAACCCGATGATCAAAAGCGCGTAGAGAATCATCCGATACTCGGAAACCGGCCGCAGGACTTCAGGTAACAAGGTGAGGACCACCGCGGCCAGGGCCACGCTCGCCGTCCGGCCCATCCCTCCCAGAATCACCATCACGACGATGTCGATCGACTTCAAAAAATCAAACCCGGTCGGCGCAAGGAATTGTTTGTGGTGCGCATACAAGCCCCCTGCGATTCCCGCAAAAAAGGCGCCGACGACGAAAGCCGTGACCTTGTAGCGCACGGGGTTGATGCCCATCGAACTCGCCGCCACCTCATCGTCCTTCACCGCGATGAAGCCGCGTCCATAGGTGGAATTCACCAGGCTAACCACCACATAAACCGTGACCGAGGCCAGGGCGAAGGTCCAACCCAACGTGGTATATTTCGGGATTCCCTTCAAACCGCTTGCCGCTCCCACGGCTTCCAGGTTCTGGACGATGACCCGGATGATCTCACCAAATCCGAGGGTGACAATCGCCAGATAATCCCCCTTGAGCCGCAACGAAGGAATGCCGACCGCCAACCCGGACAGCGCCGCGACCGCCCCGCCGAGAACCAACGCCACCAAAAAGAGGACCGGGCGTGCCGGTTCCGGAGCCGCCACCGCGAAGACTAGGGAGAATTTGGCAGCGGTGTAGGCGCCCACCGCCATGAACCCCGCATGCCCGAGACTGAATTGACCGGTGTAGCCGTTGATCAAGTTCAGGCTCACCGCGAGGATGATATTGATCCCCACATCCATCGCCACCCCAAGATAGTAACGGTTGAACTGCCCGAACGAGAGAAGAATCGAGCACAGCACGGCCGCAATCAACCAACGCTTGGCGCCTTGACAGGCGGTGGGAAGGGAGAGCGGGGATCGGGAAAACACGGCTCGGGTTGCGGTTGTCTCACACTTTTTCCACCGTCACCTTCCCCAGCAGCCCGGCCGGTCGGAAGAGGAGGATAAGAATGAGGATGGCGAAGGCGATCCCGTCACGGTAGTTCGAGAGCCCCGAGATCCCGCCGGCGAAGGTCTCCAGCAGACCGATCACCAACCCGCCCAATGCCGCTCCCGGCAGATTGCCGATGCCCCCCAAAACCGCGGCGATGAAGGCGCGCAAACCGGGTTGCACCCCCATCAGCGGATCGATCCCCGGCGCCTTCAGCGCATAAAGGATTCCGGCGACCGCCGCCAGGGCGGAACCAAGGGCGAACGTGAACGCGATGATCCGGTTGATGTCCACTCCCATGAGGGCGGCGGCCTGCTGATTGTGCGAGACCGCGCGCATCGCCGTTCCCACCTTGGTGCGATGCACGATGAACCAGAGACCGGCCAACAGGAGCAGGGTGGTCACCAGAACCACCAGATCATTGCTGCCCACGATGAGCGATCCCAGATGGAATTCCGTCCCGGGCATCAATTCGGGAAATCGCTTGGTATCGGCCCCGAAAACCGCCCGGTGTTGCCCGGTATACTCGATGAAGAGGGAGACGCCGATGGCGGTGATCAGCACGGTCAATTTGGGTCGGGACCGGAGGGGGCGATAGGCCAGCCGCTCGATCAAAACACCGAGCCCCGCGCAGATCAGGCAGGCCAGCAGGCCCACCACCAAGGCGCCGCCGATCGATGGCAACGGCAGCACGCGGGCCACCGCCGGAGCCAGATAGTAGGCGGAAAACGCTCCCAACATGAGCACGTCACTGTGCGCGAAATTGATGAAGCGCAGCACGCCGTAGACCATGGTGTAACCCAGCGCGATCAAGGCATAGATCGAGCCCAGAGCCAGGCCGTTGATCAGTTGCTGGAGGAATTCCATGAACGCGGAAGGGATCGTCAGGGAGCCACCGTCGCCATATAACGAAACTTGCCACCTTTGATTTGCAGGATCACCGCCGCTTTCACCGCGTCGCGCTGGCTGTTCATCGCCATTTTGCCCGTAACCCCCTCAAACTCCTTCGTCTCCGCGAGCGCCTGCCTGAGCCCCGAGGCCTCCGTTCCCCCCGCCCGCTTGATTCCGTCCGCCAGAAACATGACGGAGTCGTAGCCCAGCGCCGCCATCGCATCCGGCGTCTTCCCGGCGTATCTCTTCTTGTAGGCCTCCACGAAAGCGGTGATCCGGGGCGTCGGGTTGTCCGCTGCATAGTGCGTCGAGAAATAGTGTCCCTCCATCGCCGCGCCCCCGATCTCCACGAGTTTTTCGCTCTCCCATCCGTCTCCCCCGAAGAACGGCACCGACAGCTGGAGTTGCTTCGCCTGGATGCAAATGATAGCCACGTCCGTGTAGTAACCGGGGACGAAGACCGCGTCCGGCGCCGCCGCCTTGATCGCCGTCAACTGGGCCTTGAAGTCCTTGTCCCCGCCATTGAAATCCAACTCCGCGCAGATTTGTCCCCCGGCCTTGACGAAGCCCTCCTTGAAGAACTTGGCCAGCCCCTTGCTGTAGTCGCTCTTCACATCGGTGAACACCGCCACCTTTCTCGCCCTCAGCGTTTTGGAGGCGAAATTCGCCATCACCGTGCCTTGGAAGGGATCGATGAAGCATACCCGGAAAATGTAATCGCCGCTCTCCGTCACTTTCGGATTGGTTGATGCCGGGGAAATCATCGGGACCTTGTTGGCCTGGCAAACCGGAGCCGCCTCGAGGGAGCGGCTCGACGCCACCTCACCCAAAACCGCGACCACGCCGTCACGGGAAATCAGCTTGTTCACCACGTTGGCCGGTTCCCCGGCTTTGGACTGGTCGTCCTCGGTCCGCAGCTCCAACGGCCTGCCGAGGATTCCGCCCGCCGCATTGATTTCCTCCACGGCCAAAGCCGTGCCCTGATGGGAGGAGATCCCGAAGGTGGCTTCCTTGCCCGTCAGCGAGGCGAATTCTCCGATCAGGATGGCCCCGGAGTCCGTCCCGCCACAACCGCTCAACGCGGCCGCCACCAGCCCGATGGCACCACCCAGCAAAAGAATCCGTCCGCGCATGTGCATCTGTCCTTCTTAGCAGACTGTCGGGCCGGGGCAAGGGGATACTGCCGTCCGACCCTTTCCCGGGCGGGGCCGGAAAGCGTCCATGATCCGTTGCCTCCTTGAAAGCTTCCCCCCTCAAGCCTCCGTGTTCCTCCCGGCCGTGGCGATCTGGGACCTTCATTGTCACCTCTCCGGCGTTCCCGGCGTCCTCCCCGAGCAACGCCTCGGACGCCTTCTCGAAATCGGAGCCCGCGTGGGCATCGAGCGCGTCTGCGTCTACATGGGGCTCCGCTTCAACCCCGATCCCGATCCGGACTCCATGCGCCGGGACAATGATGCCGTGCTCCGCGCCATCGCCGCCTTCCCGGACCAAGCCCTCGGTTTCGTCTACCTCAACCCCAATCACCCGGAGGCATCGATGTCCGAACTGGAGCGCTGCGTGGCCGACGGGCCGATGGTCGGCGTCAAACTCTGGATTGCCAGCCGCTGCTCCGCCCCCCGGCTCGATCCCCTGATCGAGCGCGCCGCCGCATTGCAGGCCGTCGTTTTCCAGCATACCTGGTTCAAAACCAACGGCAACCAACCCGGCGAATCCACGCCGCTTGACCTCGTCGATCTGGCCCGGCGCCACCCGGCCACGCCCCTGATCTGCGGCCATACCGGGGGCGATTGGGAACGCGGCCTCCGGGCCATCCGCCAACAGCCCAACCTCTTTGCCGACCTCGCCGGTTCCGATCCCTGCGCCGGGTTCACCGAAATGGCGGTGCGCGAACTCGGCGCCCCACGCGTCCTTTACGGAAGCGACGCCGGCGGACGCAGCTTCGCTTCGCAACTCGCGAAAGTCCACGGGGCGGCGATCCCGGAAGCCGACAAGGACCGGATCTTTCACGGAAACCTGCGCGAGCTGCTGCTCCCGATCCTCACCCGCAAAGGCATGAAGACCTGAGATGAAACGCCGTCACCTGCTCGCCACTTCCACGGCGGCCGCCGGGCTCGCGACCGCGCTTGGGTCTACGGCCCGGGCTTCCGCTGCATGGATCGACACCAACGTGACCCTGGGCCATTGGCCCTTCCGGCATTTGCCCGGTGCCGGAACCGCCGTGCTCGCCGCCAAACTGCGGACGGAGGGCGTGACCCAAGCTTGGGCGGGCCATTTCGACGCCCTCCTCCACAAGGATCTGTCCGCAGTCAATGAACGCCTCACCGCAGAATGCCGCGCCGTGTCCGGCGATCTCCTCCTCCCCATCGGCTCGATCAATCCGGCCCGGCACGGGTGGGAAGAGGATCTGCGGCGCTGCGCCGAAATCCACCGCATGCCGGGCATCCGGCTCCATCCCAATTACCATGGCTACAAGCTCGATGATCCGGCGTTCGGCTCGCTGCTGGACCAGGCCTCGGCGCGGGGCTTGTTTGTCCAGATCTCGATCCTGATGGAAGAGGAGCGCACCATCCACCCCCTCCTCAACGTGCCACCCGTCGATTCCTCCCCCTTGCTCCGGATCCCGCGGCAGCCCCGCATCCAGCTGCTCAACGCCTTCCGCACCATCAAAGGCCCTGCGGCGGTCGAACTGGCCCGGCTCGGAGTGCGATTCGAAATCGCCATGCTCGAAGGGGCCGCGGGGGTCGGCTCCCTTCTCTCCGAACTTCCCCCGGACACCCTTCTCTTCGGATCGCACGCCCCGCTCTTCTACTTTGAATCGGCCAAGCTGAAACTTCAGGAGTCCGCTCTCACCCCGGAACCGTTCACCGCCGCCACCCGCCGCTTTTTCGACGCCGACCGAACCCGATGATCCACCTGCCCACCCACACCCATCCCGTGAGACCGACTTCCATCCGCCACTGGGTCCTGACCGCCACCACGCTTTCGGCGTTCCTGATGTATCTCGACCGCGCCTGCCTTGCCTGGATGCTCGATTCCGATTCCTTCAAGTCGGACATCCCGCTCGGCAAGGATGAGGCGAATCTCCT
>JAGWVU010000055.1 GCA_018970725.1 Verrucomicrobiota bacterium
CACCCACCTGCGCCAACTGGTCCGCCGGGCCGGGGTTTGCGCGTCCCTGGAGGACTTCGCCGCGGAGAGGTGAAACCAATCCGATCCCTTTGAAATCCGGCCATCCGCCGGTTTCCCCGAGGCGGCCGGCGAAACGGTGCCAGCAGACCGCGCGCCACCCCTCCTTGGCCCACGGTCCCGTTTGCCCCACCCCCAAAAAAAGAAACCGGGCGGCGCAAAGTCCGCCGCCCGGTCGCTTCATTAACCAGACGGAATTTGTTACTCCCCCCCGGATCCACGGACAGGACTGGGAGCCCATCCCTGAAAACTCAATCCCACTCAGGAACCCACATAGACCAAGTGACCGTTCTCCACCCGGAGGAAACCGGCCACCACCGGAATCTCCGAAGCATCGGTCTTTACCCGGAAAGTTTGCCCCGCGAACATCCCCTCACCAACGGCAACGCCAGCGGACAATCTGCGCAGCGTTTCCGGGACCGATCCGCTGGGATCCAGAAGGTGCACACCGCCCGCCTCGGCCCCCTCGACAATGGAGACCACAAGCCGCGCCTGCTCCATGCACCGGGCCATGCTCTTCCGGCCGAAGCCTTGCTGCCCGCCATCCAGCGTCGGCATGATGAAACTTGCGATGATGGTGATGACGGCACCAAGAATCATGACTTCGCCAAGACTGAAGCCGGCCCGGTTGAAACGATTCGCAGATTGCGTTCTCATATTTGTCATAATATTCATGTTTGTGATTTCGGTAATATTTATTTTGAGACGCGCTCCTAATTTTTTTCGCACCTCCTGCTCCGACTCCCCGCGTTGCCCCGTTGGCAAGGACTGCACCCGGGGTTATGCTGGTTCCGGGACTTCGTGATTTACCTCGACAACAACGCCACCACCCGGACTGACCCGCGGGTCGAGGAACGGATGAGCGTGTGCAACGCTCTGGCTTGGGCCAATCCATCCTCCCTCCATGCGGCGGGACGAAGGGCCCGTCAGACCGTTGACCAAGCCAGGGCGGAACTGGCTTCCCTCATCGGTGCCGAGCCGGAGGAGATTGTCTTCACCAGCGGTGGCACCGAATCCCTGAATACCGCCCTTCACTCGGCCATCACCTCCTTCCCCGACTGGCAGCGTTTGGTCATCACAGCCACCGAGCACAGCGCCACGTCCGGGCCCTGCGCCCTATGGGAGCGCCGCGGTCTTGAGGTCGTCCGCATCCCGGTGGATCGCGACGGGCTGCCGGATCTCGACGCCTTTTCCAAGGCGGTCACGGAGCGACCTTCCATCGCCAGCATCATCTGGGCAAACAACGAGACCGGAGTGATCAACCCGATGCCCGAAATCGCTTCGCGCGCCCACGAGGCCGGAGCCCTGCTCATCACCGATGCCGTGCAAGCCGTCGGCAAGATCCCGGTGGACGTCTCCGCGATCCCGGTCTCCATGCTGGCCCTTTCCGCCCACAAGTTTCACGGTCCGAAGGGATGCGGCGCCTTGTATGTAAACCGCAGGCTCCGTTTTCACTCCCTTCTCCACGGCGGCGGACAGGAAGCCGGTCGCCGCTCCGGAACCGAGAACGTTCCGGGCATTGCGGGTCTGGGCTGCGCGGCCTCCCTTCCGATGACCTTGCCGGATCCGGGATTGACCGCCCGGCGCGATTGGTTTGAAACGGAGGTGATCCGGCGGCACCCGCGCGCCGTGATTCACGGGCACCGGGCACCGCGGCTGCCGAACACGACCAACATCGCCTTCCCGGGATTCGACGCGGAAGCGATTCTCATCCTCCTCGATCAGGCGGGCATTTGCGCCTCGCCCGGGTCCGCATGCGGCAGCGCCGCCCGGAATCCTTCGCCCGTCCTCACCGCGATGGGCCTTTCGGCGGAGGAAGTGAAAGCCAGCGTGAGATTCTCCCTGGGCCGCGAAACGACCGAGGGAGAGCTGGCCACGGTTTTGGATGAACTCGACCGGACGCTGGTCCGGCTCGCCTCGTTGCAACCGGCCGGCGGCGGACCGGTGATCAGGCGATCAGTTCCTTGACCACGCGGCGGGGTTCAACGCCGGTCAGTTTCTGGTCGAGCCCTTGGAATTTATAAGTGAACCGCTCGTGGTTGTAACCGAGGAGATGGAGGACCGTGGCGTGGAAGTCACTGATGTGCAGCGGATCCTTGACGATGTTGTAGCTGAAATCGTCCGTCTCCCCATGGATCGCGCCTCCCTTGGCCCCGCCCCCCGCCATCCACATGGTGAAGCAGCGGGGATGATGGTCCCGGCCGTAGTTTTCCTTGGAGAGCCCGCCCTGGCTGTAAATCGTCCGGCCGAATTCCCCGCCCCAAATCACCAGGGTGTCATCGAACATGCCGCGCTCCTGCAAATCACGGAGCAGAGCGAAGCAAGGTTGGTCCACGTCCTTACACTGGCTCGGCATGCGCCCGCCCACGTTCGAATGATGATCCCAGTTGTTCAGGTAAACCTGCACGAAGCGAACGCCCCGCTCGGCGAGCCTCCGGGCCATGAGCACGCTGTTGGCGAAAGAACCCGGTTTGCGCGCCTCATCCCCGTAGAGCCGGAAGACGTGATCCGGTTCCTGCCGCAAATCCGTCAACTCCGGCACGCTGGCCTGCATCCGGAAGGCCATCTCATACTGCCGGATCCGCGCGTGTGTCTCCGGGTCGCCCACCTCACGATACGTCAACTCGTTGAGCCGGTTCAGGGTCTCGATGGTCTGGTGACGGACCTGGCCGGAAACCCCGGGAGGATTGTTGATGAAGAGAATCGGATCGCCCTTGCTACGGAAAGAGACCCCCGCATGTTCGCTCGGCAAATACCCACTCGACCAAAGGCGCGGGGAAATCGCCTGCTCCTGCTCCCGGTTCGTCGGCGTAGCGATCAGGACGACGAACGAAGGCAGGTTGTCATTAACCGAGCCCAGACCGTAGGAAGCCCAGGAACCGAGACAGGGCCGCCCGGTGACCTGATTCCCGGTCTGCATCGCGCAGATCGCGGGCTCATGATTGATCGCCTCCGTGTGCAATGAACGCATCCAGCAGATGTCATCCGCCACTTGCCCGAGGTAGGGCAACAACTCGTCGTTCATCCACATGCCGCACTCCCCTTTGCGGGCAAAGCGGAACTTGGAGGGGGCGATTGGAAAACGGGCCTGCCCGCTCGTCATCGTGGTGAGCCGCTGCCCCTGGCGTACGCTGTCCGGGAGATCCTTGTCATACCACTTGGCCATTTCCGGTTTGTAGTCGAAAAGATCCATCTGGGCCGGTCCACCCACCATGTGCAGGTAGATGACCCGCTTCGCTTTGGCCGGAAAATGCGTCGTCACCGCCCCGGGCCGGGCCTGCGATTCCGCCATCAAGGCTTGCAGGGCGGCAAATCCGATAACGTCCCGGCCACGCCCGAGAAAGCGCCGGCGGTTCTGGTGGCTGTTCCCATCCTGAATCGAGTTCATCTGTCTTCCTTCCCGGGTCGGTTATTTGTTCAAGACTTCATCCAGGTTCATCACCTGATTGCACATCATGGTCCACGCCGCCAGCTCCGGAGCGGGCAAGGCGGGATCCGCCGGTGATTCCCCGACCTTCAACAAGGCCGCGGCCTCCGATGGCTGCGCCTCGTAGTGCGTTCTCAGCCCGTCCAAACTCGCGGTCAGAATCGCCAACTCTTCCGCCCTCCACGGACGGCAAAGCAGACGATCCCCGATGATGCCGAGACGCCCCCCGTCCGCGACCGCCCCCCGCATCGCCGCCTGGGCCAGATTCCGCGCCGCTTCCACGAACTGGGGATCGTTCATCGTGACCAAAGCCTGCAACGGCGTATTGGTCCGGTCCCGACGCACCGTGCACACTTCCCGACTCGGCGCATTGAAGATCTCCATGTTCGCCGGCGGGGCCATCCGTTTCCAGAAATTGTAGACCGTGCGGCGGTAGAGGTTCTCCCCTTTGTCCGCTTGGTAGCGCTCGGTTCCCATCCCGACCACTTCCCAAACGTTCTCCGGCTGGTAGGGCTTCGTCCCCGGTCCTCCGCGACGGCTCGACAACGTGCCACTCGCTGCCAACGCATAGTCCCGCAACATCTCCGCATCCATCCGGAACCGGGGGCCGCGACTCAGAAGTGCATTGTCGCGATCTTTCTCCAACTTCTCCGGGGTCACGATGGCCGCCTGTCGGTAAGTGGAGGACCGGACCACCTGACGGTAGAAATTCTTCATGTCCCAACCCTTCTCCGTGAATTCCACCGCCAGCCAGTCGAGCAGCGCGGGATTCGAGGGCGGCGTGCCCATGATCCCGAAATCCTCGGCGGTGAAGACCAGTCCGCGCCCGAACAACTCCTGCCACATCCGGTTGACCGTAACCCGCGCCGTCAATGGATTCTCCCGGCCGACCAACCATTCCGCCAACCCCAGCCGGTTCCCCGGCGCCCCCTGCGGCAGCTTGCCCAAGGCCACCGGGATGGCAGCTTCCACTTTCTCCCCGGGCTTGTCATACTGCCCCCTCATCAGAATATTCGCCATCGCCATGCCATCCGTGCGCTCCTCCTGGACATGAGTCATCGGGCTGCGGTCCCGGATCGCCGTCTGCTCCGCCAACAGCTTCGCACTCGCTGCACTGGCCGCCCGAAAAGACTCGTCCCGGGTCGCAAGATAATGCGCGAACAGCTGGTTTTTCACGGCTCCGGCCGGATTTCCCACCGCCAGGGCGCGGCGCAACGGCACCACCTCGGCCAAAGCCTTGACTTCGGAAGCCTCCAGCCTGCGTCCGTAGATCCGGACATCCTGGACCGATCCCCCCTCGAAAGGCTGCGATTGGCTCCGCCGCCCGATCCGCGTCGGGGTCCCGGTTTTGATCGAGCCCTTCAAGGAATCGATATCCACCTTCACCTCCGCGGCTTCGCCGTCGAGGAAGATCCGCACGCCGGAGGCCCGGCCACTGCCGTCGTAGGTCACAAAAAGGTGCTGCCACTGCCCTGGCCGCACCGCCGGGCGCCGCGTCACGACCCGCAGGCTGTCCCCGGGCCAGGAACTGGAAAGATGCACGGCATAATTGTTCCCGGCCTGCCAGAGATCCCACCCGCGATGCCCCGCCCCCTGATCCATCCGCGCAAGGATGGCTCCGCTGATCCCGGCGCTTCCGGCCCGCACCCAGGCCCCGTAACTGAAAGGCTGATCCTTCTCGAAATCCCCGGACGCTCCAATCTCAAAGCTCGACGCAGCCGAAATCACCGCCGCCGGCCCCAACTTGCCGTCCGCCTTCCATTCCACGGCACCAGTGCCCGCGAAGGTCACCGACGGACCGAGCCCGGTGCCCGCCCCTTCGTCCAACGCCACGTGAGCGACCAGGGCAGAGGACGGGATGTCGCCATCCAGATCCCCGGGCTTCGCCGTCAGGACCCACTTCTCGAACTCCGGCCGGGCAAGGCGCCGCCGCTCTTCCACCTGGCCGTTCGCCGCCGCGATTTCCGCCGGCAGCGCATTCCACCGCGGGCGATCCTTCTCTTCCGGGATCACCAGGACCGGCCCCAAGCCGTCCTTCACGTTTCCGTCCTTCGGCTTCTGCGTCGTGTTCCGGAAAAAGGCCGCGATGGAGTAGTAATCCCGGGCCGTGATCGGATCGAATTTGTGGTCATGGCACTGCGCGCAGTTCGTTGTCAGTCCCAAATAGACCCAGCCCAGGGTTTGGACCCGGTCGGCCGCGTAGTTCGCAAGGTTTTCCTCGTCGATCGTCCCCCCCTCGTTGGTGGTCATGTTGCACCGCTGGAAACCCGTGGCGATCCGCTGTTCTTCGGTCGGAGAAGGCAGCAAATCCCCGGCGAGCTGTTCGATCGTGAAAAGATCGAAGGGCTGGTTCCGGTTGAAGGCACGAATCACCCAATCCCGGTAGGGCCACATCTCGCGGTATTTATCGAAATGCAATCCATGGGTATCGGCATACCGGGCCGCGTCCAGCCAATACCGGGCCCGGTGTTCCCCATAAGCGGGCGAGGCCAGCAACTCCTCGACCAGTTCATCGTAGGCCGCGTCCGGCATGGCGCCACCTCCGGCTTTCGCCAGATACCGATGCAGAAGATCGGGTGAAGGCGGCAGCCCCGTTAAGTCGAGCGACACCCTCCGGATCAATACCGCCGCGCCCGCCCCGGGGCCGGGCTGGAGTCCGGCCCTCTCCAAACCGTTCAAAACGAATCGATCGATCTCGTTCCGGCACCATGCGGCGTTCTTCACTGCAGGCAACCCGGGCCGGACCGGCACGATCAACGACCAATGCGCTTCCCAGGGGGCCCCCTCCTCGATCCATTTCCGGATCGTCGCGATCTGGTGCGGCTTCAATTCCTTGTGGGCTTCCGGGGGCGGCATCAGCTCGTCCCGATCCTTTGAGATGAGCCGGAGATACAGTTCACTGCGCTCCGGACTTCCCTTCACCACCGGCGGCGTGCCCCCTTCTTCCGCCTTGAAAAAACCGGCCTCCGTATCCAGCCTCAAGCCCGCCTCCCGCGTCCCGGGGTCGGGTCCGTGACAATGGAAACAAGCCTCCGCCAAAATCGGGCGGACATCGCGATTGAATCCCACCCCGGCGGGGGAGTCCGCCAGCCCCGGAAACGCCACGCCAAACGCGGCCCCAAAAACCATCAACGCGGGAATCTTTCTCATGCCCATCATCTCCAAACACTGGATCCGTATGTTACGCTTTGCAAATCACAGAGGGTGCCGCCCTCTTCCAACGCGGAATTTCCCGCGCCTGCCTTTTGCAGTTGCCGTCCGCTCAGCCGCCTTCATCATTACGCCATGTCAGTGGAAATCGAAGAGGGTCGGCTCCTGCAACTGGACTTCGGAAAACTTCTCAAAATCGCCCGCACCGGGGCCGAGGTCGTTCCCGCGGTGGCCCAGGACGCCGACTCCGGCGAAGTCCTGATCATCGGTTACGCCAACCAACTGGCGCTCGAAACCACGCTCCGCGAACGGAAAGCCACTTTCTGGAGCACCAGCCGCCATGAACTCTGGATCAAGGGAGCGACCTCCGGAGATTTCCTCGAGGTCGTCGATGTCCGGGTCAACTGCGAACAAAACTCCGTGCTCTATCTCGTGCGGCTCGCGGGCTCCGGTTCCTGCCATACCAAGGATGCCACGGGCAAAGCAAGGCACGGGTGCTATTACCGCCGAATTCAGGCCGACGGCACCCTTTCGTTTGTCCAAGGCGACGCATGAGCTGGCCCCTTCAGCCGGGCCCTTCAACCTAGCCCGTGGAGCCAATCCGCCAAGCCGGCCGCCACCATCAAGAAACCGACCACCCCCAGGACCAGCACCATCGCGAACCTCGCCCCGTCATCGCTGAGCGGACCAGGAGCCTGCTTGGCCGGTGACGCCGTGACGGGCGCTTGGGGAAGGGAATCGGAGGAATCGGGGAAAGATTTGGAGAGCATCGGATGATCGGGAAGTTCCGTAGATAAACTTCCACGAAATATCACCCAATCAACGATTTTCTGTAAATTTTATATTTTCAAGAATTAAAGCCAGCAAGGCCGAAGGCTTGATGGACCACGTTCGCCGCTTGATCGATCCGGTCCTCCGCCAGAATCACCGCCGTTTTGATTTCCGAGGTGGAGATCATCTGGATATTGATTCCGGCCCCGGCCAAGGCTTGGAACATCTGCGACGCCACCCCGGAATGGGAGCGCATCCCGATGCCCACGACGCTCAGTTTGGCGATGCCATCCTCCGCCTCCAACTTGGCCCCGCCGCCGAACTGGGCGATGAGAGGCTCGAGGGCCTCGCGGGCCTTGCCCAATTCCGCCTTGGTCAGCGTGAAGGAAATGTCGGCGATGCCGGTCCGCGAGACATTCTGGACGATCATGTCGACGACGATGTTGGCGTCACTGATCGGCTGGAAGATCTTGGCGGCGATCCCCGGGATGTCGTGAACGCCGGAGATAGTGATTTTGGCTTGATCCCGTTCGAGGCTGACCCCGCGGATCACGACTGCTTCCATGCTCATGTTTTCCTCCTTGACCAAAGTCCCCGGATTATTGTTCAGGCTGCTGCGCACTTCGAAGACCACCCCGAATTTTTTGGCGAACTCGACGGAGCGTGACTGCATCACCTTGCTCCCGGAACTGGCCATTTCCAGCAATTCGTCGTAGCTGATCTCATCGATCTTCCGGGCATCCTTGACCACCCGGGGATCACAGGTGTAAACGCCGTCGACATCGGTGAAAATCTGGCACAGATCGGCCTTCAACGCCGCGGCCAGCGCGATGGCGGTGAGGTCGGACCCGCCCCGGCCCAAGGTGGTGATGGAACCGTCCACCGTCATCCCTTGGAATCCCGCCACCACCACGATCTGCCCTTCGTCGAGAAGTCCGTGAACTTTTTCCGGCGTGATATTGTCGATCCTCGCCTTGGTATGGACGCCGTCCGTGGAGATGCCCGCCTGCGCTCCGGTCAACGAACAGGCTGAGCCCCCCATCGAGTTGATCGCCATCGCGGTCAGAGCGATGCTGGTCTGCTCTCCGGTCGCCAGCAGCACGTCCATCTCCCGCTCGGTCGTCCGGTTGCCGGCGGTGACTTCCGCCGCCAGTTCAATCAGCCGGTTGGTCACGCCCCCCATGGCGGAGACCACCGCCACCACCCGGTGCCCCTCGGCTTGGGCGGCCAGAAGGCGGCTTGCCACGTTGCGGATCCGTTCCGGAGACCCCACTGAGGTCCCCCCGTATTTTTGCACGATCAGGGCCACGGCTCGCGTTACATCAGACCATTCAACAACATGAAGGCACGGATCTCGTCCGCGTCCGGATCAAGCTCATAGCGAACCTGCTGTTTCTCCCGAAGCCGCTCCAACGTCGGGTGCTTGGGGTGGATCCCGATCGCCTTGTGGATTGTCGAGGAAAACTTGGCGGGATGCGCGGTGGCGAGGACCACGGTGGTGGCTTCCGGATCGATCTCCTGAAACCCGCAGGCGGTGTGCGGATCCACCACGTAATCATAGTTTTGGTGGACCTTCTGGATATTGCGGATGATATCCTCGTCGCTGCTCCTTGTGGAACAGAAGGTGTCCGGACTGAAATTCGGCAACTCGATGCGGCCCGTGGTGCGGATCCTTTCCATGATCCGCTTCACTTCGGCACCGTTTCCGTCCACATGATAGTAGAGGAAACGCTCGAAGTTCGACGCCACCTGGATGTCCATCGATGGCGCGTAGCTCGGCGAAACCGACGGTTGTTCCTCGTAAATCCCGGTGCTGAAGAGGCGGTGCAGGATGTCGTTGCGGTTGGTGGCCACCTTGAAGCGGCTCGCCGGGACTCCCATCCTCGCCGCCATCCAGCCCGCGAACACATTGCCGAAATTTCCGGTCGGCACCACGAACTCGACCTGCTCGGATTTCTCCGCCGGGATCTGGGTGAAGGCGTGCACGTAGTAGATGGACTGGGCCAGCATCCGGGCCAGATTGATCGAGTTGATCGCCGAAAGCCGGACCTGATCCCGGAACTCGTGGTCCATGAACAGGGTCTTCACGAGACGCTGACAGTCATCGAAGGTGCCTTGAATCGGGATCGGAAAAATATTCGACGCCCCCGTGCAGGTCATTTGGCGCTCCTGCATGTCGGAGATCCGGCCCTGCGGGTAGAGGATAAACACGTTGACCCCTTCCTTGCCCGCCAATCCCGCCACCGCCGCCGCTCCGGTATCCCCCGAGGTGGCTCCCAACACGTTGATGGAGTTCCCCGTGCGCCGGATCTGGTCCTCGAAGAGGCTGCCCACCAACTGCAAACCGAAGTCCTTGAAGGCCAACGAGGGACCGTGGAACAATTCCAGCACGTAAAGCTTGTCGTCCAACTGGCGCAACGGCGCCGTCGCCATGTCCGTGAAATTGGAGTAGGACTTGTCGACCAGCTTAAACACCTGATCCGGCGTGTGATCGGTGTCGAACAACTCGAGAAATTCCACCGCCAGGGCGGGATATGGCTGGGCCTCCCCGCTCACCGTATCCGGATTCAGGTCCGGCAACTCCTCCGGGACATACAACCCCCCGTCTGGAGCCAAACCGTTGGCGAACGCCTCGAAAAAGGTGGCGGACTCGCGCTCGTTTCTGGTGCTGACAAATCGCATGATGTGGGGTTTGCTCGTGTAGCGTGCCAACTAATGCCCCGGTGCAGTCCGTGCGCAAGCCGCGTTTCAGTCCAGACGCTCCACCCGCATCAACACCGGCTCATGGTGCACGCAGGGAAGTTCGGCGATTTCCGCCACCGCGCGCCGCACCACCCCGTATTTGGCGTCATGCAACATGACCACGATCGGCGCGCCTTCGCCTTCCCCCGCCTCCCGCTGGATCATGGACAGGATGCCCACGCCCGCCCGCCCCAGAATGCCGGCCACCTGCGCCAGCACCCCCGGCTGATCCGCCACTTGCAACCGCAGGTAATACTGGCTGACACTCTCCTCCTGCGGCAACGGTTTGCCGTAGAGCCCGTGCGGCACGAACCCGCACCGGCAACTCGCCGTGGCCGCGTCCGCCAAATCGGAAATCACCGAACTGGAAGTCGGATCCTGTCCCGCCCCGCGCCCGTAAAACAGGGTCTCCCCCACCACGTCCCCCCTGACAAGGATCGCGTTGAAGACCCCGTTGACGCTCGCGAGAATGTGGGTCGATGGAATCAGCGAGGGCTGCACCCGGACCTCGATCCGGTCCCCGTCGATCAGCTTGATCACCGCCAGCAACTTCACCGTGTAGCCCAGATCACGGGCAAATTGCAGGTCGACCTTGCCCAACCGCTCGATGCCCTCCACGTGCACCTGATCGAACGGCACCCAGGATCCGTAACTGAGCGACGCCAGAATCACCGCCTTGTGCGCCGCATCCCCTCCGTTCACGTCCAGTGACGGATCCGCCTCCGCGTAGCCGAGCTTGCGGGCCTCCTCCAGCGCTTCTTCATAGCTCAGGCCCTCCTTGGCCATCCGCGTCAGGATGTAGTTCGAGGTGCCGTTGATGATGCCGATGATCGATTGAATATTGTTGCCGACCAGAGACTCCTGCACCGTCTTGATGATCGGAATCCCTCCCGCCACCGCCGCCTCGAAGTAGATCATCGTGCCCCGCTCCTCGGCCAGGGCGAAGAGATCCTTCCCGTGAAGCGCCAACAGGGCCTTGTTCGCCGTGACCACTGTCTTCCCCTTCCCGATCGCCCTGGTCACGAAGTCCAGCGCCTCGTCGATCCCCCCGATCAACTCCACCACGATGTCAATCTCGTCGTCCTCGATCAAGTCGTCCAGCCGACCGCTCAGCATTCCCTCCGGAAACGTGATCTCACGCGGCTTCGCCAAATCCCGCACCACCACGCGCCGGATCTCCATGTCGCGCCCGTTGCGCTCCCGCAACAACTCCCGGTTCCGCGCCAAATTGCGATACACCCCCAGGCCGACATTGCCCAATCCCGCCAGTCCAATCTGTAGTGGTCGTTCTTCCGCCATGTGCCTTTCCCGTAAAACCCACGCACCATGCCCGGAAAACGAAAGGAAGAAACTCTTTCTTTTGGGCGATGAAGCCGCGCGGTGGTAGCGTCTCTTCAGGTGCCCCATGACCTCGATCCGCTTCTTCCTCCCCTTGACCCTCCTCGTGGCCTCCCTCCAAGCCCAGTCCCTGCCCGACACCCTCAAGCTCTTTGAGGATGGCAACTACGCGGAAGCCTTTGCCGCCTGTGAAAAACTACTCGCCGTCCAGCCCCCGGTAAAGCCGGACGAGGCCGCCAGAATCGTCGAGACCGGCACCGGCTGCCTCATGCGGCTCAGTCAGGAAAGCAGGCTGGACGCGTTCCTCGAATCCGCCGTGGCCTCCCGCCCGGAGCAACCCGAGGTCCTTCTCGCCGCCGCCCGGGCCTTTCATGAGGTGCTTCACTATGCCGAACGCATCGACGGCCGTTACTCCCGGCAATGGGGCCCCTTCGATTCCTCCCGGCGCGACCGCGTCCGCTCCCTGCAACTCCTCCAACAGGCAATGCCCGGGATCAGCCGGCTTCCGCTCCCACGCCAGGCGGAATACTGGATTTTCCTCACCGGGGTGCTTCACTCCGACCACGCTTGGCGCCTGCAATCCCTCACCGATCTCAACGCCTTGCCCGACTACGGGGAATCCGCGGGACCGCGCTTCGGGTGGGGCCAGGGTGATTCCCGCCACGCGCCGGTCGATGCCGGGGGCAACCCGGTTTTCCATGCCCTGCCGGCCTCTTGGGCCGCGGCCCGTTCCGATGGCGAACGCTGGCGCTGGGCCCTCCACTCGCTCGGAAACTTGAGCCCCGAATACCTCGCCCGGGCCCAAATGATCCACGCCGGTTTCCTGCGCGACCAATTCGACGTCCATACCCTCGCCCTGAGCTGGTTCCAACACGGTCGGACCGACGAGGACCGCACGGAATTGCTCGCCCGGAAGTTCCGGCAACTCGGCGACGACCAGACCATCGCGATGCTGGCCACCGGTCCCAAGGCATTCACCCTCCCGGAGGAGTTCAGCTTCATCCGGATCTATCGGTCGCTGGCCCGTTCCAACGAGGCGTTCATCGCCCAGCCCGCTCTGGACCAGCTCACCCAAATCCATCTGGCCCGGGACCAGCGCCCCGAAGCCGCGGAGGACTTGCGCGAGGCCATCCGCCGGGCCGGGTCAGGCCCCGGGGACCGCCCCGTCACCCTCCAACAACTCACCGGAGCTTATGGCCGGTTCTCCGGCACCAGACTGGAGGCGAGCGGGGAACCGGTGAAGGTCGGTTACGTCTTCCGGAATGCCACCGGAGTCGAGTTCACCGCCCGCCAGATCGACTTCCAACGCCTCCTCACCGACGTGAAGGCCTATCTGCGGAGCAACCCGGAGGAACTCGACTGGAATCGCCTCAATCTGGACGGAATCGGCTACCGGATGCTGGAGGCGGACCAACAAAAATACGTCGGCGCGGAAGTCGCGAAGTGGAACGTGCCCCTGCAGCCGCGCGAAGCGCATCTCGACCGTTTCGTGGAGATCGCCACCCCGCTCGAAAAAGCCGGGGCTTACTGGCTCCAAGCGCACGCGTCGGGCGGCAACACGACCGGCGTGGTCGTCTGGATCTCCGACAGTGCCCTGGTCCGCAAACCGCTCAACGGCAAGTTCCACCTCTTCGTCGGGGACGCCAGAACCGGAGCGCCGGTCCCCGGGGCCGAATTGGAATGCTTCGGTTACGAACGCCGTCCGCGCATGGTCAACCGCGAACGACTGAAAACCGAAATCCAATCGCTCACCCTGACCACCAACCCGCAGGGCCAAGCCATCGTGGATCTCTCGGACCGCAAGGAATGGCTCATCACCGCCCGCAAGGAGGGACGCTTCGCCTTCCTCGGCTTCTCCGGCCTTTGGCACCGCGGTTACAACGATGCCCAACCCGACGAAGTGCGCGCCTTCGCCATCACCGACCGCCCCGCCTACCGCCCCGGTGACCCGGTCCGTTACAAGATTTGGCTCGGGCGCTCCTCTTACGCCAAGGACCTCACCGGAGAATTCAACGCCAGATCCGTTCACCTTGAGGTCCTTTCGCCCAATGGCGAAAAAATCCACGAATCGACCGCCGCCGCCGACGCCTTTGGCGGGGTGTCCGGTGAGTTCACCCTGTCCGAAGACGCCGCCCTCGGCCTTTTTTCCCTCACGGTCACCAGCGCCGAGGTCTCCGGCTCCGGCCAGTTCCGGGTCGAGGAATACAAGAAGCCCGAGTTCGAGGTGATCGTGGAAGCCCCGGACAAACCGGTGGCCCTCGGAGAAACCATCACCCTCAAGGCCAAAGCCACTTATTACTTCGGAGCTCCCGTCACCAAGGGCGAGGCGTCGGTCAAAATCCTCCGCAAACCGCAGACCTCACGCCTTTTCCCGACTTCCCCTTGGGACTGGCTTTACGGCAACGGTTATGCCCACCAGCTGCCCGAACACACCTGGTATCCAGGCTGGAACGTCTGGGGCTGCTTCGCCCCGCGCCTCTCTTGGATTCCTTGGAACGAGCCAGACCCCGAACTGGTGCGTCAGGAAACCGTCCCCCTCGGTCCAGATGGCTCCATTTCCATCCGCATCGACACTTCCGACGCCAAGGAACAGCATGGCGATCAAGACCATCGGTATGAGGTCGAAGTCGCTGTGACCGATGAATCGCGTCGCCGCATCACCGGGACCGGTTCCGTGATGGCCACCCGCGCCCCGTTCGAGGTCTTTCTCTCGTTGGACCGCGGGTATTACCAGACCGGCGATCCCATCCACGCCTCGGCCGATGCCCGCACGCCGGATGGCAAACCGGTGGACGGGCCCGCCAAGGCGCGGCTTTTCCGGGTGACTTATGATGCCACCGGCCAACCGGCGGAACAGGAAATCGAGACCCTTTCCGGGGAAGCCAGGGCCGGACGCTATGCCTTCACCTTCACCGCGGCCGCCGCCGGCCAATACCGTGTCCTTTGTGAAGTCCAGGCCGCCGGCCATTCCGCCCAAGGGGGCCGTCTTCTGGTCGTCCGCGGACAAGGATCGGCCGCTCCGGCCTCGTTCCGCTTCAACGACCTCGAACTCATCCCGGAGAAACCCGCCTATCAGCCCGGTGAGACCGTCCGTCTCCTCATCAACACGGATCGGGAAAACGCCACGGTCCTTCTCTTTTCAAGACCTTCGGCCGGAGTTTACCTCCCTCCCGTCCTTCTCTCCCTCCAAGGCAAAAGCACGGTCCACGAGATTCCCGTCCTCGCCGCGGACCAACCCAACTTCTTCCTCGAAGCCTACACCGTGAGCGGCGGACGGGTCCACCAGGTCACCGTTGAAATCCCCGTCCCTCCCGTCGCCCGCGCCCTCGAACTCACCGCCAAACCGGACCGGGAGGATTACCGGCCGCGCGAAAAAGCCACGATCGCCCTCAAGCTGACCCGGGAAAACCAACCCGTTTCCGGTCAAGTGGTCGTTGCCGTCTATGACCAGGCGCTGGAAGCCATCGCCGGAGGCAGCAACGTTCCCTCCCTCCTCGCTGCTTTCTGGGAATGGAAGCGAACCCACGACCCCGTGCGGGATGACAACCTGGAGCGTCGTTTCCCCGATCTGCCCCTCACCCCGGAGGACGCCATGCACGAGTTTGGGCTCGGCTTGTCAGGCTCGGAGGATCTGGGCGGTGACTTGCTGGAAAGAAACGGCGGAGCCAGCCTCCGCAAAAGCGGGTTTCACCCCAAGGGCCAGCTCGCCATGCCCGCCCCCGCGCCCATGGCCGCCGCCGCCCCCATGGCCGATGCCGCGCCCCAGGCAGCCCGGCGGACCGCCGATGGCCATGCGGTCGACAAACTCGCGGGCCAAGCCGATTCCCCAAGCGCCCCTCCCATGATCCGCAGTGACTTCGCGGATTCGATTTTCTGGGTCGCCGCCTTGGTCACCAGCCAGAACGGAGAGGCCTCGGTCTCCTTCGATCTTCCCGACAACCTCACCTCCTGGAAGGTCAAGGCTTGGGCCATGGGGCCCGGAACCCGCGTCGGCGAGACCACGGCGGAATTCACCACCAGCAAGAAGCTCCTCCTGCGCCAGCAGGCCCCCCGATTTTTCGTGGAAAAGGACGAGGTCGTCCTCTCCGCCAACGTCCACAACCATCTGGAACACGAAGCTTCCGTGGAAGTCTCCCTCGAACTCGAAGGCCCCTCCCTCGGCGCCCTCGCCGGTGCTCCGCAATCCATCCAACTCGCGCCGGGGGCCGAACACCGCGTCGATTGGAAGGTCCGCGCCCTCGCCGAAGGCACGGCCATCGTCCGCATGAAAGCCCTCTCCAGTGCTGAATCAGACGCCGTTCAAACCGGCTATCCCGTTCTAGTCCATGGCATGCTCAAGACGGACTCCTGGAGCGGAGCCCTCGCACCCACCCAGGAGTCGGCCAAGGTCACCCTCACCGTCCCCGCGGAACGCCGCCCCGGACAAAGCCAGCTTCAGGTCCGCTGGTCTCCCAGCATCGCCGCCGCCATGGTCGACGCCCTCCCCTATCTCATCGACTATCCCTACGGTTGCACCGAACAAACCGTCAATCGCTTCGTCCCCGCCGTCATCACCCGCAAGGTCCTCACCGATGCCCGGATTTCCCTCGCGGAGATCCGGCAAAAAGCGGTCAACCTCAATCCCCAACAACTGGGCGACGCCCGGGAACGGGCCGCGCAATGGAAACAATCGGTCGAGGATCATCCGGTCTTCAACGACCAACGACTCGACCGTTTGATCGCCGCCGGGCTCAAAAAACTCGCCGGCATGCAAAACCCGGACGGCGGCTGGGGCTGGTTCACCGATGCCTCTTCGCCCCACACCACCGCCGTCGTCGTCGATGGCCTTCAACGCGCCGCCCTGGCCGGTGTGGCTCTTCCCCCGGCCCTCCTCGAGCGCGGCTTGCAGTGGTTGTCCGATTACCAAAACGCGGAATTGGCCCGCCTCAAACTCCCCGCCGCCGACCGGAACCACAAATCCGCGGCGGATTCGCTCGATGCCCTGGTCGCCTCCATCCTTTCGGTGCCCGCTCCCGGCCGGAACGAACCCGCCATGCTCGATGCCCTTTACAAGCACCGTCTCGGGCTTTCCCCCTACGCCCAGGCCTTGCTCGGGTCCGCCCTTCACAGCGCCGGACGCAAGGACGAGCGGGATATGGTCCGCCGCAACCTTGAACAATTCCTCGTCATGGATGCCGGGAACCAAACCGCCTGGCTCAAGTTCGAAAACGGGAACTCCTGGTGGCACTGGTATGGCGACCCGATCGAAACTCAGGCAGCCTATCTTCAGCTCCTCGTGGCCATCGATCCTTCCTCACCCACCGCTCCGGGCGTGGTCAAGTATCTCCTGAACAACCGCCGCCATGGCAGCTACTGGAATTCCACCCGGGACACCGCGCTCTGCATCGAGGCCATCGCCGCCTATTTCCACGCCAGCGGGGAGGCCGCACCCGATCTTTCCGTGGACATCCTCTTCGACGGCAAGGTCCGCAAATCCGTCCGGATCACCCCGGCCGACCTTTTCAGCTACGAAAGCGGCCTCGATCTCGGTCCCGACTCCCTGGCCGATGGCCCCCACACGCTCGAGTTCCGCAAGACAGGGAAGAGCCCGCTCTATTTCAACGCTTACCTCACGAACTTCACCAAGGAGGACCCCATCCCCGCCACCGGTCTCGAAGTCAAGGTGGACCGCACCTACTGGCGCCTCACGCCCAAGGACGCGACCACCCAGGTCAGCGGCTCCCGGGGCCAGGTGATCGATCAACCCTCCGACTCCTTCCACCGCGAACGGATCGAGCCCGGCACCGCCCTCAAATCAGGGGACATCATCGAAGTGGAACTCGTCGTCGAAAGCAAAAACGACTACGATTACATCCTCCTCGAAGACCCGAAGGCGGGCGGCCTCGAACCCATCGATGTCCGCAGCGGCTATTTCGGCCAAGCCTCGGCCTATCGGGAATTGCGCGATGAACGGGTCGCGTTCTTCCTCCGCTCGCTTCCCCAGGGAAAACACCTCCTCTCCCACCGCCTCCGTGCCGAAATTCCCGGCACCTTCAGCGCCCTGCCGGCCAAAGTCTCCGCTATGTATGCCCCGGAACTGCGCGGCAATTCTGACGAAGCCAAGTTATCAATCACCGATTGACCGGTAAAGACCCGGCCGCCGGCGGCGCGAAACCCACCATCATCCCGCTTGCCTGTTCTCCTCGGAAGGACGGAGAATGAACTGGAAAGTTCCCGGGCGGTTCGCAAAGGTTTGCGCCATGAGCGAGATCACCCTACGCGAACTCAACCGTGATGAGCTGCCCACGATCCTGCCTTTGATTCAGCAACTCAACCCCAACCAGGAACCGGCAGAGCTGGAGCGGCGTTTGACGGCGATGATCCCGCTGAACTACCACTGCCTGGCAGCCTTCGAGGGCACGGCCATGGTGGGAGTCTGCGGCTTCTGGCTGGGCGTGCGCTTCTGGAGCGGGGAATACATCGACATCGATAATTTCGTGGTGGACGAGTCTCGCCGGTCCCAGGGCATCGGCGAAAAAATGATCGCATGGGTGGAGGCCCTCGGACGGGCGCGTGGCTGTCAGATGGCCATGCTCGACTGCTATGTGACAAAGCACGCGGCGCACAAGTTCTACTTCCGACAGGACTACCAGATCGTGGGCTATCATTTCGTCAAAATGCTGCCTAACTCATGATTTGGGCAGGGAGAGAGGCGCCGGGCGGAGACAGAACCGGATTTCTGGTGGAGTGGGATGACCACTTTGGTGATCCGCCCCGGCCCGCGACCAAAGCGCCCCCGGCGGAACCGTTCACCAACTCACTCGGCATGAACTTCGTCCCGGTGCCGGGAACGCAGATCCTCCTCTCCATTCACGAGACGCGCAAGGGCGACTACGCCGCCTCCGCGCGGGAAACCGAGGGAGTGGACGGGTCTTGGAGCAGTCCAAACTATCAGGGAGTGCCGGTCAGCACGGTCGAGGCCCGCGCCTTTTGCGATTGGCTGAGCCGCAAGGAAGGCCGGAACTACCGCTTGCCAACGGATCGGGAATGGAGCGTCGCGGTGGGGATCGGGGACCGGGAGGACGCGGAAGCAATGCCGGAGTTTCTCCACGCACAAATCACGGACCACTGGCCGTGGGGCACGTCGCAGCCCGTTCCCGCCGGGGCGGGAAATTACGCGGACAGCGCTCTCAAGGCAAAGCTGCCGTTGCAGGCTACGATCAAGGACTACACCGATGGTTTTGCCGTCACCGCGCCGGTGATGCGCTTTCCTCCGAACTCCCTCGGCCTCTTCGATTTGGGCGGAAACATGGCGGAATGGTGTGAAGACGGCTTCAACAAGGAGCGCAGGCATCGCGTGCTTCGGGGCGGATCGTGGTTCGATCAAGGTCCGCCCTATTCCTCGTGGCGCTTGCGGGATTTTCCCGGTTCGTGCCGGTTTTACTTCGGCTTCCGCTGTGCGGTTGAGGTGGCGGCTCCCGGGAACGGGACGTCCCATTGAGACAGGCGCATCCCGCTTGACCCGGTGACGAACCGGACACGACGGTGACTGGCCCGGACCTCCTCCGGAAACCGTCAGGGCGTGAGGTTGCGCGCCGCTGCGGGGTGAGCCCGGAGCCAGCGGTTGGCGGCTTCGGGATCGGACGCTTCCCACCACTCCCGGATTTGCCGCAAGAGCCCCGCCTTGGCCTTCGCATCCCCGTTGGCTTGGACCCAGGCCATCGCCGCGACCGGGTCGTCGTCGGTCCACGTTTGCAAGGCGTCGGACTGAAGAACCTCCCTAAGCCCCCGGTCCGGCACGGTGCGGATCCACCGAAGCGCCTCGCCCGGCTCAGCCGCGGCCCACGAGGAGGCCACCAGTCCCGCCGCCTCTTCCTGCACCGCAGGATTCTTCAGCGCAAGGGCCCATTTAGCCGCCGCCGCCGGCTCCGTCTTGGACCAAACGTCCGCCACCAGCGCCATGAGAGGCCCGGCATCCTTTTGCGTGGCGGCCCAACCCGCGGCTTCGGATGGGAACTGATCCGCCCACCCTGCCAAAACGGTATCGATCGCACTCGCGCGGAATCTCCCGGCCGGCAGGCCCGTGGCCCAATCCGCTCCGGTCCGGGGATCGGTGTCGGCCCAGTAGACCATCACAGCTTCGATGGCGGCAAGACCGGCGGGATCGTCCGCCCGCCGGGTGGCCCAATCCGCCGCTGCCTTGGGGTCCTGCCTCGCCCAGGCGCCTACCGCCTCAGCCACCGCCATCTGGCGCGAGCTGCCGACCAGCCGATCAGCCGCCCATGCAGTGGCTTCCGCCGGAGACGTCCGTGCCCATGTCCCAATGACAGCCGCGTGGGCGGAAGCCCGGAGTTCACCCGCCGCGAGCCGTTCACAAGCGGAAAACGCATCGCGCGGCGAAACTTCGGCCCACTCCACCAGGAGTGCCTCGACAAAAGCCTGCCGATCTGCAAGCCCGACAATGGAGCTCGCCAAGGCCATTCCTTCGGCCGGTCTCTCACGACCGCACCGTGCGCCGAGGGCGGCGAGTTCCTGTTGTCTCACGCCGCCATCCAGATCCTCCATAACCGCCACCAACCGGGAGCGCCACGAATCCGCATCGACGGAAACCGCCGCAACATCTTCCGATGAACCTTTCCTTGCGCCCGTGAGTTGCCCGTGGCCTTCAGCTTCCGCCCCCGGCAGAGGACCCGCCGGGGAAACCACCGGCCCCGGAGCATCTGCCACCACCATCCGTCTCGCCCTTGAGCCCAACCAGAAGGAGCCCAGACTGGCGGCAAAGAGAAGAGCGATCACGGAGAATCGTTTCAAACCGGCCAGCGCCTGAAATTCTGCCTCAAGGCCCGGGGCACAAGGCGCCAAGCCCGGTGGGGAAGGGACGATCAGTCCTCAACCTCGGTCTCGTCATCCTCCCCGTCCCCATTGTCGTCCGGGTCCTCGTCGTCACCCGAGCCATCCCCGTCGTCGTCCTCGTCCTCATCGTCGCCCTTCCCGTCGCCATCCCGGTCACCATCCTCCGCGTCGTCCAGACCATCCCCGTCGATATCGAATTCGTCGGCATCACCGTCATCTTTGCCGTCTCCATCGATGTCCTCCTCATCCTCGGAGTCGTCATCCTCACCATCGCCATCGATGTCCGACTCATCCTCGGAATCATCCTCCTCACCATCACCGTCGATGTCCTCCTCATCCTCGGAGTCGTCTTCCTCACCATCACCGTCGATATCCGTTTCTTCCGGGGAGTCGTCGGCCAACCCATCCCCGTCAATGTCACTCTCCCGGGACGAGTCGTCCGGCCTTCCGTCCCCGTCGATATCGTCCTCGCTCTCGGAATCATCGGCCAGACGGTCACCATCGATGTCCTTTTCCGCGTCGTCGGTATCGAGCAGTCCATCGTCATCGATATCCAACTCCGCCGGAGAATCATTGTTCAGGCGATCCCCGATGTAACGTCCACGGAGGCGACCACTCTTGCAACGGCCTCCGTCGACATTTCGATCGCGACGGTTGGGAATCCCGTCGTTGTCGATGTCCGAATCGGAACTGTTGGGACGTCCATCCCGGTCGAGATCGCGCACCGCGGCCTCAAGCGAGGCTGGCGACAGAAAAACCGCCAGCCCGAAGGCAAGGCAAAAGGAGACAATGGGTTTCATGGCAAGATTCAGATTGCCCGACCCGGGGATTTCCGGCGAGCGATTGTTCCGGTAAAGCTTATTCAGTTATAGGAATTATCAAATCAAATTTCGCCCGGTGCCTCCTTCCCATGAGTTGCGACCTCCTGAACCGCAGGCAGCCGGGCAATCTTCGCCCTCAAGGGTTGATGACAGGGACTTTTTGGATCATAACAGGGATCTCCTCCGATCACCAAGGAAAAAAGCCATGGACCCCTCCGAACAAATCCTTGAGGCCTGCAAGCAGATCGCACTGCAACTCATGAAAATCCATCCGGCCATCGGACGACTGAACGCGCCCGAGGCGCAAAGCAACTGCCTCAAAGCAGCGCATCAACTAACGGTGGAATTGGAGACCATCAAGAAACAGATCATCCGCTTGAAGCAGCGCGACGACTCGACGGAACTCTGAGAGGCAGGCGCGCCGGCCTCACGCACCCACCATCAAACGAGCGGGTTGTTCGAGGCAATCCTTGATTCGGGTGAGGAAGGTGACCGCTTCCTTGCCGTCGATGAGCCGATGGTCATAACTGAGCGCCAGGTTCATCATGGGGCGGATCACCACCTGACCGTCCCGCGCCACCGGACGATCCTGAATGGCGTGCATGCCGAGGATGGCGCTCTGGGGGAAATTGAGGATCGGCGTGCTCAGCAGGGAACCGTAAATCCCACCATTGGAGATGGTGAAGACACCGCCCTGAAGATCCTCAAACGCAATTTTTCCGGTGCGCGCCTTGGCCGCGTAATCGGCGATGTCCTGCTCGATCTCGGCGAAGGTCTTCTGGTCAGCATCGCGAATCACGGGGACGATCAACCCCTTCTCGGTGCCGATGGCCACCCCGATGTCATGGAAGTGATTCTGGATGATGTCATCGCCATCGATCCTGCCGTTGACCTGGGGGATGTTCTGCAAGGCATCCACGGTGGCCTTCACGAAAAAGGACATGAAGCCGAGCTTGATCCCGTGCCGCGCCACGAACGAGTCCTGAAGATCCTTGCGCAGCTTCATGATGGCGCTCATGTCGCACTCGTTAAAGGTGGTCAGGATGGCCGCGGTGTGCTGCGCCTCCACCAGATGCGAAGCGATCTTGCGCCGCAAAGGCGACATCTTCACGCGGACAATCCGGGAGTCACTCCGGACCGCGGGCACGGCGACCGCCGGCGGCCGGGGAGGCAGAACGGTGAGTTGCGGCCGTTCCGCCGGTTCCACCGCCTGCACAAAGGCTTCGACCACTTTCGGGGCGGGCGCGGCCACCGGAGGGGCGACGGCGGCTTGCGCGGGCTGCGGCGGCACCGGGACCGGCGCGGGAGCACTGGTGGCAGCGTCCGACCCGGTCTCGATCAAGGCGACCACGGCGCCGATTTCGACCTCGGTTCCAGCCGGCACCTGAATGCGCAAAACGCCGCTGGCCTCGGCGGGGACCTCGGTCGAAATCTTGTCGGTCTCGACGGTCAAAAGCAGATCTCCGGGCCTGACCATCTCGCCATCGGCTTTGTGCCATTGGGCAATGGTTCCGGAGGTGATAGACTCGCCGACGCTCGGGATGCGGACTTCTTGGCTCATGATGAATGCGGAGAGGAGGAAGGGTTCAGGAGCCGAACGCGTCTTCGACGAGTTTGGCTTGTTCGCGGACGTGGATGGCCTTGGCGCCGGCGGCCGGGCTGGCGGTGGCGTGACGCCCCGCATAGCGCGGTGGGAGATCGCCCGTCTCGCTCACGATCTCCCGCAACCTGGGAGCCATGAATCCCCATCCACCCATGTTTTTCGGCTCTTCCTGACACCAGACGATCTTGGTGTTGTCGCGGAAATAGCGGTGGAGGATCCTGACGAGCAACTCGCGGTTGAAGGGGTAAAACTGTTCCACCCGCACGATGGCCGTGTTCTTGATCTCGTGGGTGCGCCGGTAGTTGACGAGATCGTAATACACCTTGCCGGAACAGAGGACGACGCGGTCGATGCGTTCCGGGGAGTTGGGAAGGGCCGGATCATCGAGGATCTCCTGGAAAGCGGTGGCCCCGGTGAGATCCGCCTCGTGACTGACGCACTCCGGGTGCCCCAGCAAACTTTTCGGTGTCATCACCACCAACGGCTTGCGCACCGGCCGGTTGGCCTGACGGCGCAACAAGTGGAAATACTGGGCGGGAGTGGATGGGTTGCAGACTTGAATGTTGTTGTCCGCGCCCAACTGCAAAAACCGCTCGAGACGCGCGCTGGAGTGCTCCGGTCCCATCCCTTCATATCCGTGGGGCAGCAGCAGGGTGATGTTGCTCGGTTGCTGCCACTTCGACTCGGCCGAGCAGATGAACTGGTCGATGATCACCTGGGCGCCGTTGGCGAAGTCGCCGAACTGGGCTTCCCAAAGAACCAGCATGTCCCGGGCCACGATGGAGTAGCCGTAGTCGAACCCGAGCACGGCGGCCTCCGAAAGAAGACTGTTGTAGACGTAGAACCGGGCTTGGTCGGTGCCTTCCGGAGCCACGTGCCGCAGCGGGAAATGACGCTGCCGGGTATTCACGTCGTAAAGGACCGCATGGCGCTGGCTGAAGGTGCCGCGGCGGCAGTCCTGGCCGGAAAGCCGCACCCCGGTTCCTTCGACCAGCAGGGAGCCGAACGCGAGGGACTCGGCGAAAGCCCAGTTGTAGGGACCGCCATGGAGAGCGGCTTCCCGCCGGGGTCCGAGGAACCGCTTGTCCAGTTTGTCGTTGGGCTGAAATCCGTCGGGCAACGAGGTGATCCGCTGGCCGAGGTGACGCAACAGGCCGGGGTCGATTCCGGTGACGAAACGCTCGTGGGAGTAGGGCGGCTGAGCCACGGCGGTGGATCCGGCGAACACATGCCCCTCCCCCTTGCGCTCGTGTTCCTTGAGCTGTTCGTGCTCCTCGGCAATCCGCCCCTCGTAGTCCTGGTGCAGTTTGGCCAGATCCACCTCGCCCATGATCCCCCGGGAAATCAGGTCCCGGGCATAGAGATCCGCGATCTCCGGATGCGTCTGGATGTTCCGGTAGAGATCCGGCAGCGTGAAGGCCGGTTCGTCCCCTTCGTTGTGTCCATGGCGCCGATAGCAGACGATATCGACCACGACATCCCGGTTGTATCGCTGGCGGAACTCAAGTGCGAGCCGGGTGACGAAGGCCACCTCCAGCGGCTTGTCTCCGTTCACATGGAATACCGGGGCCTCGATCATCTTGGCCACATCCGTGCAGTAAGCGGAGGACCGGGCATCGTCCGGCGTGGTGGTGAAGCCGATCTGGTTGTTGATGATGAGGTGGATGGTCCCGCCGGTCCGATAGCCGGGCAATTGGGAAAGGTTCAGCACCTCGGCCACGCTTCCCTGGCCGGCGAAGGCGGCGTCCCCATGGATCAGGACGGGCACCACGCTGTCGCGGTTGACCCCTTCGTCATCGGGAAAATTGCAGGCCCGCTGCCGCGCCCTGGCCTTGCCTTCCACCACCGCGTTGACGGCCTCCAAATGGCTCGGGTTGGCGGCCAGGGAGATGCAGACCTGCCCGCCGCTCTCCGTGGTCCGCACCGTCTCGAAACCCAGATGGTATTTCACGTCCCCGTCCCCCATGATCAGGTTGGGGACATAGTTCTCGCTGAACTCATAGAGAATCACCTTGAGCGGTTTGCAGAGGAAATTCGCCAACACGTTCAACCGCCCACGGTGGGCCATGCCCATCACCAGATGGCTCACTCCCTCCTCCGGACAAGCCTCGAAGATGGTGCCCAAAGCCACCATCAACGACTCCCCGCCATCCAATCCGAACCGCTTCTGCCCCACATACTTGCGGTGGAGAAAGTGCTCGAAGGCCTCGGCCTCCAACAACCATTTCAAGACCCGTTGCTGGTGCGCCGGGGGCAATCCCGGCTGCTCCAGACGCCCCTCGATCCGGTCCCGCAACCAGTGGCGCACCTCCGTGTTGTGGATGTGCATGAACTCGAAGCCGATCCAATCACAGTAAATCGCCTTCAGCCGTTTGATCATGTCCCCGAGGGTCATGCGCACCGCTTCACCAAAAAACTGGGATTGCACTTCCAACCGCAGGTCCTGCTCGGTGAATCCCAACTCGTCCAGACTGAGACGGTCGTTCACCGGGGCCGACTGGCTCAACGGATCAAGCCAGGCCTGGGTGTGTCCGAGAATCCGGAAGTTGTAAATCATGCTGACCACCCGGGCCCGCAACGCCAAATCCATTTCCCCGCCTCCCGCGACCCCGGGCGATGCAAAGTTCTCCTGACCCAGCTCGAAGCCCTCGAAAAATGCCGACCAGTTCGGCTCCAGGGAACGGGGATCTTGCTTCCACTGGGCGTAGAGCTGGTCCATCAGGTCGGCATTGAGCCTGGGAGAGACTGAAGAACTCATCGGGTAGGATCTGTGTTTCGGCTGCGTGGTTCGGAGAGGGCAAACATCCCGGTCCGGGACAATCTGTCACGCTTCCAAGAAATTTCCCGCAAAAAAGGAGGGTTTCTCTCGAACCGCATCGGGGCTTTCCCCCGATCCCTTCTTTCGCCCTTCCCTCACGGCCGCTTTCCCTGACGATGCAGCTGCCACGAGTTCCATAAATTGTGCCAGATCACGTAAAAGGTCGGCCCCAGCGCCACCAGCGGACTCGCGTAGGTCATCGCCAGATAGATGGTGAATGTCGTGTTCTTTTGCCCCAGCGACTGACTCGCTTCCGCCGGGAATTCACGACCCCCGATCCAGCGCCCGAGCAAAAAATTCCCGGCGCAAATCAAAAGCGTCGCCCCCGCGATCTTCACGACCACATCCATCGCCAGATCACTCTGGCTCCGCAGAAAGTGGGAAGCATTGGCGGCAATCAAAAA
>JAGWVU010000020.1 GCA_018970725.1 Verrucomicrobiota bacterium
TCCTGGATCCGCGGCAGGACGTCTTCGAGGTATTCGACGGGATTGACTTCGTGGAGACGGCAGTTCTCGATGATCGTGTAAAGGATCGCCGACTGCTGCCCTGCCTCGGGATGACCGATGAAAAGCCAGTTCTTTTTCCCGATCGCCGTGGGCCGGATCGCGTTCTCCACCCAGTTGTTGTCGATCTCCACTTCGCCGTTTCCAGAGTCCGCGTATCGGACCAGGGCGTTCCAACGGCCCAGGGTGTATTCGATGGCCTTGCCCAGCGGGCTCGATGGCAAGATCGAGGCCCGGGCACGGTCGGCGTCGAGGCGCGCTTTGATCGACGCGAGAATCGGCTGGCTCTTCTGAAGGCGCAGCGCGCTTCTGGCTTCAGCGCTCATCCGCGACTCCCTGGCCTCGGTTTCCACCCGGTAGAGTTTTTGGATCTCCATCATATACCAGCCGGCGTCAGGGCCGTTGGCGTCGATGGACTCGTAGAACTTGCGCCGGGCATGGCTCCAACAGGCAAAGAGGTTCAACCCCGGATTCTTCCGGCACAGCGTCATATAGGCGGAGTATCCATCGGTCTGCAGATTGCCCGAAAAATCGCCGAGCATCTCCTCGGCCACGCGGTGCGAACGGCCGGGATCAAACCAGAAAAGCACGCCGTGCCCGGGTCGCTTGATCACCCAGAAGAAGCTCTTCTTCGTCTTGCCTTTGGTGTCCGGATCCATGAGCCGGATCGTGGTTTCATCCATCTGCAGGTAGCCTCCCTGTCGCAGTTCGTAGAGCAAGGCTTCATAGAGCTCCTGGAGATGCGGTCGAGTGCGCTTCATCCAATGGCACATCGTCTGCCGCTCCAAGACGACACCATAACGGCGTCTGAAAATCTGCTCGGTCCGGTAAAACGGAATGTGATCGCAATATTTGGAGACGATCAAGTGGACCAACAAACTGCACGCCGCGATCGCTCCGGGAATTATCCGGTAGGCGGGCGGCATCTCGGCGGTGACGACGGGTTCCGGACAGAGCTCTGCTCCCGCACCGGGTGAGGCGGCACGGACCTCGCGGCGTATGATGACTCGAACAAAGTGACCGGCAACCCACTTGATTTTGATGCTCTGTTCCCAACGCACGAACTTGCGCTCGGCGCCGGTGACCGGGCAAATGCGCTGCCCCTCGGGGACGAGGATCTCGATCATCTCCTCGCGCATCGCTTCCGGGAAGAACGTGCGCTTGCCCCGGGGCTTTAGCTTCGTCTTCTCCTTGTCCTTGTCCTGGTCCTTGCCGGCAGGAGCGGCATCCGCCTTCTCCGGACTGGAAGCGGCCGCCGTCTCCTCGGCGATAACGGATTGGACGGCTTCGGCAAAGAGTTGCAGCTGGTCGGGATGGGTCTTCTCGCTGCTGGGCCCGAATTGTTTGTCAAGCAATTGACGCAGCTTCCACTCCAACTGCTGACGCAAGGCGCGTTCCTTCGCCAGCTCCTCTTTGAGAGCCTCGTTTTCTAGGAGCAATTGCTCGGCTGTCAGTGGCGTTTCGATGCCTTTATCATAATGCAATTATCCTGCCACGCCACTCAATTATGCAGCTTTGTTTCCATTGGTGCGATGCCAGCGCTTCATCTTCGTGCCCCGGGGATCAATCCCGCCCAAGAGCATGGCCAATTGCTCTTGGGCCAGTGATGAATGCGTGCCGTCTTCCGCGGGCCAATCCCAGCTGAACGCTCCTTTCTCCAATCGCTTGGCGCAGACCCAGAGTCCTGAACCATCCCAAAAGAGAAGTTTGATGCGGTTGCGGGAGCGATTGCAAAAGACAAAAACATGACCGCTCGCCGGATCTTGTCCCAACTGCCGGGCCACGATGCCATACAAGCCGTTGAAGCTCTTGCGCATATCGGTGGGTCCGGTCACGATGAAGACCCGCGTCGCCGCGCCCAGGGGGATCATATCGGTTTGGCTGCGGCGGCCGTCAGTTCGACGAGGATCCGGGCAATCTGCGAGCACGGGCAATGCACACAAACTGGACCGAGCGGTGAGTTCAGTTCGATTCGCGCCGTGGCGGATGCCGGCCACCCTGGCTTGGAAGCCGGGGGTGAATAGATGCTCCCCTTCAGACGCTTACGGTCAATCCAACCAGTCCCATGCCGGAACAACCCTGATGGCATGGCCATTTTCCGTGAGTGCGTCGGCCTGATCCAGCGTCAGCACAAGCAACTCTCGCGGGTTCCCGCCCGCAGCACCGGGGAGCGTGGCAGCGGCGAGGAGGCCGCGCAGTTCGCGGGTGCGATTTTCCGGCGTGAGGCGGGCACAGCATTGGATGGCGAGCTTGGGCGTAATGAAATCGCACTCCCATTCGTGCGGCGCGGCGGCGTAGGCCGGGACTTCGCCGCCGCGCCGCAAGGCGAGCAGGACGGCGTTTTCCAGCTTGCGCCCGAGGTCGGGCGTGGGGTTCGGGCTGTTGGCGGCGGCAAGGCCGGTGTCCACGGCGTAGTATTTTGGCGGGCTGACGATGCGCTGCCGGTGCGAGGTGCTGAACCGCGGCACGGAGAGGAGCAGCCACGCATCCTGCAAATACTCGATAAGCCGTCCGGTCTGCGCGACGGCAGGCAGACCGAGGCCCTTGGTGATTGCCTGGAGGGAGAGCGGCTGCCCGGGGTGTGCGAGCAGGTGCAGCGCGAGCGTCATCAGCGGACGCACGGCACGAAGGGCGTGGCGGGAGACGATATCGCGCTGGACGATATCGCGCAGCAACTCGCGCAGGAGCACGGGCGCCAGCTCCGGACCGGCCTGGAGCGCACCGGGGAATCCGCCCCGGCGCAGGAAATCCCCGAGCGATTCCGCGCCCGGCGTCGCGCCGGTGAAGGCGAGGAATTCACGGTAGGAGAAGGGATAGACCTCGTGCGAGAGGTGCCGCCCGGTGAGCTTGGTGCCCAGTTCGCGACCGAGCAGCGAGGCATTCGATCCGGTGACGCACACGCGTCGGCCCGCATCGAGCAACGCGCGCACAAGCCGCTGCCACTCGGGCACCTCCTGCACTTCATCCAGATAGACCGCCACGCCGGGATGGTGTTCGTCGAAAACAGAGAGCACCGTGGTAAAATCCTCCGGCCCCAAACCGTAGAGCCGCGTATCCTCGCACTGCAGCGCGACCGCCGTGCCGCCTTCATGCTGCCGGATCTGTTGCTGAAGCGTGCTCTTCCCGCATCTCCGGACCCCGGTGAGGATAAGCACATGGGAAGCAACGCCACCCGGCCAGCCGGGCCGCCGGAGCCGGGTAATTTCGTGCGCTGGAGTCGGCGCAGGCGGTGAACTGGCGAGGGCGGAGACAAGTGTTTCTCGTAATAGCATACCGGTGTTCTTTACAAGATACACGGCATTCAAGTCCTGGGCAACCCGAACCGGGCGAGAGCTTGAGTCCAGAAAGGATCCACGGAACCACGGAACACCCTGCATCCACGGAACCGCAGCGGAAGGGTGATTGAAAAGGCCGGTCACCCTTTGGGTGAAGACGGTGTAAGATCATCCCGCTTTACGGCGCACTTCTCTTGCGGCGCGGTGGCTGGTGGGGGGAGGGTTGTTTTGCAGGCGGGACGCCCGCAGGACCTCACAGCCGGGACGGCTGTGTCCCGGCTCTGGGAAGAGAGCCCTGGAAAGGAACCTGGGACCCACGGAACCCAATGCATCCACAGACATGAGCCGATCCCCTTCCCTTTCGGTGTGTTCCGTGGATTCCGCGGGTGGTCATTCCCGTTTTTCGGTTGAGAAATGCGGGCCGGCTTTTTGCGCTTCCGCCAGGTCACCGGGAAGGCCGGCGGGAAGGCGGTTTGGCTTTGCCCCGCCGGCGACGGCGGATCAGGAATTCCCAGAGGGCCTCTTCCAAGGGGCGGTCGGTGGTGAGGGTCACCCACTCGATTCCGTTCTCCAAGGCCGCCTGGCGAATCTCTTTTTCATGCGCGGCGAATCGTGTCCGGTAGCGTTCCCCGGCTTGCGCCGGATCGACGAACAGTTCGCGCCCGCTCTCCAGATCGAGAAAATGGCCGGACCGCTCGAAGGCAAAGCTGACTTCCACCGGATCCAAGACGCGGAAAAGGACCACGTCGTGGCCTGCGGAACGCAGGGACCGCAAACCGGACACGACGCCGCCGGAGGGGACGAGAAAATCCGAAACCACCACCACGAGGCCCCGTTTCCGGCACAAGAACGGGATGCGGCGCAGCATCGCCTCCAGACCGGTCCCGGTCCCGGTCCCCGCGGCTTCCCGTTGCAGCAGGGTCATGAACCGGCGCAAATGCCCCGGGCGGGAGCGGGGCGGCAACTGCTCCGCGATCCGTTCATGAAACGTGGTCAATCCAATTGCGTCGCCTTGGCCGGAAAGGAAGTAACCGAGGCTCGCCGCCAGCGTGTGCGCGTAATCCACCTTGCGCACCGGACCGGAGGCAAAGGTCATGGAGCGGCTCTGGTCGACGAAGAAATAAGCCCGCAAGCTGGTCTCATCCTCATACTTCTTGATGAAGTGGCGGTCGCTCCGCGCCAAAACCTTCCAATCGAGATAACGCGGATCGTCCCCCTGGGTGTATTGCCGGTATTCGCTGAACTCGACCGAAAAGCCGTGGAAAGGGCTGCGGTGGAGCCCCCGCCACAATCCCTCGACCACCGCCCGCGCCCGCAACTCGAGGGACCGGATCCGCATCAGGGCGGCCGGATCGAGAAACCGCGTGGCGCCGGATCCCGTTGAAGCGTTCACGATGCGAGGAGATGATCAATCACCCGGGAAACCGTGACGCCCTCGGCCTCCGCGCGGAAGTTGACGAGGATGCGGTGCCGCAGCACCGGCAAGGCCAGGGCCCGGACATCCTCCACGATGACATGGGCCCGCCCTTCCAACAGCGCCCGGGCTTTCCCGGCGAGGATCAGGTTTTGCGCGGCCCGGGTTCCGGCCCCCCACTCCACCCACTCGTTGACATAGGAGGAGGTTCCTTCCCGGTTCGGGCGCGAGGCCGCCACCAAACGGACCGCGAAACGGGCCACCTCCTCGGAAACCGGGACACGCCGCACCACCCGGTGGAAATTGAGCACATCGGTCCCGTTGAAGAGACGGCGCGGGGATTCCCCGGGCAGACCGGTGGTTTTGCGCACCACCGCCACCTCCTCGTCCTCGCTCAGGTAGTCGATGTTCACGTTGAACATGAACCGGTCGAGCTGGGCCTCGGGCAGGGGATAAGTCCCTTCCATCTCGATCGGATTCTGCGTGGCGAGGACAAAGAACGGCTCCTCCAGACGGAGCGAGCGACCGGCCACCGAGACCTGATGTTCCTGCATCGCCTCCAGCAACGCGCTCTGGGTCTTGGGGGGCGTGCGGTTGATCTCATCCGCCAGGATCAGGTTGGCGAAAATCGGTCCCCGCTGGAACTCCATCGAACGGCCGCCGTCCGGGGATTCGCGCAGGATTTCGGTCCCGGTGATGTCCGAGGGCATGAGGTCCGGGGTGAACTGGATCCGGTGGAACGAGAGATCGAAAACGTCCGCCAAGGTCCGGATGAGCAAGGTTTTGGCCAGACCGGGCGCACCGGTGAGGAGACAATGGCCGCCGCTCAAGAGCGCGATCAGAAGCTGGCCGATGACCTCTTTCTGCCCCACCACCACTTTGGCCAGTTCGGTCTCGATCTGATCCCTGGCCCGGCCGAGGCGCTCGGCGGTCTCCTTTTCCAGTGCGTAGTCCATATCCATCGGAGCGTCAGTGGGTGAGGGCGTAAAACACGATGTTGATGCCCATCGGAAATGATTTCTTCTCGGAAAACTCGCGGAAATACCATTCGTTCTCCCCTTCCCGCTCCCAGCCGTCGCCGAGATCGGTGTTGTGGCAGATGATCATCATCATCCGGCCGTCGTCATCAAAAACCCCGCGGAAATGGGGCGTCTCGGCCCCCGCCTTGTACCATTCGTAGGTCACGCCCAGCCCGGAATCCCGCGCCTCCAGGGCGGTGCCGATGGCCGGAATCTGCGGCTTTTCCTTGAGGTCGAACACGCAGTGGAAAATCTCGTGGGAAAGCGGCAATTCCTCCGGCTCGCGATCCGGAAAGATCATCTTGAAGGCGCGGTGAAAGCCTTCCCACTCCTCGTCCCCCCAAAAGTCATCCACCATGAGGAAGCCTCCGTTGAGGAGGTAATCCCGCAGCACCGCGGCCTGTTCCTCCGTGAGGTCGATGTGCCCCGGCTCCACCAGGTAGAGAAAGGGATAAGGCTTGAGCTGCTCCGACTCGAGGTCCACCACCACCGGATCCGGGTGCACCCGCAACGAGGTCAACTGCTGGAGCCGCCACGAGAAATTCAACTCCGCCTCCGGGTAATCCGTCTGCCATTTTCCGAACCGCCGCCCCGCCCGCTCGCTCCAGGAATCGTAACGGATCCGGGCGAAGCGGAAGCTGTCGTGCGGCAGTTCTTTGCTTCCTTCCCAATCGGGAAAATCACCGAACCCGCGCAGATGCATCCGCGGATTGTCCCGTTCCCCGGCAGGGAGGAGGCCCGCCGTCAGCAAACAGAGCAGCAGGACGCGGATCATGACGAGGGTTTCCGGGTTTGCAGTTCCACCAACAGGCGATGCGCCTCCAGATCCCGGGGCGCTTCCAGCAAGGCCTCGAGCACGTGGCGCTTTGCTTGTTCCGCATCACCCGGGGCCAGCAACCGGCCCAACCGGTAATGCACCTCGGCCGCGTTGTCCGGCTTGAGCAGGAGGAGTTTGCGGAACGCTTGCACCGCCCCGTCCGTTTCCCCGGCCGCCTCGGCGCCCCGTCCCAGCGCATAGTGCGCCGGCTGGAGGAACGGGTTGATCGCCAATTGCCGCCCCGCCGCCTCGCGCGCCCCCGCCCAATTTCCCGTTTTCCGGTCCAACTCGATCAGGCGCAGACAGGCCTCGGAAGCCGCCGCGCTCCGCCTCGTCCAAGCCCGCAAGGCATTCGCCTCCGCCGCCTCGTCCCCCTTCCCCCGCGCCGCCCGGGCCGCCAACTCGTAGCCATTGTCCGCTCCGGTGTAGCCGGGAAACAAGGCGATTTGCACTTCCGCCGACCGCGCCGCTTCCTCCCATCGCGATTCCCCGAGCAGCTTCAGGGTGTGCGCCTGGCGGACCGGGTAATTGCGGGGATAGGCCGACACCGGATCGGCGGTCTCCGCCAACTCGTCGGGCGCGGTCCAATCCACTCCGTCGCCAAAGGCTTCGGCCAAACCCCGGGCATGGGCCTGGAACTTCTTCTCGAGCGATTCGATCGGTTCGAAAACGGCGGCGAGCGACTCGTTGATCCCGTCGCCGTTCGCGAGGGTTTGCAGCAACTTCCGGAACCGTTCCTGACCGTAGGTGGCGACGAGGAAATCGACGACGAGGGAGGACTGGTAATAGGCGAACATAAGGTCCCCCGGCTTCTCCGCGGCCCGGAAAGCGCCGCTCAGTTGCGCGATCGGCGTCAAACCGTCGGCCCGGAGAATCCGCTCCCGCCATTCCGTGGTCATGGTCTGTCCCCAGTTCGGATCGCGCAACCGTTCCTCGTGGACCGAAATCCCCTCGCTCAACCAGCGCGGCATCCGGTTCCGGGTGGCGGTCAGGGTGACCACGTGGCAAAATTCATGCCAGAGCGTGGCTTCCCAATTGGTATTGCCACTGGCGTGCGAACCCGGGCTGTTCACGGTGATCACGGTGCCAAAGCAGACCCCGAGGTATCCGGCCCCGCCCAATTCACCGAAGGTCCGGATCGCGAAATCCTGCTGTTCCGCGAAAATCTCGACCAGGGTCGGCCCGGCCAGAGCCACCGCGTATTTGTCCAAAAACCGAACCCTTGCCTCCTCGAGGATCGCCTCGACCCGGTCCCCGTAAATCCGCATCTCGTCCGGGCGCATCCGCAAGGTGAAATGCGGGGTCCGCCTCGTTTCGTAGGCCGCCAACTGGTTTTTCAGTTTCAGGTAGTTGAACGCGAGCACGTTGTAGGGATCCGCCCGGGCCACCTCCGCCGAAAGTTCCCATGCCTCTTCCTCCTCCCCCACGTGCAGCAGATCCGTTGCCAATTGCACGCGCGCCGCCTGATAGCCGGGATCCCAAGCCAACGCTTTCCTCTGTTCCGCCGCCCCTTCCGTGAATCGATAGTGCCGGGACAACCCGCGCCCCACCACGTGCGGCACCTCCGGATTGCGCGCCCGCGCCGCCAACGCCGTTTCCTCCGCCTGCCGGGCCAGGTCCGGGTCGTTGTCCCGCAGGATCGCGATCAGGGATCGCATCGCCCACGCCACCGGATGGGAAGCGTTCACGGCCAGCACCCGCTCCAGCAACGGCTCCGCTTCCGCGTAGCGCTCGGTGTCGAGCAACTGTTCCGCCTGCAACAAAAGCGCCCCGGCATGGGAGGGATTGACTTCCAGCGCCCGTTGCGCGTTGGCCACCGCCTCCTCCCGGTCGCCCGGCCAAAAGGCCCGCGCCAAACCGAATCGTAAATCCGGGTCCCGCGGCGCCAAATCCAACCCGCCCCGGAATTCCCGGGCCGCCCGGGCGAAGTCGGATTTGGCGAGGGCCAGCTCGCCCGCGGCCAGAAACGGTTCGGGGGACTTTGGATCCTTGGCCTTGGCGGCTCCGAGGAATTGCTTGAGCACCCGCTCCGGGTCCGCGCCCATGGCGGCCGCAATCCGGCCCAAGGCGACCAACTCCTCCGCGGACCGGTCCTTTAGGGATACGCCCCGGGCCCGTTCGTCGGCCAGCCGGAGGATGGCCCGGGCCTGATCGGGTTCCCCCATCGCCAGATGAAGCCGGTGGGCCTCCGCCAGAAAAACCACCTCGTGGCCATACAACTTCACCAGGCCGGGCAAATCCTCGCGGATCAGTTCCCCCCGGCCCAGGGCTTCCAAGCCGCGCAACCGCAGGATCTGCCATTTCCAAGGGGCCGCCGAACGGGTCAAGGCCTGACCCGCCGCCTCCACGATCATGTCGTAATGTCCCTCCGCCAGCACCATGGTGAGCCGCGGGAGGTAATGCTCGTCGAATTGGCGCCGCGACTCCCCGTTGTCCTCGAAATGCTGGGCCTGGACCGCCAGCGCGAGCGCCAGAGCCAGACAAGCCATGAAACCGAGAAAACGGATCCGGAAGGGCATCGGAGGGAAACATGGCGAATCCGGACGCAAAAGTCAGCAGAAAACGCCCTTGATTTCTCCGCGTCCCAAGGCAACCTAGCGATCCCGTTTTCCGCCACCTGAAAAACCAACCGCGAAGGGGTCCCTCCCGGGGCCAAACGGAACGAGGCGGAACTTCGCAAACCCATCGGTCCCTTGATTCAAAGGGCCACTCAAAGACATGTCCCAAGAACTTCTCGTCGAACTCGTCGAAGCCGGCGTTCACTTCGGTCACCAAAGCCGCAAGTGGAATCCCAAGATGAAGCCCTTCATCCTTGAGGAGCGCAGCAGCATCCACATCATCAACCTGGAGGCCACCGTCGGCCAGATCGATCGCGCGGCCGACTACCTCGCCGATCTCTTCGAAGGCGGCAAGCGCCTCCTCTTCGTCGGCTGCAAACGCCAGGCCCAGGAAGCGGTGCGCGAGGCCGCGGAAGCCTGCGACCAGTTCTTCGTCAACCATCGCTGGCTCGGCGGCACCCTGACCAACCTGGAAACGATCCGGAAGAGCGTCAAGCGCCTCGACTACCTCGAGGGCATTGAGAAGTCCCCCGAGTTCAAGAAAATGAGCAAGAAGGAACTCGCCGCCCTCGGCCGCGAACGCGCCAAATTGCAGAAGAACCTCAACGGCATCCGGAAGATGGAGCGTTACCCGGACGCCCTCGTGATCGTGGACTCCGCCCGCGAAACCATCGCGGTCGCTGAAGCCCGCCGCCTCGGCATCCCGATCGTGGCCATTGTCGACAGCAACGGTGACCCCGATCTCATCGATTTTCCGATCGCCGCCAACGATGACGCCATCCGCTCGATCCGCCTGATCCTGCAGCGCCTCATCGCCCCCATCCTCAACATCAAGGGCCGCTGATCCGGCCCCCGACCCGTAAATCGCAACCTCCAAGCGCCATGCCCGCCTCCAAGAAAACCGCCGCAAAAAAAGCCGCCGCGCCCAAGAAGGAAACCGCATCGTCTCCCGCTCCGGCTCCAGCCCCCGCCCCCGCCGCCCCCAAAGCTGCCGAACCGGGAATCAGCGCTGCTCAAGTGAAGGAACTCCGGGACAAGACCGGAGCTCCCATGATGACCTGCAAAACCATTCTCACCGAGGTGGGTGGTGACATGGAGAAAGCCATCACGGAGCTGCGCAAGCGCGACGCCAAAGTGGCCGAGAAGAAGGCGGGTCGTGAGGCCAAGGAAGGCGTCGTGGCCTCCTACATCCACTTGGAAGGCCGCATCGGTGTCCTCATGGAGGTGAACTGTGAGACCGACTTCGTCGCCAAGAACAACCAGTTCCGCGACTTCGTCCGCGAACTCACGCTGCACATCGCCGCCGCCTCGCCGCTTTATGTCCGCCGCGAGGATGTTCCCGCCGCCCTGATCGAGAAGGAATCGGAGATCTTCGCCGAGCAAATGAAGGGCAAGCCCGCCGCCGCCATGGCGAAAATCCTCGAGGGCAAGCTCAACAAGTTCTACAGCACCGTCTGTTTGCTGGAGCAGGGATTCATCAAGGATCCGGACCAGACGATCGAACAACTCCTCAAGAAAAAGATCGCCGAGCTCGGGGAAAACCTCGTCATCCGCCGCTTCACCCGCTACGCCCTCGGCGAAGAGGCGTGAACCTGGCCCGCACCGATTTCTTCGACCGGACGTCCGGTTGGTGAGAGCACACACCCGGCACGGCGACACCTGTTCGCCGTGCCTTTTTTCTTGCTACAATTCTTTGCACAAGGGGCCCGGTTGCTGAGATGATCACGGACATGCCCCGTCTTCGTCTCCTCACTTCCCTCTTCGCCCTCACCATGGCGGCCGTTGCCACCGGTTCAAGTCAGGATCTGCGGAGCCTCATCCGCGACACCGTGGCCCAACCGCTTGCGGAGGAGAAACTGGTCGGCGCGGTCACGTTGGTGGCCCGGGATGGAGCCGTCCTCGACCTTCAGGCGCACGGATGGGCGGACCGGGAAGCTCAGCGCCCGATGACGCCGGACACGATCTTCCGGATCCACTCCTGCACCAAGGGGATCACCTCCGCCGCCGTGCTCATGCTGCACGAAGAAGGCAAGTTCCAGTTCGAAGATCCCGTGAGCCGATGGCTGCCGGAATTCGCCGGGATCCGAACGGCGGCCGGGCCCGCCGGGAGACCGGTCACGGTCGGTCATCTGCTCACCCACACCTCCGGACTGACCTATGATCACCGGGCCGCTCTGGACGCGGGGAACAGCGCGGCCGTCGCCGCCGCCATCGCCGCAACGCCACTCGCCTTCGATCCGGGCTCGGGCTGGGCCTACGGGGTTTCCATCGACGTGCTCGGACGGTTGGTCGAGATCTGGTCGGGTCGGAGCTTTGAGAGCTTTTTGAGCGACCGCATCTTCGGCCCCTTGGGAATGGTCGACACCGCCTTCCACGTGCCGAAGGAAAAGCGGGACCGGCTGGCCACGCTCTACCGGGATGACAAGGGAACTTCCGGCAAGCTCGTCGCGAGTGACGCGGCGGGGCTGAACGAAAAGCCGGTCCCAGCGCAAACTCCGGAATTTTGCATGCCGGGAGGCGGTCTTTACTCGACGGCCCGGGACTACCACCGGTTTCTCCAGATGATCCAGAACGGCGGGGAGTTCCAAGGAAAGCGGCTCCTCCAGACCCGGACGGTGAGCCTGATGCAGAGCAACCAGGTGCCCGGCGGCATCGGCTGGATCCGTTTCGGCCGGGAAATCCGGGATGGCTTCGGTTTTGGTTATGGCTTCAATGCGGTTTGCCAACCGAGCCAGTGGGATCCGGATGCCCGGGTGGGCGAGAGCGGCTGGGGCGGGGCGGCGAGTTGCCATTACTGGATGCATCCGGATCATCGGCTGATCGTCATCACCCTCGAGCAGACCATGCCTTACCGCTGGACGCTGGAACGGGCGCTGAAGGGCAGGATCTACGAACATTTCGCCGTGCCTTCCCCCTGAATCCGCCGATGGATCCTGCCTTGCGAAAAAGCCGGTTTCTGGCGGAGATCGCTCCCGATTCCCACTTCGACCGACTCTTCGATTGCCTCCCCGGGGTCGCTTTTTTCGCCAAAAACCGGGATTTCCAGCTCGTGGCGGCAAACCGCGCTTTTTGGGAGCGGCTCGGCATGAAGTCGGAAACGGAACTGATTGGCAAAACGGATTTCCAGCTCTTCCCGGACCAACTGGCGCGCAATTTCCGGCGCGATGATGAGGAAGTGATCGCCACCGGCCGGCCCAAGCTGAAAATCGTCGAGCTGTTCTTCAACCCGCAGGGCCTCCCGGACTGGTATTTCACCCACAAGTTCCCGGTTTGGAACCGGGCCGGAGAAATCTCGGGGGTCATGGGTTTGGTCCAAAGCTACGCGGGGCGCAACGCGGCCATGACGCCCTACCTCCAACTCGATCGTGCCGTGTCGCACCTCCGGGATCATTTCCGGGAACCGATCACCGTGAGCGGCTTGGCCAAACTGGCGGGGATGTCGGTGCGCCAGTTCAACCGCCGCTTTCAGGAGGTCTTTCACACCAACCCGAGGACGTTTCTCATCAAGACCCGGATTCAGGCCGCCTGCGCCAGCCTGCGCAATTCGGATCTCACGATCAGCGAGATCGCGATCGAATATGGTTTTTACGATCAAAGCTCCTTCACCCAACACTTCCGGCGGCACATGGGGGTGACGCCCCTGCAATTCCGCAAGCAGGTCTGAGAGCGGTTTCGCATTGGGCATGATTCGGCGTTGACTCCGTGCCGCGCACGTCCTCAGTTGGCCGGTCCCGTGTTCACTCATACCCGCAAACGAGTTCTCGCCCTGATCGGAGCCGCCGTCCTGCTCCCTGTCCTCGCCTGGTGGGGGCTCTACCGGCTCGATCTGGCCCCCCCGCCCGGCCAGCCGCTGATCCCGCCGTTCAATCTTTCGGACCGGCTCGACCGCCTCCAAATTACCGAGCGGGACGGGGAACCGGTGGTCGTGTTCCCCCGGGAGGGCGAAGATGCGGTTTACGAAGGCGGCCAATTCCTGCGCGAAATCAAGCGGCGCCAACAAGCCAAACAAGGCTGGGGCGGCCTCTTCGCGGTGCTGGACATCACCAGCTGGACCGGTCTCTTCTGGGTCACCTTCGGCCTCATCGGCCAATGCCTCTTCGCCGCCCGGATGCTGGTCCAATGGATCGCCTCGGAAAAAGCCAGGGCTTCGGTCATCCCCGTTGAGTTCTGGTGGCTGAGCCTCGTCGGCTCCACGATGATTGTGATCTATTTCGTCTGGCGGGTGGAGCTCGTCGGGATCCTCGGCCAAGCGACCGGCTGGTTCGTCTACGTGCGCAACCTCTGGTTCATCCACACGGCCGGAGAAGCGCCCAAACCGAAGCCGGACTCTACTGCAGACTAGCCTCGAAGGCCGCGCCGCCTTCCCCGAGGCACTCCAAGGCCTTCCCGGCCAGATAGAGCGATCCCGCGATCAGTATCAGCCCTCTCTGCTCCCGGGCCAAAGCTTCGGCCAATTCCTCGATCACCTCGTCGTCCGGTCCCATCCCCAACTCCGCTCCCAGCTCCGCCCCGGCCCGGCCCCGTTGCGTCGGAACCGAGGTGAAGATGACCCGGCTGGCCAAAGGCCGCAGGATCGCAAACATGCCGCCCGCGTCCTTGTCGCCCACGGCGCCGAAGATCAAAACCGGCCTCCGGTCCCCGAACTCTTCCTGCCATGTCCGGGCCAAAACCCCGGCGGCCGCCGGATTGTGGGCCCCGTCCACCACCACCGTCCGGTTCGCGCCGGGAAACCGCTGGAACCGCGCCGGCCATCGGGTTTGGCGCAGGCCTTGCCGGACCACCGCTTCGTCCAGATCCGGCCGCAAAATCCGCAGGGCCGCCACCGCGAGCGCGGCGTTCCAACGCTGATGGGCCCCGCGCAACCCCAGCTCCCAATCCGGAGCAAGCGGTTCCTCCACCACCGTCAACGGGCTCCCCTGGATCCCAGCCTGCTTCCGGATCACTTCCATGGCCTCCGCCGGAAGGTTGGCGGGCACCACCGCCGGAATTCCGGGCTTGAAGATTCCCGCCTTCTCCGCCGCGATGGCGCCCAAGGTGTCGCCCAACCATTTCTGGTGATCCAAACCGATCGAGGTGATGATCGAGATATCCGATGAGACGGCGTTGGTGGCATCGAGCCGACCTCCCATCCCCGTCTCCAGAACGAGATCGAGAATGCCCTCATCCAACAAAATCCGGAGCGCCAGGGCCGTGGTCAGCTCGAAGAAGGTCGGGTGCGGATCCCAATCCTCGACCAGATCCTTCAACCGGCTGATGCCGTGCGCCAGCCGATCGGGATCAACCGGTGCAAAGCCGATCCGGATCCGTTCGGCGAAGTGGACCAAGTGAGGCGAGGTGAAGAGACCGGTGGGGCGACCCGCGACGCGCAGGGCCGATTCAAGAAAAGCGCACACTGAGCCCTTGCCGTTGGTGCCGGCCACGTGCCAGACGGTGAGGCTGGAGGTGTCGATCCGCAGGGCGTCGAGGAGCCGGAAGGTGCCCTCAAGCCCCAATTTGATTCCGATGGGCTGGGTCCCATACAGCCAGGCCAAAGCCTCGCGCGGATTCATCTCATCTCTGGCGGCCTTGACCCGTCGGGGCGGGGGAGAGGTAATCGAGGATCTCGGACAAGCGGTTGCGGATGTCCTTGCGCTCCACGATCATATCGACCAGACCGTGGTCCATCATGAACTCGGCGGTCTGGAACCCGGTGGGCAGATTCTGATGGGTCGTCTCCTTGATGACCCGGGGACCGGCGAAGCCGATCATGCACTTCGGTTCGGCCATGATGATGTCCCCGAGGGTGGCGAAACTGGCGGTGACCCCGCCGGTGGTGGGATGGGTCAGGACGGAGATGTAAGGCAACCGGGCCGCGTGGTGGCGCGCCAGGGCGGCGCTGGTCTTGCCCATTTGCATCAGGCTGAGAATGCCCTCGTGCATCCGCGCCCCGCCGGACGCGCTGAAGAGGATCACCGGCTTGCGCTCCTTGGTGGCGATCTCAATGGCCCGGGTGATCTTCTCTCCCACGACGGAGCCCATGCTGGCGCCGAGGAAACGAAAATCCATGGCTCCGACCAGCACCGGATGACCGGAAATGGAGGCCCGGCCGGTGACCATCGCGTCCTTCAGCCCGGTGCGCTGTTGATAGGTCTTGACCTTCTCACCATAATCCAAAAAGCCGAGCGGATCGGTGGTCTCCAGCTTGACATCGATTTCCTGGAAGGACCCCTGATCCGCGACCGATTTGATCCTCTCCTCGGCGGTCAGGGTGAAATGGTGAAGGCACTTGTGACAGACCTTGAGGTTCTCATCCAACTCCAATTGATGAAGCATGGCACCGCAGCTCGGGCAGTTAATCCACAGCCCCTCGGGCATGTCTTTCTTCTTGCCGCCGCCGAAAACCTTCAGGGATGGTTTCTTGAAAATTCCCATGAGGATAAATTGTTGGTTCGTTGACCACCCGCGACGACGCTTCCCGCACTCAACCCAAGGGGGGCGTTCCAGCCCTCGCCACCGTGATGACGGCCACCATGGATGCTTTTCCTTGGGCTTTCAACACCTTTGCACACTCATGGGTCGTCGCACCGGTGGTGAAGACATCGTCCACCAGCAGAATCCTCTTCCCTTCGATCCGCTCCAGAACCTCCGGCTGGCGGACCAGGACGAACGCATCCTTCAGATTCTCCAGCCGCGATTCCTGATCCAGGCTCGCCTGAGCCGTGGTCGCGCGGACCCGGCGCAGCGCCGGCAAACGGGGCAACCCCGTCTCCGCGGAGACGACACGGCAGAGTTCGTCGGATTGATTGAACTGGCGCTCCCGTTCCCGGCGCGGGTGCAGGGGCACCGGAACCAGAATCCAATCCCGGTGACGCTCCACCCTCCGGTCCTCCCAGTTGCGCAGGAGCAATTGCCCGAGCAACCGGCTCAGGGCGATCTCCCGGCCATATTTCAGGCGGTGGATCAATTCCCTCACCAGTTCGTGGGCATGGTAACCGCTCCGCGCAAAGTCGAAGGCCAGGGCCCTGCCCCGGCAGTTCCAACAACTCATGGGCCCCTGCGCCAGACCGTGGAACTTCTCCCCGCAGATTTCGCAAAACGGGGCCTCCAACGGATGCAACCGGAACCGGCACGGTTCACAGAGCGCCGGAAAGGCCTCCGCCGACAACGGATCGCCACACCCCGGACAGAGCCGGGGGTAGAGAAGGTCGGCCAAACGGCCGCCCGCTTCCCGCCACCAGCCCCCCGGGCCGGGCTCACGATTTTCCGGACGATGCATCGCGCTCCCCGAAAGTCAGCCAGGCCCAGACGGCCACTCCCGTGATGGCCACCACGGCCACCGCCGCCAACCCGCTCTTCAAATCCTTGCCGATCCACGGCAACGTCTCCTCCAAACCCCGCGCCCGCCGCGTCATGGCCCCGAAAAGCTTGATGCCGAAGACCCAGCCTCCGTGCAGACCGATCGCCATCCAGAGCGAACGCGTCCGCAGCCGGGTGTAACCCAGGATCCACCCCACCAGGAAGAGCGTGGTGAACTCCGCCACCATGAATTCCGGCCGCGTGAATTGATGGAAAATCCGCCCCAACAACCAGAAACCACTCGTCCACGTCACCGGATCCGGCATCGCCAGTTCCTCGGGCGGCTTCAAAAAATGCACCGCCGCAAAAAAGACCGCCACAAAGAGCATCGCCGCGTTCCGCCCGGCCGTCCGCAAGGCCAGTCCCAACAGGCACCCACGAAAAAAGAACTCCTCGAGCAAACCGACCGCCAACCCGGAAAACAACGCCCCCGCCACCGCCTCCACCAGCGGCCTGGCCTTGGGGTTGGGCACAAACACCCCGCCCGCCATCAGCCCCCATCCGAGGAGGAAGAAACCTCCGGCCGCGAGGAAAAACCCACCGGCCAGATGCCACCCGCGGCGCCCGTTCGCCTCCAACCGGAGAAAGTCCCGGGGATGCCCGCCCAACCACCGGATCACCGGACCCAACCCGGCCAAGGCCGCCAGCATCATGGCCCGGTTGAAATACCGCGCCAAATCCGCCCGCCCCAACTCGTCGTGCAAATCCAACCCGAGGACGCGATGCCCCGCCAGTGCCCCGGAATCATGGATCGCGACACCGATCCGGTAAAACAGAGGGGTCAGCACCGCCCCCAGCAAAAGGGTGACCGCCGTGTAAACGGTGATTTTCAGAGCGTCGCCGCGCAGGATTCCTTCCATGATCGAGATTGTTTGATCCTCCCCGAGGCCCGGCCTAGATTCAAGCCATCCTCTCGCAAAACATCTCGCTCCCACCGATTTGACCACCCACGAATGGAAGGAATCCGAAGACGATGGCTCCGTCGTTTTCTACCGCGCCAATCATCACGCGGGCCGTTGGAGCCTTTACCGCCGTCCCAAGGATCAACCCGGCTGGATCCCGCTGGATCCTCCGGCGGCCTTGGAACTGCGCCTCCTGCTCGATGTCCTGCAACGCAAATACCAACGCCGCAAGGTTCCCCACGCCCACGTCCTCCAGGTCGAAAAATGGCTCGAAGACACCGAATCCGGCAACGGCGAGAATTCCGCTGGATGAGGAACCGATCTCCGGGCAGAATCCCATCGTCCGATGTCCATCGTCAAAGTCTACTGCGGCCAGTGCGGCCAACGCGTCTCCGGGGATGAGTCCTTCTACGGAACCGTCCATCGCTGCCCCATCTGTTCCGCCTCGATCCGGTTCCCGGACGCCCCGCCGGCTCCCCCAGCCGTTCCGGTGCCCCCTCCTCCTCCGGCCCCGCCCGAGGTCTCGTCCCTGCCGCGGGCGGTCGCAGACCCCGAACCGGCGCCCAACCCTCCACCGACTCCCGCCCCCGCCGAAATGCCCCGGACGCCGCCTGCCCCGGCTGCCAGTCCGGAGCCCGGGCCCGACCCGAAACCGCCAAGCCCGGCTCCACCGGCCGAACGCGACCAGATGCCACTCTACGTGCTCGGGGCCGGCATCGCCTCGCTCATCCCTTGCCTTGGCATCATGGCCGCACCCGTCGCCATCGTCCTCGGTCACCTCACCCTCCTGCGGATGGACGAGGAGCTGCCCCCGGCGGAACGCAACAAACTCCTTCTCGGCACCTGCCTCGGCTATGTCTCCCTCCTTTTCCTCCTGATCTTTGCCGTGGTTTGGAAATTCAAGGGACCCGCCATCAGCGCCGCGTTTTCCGGTGATTGATGGCGGACGCTTGCAAGCGACCTGATCCACCGCCAAATTGCCCCATGGTGTCGGCCAAACCCGTCCTCACCGGTTTCCAACCGGCTGATTTGGAGACGCTCCTCGCGGAATGGGGCGAGCCCAAGTTCCGCGCCCGGCAAATCCTCGAATGGGTCTACCGCAAACGGTGCCGGGATTTCGAGGAGATGACCAATCTGGGCCGTCCGCTCCGGGAACGGCTGGCTTCCCACTTCGATCTGCGCGCCCTCGCCCTCGCCCGCCATCAGGGATCCGCGGATACCACCCGCAAACTCCTCTTCCGCCTGCGGGACGGACGCTTCGTCGAGTCCGTCGTGATCCCCGCCAACCCGGCCCTCTACGGCGGGCGCGCCGACCGCCGCACCATCTGCGTCTCCAGCCAGGTCGGTTGCGCCTATGACTGCAAGTTCTGCGCCTCCGGCCTGGCCGGCTTCACCCGCAATCTCACCCCGGATGAAATCGTCGGTCAGGTGCTCGAGGCCGAAAGCCTCGACGCGGAACGGATCGACAACATCGTCTTCATGGGCATGGGCGAACCCCTGGCGAACCTGCGCAACCTCCTCTCCGCCATCCAGATCCTCAATGCGGAGTGGGGCGTCGGGATCGGAGCCCGGCACATGACCATCTCCACGAGCGGTCTCGCCCCCCAAATCGAGCGACTGGCCGAACAACCTCTGCAGGTGCGGCTCGCCATCAGCCTGCACGGGGCCACCGACGAGGTGCGCGACCGCATCATGCCCGTGAACCGAAAATATCCGCTGGCCCGGTTGTTCGACGCCCTCCGCCATTATCAGGAGATCAAAAAACAGAAGGTCACGTTCGAGTATATCCTCATCGAGGACGTGAACGATGCCTTGGACCAGGCCTCCATCCTCGCCAACCGGGCCCGTTCCCTCAACGCCAAGGTCAATCTCATCCCCTACAACAACGTCGAGGGTCTCCCTTGGAAACGGCCGTCCGAGGAGCGTCAGGAACAATTCCTCAAGCTCCTCCGCGCCGCCGGCGTCCAGGCCACCCTGCGCCGCGAAAAAGGCCATGACATCGATGCCGCCTGCGGCCAACTCCGCCTCAAGGAAGAGCGCGGCGGACTCATTGCCGAAGCCGTGTAACCTCCCCAAGCCATGCGCCCCCTTCATCCCCTTCCCCTCCTTGCCACCGCGGTCACCCTCCTCTCCGGTTGTTCGGGGGTCGATCCCGTCCCCTCCGACCCGCCTCCCGTTCCCTTGACCCCGGTCGAAGCCGCTTCCGCCTCGCCCGCCCCGGTCCCCTCCACCCCGGCCCTGCCCAAACCGAGCCTCTCCAAACTCACCAACCGGGAACGACCCAAACTCGAATTCTTCGGCGCCACCATCTACGCGGACACCATCCAGGGACTCGAAGCCACCGGCCATGTGTTCATCGACGGCACCCATCTGCACCGCATCCAACGCGCCTTCCCCATTGCCGTTTACGCTGATCACGCCACTCTCGACCCCGCCAAAGGCGAAGCCACCATCTCCGGCTGGCCCATCGTGCAAACGGATGGCGCCTACCTTCAGGGCCAATCCTCCGGGACCGTCATCCTCCTGAGCCGGGACAAACTCTCCCGGATCGAGGGACCGGCGCGCTACGTCCTTGGCGACAAGGGCCAAGCCCTCTTCGCGCCCTGACCTCCCGCTCAAGGGACACCAGACCGCCCGGCGCCATCGGGCGAATTCGCGGACTCCCGGGCCGGTTTCCCCGGCCTTTTCGGCAGATTGCCGCTTGCTTTATTATTAAATATATTCAATTTTATGACAATTTTAGAAAGGGCTCATCTTGCGCACATTTCTCGCCTCCCTTCTCCTCTTTCCGGTCATCACCGCTTCCGCCCAAATCAACCATGAGGGCCTGCGGTTCCCGGAGCAGTCGCTTTCCAGAAACGCTTCCGGTGCCGCCATCCCCGCCGCTCTCGGGACCCGGCTGCCCCACGTCGCCGCCTGGTATCACCGGACCGCGCCCGAACTCCACGCCCTCTGCTGCCGTGACGCATCGCTCAAAGCGGATTTGAAAGGGCGCCTCCACTATGCCTGCCCCGGTCACCCGGCGCCGTCCGCACCGGCATCCGCTCCCCCCGTGGCGCTCGTCGCACAGGCTTCCGCTACCTTTCTGCTGCACAGCCTGCCCGGTGCCAAACGCGTCATTTACCTGGATTTCGACGGCCACACGACCACCGCTACGAACTGGAATGCCCAGAGACCGTCCATCGTGACCCCGCCCTATTCGCTCGATGCCAACACGGGGAACTTCAGCGAGGCCGAGCTGACGAACATCCAGACCGTCTGGCAAATCATCGCCGAGGATTTCAAGCCGTTCAGCGTGGATGTCACCACCCAGGACCCCGGGCTGGAAGCGATCCGCAAGACGAGTTCCTCGGACGCCTTCTTCGGCATCCGGGTCTGCATCGGCGGGGACAGCCTGACTTGGTATAAAGCCGAGGTGGGCGGCATTGCCTTTCTCAACACCTTCGGATCCAACATCGACACCCCGGCCTTTGTCTTCCCGGCCCAGCTGGGAGGGATTGCCAAATACGTCGCCGATGCGGCCAGTCATGAGATCGGCCATACCTTGGGCTTGAACCACGATGGTGCCGGGACTACCGAATACTACGAGGGCCACGGGGATTGGGCTCCCATCATGGGCGTGGGTTACGAAAAGAGCGTCGTCCAGTGGAGCAAGGGGGAATACACTTCCGCCACCAATCGTCAGGACGATCTCGCGATCATCGCCAAACTGTGTCCGATCCGCGCCGACCTCCGCGGGGACGACATCCTCCGCGCCTCGTCCCTGACCGGAACCTCATTCACTGCCAGCGGAGTGATCGAGACCCGCGCGGACGCCGACCTCTTCCGTTTCGTTGCGGGGGCCGGAACCACCTCTTTCGTGGTGACCCCGTCATCCACATCGCCGAATCTCAACGCCGAGTTGACGCTCTACAACGGAGTCGGGGATCTCGTGAACTCGTTCACCAACCCTGACATGGGGGCCATCCTCAATGCGAATCTGCCCCAGGGAACCTACTACCTCGCCGTCGATGGCATCGGGACCGGTTCCCCCGCCTCCGGATTCAACGACTACGGAAGTCTCGGCGAATACGCCCTGACCGGCTCCGTCCCGGCCCCGACCACCCAAGTGCCGCTGGCCGTCGCGGATCTGTCGGGCCCGCTCACCGGTCTGCCACCGCTCGAGGTGAGTTTCTCCAGCGCGGGCAGCTCCGACCCGGACGGAACCATCAGTTCGTATGACTGGGAGTTCGGCAACGGTTCGGGTTCAAACGCCGCCAACCCGGTCTTCACGTATTCGACTCCCGGGACTTACACCGCTTCCCTGGTGGTCACGGACGATGCCGGAGTCTCCTCCGTGCCTGTCACCGTGAAGGTGGTGGTGCTGAACCACCCGAGGGCCATCGTGGGCCAGATCGCCCTGACGAGGACTCGTTCGCTCAAAGGGCTCCAAGCCTTCGCCGACGTAACGGTCCGGGATCTCAACGGAAACCTCAGGCCCGGAGCGACGGTGAGCGTCCGGTGGTCCGGACTCACCAACGCCACCCAGACCGTCGTGACCAATACTTCCGGAGTCGCCCGGTTCACCTCCCCGACCTCGAGCAAACAAGGGATTTTCACCCTCACGGTGACTAACGTGGTCTGTGCCGGATTCCCTTACCTTCCGGCCCGCAACATAGAATCGACGGAATCGATCAGCTCGCGCTGAGCCGGATCACAGGTTTGTCGTCACTTTATCCAGCTCGGCCCGGGAGAACGGTTTATCCCGGGGACCATGCTTCTGGCGTGCGGCCTTGATCTGGTCCACAGTCACTGGCGGGGCCGAATTCCCGAAGTTCGAGCGGATGTAGGTCAAGACCCCGGCAATTTGCTCGTCCGTGAACTGCGCTTTCCAAGAGATCATCTGCCCGAGGTAAGGGCCCGGGTATTGGATCCCGTTGAGCACGATCATCGCGAGCCGCTCCGAAGGCCCGTTGACGTAGGCAGACCCCGCCAGATTGGGCGCCATGTTGGCCACCACCGCCTTGCCCTGCGGCCCGTGACAGGCGGAACACCCGATGTAAACTTCGGCTCCGGCTTTGAGCAAAGCCGCCACCGCGGGATCCGGTTGCGCCGGAGCGGCCGGGGCCTTCTCCGCCACCGGAGCTTGGGACGCCGGGGCCGCTGCAGTGGGCGCGGCTGGTGTCGCCGGAGCGGCCGCCACGGGTTGGTCCGGCGGCACCAGAAGGGCCCCCAACAGGTTCACGCCGAACATTCCCAGGATCACCAGGAGGATCGCGGTGGTGATCAAGGCCAATCCCAAGCCCAGCTTGGCGGGCCACGTTGCTTTACCGTCGTGCGAAGACATGTCCGATTTTTCCCTTTTGCTTACGCCCCCGACGGAAGCATGGGCGCATCCGATGTCAAGGAACGGTGACCTCGGACCCGTTGGCGGCCTCTCCCGGCGGGGTGTCCGACACAAGATCCTTGTCAACCTACGTCAACTGACCCATTCTCTGGAGCATGGAGTCGCACGAGGTCATGAAGGAAGCCCTGAATCGGACGAGCCCGAAAGCCGTGGCCGCGGACCTGCAGGTCTCACTCTCCTTGGTCTACAAATGGGCGCAACCTTGCACCGACCTCGGTTCCGGGAGCCGCAACCCGCTGGACCGGGTCCGGCGCATCATGGAATTGACCGCTGAACCCAAGATCATCGAATGGCTTTGCCAGCAGGCGGGCGGGCACTTCGTTCCCAACCCCGAGCCGAGCGGCCAACCCGCCTTTGAGATTGAGACCGGCACGAATGCGATCGTCAACCAGTTCGCCCAATTGCTCGGCGTGATCACCCATGCCGCCGCGGACCGCTCGATCGGGGCGGACGAGTCCGAACGGATCCGGGAAGTTTGGGATCACCTGAAATCCGTCACCGAAGGCTTCGTCCGGTGTTGCGAAGAAGGGGACTTCGAGCAGGCTTCCACCCTCGCCCGCAACGCCCGAACGCTGGGCCGTTGAACCTAACCCCTGATTGCATCGCCATGACCCCCCTTCGCCCATCGCGGGTTTTTCTCGCGCTCCTCTGCTTCCTGACTGCGCCCGCCTTGGCCGCCCCACGGCCCAACATCCTGTTCATCTTCTCGGACGATCATGCGCAGAATGCCATTTCCGCCTACGGCTCCAAGGTCAACACCACGCCGAACCTCGATCGCCTCGCCTCCTCGGGAGCCCGCTTCCTGAACTCCTTCGTCACCAATTCCATCTGCACACCGAGCCGGGCCACCCTCCTCACGGGCCAATATTCCCACCTCAACGGAGTGCCCGTGTTCAATCGGTTCGACGGCTCCCGCGATCATGCGGCCAAACACCTCCAAGCCGCCGGATACCACACCGGAGTCATTGGGAAATGGCATCTCGGGAGTGATCCCACCGGATTCGACCGCTGGATCATCCTGCCCGGGCAGGGCAACTATCAGGACCCGGCCTTCCTCGTGCCGGGCGGCAAACTGACCCTCAAGGGCCATTGCACGCCCCTCACCACCGATCTCGGCCTAGAATTCCTCCGGACCCGGCCCAAGGAAAAGCCCTTTTTCCTGATGCTCCACCACAAGGCGCCCCACCGCGAATGGCAACCGGATCCCGAAAGCGCCGCGCTCTTCGCAAACCGGGTCTTCCCGGAGCCTGACACGCTCTTCGACACCTACGCCACCCGTCCCGCCGCCCTGCCGGAAAACGAACAGACGGTGGCCCGGGACCTGACCCGCAAAGACCTCAAGCTCGTGCCCCCGGCCAGCGTCGAAGGCCCTGCCAAAGCCCAATGGCTCCGGGAAAAACCGACCGAAGTCGAGGTGGATGGCAAAACACTGACCGGCCGGGAACTGGTCCAATGGAAATACCAACGCTACCTGCGCGACTACCTCGCCTGCGTCCACGGGGTCGATACCAGCGTGGGCCAAATCCTCGACTTCCTCCAAACCGAAGGCCTCGCGGAGAACACCATCGTGATCTACTCCGCGGACAACGGCTGGTATCTCGGTGAACTCGGACTCTACGACAAACGATTCATGTATGAACCCGGCTTGCGCGTGCCCCTGCTGGCGAGCGGTCCGGGAATCAAGGGAGGGATCACGCCGCAGGCCTTTGTCGCCAACATCGATCTCGCGCCCACCTTCCTCGACCTCGCCGGACTTCCCATCCCCACCTCCATGCAAGGCCGCAGCCTCGCGCCCCTCTTGCGCGGCGAATCCCCGCCGGACTGGCGCCGGAGCGTCTACTATCGTTATTACCACAGTCCGGGGCATCACAACACCGCCGCCCACTACGGAGTCCGCACCGCCACGCACAAACTCATCCATTACTGGCAGAAGAACGCTTACGAACTCTTCGATCTCACCAAGGACCCCACCGAACAACACAACCTCCTCTTCGACCCCGCCGAAGCCGGTTCTCCCGCCGTGGCCGCCCTTTTCACTTCCCTGAAAAGCGAAACCGCACGACTCCAGGCCGAGTTCATGGACGACGGCCGGTTCGCCGATCCCGCCACCTGGCCGGAGGGAGGTGTCGATGGCGGTTTCGAGAGCCGCACTCCGCTCGGGACGAAAACCGTGTCCGAGGCCGTGGCCGCCTCCGCGCCCTGAAGGCGCCGCATTTCCCAGATCCAGCGATATTCTCTGCTGCATCCCGGGAATTTGCGGATAACATGCACCCCATGTCCTCCGCAGGTGCAGACCCCGCATTGAATCCCGGCAGCCCCGTGACCGCCGAGACCCCGCCGGACTGGCGGTCGCTCTGGGCCATGCTGCTGCTCCAGGCGCAAACGGTTTTCAACACCAAGGTTGCCCAATTCACCCTGATTGGGCTGGCCGGTGTCCTCGCCGCGAACCTTTTGGAGGCGGACCCATCGGTCGCCGGGAGCCGGCGCTACACCACGCTGAAGAACGCGGAACAAGTCCTCTTTGCCATTTCTTCAGCCACCTTTCTTCTCATCGCCCCCCTCAGCGGTTGGGTCGCGGACCGGTTTTCCAAACGCTCGGTCCTCCTCGGCTGCCTCTGGACCCAAGCCATCGCTCTCGCCTGGATCGCCTCCTGCCTCTGCCTCCGCCAATTCTGGTTGGGGGTCGCCGGTTTCTGCCTCATCGAAGTCCAGGCCACCCTCGCCAACCCCGCCAAATTCGGCATCTGCAAGGAACTCGTCGGCAGCAGCGCTCTGGGCCGCGCCGTGAGCCTCTTGCAAATGCTGATCGTCGTTTCCATCATCGCCGGCACCGTCGCCGGAGGCCAGGCCTTCGCCATCCTCAACCCGAAGGAGGGAGATTGGCAGGCGGCCATCCAGATCGTCTCCGTCCTCCTCGCCGCCACCGTGGTCCAGTTCGTCCTCGGCTTCCTCGTCCGGCGCACGCCCGTCCAGTCACGGGAACCGTTCCACCCCGGCCTCCTCTGCTGCCACTTCGAACGCGTCGCCGAGGTTCTCGGCCACCAGACGTTGCGCCATCCCGCCCTCGGCGCCGCTTACTTTTCCTTCGCCGCCCAAGTCACCTCTCTCGGCCTGATCCTCGTCGGCAAGGAAGTTTACCCTCTGCCCGGGGAAGCCACCGCCAAGTCGGCCATCCTCGTCGGCCTCGTCGGCATCGGCAACGCCGTCGGCAGTCTCGTCGTCGCCCTGATCTGCCGGAAACGCATCGTCCTCGGCACCGTGGCCGTCGGCGGACTCGGCATGGCCGGCGGTCTGGCCGCCCTCGCGTTTCTCGACCTCGCCGCTTCCCCTCCGCCGCTCTACTTCGGCTCGGTCGGAGCCATCGGATTTTTCGCGGCCCTGTTCCTTGTTCCCCTCTATTCCTTCATTCAGGAAAAGGCCGAACCGGAACGCCGGGGCCGGATCACTTCCACCGTCAACATCATGAACTCCATGTCCGGCCTGGCCGGAATCGGATTTGTCGCCACCCTCGGTCTCCTCCGGCTGGATTCCGACGCCATCTTCCTGATCCTCGGCACCATGACCCTCGTGAGCAGTTTCGCCATCATGGCCCTCCTGCGCCCCCTCTCCTCATCCTCATGAACGGCAAATCCCTGGCCCGCGTTCTCGCCCGCGCCTTCGTCGCCGGCGTGGTCCGGCTGATTTACCGGGTCCGCGCTCTCAACACCGCGAACGTCCCGGCGGAAGGCGGCGTCCTCATGGTGAGCAACCACGTGACCTATGTGGATGCCTTCATGATCAGCCTCGCCTGCCCGCGCCCCGTCCGGTTCGTGATCATCGATCACTTCCTCAAGGTCAAGGTCTTCGCCTGGTTTCTCCGCCTCTTCGATGCCGTGCCCATTTCCCCGACCCGGGCCAAGGAAGCGATCCGCACCGCCGCCGATGCCGTCAAGGAAGGGTCCGTGGTCTGCATTTTCCCGGAGGGCCAGCTGACGCGCACCGGTATGCTGACGGAGTTGAAGAAAGGCTTCGAACTCATCGCCAGACTTGCCGAATGCCCCGTCCTGCCGGTCTACATGGACTCCCTCTGGGGTTCCATCTTCTCCTTTGAACGCTTCCGCTATTTCAACAAAAAGCCCAAGCAGTTCCCCTACCCGGTGACCGTCAATTTCGGACCGGTGATCCCGATGGAAAACGTGGCCGGTGATTCCGTGCGGGCCGCCATCCTCGATCTCTCGGTGGATGCCTTGGCCGCGCGCGACAACTTCCGGCACTCCCTCGGCTCCTCCCTCCTCCGCTCCCTGCGCCGTGGCGGCTCCAAGGATCAATTCGTCGACCTGGGGCGCCAGGTCCGCGCCTTCAGCGCCCGCCAGCTCGGCACCCTCGCCTTCGCCCTCGCGAGACTCTGGCGGGACCACTGGCCCGAGGAAGGCTCGCGGCGCGTCGGCCTGTTGCTGCCGACCGGCACCATGTCCACCCTGTTCCACGCGGCCATCGTGCTGGCGGGCCGGGTTCCGGTTTGCCTGCCGCTCCGCCTTTTGGAAATGCCTCCGGCGGAACGCGATGCCCTGCTGGCCGGTCTGGGCATCACCCGGATCGTCTCCTCGAGACCGCTCTTTTCCCGCAACGAGTTCCCGCGGGATGGCGTCGATTTCCGGGAAGCCCTGGCCCGGATCGACCCGGCGCGCCAACTCGGGGCCAGAGTCCTTTTCCGGGCCCTTCCGGTCCGCACACTCGAGGCCATGCTGCAACTCGGAGGCGGGGATCTTGAGTCCGAGGCGGCGGCCTATCTGACCGACAGCTTTCATCTGGTGAGCCGGAGTCACCGGGGGATCATCGCCACCGTGGAACAGATCGACAGCGCCCTGGTCGTCCTTCCGAAGGACAAAATCCTTGTGCAGTCCCCCTTCCACACGCCGGCGGCCCAGGTCTTCGGACTCTGGCATCCGTTGCTCGAGGGAAGCCGCGCCCTTTACCGGACCCCGGCCGCGATGAACGTGGAACTTCCCCTCGTCCTCCGGGATCAGTCCCCCGGGCTCGTCCTCATCGATCCGGCCATGCAACTGGAACTGGCCCGGCTCCAACCCCTGCCCCCGTCCAACGTCCGGGTCTGGCTCGATTTCAGTGAATCGGCCCTGGCCCCGGAAATCGCCGCACAACTCGGCGAGGAAGGCGGAGCCTACTGCCACGGGTTGGCTCCGGAACCGCTCGGCCTCATCGTCTCCATGAACACGAACGACCCGAACGCGATGATCCCGCAGCATCAACCGCAGTTCGGAAACCGCCGGGGCTCCCTCGGCAAGATCCTGCCGGGATTCTCCCCCCGTCTCGTGATCTCGGGAGAGGCCACCTCGCTCTTCGGCCAGGGAGCCCTCGAGATCCGTGGCGGCCCGCTGTCCCCCGGCTGGCACCCCGCCGGCTTGTCCGGTAGCTTTGACCGCGAGGGCTTCTTCAACCCCGCCCCCCGTCCGGACGCCTGAAACGGCTCTCAGTCTTCCAAGCTCCGGCCCTCCGCCCAAACCTCGCCGTCTTCATCCTCCCGGAACGAGATGATGAGCGGACGGCAGCAGACTTCGCAGTCGTAATCCACCTCGGCCGGCAGTTCCCCGTAACCCGGCAAGCAGACCTCGAACATTTCGAAACAACTCGGACAAGTAACCTCTCCGAACTCCATGACGGCACCCTCACCGGGAATCCATGGACAATCAAGTTTTCATCAACCCTGCCTCCATGCCCCGCCCTCCGAAACGATTCCTCGCCGAACCCTTCGCCTATCACCAGCAGATCGAGGTCCGCATCGACAACCTCACCAACCTCGGCCTCGGGGTTGGCAGGGTGGATGGATGGGTCGTCATGATCCCGTTTGCCTTGCCCGGGGAACGGGTCCGCGCGAGCGTCTACCACAATCACAAAAACTACAGCGAGGCGGACCTCGTCGAAGTCCTTGAGCCCTCCCCGGACCGGATCGCCCCGCGTTGCCCCCTGTTCGCCACCTGCGGCGGTTGCCAATACCAGAACCTCGCCTACGAACGGCAGCTCGAATGGAAACGCGAGCAGGTCGCCTCCCTGCTGCAACGCCTCGCCGGCATCCAGGACGCCACCGTGGATCCCGTGATCCCCTCCCCGCTCCGTTACGGATACCGTTCCAAAATCACCCCCCATTTCCAGCAACCGCGCGACGGCCGGATCGGCCCCATCGGCTTCCTTCAGGCCGGGCAACGTTTCAAGTTGGTCGATGTCCCGCAATGCCCCATCGCCTCCGAACCGCTCAACCGCGCCCTCACCAACATCCGTGCCGAGGTCCACGCCAAAACCGAAACCTTCCGGCGCGGGGCCACCCTGCTGCTCCGGGAATCCCTGGGAGGGGAGGTCCTCACCGGTTCCGAGGAAATCTGTGAACAAGAGGTCGGCCCCATCCGCTTCCGCTTTCCCGCCGGCGGCTTCTTCCAAACCAACCCCTCCATCCTCCCCGCCTTTGTCGATCACGTCCGCTCCGAGGCCGTCCGCTCCGGAGCGCGTTTCCTCGTGGACGCCTACTGCGGCAGCGGTCTCTTCGCCCTCTGCTGCGCCAGCGGTTTCGAACGGGTCGCCGGGATCGAGGTCAACGAGGGCTCCCTCCTCCGGGCCCGGGAAAACGCCGCCGCCAACCACATCCACCACGCCTCCTTCCTCGTCGGCAGCGCCGAGGCCATCTTCGCCCAAATCGATTTCCCGCCGGCCGCCACCGCCGTCGTCATCGATCCCCCGCGCAAGGGTTGCAGCCCGGAATTCCTCGAACAACTCTTCGCCTTCGGCCCGGGATCCGTGGTCTACGTCTCCTGTGATCCCGCCACCCAGATGCGCGACCTCGCCGCCTTCCGGGAACACGGTTACACCCTGACCCGGGTACAACCCTTCGATCTCTTTCCCCAGACCAGACACCTCGAGTGCGTCGTCACCCTGGTCAAGGCGGGCGCGGCCCATCCCTGAACCCGCCCCGGTCCTCTTTCATCTTGCATTGCCACGGTCCGGACAGGAGCATCACGAACTGCGCTTCCATGCTCCCGATCCGTATCATTCTCTGCCTCATTCTCCTTCCCGCGCCGGTCCGGGGGCAGGCTGCCCGGTCCCCGTTGGCTTCCTGCATGCCACGGGCGGCCGATCACACCCTGATGTTCTGGGAGGATGGCTTTCCCGGGCATACGCCTTCCGCCCCCTGGCACCGCGTCATCCGCACCGGACACTACGCCATGGTGCTGGACACCGACACCCTGCGGATCCCGCACCTCGGCCCCCTCGGGCCCGGCGGCGGTTACCTCGCGTCCGCCCTCGAGCCGGATCCGGCCTGGAAATCGCTCCCCGGCACGGACCTCGATCTCCGGATCACGGCGGAGGGCAAGACCTGGCGTTGCGTTTCCGGCGGGCCATGGACCCGGTTCGCCGGTCCCCGGATCGTCGAGTCCGGCCGCTTCCTGCAACGCGGTGATGTCACCGGCCTGCGCTTCCGGTCGGACGATGGCGCGGAACTCAACACCGAGGCCCGCCTCGAGACCGTGGCCTGGCCGGACCGGCTCGGCTTGATCCTCGCGGCGCGCCCGGGCCTCCGGCCGATTCCTCCGGGAGAACCCTGCTTCGGCCACGAGGGCGGCGGCTTCGGTCTGGACGGGACCAACCACTTCGAAGTGCCTCACGCGCCGGAATGGGACCGGGAAACCTTCACCCTGGAACTCCAGGTCTATGTTCCCACGGACTTCCAGCCCCCGGCGAAAACCTTTCCCTGGCTGGTCTGCAAAAACCGCCATGAAGAGGCGGAGGGAAACTACGGGATCGTCCTCCTCAACGGCAAAGCACAGGGACGTCTCAACATCGGCGGCGGCAGGGAGAACGCCTTCACCGCGGATGCCGCCACCCCGCTCCGGACCGAGGCCTGGAATCATCTCGCCATCAGTTATGATGGCCGTGTTTTCCGGTTATACCAAAACGGCGCGCTTGCCGCGGAACGATCCATCGGCCGCCCGCGCGTCCCCGGCCGCGCCGGACTCTCCTTCGGCCGCCGTCAGGACAACTTCGGGGACGGTTATCATTTCCGCGGCGTGATCGACGACATCCGCCTCCATGACCACGCCCTGACCGCGGAGGAATGGAAGGCCCCGGCCCGCCCGGTGCCCTTGCGCGAGTTCCGCTTTTCCCCGTCCGGGCAGGCCAGCCCCGTGCAACCCCGGGAAGTTTGGCGGGATGTCAGGCTGCACCTCGGCCTTCCCGCGCTCTCCCTCACTTCCGAAACCTCCGCTTCGGGCCCGTCCTGGGCCGAGACGGGACTCTGTTTCGACCCCGCCACCTCCCGGCCTGACACCACCCCGGTCAGGGTCGAGGCTTCCGGCCATCCGGTCGATCACGACGCCCGCCGCGCCTGGCACCGCATCCAACTGGATGGGGTCGTTCCCACCGGCAAGGAAAACGATGCCATCGAGCGGGTCCGTCTTCTCCTGACCAATCCCTCACCCGGGCCACAAACGGCCAGGCTGCTTTTTGAAAAGAGCGCGAGCGGGTTCAAGCACCGCTTCGGCGCACCGGTCACCGGGATCTCCGCGATCCTGCGGACCCCTGACGGCTATCCCTCCGGGATCCCGGTGCAACTCAGCAAAAACTGGCACAACCGCCCGGAAGGGGGCGTCCATTCGGGACAATGGTTCCACGGGTTTTCCCAGGTCCGCCTGCCCCCGTCATCGGACCTCGAATTGGAACTCGTCATCGTCTACGGTCATTGGGGAGGCCTGCCCGCCGCCTCACACGCCCAGCTCTGTCTCATCGGTTGGGGCAGCAACCAGCTTTGGGACCAGAGCGCCTTGGGTGCGTGGGGGGAAAGCATCTGTTATGAACCTGACCAAGTGCAAGCTGCCTGCAGCATTCTCGACGTCCGGCCTGTCATGGTCTCCGGCATGTCGAAAAACAGCCGCTGGAGCTGGACCCACAACGTGGGCGGGGGCGATTTTTTCCGGTTCTTCGATCCCCCGGGCACCCGCGTCTTCCCCTCCGCCATGCGAACCGCTTACCTCCGTCAGGGGCCCTGCCTCACCGAAGTCACCTATGCCGGGCGGACCGGCCCCGGTCTGCGTCATCACGCCACCGCAAGCCTTGCCCGCACCCATGACCTCGTGCGCGCCACCTATCACCTCCGCCTCGATGCGAGCCGGGCCGTGCCCTTCTCCCGCCTCGTCCTCTTTCAAGTGGGAGCGGACTCTTACCTTTACACCGCGGAACGCAAGTTCGCCCTCGGAAACGAAACCGGGCTGCTCCGGGAATGGGACGCCGCTTGGGTCGGGAACGGCCACCCCGGCGCTCCGGTGGAAGCCACGGGAGACACCCCCTGGATTTCCCTCCACCAAGGCACACGGCGGAACGGGACGCCCCCCGAAGGAGCTTGGGCCAACCGCGGTCTCGTGATCCGCCAGTGGAAGGCCCGTCTCGGCGGCCGGACCGCGTCTCCCTGGATCGCCGAACACGAATCCAAGGCCCACGGCACGCCCGGTTCCACCATCGATCTCCTCCCTCCACCCGGCCTGAACCGTCTTGAACCCGGGGATTTCGTGGACGCCACCCTCGAATTTCTCGTCGTCCCCCAAAACGCCGCGGACTACTTTGGGCCCGACCCCGCCCTGCGCGCGGCGCTCGCCAAAGACGGCAACACCTGGCGGCTCATCCAACGCGAGGCCTCGGACAATCACCGGATGGTCACCGTCACCGAGGGCACCGAAGAGCATCGTTACCCCGACATCCGCATCGCGACCGATCACGACCGGGCCCGGTTCACCGTCACCGGGGGCCTCGGTTACGTCCCGGTCACCTTCTCCGGACTGTCGTCTCCTTCTGCCCACCGCCTCAGCGTCGATGGCATCACAATCGACCAATCCGTCCACGGCCGGGACTTCTGGCAGTGCGACCATGATCCCGCCTCCAACACCTGGAGCCTCTCCTACAATCTCCCCTTCCCCCCGGGCCGAACCCACGACGTCCAGCTTTCACCCGCCCCATGAAGCATCTCCTCGCCCTCGACCAAGGGACCACCAGTTCCCGCGCCATCGTTTTCGACGAAAACGGCACCCCCGTTTCCACGGCCCAACGCGAGCACCGCCAATTCTACCCCGCCGCCGGTTGGGTCGAACACGATCCGGCGGAAATTTGGCGGAACCAACTCTCCGTGGCGGAAGAGGCTCTGGCGGGGGCCCGGCTCTCCGCCCGGGACATCAGCGGACTGGGCATCACCAACCAACGCGAGACCACCATCGTCTGGGACCGGCGCACCGGGCGGCCCCTCTGCCCGGCCATCGTCTGGCAAGACCGGCGCACCGCGGATCATTGCGCTTCCCTGCGGGACGCGGGGCACGGCCCTCTCTTCACCCGGCGCACCGGGCTGCGGCTCGATCCCTATTTCAGCGGCACCAAAATCGCCTGGATCCTGGACAACATCCCGGAAGCCCGGGATCGCGCCGCCGGGGGCGGATTGCTTTTCGGCACGGTGGATTCCTGGTTGATCTGGAATCTGACCGGCGGCGCGGTCCACGCCACGGATGTCAGCAACGCCTCCCGCACCCTGCTGCTCAACCTGCACACCAGTGGCTGGGACCCGGACTGCCTCGCCGCCCTCGGGATTCCCGGAAGCATGTTACCCAAGGTGGTGGATAGCAGCGGCATCCTCGCGGAAGTGTCCGCCCCGGGCCCGTTGCAGGGCATTCCCATCGCGGGCATCGCCGGAGATCAGCAAGCCGCGCTTTTCGGCCAGGCCTGTTTCGAACCCGGCATGGCCAAGAACACTTACGGGACCGGCTGTTTCCTGCTCCTCCACACCGGCCGGGTCCCGGTCATCTCCCTGAACAACCTCCTGACCACCATCGCCTGGCGCATCGACGGACAAACGGAGTATGCCTTGGAAGGTTCCGTGTTCATGGGCGGAGCGGTGGTTCAATGGCTCCGCGACGAATTGCGCATCATCCACAGCGCTCCGGAGTGCGATGACCTTGCCGCCTCGGTGGCAGACGCCGGCGGTCTCTATCTGGTCCCGGCTTTCGCCGGTCTCGGGGCTCCGCATTGGGACCCCGGAGCCCGCGGCCTCGCCTTCGGCATCACGCGCGGAACCAACCGGGCCCACTTCTGCCGCGCCGCCCTCGAAAGCATCGCCCTGCAATGTGACGACCTCATCGATTGCATGAGCAAGGACGCCGGCATCCCGCTCAAGGAATTGCGGGTGGACGGCGGCGCCGCCCGCAGCGATCTCCTCATGCAAATCCAGAGCGACCTTCTCGGGATCCCCGTGGTCCGGCCCCGCTCGTTGGAAATCACCGCGCTCGGAGCCGCCTGCCTCGCGGGCCTCGCCACCGGGGTGTGGCGGGACCGCAGCGCCATCGCCCGGATCGGCGGGGTCACCACCCGTTTTTGCCCCAGACCCCAGGCCACCTCCGCCTGGCGCGACGATTTTCGCGCCGGATGGCAACGGGCCGTCGCCCGGTCCCTGTCCTGACCCGGTTTTCCCTTCGGAAACCCGACTCCCTTGAAAGCCGCGCGCCCGGAGCAAGGTGGAAGTCTTTGGAGCCATGCCCGTCCTCCAGTCCCTTCTCCCCTTCCTCTTGATCATCGGCACCGCCACCGCAGCGCCGAACGAAACGGGCATCGCCTTTTTCGAGACCAAGATCCGTCCTTTGCTCGCCGGGCATTGCCTCGAATGCCACAGCACCGCCGGGAAAACGCGGGGAGGATTGAATCTCGACTCCCGCCAGGGCTGGGTCACCGGCGGGGATTCCGGTCCGGCCGTCATCCCGGGAGATCCCGACGCCAGCCTGCTGATCAAAGCGGTCCGGTATCACGATCTCACCCTGCAGATGCCCGAGGACGGCAAACTGCCGGAAGCGGAGATCACGGCCTTGGAGACCTGGGTCCGCCTCGGAGCCCCGGATCCCCGCACCACCACCGTTTCCGCCAAAAAGCAGACCGGCCTGAGCCTCGATGAAGGACGCAAGTTCTGGTCTTACGCCCCGCTCCGCCCCCCCGCCGCCCGCCCCGTCCAGAATCAGGCCTGGCCTTGGACGGAGCTCGACCACCTGCTTCTCGGGGCCGCCGAAAAAGCCGGTTTCCTTCCGGCCCCGGATGCTCCGCCGGAAACCCTCGCCCGCCGCCTCCACCTCAATCTCACCGGCCTGCCCCCGTCCCCAACAGAAATCGACCGGTTCGTCGCGGCCGCCCGTGAAGACCGCAAGACGGCCATCGCCACCTTGGTGGACGAACTCCTCGCCAGCCGTCACTTTGGTGAGCATTGGGCGCGGCTCTGGCTCGACATGGCCCGCTTCGCGGAGTCGAGCGGCGGGGGCCGCACCCTGCTTTTCAAAGACGCCTGGCGCTACCGGGACTATGTCATCGAGTCGCTCAACGCCGACCGCCCCCTCGACCAATTCATCCGGGAACAAATCGCCGGGGACCTGCTCCCCGCGGCCGATCCCGCAGCGAGGCGCCGCCAAACCGTGGCCACCGCTTTCCTCGCCCTCGGTCCCACCAACTACGAGGAGCAGGACAAACAACAACTGCGGTTCGATATCATCGATGAACAACTCGATACCATCGGCCGGGCCCTTCTCGGACAAACGCTCGGCTGTGCCCGGTGCCATGACCACAAATTCGATCCCATCCCGCAACGCGACTACTACGCCCTCGCCGGGATTCTCGCCTCCACCCGGACTCTGTTCAATTACACCGACAACGTGGCCCGGTGGATTGACACCCCGCTTCCCTTGGACGGTCCCGCGGAGGCCGCGCTCCAGGCGCACCAGACCAAGGTCGAGGAACTCAAGCACCGGCTCCAAACCGCCAAGGCCGCACTCACCAAACGCACCCGACCCGTCTCCGTCGGCTCGCTCGCCGGGATCGTGATCGATGACCCGGAGGCGAAAGTCGTCGGCAACTGGCAGCACTCCACCTTTTCCCGCGGATACATCGGCTCCGGTTATCTCCACGACGGCAACGAAGGCAAGGGAACCAAGACGATCACCTTCACCCCGTCGTTCCCCCAAATGGGCCGGTATGAGGCCCGGCTCGCCTATAACCACGCCGAGACCCGGGCCCGCCGGGTCCGGGTCACCGTCCTCCACGCCGACGGCGAGGAGACGGTCTTCGTCGACCAAACGGTGCCCCCGCCGATCGACGGCCGGTTCGTCTCCCTCGGCACCTACCGGTTCGAGAAGGACGGGGCCGGGTTCATCCTCATCGGCAACGCGGAAACCGATGGCGTCGTGACCGTCGACGCCCTGCAACTCCTCCCGGAAGACGGTGCGGCACCTGCCCCGGAAAGCAATGCCGCCGACGCCTTGGTCCGCGCGCTGGAGGCCGAACTCAAGCAACTCGTGAAAACGGGACCGGTCCGGCCGGTCGCCATGTCCGTGCAGGATGCCCAGGATCCCTCCGGCACGCCGATCCGGATCCGCGGGATTGAAAAAAACCGGGGGGAAACCATCCCGCGCGGTTTCCTCCAGGTCATCGACCATGGCCCGGCGAGGATTTCCGAAGCTGGAAGCGGGCGCCGTGAGCTGGCGGACTGGATCGCCGGCCGGGAGAATCCCCTCACCTCCCGCGTCCTGGTGAACCGCGTCTGGGCCCGTCTGTTTGGCTCCGGCATCGTCCCCACCGTGGATAATTTCGGCACCACCGGGGACAAGCCTTCGGACCCGGAACTGCTCGACCACCTTGCCCTCCGTTTTCTGGAGGATGGCTGGAGCCTCAAGCGGCTGGTCCGCGGGATCGTGCTCTCCCGCGCCTGGCAAACCTCCGCCCAAGGCTCCACACCGCCCGAGTTCTTCGTCCGGGCGCAACGCCGTCGATTGGACGCCGAGCAGCTCCGCGATGCCATCCTCCTGACAGGCGGTCGCTTGCAGCTCGATTATCTCGGCCCGAACATTCAGGGAGCCGGCGGGATCGATGCCAACAACACCAGCGCCCAGAACGTCGAGTATGCCTATGTCTACGCGGATACCCGCCGCAGCGTCTACACCCCGGCCTTCCGCAACAACCGTCTGGAGATGTTCGCGGCGTTCGACTTCGCGGACATCAACGCCAGCATCGGCCGCCGTCATTCCAGCACCGTCGCTCCCCAAGCCCTCTTCCTGCTGAATCACCCCTTCGTCCTCGAACACGCCCGCGCCGCCGCGGAGTCCACCCGCGCCCTGGCCCCCCCGGAGCAACTCGATTCCGCCTTCCGCCGCACCCTGGGCCGACCGCCCCTGCCGCCGGAACGGGCCGCCTGTCAACGCTTCCTCGGCCCCTCCCCTTCCACGGAAGATTGGGCCCAGTTGCACCAGATGCTTTTCGCCAGCCTTGACTTCCGTTACGTGGATTGACGACACCCGCCCCCACCGATGATGACCCATCCCAGCCGCCGTGACTCCCTCCGCACCCTCGCCTGCGGCTTCGGCTCCCTCGCCCTCCACGGCTTGGCCGCCCAAGCCCACGCCAAGTCCGGTCCTCCCGCGCCCCGGACTTCCCATCACCCCGCCCGAGCCAAGCGCATCATCTTCCTTTTCATGTCCGGCGGCGTCAGCCATGTCGACTCGTTCGACCACAAGCCCCGCCTCACCCGGGAAAATGGCCAAATGCGCCAGTTCGGCGACTTGCGCAGCCTCGCCAAAACGGGCACCAGCCCGGAAATGCGCGTCATGAAACCGCTATGGGATTTCCGGCAGCATGGAGAGAGCGGTCTCTGGGCCTCCGATCTCTTCCCGGAAATGGCCAAACACGCCGATGACCTCTGCGTCATCCGGTCCATGCATACCGAGGGCATCGCCCACGGCCCGGCCACCCTCTTCCTCCACACCGGCAGCACCAACTTCATCCGCCCTTCCATGGGCTCGTGGATCCATTACGGTCTGGGCAGCGAAAACGAGAATCTCCCGGGCTTCATCTCCCTCAGCCCCGCCCTCGGGAACGGCGGGCCGAGAAACTACGGCAACGCCTTCCTCCCCGCCGTCCACCAAGGCACCCCCATCGGCCGGGCCGGCATCCCGGCCCGGGAGTCGACCATCCGCAACCTCAAACCGCTCCGCCCCTCCGATCAGGCCCGGCGCCAGTTCGAACTGCTGCGCGAACTCAACCAAGCCCAAATCCAGACCAAACCGGGCGAGACCGAACTCGAGGCCGTCGCCGAAAGTTACGAACTGGCCTGGCGCATGCAAACCGCCGCCCCGGACGTCCTCGACCTCAGCGGCGAATCCCCCGCTACCCTCAGCCTCTACGGCATCGGCCAAGCGCCCACCGACAATTTCGGCCGCCAGTGCCTCCTCGCCCGCCGCCTCTGCGAAGCCGGCGTCCGCTTCATCCAGGTCAACTACGCCGACAACTCCAACAACCCCGCCTGGGACCAGCACTCCAATCTCCCGAAACACGGAGACCACGCCAAGGCGGTCGACAAACCCGTCGCCGGGTTGCTCGAGGACCTCAAACAACGCGGCTTGCTCGACGATACCATCGTCTGGTGGGGCGGGGAATTCGGGCGCACCCCCTATGCCGAAAAAAATGGCACCGGGCGCGACCACAATCCCGCCGGCTTCACCATCTGGCTGGCCGGCGGTGGCTTCCAGCCCGGATTGGCCTACGGCGCGACCGACGACTACGGGCACCATGCCGTGGTCGACAAGGTCCACATGCACGACCTCCACGCCACCCTCCTCCACGCCCTCGGTCTGGACCATGAACGCCTCACCTTCCGACACGCGGGGCGCGACTTCCGCCTGACGGATGTCTACGGCAAAGTGGTGCCGGATCTCTTCGCTTGAGGCGGCCGGCCCTCCTCTTAAGTGTGATAATTTTAATATTTATGATTTTTGTTCTTGCGCTCCAGTTTTTCTGAAGCGATTGTCTTCTCAGCGGCGGATCTCATGGCCGCGAAGCTTTCCAGAAATTTCTCGTGTAGTGTGTGATCGTGTGTCCCGAAGGCCGGCCTGTCGCCGGCCTTCGGTGCGTCCGGGAGCCGCCCACCGGAAATCATTGACCAATCCACTGGAATCTAGGAAGGTGAGCCCGTCCTTTTCACCCTCCTCCACGATGTCCCAAGATTCCCTCAAACGCCCCGCCGTGATCTACTCCGCCGCCGGAGTGGGCATCGCCGTGACCGCCTTTCTGCTGGGCCTGATGGTAGGCAAATATTCGGGCCCGGGATCGCCCCAGCTCCCCGAGGTCGATCCCAACCTATCGACGACCAAACTGCCCCCGGTCTGGCCCTTGCACTTCTGCAGCGTGAACGTGGAACGCAACTACCCCACCGTTCAAGCGGTTCCCAACGCGGGGCACCTCAAGACGGTCGGCGGTTCCGTGGCCATCCTGCCGCACCCGGACAGCAACACGGCCCAGCTCCGCGTCATCCGGCTGCCGGCCTCGATGCACGCCAAACCGTCCGCCGCCCGGGCCCTTGCGGAGAGCGGTGCCATCCAGGATGGCGATGTCCTCGTGGTCTTCCGCAAGGAATGGTCCCGCGCCAACGCCTACGGCAATCTCCAGCTCGGCCAAGGTCACGCCGCGCTGGCCACCGTCTCCCTGGATGAGAAAGGCAAGATCGTCAAAACGGTGGAAAGCCCGTTGGATTACAGCAGCAACCTTGATCACCCGGGCCATTACGGAGGCCACAAGACCTTTCAAGTCATCCGCCCCAACATGACCCCCAAACAGAAGGCGAACGTCGCCAAATGGGCCCGGCGCGTCCTTGAGAAGAACCAGGTCATGTTCCAGCCGGACTACGGAGCCCCCTACTTCGCCAGGGTCAAGGGCAAGGATGCCGCCTCCCTTTGCACCGATCTTGCGCTCCACACCCTTTACGGCGAGGGCGATCAGATCGGCACCTTCTGCTCCGAACTGGTCTGGGCCCTGCTCGGCCTGCGCGACGTGGATCCGGATGATCTCCTCAAGGCCTATCCCAAAGGCGATGCCAAGGGCGGGCCCCGCCAGTATCTCGCCGGAAAAGTTCGCCCCATCTTCAACCCGCTCCCCGGTGCCTCCCGCAACCCGCTGGAAAATCCCGGCCTGATGCAGGGCCCGGATGTCGTCCTCCGCCGCATCTTCCCGGACAACGCCAAACGCCACGACTTCCTCGTGAACATCGTCCTCGGACCCAAGAACGTGTCTCCGACGGAACTCGACGGCATCATGTCCACCGGACACCAGAAAACGGCGGTGGCCTTCCAACCCAAGATCGACCAGTTGCGCCAATGGTATGGCCAGCAGAACGAAAGCGCCGGCGCACTCCCCGCCGTCAACGCTGGCATCAATCCGAATTACTCGCCCACCGCCTTCTCCGTCATCGCCAATTCCGATGCCAAGGGGCAGAACGGCAAACTGCTGTTCTACGTCGGCACGGTCACCTACGAGTGACCCGGACCGGGCGTCAGGAACGGATCCGTTCGATCCAGCTTTCAATCGCCCCGCGCCCGGGAATGGCGGCTTGCGCGCCGGGTTCAAGGGTGGCCAGAGCTCCGGCGGCGTTGGCGAAACACACCGCTTCCTCCAGATCCAGTCCTTCCGCCAGGGCCACGGAGAAGGCGCCCGCAAAGCTGTCCCCCGCGCCCACCGTATCCACGGGGACGACCACAGGCGGTCGTAGCGCGAGACGGACACCGCCCTCCGTATGCACCAAGGTGGCGGCCCGGCCCCGGGTGATCACCAGGCTCGTCAGCCCCAGCGAACGCGCCAAATTGGCGGGCAGGGCTTCCAGATCCTCCGGGGAGCGCCCCAGCAACGCGGCCGCCTCGGTTTCATTCACGACGAGGTGATGACACCGGAGGCCACTCTCCGGGAAGCCACTGGTCCAGGGAGAGGGATTGAGCACCACCGTCTTTCCGGCCGCCATCGCCAGTTCGCTGGCGCGCCGCACCGCCGGCAGAGGGCACTCCAGCTGCATCAGGAGGACGTCCGCCCGCTCGATGGTTTCCCGGCATGCCTCCACCCAAGCCCCATCCACCGCCTGGTTGGCGCCGCCCTCCACCACGATGGCGTTTTCTCCATGGTCATCCACAAAGATGACGGCGGATCCGGTGGGGAGGTCCGGCTCGATCCGCACCGCCTCCAGCCCGATCCCCTCCGCTTCAAGGGCCTTCCGGTAACGGCCACCGGCTTCATCCGCACCCACGCAGCCGATCAGGTCCACCCGCGCACCGGCGCGGCGGGCGGCGACGGCTTGGTTGGCCCCTTTGCCTCCGAAACTCTCCATCACCCCCCGGCTGGCCAAGGTCTCCCCCGGGACCGGAATCCGCGGGACGCGATAGGTGCGGTCCACGTTCAAAGAGCCAAGGACCGCGATTCTGGACGGAGAATTCATGGACGGGGTGGGGTTCGGCTGAAAAAACGGTTCTGCAACCTGGGCAGGAGGTTCATGCGCAGGGCGTCCAGGGAGACGGCGATGATGATGACCACACCCGTGATCATGTGCTTGGCGAACTCCCTCGCCCCGGTTTGCGCCAACCCCGCATCCAAGGTCAGGATGATGAGCACGCCGATGAAGCTGTTGATCACGGAACCGCGCCCGCCCATCAGGCTGGTTCCGCCGATCACCACCGCGGCGATGGCGGACAGCTCCAGCCCGGCACCGGCGTCCGCATTCACCGCCCCCAGGCGGGCCGCGAAAAACACCGCCGCGACGCCGCTGAGGAGACCGGACAGGGTAAACACCACGATCTTTTTGCGGGCGGTGGCCACTCCCGCGAGTCGGACGGCGTTTTCATTCGTCCCGATGGCCACGAGATGGCGGCCCAACACCGTGTTCGTAAGCACGAACTGGGTCGCTCCCACCATCACCACCGCCACGGCGAAGGAGACCGGCACCCCGAGCACCGGTTGGATGAACGGCTCCAGCCGCAGCCCCACGGACACGGTCTCCGAGTCCGTCACCAGCATGGCCAGACCAAAGGCCATCTTCATCGTGCCCAGGGTGACGATGAAGGAGGGCACCCGCAGCAGCACGGAGACCGCCCCGTTGCACAAGCCGGCCAGACCACCGGCGGCCACACCCGCCAGGACGGCCGCGGCCAGCGGCCACTTCCAGTGGGCCAGCGCCACGCAGAGGACGGTCCCGGCCAAGGCCAGCACCGAACCCACGGATAGGTCGATCCCCGCGATGATGAGGACCAGCGTCATCCCACAAGCCATGATCGCCAGCGGAGGCACCTGCCCCGCGATCGTGCTCAAGGTTCTCGGCGTGAGAAAGTTCTCGCTCATCGCTCCGAACGCCAGCACCACGATCAGCCAGATGACAAACATCGGTGCGTAGTCGGCGGCAAGGCGTTTCCAGCGGTCCGGGCTCATTCGATTCTCCTCATGCGTTCTCCCTCAGGCGGCTTCCGTTTCCCCCGCATATCCTGCAAACGCAGCCTCCGTGATCCTCTCCGGTGTCCAGTTTTCCGGGCCGAACTCGCCGGTGACCCGGCCGTTGGACAGGACCACGATCCGGTGGCTGATGCGCATCAACTCCGCCAAATCGCTCGAGACCACCACGAGGGTCTTGCCCTGACCGGCCAATTCATCGAGCAACCGGTAGATCGTCTCCTTCGCCGCGACGTCGATGCCCCGGGTGGGCTCATCGAAAAGGAACACCTCGCTACCCCGCAGCAGCCAGCGGGCAATGACGATCTTCTGCTGGTTGCCTCCGCTGAGTTCCCCCACGCTCTGCTCCAGGGAATCCCGCTTCACCGCCAGCCGGTCACACACGGCTGTGGCCGCCTCTTCCTCCCGGTGCCGCTGCCGGACTCCCCGACAGGCATGGCGCTCCAACGTGGCCAGCGTTGCGTTCAAGATCACCGGCTGCCGCAGCAGCAATCCGTCCTGCTGGCGATCCTCCGGGAGCAACGCCAGTCCCCTCCGGACCGCGGCCACCGGGGATTCCGGACGGAACGGCGCTCCTTCCGGCCCGAGCCGCACCTCCCCGGCATCGATCGGCTCTGCGCCAAAGAGAGCCCGGAGCGTCTCCGTCCGGCCTGAACCGATGAGCCCCGCGAGGCCGAGGATCTCCCCGCGCCGCGCCTCGAAACTCACTCCGCGCACCGCTTTGCCCGACCACAAGTCCCGCACGCTCAGGCCGATTGCCGCGTTTCCTCCGCTCGATCCCCGGGGTGGGCGGTCCGCCAGCTCGCTGCCCGCCATTTCCCGGACCAGCTGTCGGGTCTCCACCTGCCCCACCCGGTGGGTGGCGGTGCGCCGGCCATCCCGCATCACCGTGACGGCATCCGCGATGCGCTCGATCTCGTCCATGCGATGGCTGATGTAGATCAAGGCCACGCCATCGGCCCGGAGCCGCCGGATATTGTCGAAGAGCCGGTCGGTCTCCGGTCCGGTCAGAGCGGCCGTGGGCTCGTCCAGAATCAGCACGGAGGAGCGTTGCGCCAGCGCGGCGGCGATCTCCACGAGTTGCCGCTGTCCCACCCCCAAAGTGCCGGCCGGTGCATCCGGGTCGATGCCTTCCAGCCCCACCCGGCGCAGCGCCGCCCCGGCCCGCTCGCGCAACGTCGCCCGGGACACCACGCCCAGCCGATGAGGCAGCCGATCCAAAAACAAGTTTTCCGCCACGGTCAGCGTGGGGATGACGTTCAACTCCTGAAGCACCATCACCACGCCCGCTTCGGTGGCTTCTTGTTTGGTCCGCGGCCCATAAGGCCGCCCCTGCAAAAACATTTCCCCTTCGTTGGCCGGGGTCAGGCCGGTGAGAACCTTCGCCAGTGTCGATTTCCCCGCTCCGTTGCTCCCCACCAACGCGTGCACCTCCCCGCGCCGCAATTCGAAGTCGAAATCCCGCAACACCGGCACGCCCGGTGTATAGGACTTCTTCAACCCCCGCACTTGGATGGCCAAGTCCACCGTCATTGTCCCCTGACGATCAAATCCACCGGCGTCTTCTCCACGGCTGCCGCTGTTTCCCCCCCCAAAATGCGCAACGCCGCTTCAATGCCATACACGGCCAACCGGTCCGCGTGCTGATCCGCCGTGGCCACCATGGCCCCGCTTTCGATCAAGGGTTGCACGGCCCCGATGTGGTCGAACCCGGCCACCAACACCTTCCCCTCCGCGCCGGCCGCCCGGACCGCCTGAACCGCGCCCAGTGCCATGGAATCGTTGGCGCAGAGCAGCGCTTTGACCCCGGGATGCTCGCTCAGGATCGCCGCCGCAACCGTGTTGGCCTTGGCCATTTCCCAACTGCCGGACTGGGAGCTGACGATCGTCAGGCCGGCCGCCTTCATCGCGTCCTCAAACCCGGCCCGGCGCTGCATGGCATTGAAAGCCGTGGGCACACCTTCGATGATGGCCACCGGGTCACCCCGACCAAGCTTCGACGCCACCACCTCCCCCACCAGACGGGCGCCTTCACGATTGTCCGGCCCCACGAAAGGCAGGGTCAGGCCCACCTCCGCCAACCCCTTTGCGTCCAGCTGGTTGTCGATGTTCACCACCACCACGCCGGCATCGCGGGCCCGCTTCAGCGCCGGAATCAGCGCCTTGGAATCCGCCGGAGCGATGACGATGGCGTCCGCGCCCCGGGAGACCATTTGTTCCACCAGATTCACCTGCGCGGCCAGGTCGGTCTCATTGCGGATGCCGTTCACGATCAGCTCATAACTTTCCGGCCGCCTCGCGTGGTGCGCCTCCGCCCCGTCCGCCATCGTCTTGAAGAATTCGTTGGCCAACGACTTCATCACCAGGGCCACCACCGGTTTTTCCGCTTTCGCGGCGGGACCGGAGGGAGAACCTCCGCACGCGGCGAGGACAAAAGAGGCGGCGAGCCCGGCCGCACCGGGAATCCAGAGCTTCAGAGGAAACTGCATCGTTTTATCGGGAATTTCCGCCCCCTACCCTTGCGCAAACGATTGCGCAAGCATATTTTTCCGCGCCGATGAACATCAGCGAACTGGCCGCCCGCCTCCAGCTCTCCCCCTCCACCGTCTCCCGCGTCCTCAGCGGCTCCGCGGCCAAATATCGCATCAGCCCCACCACGGCCAACCGCGTCCGCGAGGCGGCCGGTCGGTATGGCGTGGCCCCGGACCCGCTGGGAGCCAGCCTCCGGCGGGGAAAGCTCGGCATGGCCGGTTTCCTCGCCCCGGACATCACCAATCCCTTCTTCTCCGCCCTGGCCCGCTCCATCGAACTGGAACTGCGCCAGCACGGCATCACCGTGCAGCTTTGCGATTCCGCCGAAAACCCGATGACCGAACTGGAGTTGCTGGAGCAGATGCGGAGCCGCCGCCTCGACGGTCTGATCCTCGCCCCGGTGGGCCGCGCCTCCCCCGCGCTGACTCAGGCCATCCAATCCGCCGGGCTGCCGCTGCTGTTGATCGACCGCATCCTGCCCGGCTTGGACGTCCCCACCGTCAGTCTCGACAACGCCGCTGCCGGGCGGCTTGCCGCCTCCCACCTCATTGCGACGGGTCACCGACGCATCGCCTGCCTGCGTGGTGACCACGAATCGCACACCGACCGCGAGCGGTTCCACGGAGTGGAGCGGACCCTTTTCGACGCGGACCTGCCGCTCAGGGCCGAATGGATCCAAGGCTCCGGCTATTCCCGGGAAGCGGGTTTGGAGGGCGCTCGGAAGCTTTTCCTGGCCCGTTCACGCCCGGACGCGGTCATCGCGCTCAGTGGCCAGGGCACCCTGGGCCTTCTGGAGGCGGCGCAAGAAGCCGGCCTGCGGATTCCCGATGACCTTTCCCTTGTGGCCTTTGACGAGCAACCTTGGTCCGCCTTCGTCGCGCCACCGCTCACCACCGTGGTCCAGCCCGTGGACGCGATGGCGAAACTGGCCGCGCGCACGCTCCTCCTACTCATGGAGGGACGGGCGGCGGAGCCGGACCAAGGCGTCTTCCCGGCCCGCTTGCATCATCGGTCTTCCGTTATGCCGCGGCCGGCACCGGCATCGTGTGGCACAACTGACGTCTACGGAAATTCCGATGGCGCCCCGGGTATTTGAAGCCAACCCTCCGGCCTCGTCTCAACAAGGATTTTTTGGATGGTTTGTCGTTCGCCCGGGGAAAGATGGGCAAATCCGGGACGCTGGTCTTCCCCCTTGAGGACACGGTCCAGTTGGATGGAGACCTCGAGCCGCAAGAGTTGGGGCAAGGCGGCAAACGTTTTCGAGTAAATCATGTAGCTGCACCGGTATTTGAAGAGCCGGTTGAGCAGTTGAAAGTCTTTCAGCGAGCGTCCGTCCCCGGAAGCATGGCGATTCGCCCGGAACGCCTCCTGAAAAGCAGCGCTCCCGTCCACGCCGTCATCCTCCAGGGTGTATTCTCCGCAGAAAAACAGGTGGCGGACCAGCTTTTCCGCTTGGCTGTGGATGACCCTGGCGGCGGAGCCTGTGGGGATGTCTGTGACCGGTTCCCCGAAGGCCCTCTGCAAATCGCGCTGGCGGGCCAGGGCGTCACGGCAGGATTGACCCGCTGCGGTGTGCTCGAGTCCAGGCAAACGGTTTTTTGCTGCAGCCGTTTCCAGAACAGTGCCACCGGGTCTTGGGAGGATTTCCAGGGTTCGTCGACGGGAGCTTCGTGAACCGGTTCCCCGGCGGTGGCCAAAGCCAGTCCCGCCATCACAGTGCAGAACCATCCGGCCCATCCTGCGAGCCCGCGCACCGTCCCTGCCATCATCGCAACAATCTCGGCGCGAAAACCAAATCGGAAAGTCTCATGCTGTCGGTGGCTTGGCGGATTTTGCCCGACCCCGGCCTGAAGCCGCGGAACCTCATTCCACTTGCAGGTGCAGGTGATCATCGTGCCGGGCCGCCTGCATTTGCTGGAAACGGAGACGCGGATGAGAAATCTCGAGCCTTTCCTGCAGGTGAATCTCCAGCAGGATTTTCTCCGTCCCCGGCTGCTTGAGCAAGGTCTTCAGCAGGTCCCGCGTCCGCTTCTCATCGAGCTTCCGATCCCGGTTCACCCCTTGGAGGAACGGCATATCCCAGCGGAAAAGGGAGGGCTTCCCCTTGTAGGGGGCCGGTTCATCCGGTTTCGGGGGCTCGTAGACCCAATACCCCAGGGGCGAGGGCGAAAGGCTGTATTTGCCTCCGCTGTGGTAACAGAACGAGAGGTCGATTTTCCGGCCGTCGGCATGGGAAAGGTGGGGCAGCAGGGGAAACTTCGGTCCGTAGGGGAAGCCACCGTCCATGTAATGGATGTGGCTTCCGGGATATTTCTCCGCCATCTGCCGCGCCGTGGCGATGACCAGATCCCTGACCCGTGGCTTCACATAGTGGCGGTTCAACAGACAATAGAGCAGGGAACGCGGCGCCACCGGGGCCTCCGCCGAGGCGAAGAGCGGCATCGGCACCCGCCCGAAGAGGGCGGCCAACCCCGGAACCAGAAGCAGGGTGATCGCGACGTAGGCCGCGCCCGATGACACGAACGCGAGCCATCGCCGCGCCTCGTCCGCGAACAAACGGTAACGGCAGACATGCCAGCAGACCAGCAGGATCAGCCCACCCACCTGACTCAAAACCGTCAACCCCACGAAGAGCAGGGTCCCCGCCAAGAACTTGTGGAGACGCGAATCCGCCGGAAAAATGGAATCCCGTTTGATGTTTCCATCCTAGGCGCCGGACAACCCCAGCGTCAAGAAGAGACCGGCCCGGGCCTCCCGTGACGCGGCATTGACGTTCCCGCCTGGAACCGCTTACCATCCTTCCCCATGATCCGGCTTCCGTTTCAACCCGCCCTCGCCATCTCGCTCGCCCTGTGGCTCGCCGCCTCCCCGGGCCGGGCCCAAACTCCCGCCCCGCCGGCGGAACCGGCCCTCCCCCCGACACTGGCCAACGTCTCCTACGGTTCCGATCCCAGCCAGGTCATCGACTTCTACCGCGCCCCGGCCTCCTCGCCCACCCCGCTCGTTATTTTCATCCACGGCGGCGGTTGGGTCAGCGGCACCAAATCCATCATCCCGCACCTCCAAACCTTACTCGATGCCGGCATCTCCGTGGCTTCGGTCGAGTATCGCTTTCTCCAGAAGGCGATGGCCGCCGGCGTTCATCCGCCGGTCCGCTGGCCCCTGGGCGACGCCGCCCGGGCGGTGCAATTCATCCGCACCAAGGCCGGGGAATGGAACTTCGACAAAAAACGGATCGCCGCCTCGGGCGGTAGCGCCGGTGCCTGCAGCAGCCTCTGGCTGGCTTTTCACGACGACCTCGCGGTCCCCGGCAGCCCGGATCCGGTGAGCCGGGAATCGACCCGCCTCTTCACCGCCGCGGTCACCGGCGCACAAACCTCTTTGGACCCCGCGCAACTCCAGCGCTGGACCCCGAACAGCCGCTACGGCGGGCACGCCTTCGGACTCTTCGATCCCGCGGATCTGAAAACCCGTGATACCCGGTTCGCCGAGTTTCTCGCCCGGCGCGATGCCCTGCTCCCGGAAATCCGCCAATATTCTCCGATCGAACACGTCACCGCGGACGATCCGGCGGTTTATCTCCAGTATTCCGCGGCCCCGGCGATGGGGCAGGAACAGGCGGACCCCACCCACACGGCGAACTACGGCGTGGGTCTTCAGGAAGTTTGCCGCCGGGCCGGCACGGTTTGCCTCCTGCAATATCCCGGCGCGCAAGGAGTCGAAGACGCGGACGTCGCGGCCTACCTCATCCGCACGCTCAAAAGCGGACGGTGATCCCCGTTCAGACCACGTCCTGCAACCCCAGCCGCTCGATCAACTCCCGGGGCGGCCCCGGGTAGGGACCGGCCACCGGCACGTTTCCCACGTAACCGAGCTGTTTCCACGTGGCTGGGTGCGTGTAATACCCGCCGAGGCACAGCTGACGGAAGCGTTTGAAAAAGCGGGCTCCGGTCAGGAGATCCGGGGCCGCGGTCGCTTCATCGCAGATCAAATCGGCCATGACCTTCCGCTCCGGGGTTTCGATTTCGTCGAACGGTCTCCCGAAACGGCGGAAACTTTCCGTGTTGAGCCACGCCAAGCCGCCGCGGACAACCTCGCCCGCCTCGCGGTTTTCCTCGTAGGGGGCGCTGCACCATTCATCGATGAATCCGGGAACCCCGACCTCACTCGCCGCGGGCCCGAGCTCGTCCTTGGGAAGAATCAGATCGGCCAGCGCTCCGGTCGTCCTCAGTTCCTCGGGCGTGAATTGTTTTTCCCACGGAAATACCGCGGACTTGGTGAAATCCGGATCATGGACCGGGTGCCGGCCCGGGAGCGCGGGGGGAGCGGGTTCGGTTTCGCCCGGAGCCCCGGCGGCCGGGGCCACGGAACCGGCTGCGGCGGTTCCCGCGAGCCATCTCATGGCCTCGCGACGCGACAGGAAACCTTGTTCGGGAGGGTTCATTCGGGAATCAGGATGACTTCGCGCACCGCAGGCGGCTTGCTCCATTTCCAGGCGAGCGCAACGCGGTGCAGGCAGAGGAGGGCAAACAGAGTGCCCCAGAACGGCTGCCAAAGATAGGTCAAACCGAGCGCCAGGCTGGTCCAGAGAAACCAGCGTTCCCGGCAGGTGCCCCGGACGAAGGCGAAAATGATCAGGGCTCCACCAACCAGCAGCATGCCATTGGCGACCGCCAGAGGATGCCCGGCCGCGGCAAAGAGCAGGGACTCGAGCCTGGCGTCCCGGGCCTCGGGTTTGATCTGTTCGAGGGCGTGGGCGACCTGATGGAGCCCGAAAGCCTTGACCGGCAGGGCGAAGGCGGCGAGCAAGGTTCCCAATATGGCGAGCACCGGCACCAACGAGGGACGCGCCGGCTTGCGGGGACGGCTCCGCCGGAAGGTGCGCGGCCGTCGCCGGCCTCTGGATCCAGGGGAAATCATGGGAGGGCGCGGGGCATCAGAGGGTCCCTGTTTTCATCTTTTCCATCAGCCACTCGGTTCCCCGCCACGCCAGCGCGAGGATCGTCAGCGTGGGGTTCTTATCAGGATTGCCCGGAAGCACCGCCCCGTCCATCAGGAACAAGTTCTTCACATCCCACGTCTGCCCATACGGGTTGGTGACACTATCCCCCGGCTTCGCCCCCATCCGGGCCGTACCCACTTCGTGAATGATCTCACCCGGCCGCTGGATGGCCTCGCGCCCGCTCCGGGGCGTCGCCTGACCTCCCATCGCACTGAGCAGCGCGGCAAACGTCTTCTGCATGTGCTCCGCCTGCCGGATCTCATGATCACTCCACTTCCAGTGAAACCTCAGGACGGGGATGCCCCACTGGTCCACCACGTGGGGATCCAACTCACAGTAACAGTCCGGGTTCGGAATCATCTCGCCCCGGCCGGAGAAGCTGAAGCTGGCTCCGTAATAACGCCGCGCCTCCTCCTTCAACCGGCTCCCGTAAACCCCCGGCGCCTTGGCATCCAGCATGCCGAAACTCCGCGTTGTGGGCATCTGGCGCCCGCCCCCCATCTCGATGTGATAGCCGCGCGGAAACCCGAGTTTTTCGTGTTCCCGCACCAACCACCACGGCGTGTAAACGTGCAACCCGCCCGCCCCGTCCTCGTTGTAGGGCGGCAGATCTTCCAGCGCCGGGATGTGCGCGCCCAAACTCGTCCCCACGCTGTCCATCAGGTTCCGGCCCACTTGTCCCGAGGAATTCGCCAACCCCGCACGGTCCTTGGACTGCGAATTCAAAAGGATCCGCGACGTCTCGCACGCACTCGCCGCCAGGATCACCACCTTCGCCTTGACCACCCGGTCCCTTCGCGTCGGCTTGTCAATGTAGTGCACCCCGGCGGCCCGCCCGTCCTTCCCCATCACCACCTCCCGCACCATGGCGTCGGTGATGATGTCCAGGTTCCCCGTCGCCAACGCCGGCGGGATCAGAACCGTGGTGCTCTGGAAGTTGGCCCGGATCGAACAACCCCGGACACAATGCGTCGCCCAAAAACAGGGAGCCCTCAGGCTCATGTCCCGCGCCATGATCTCCCGCGCCCTCGCGTTCCCCGGAAACAGTTCCCCGGCCAGCCTCGCCCCATCCAGCGGCTGGCTCAGGACCGCCCGGTGCGCCGCCACCACCGGCACCCCCAGTTTCTTGCCGGCTTTCCTCGCCATCAACTCGCCAATCCGCGGCTTCGGCGGCGGCAGCAACACGCCGGGCGAGGAGTCCGGCGCGTTTTCGATCCCGTTGTTCTCCCCGTAAACCCCGATCAGCTTTTCCACCCGGTCATACCACGGATGCATCTCCTCGTAGGTCATCGGCCAGTCGACCCCCAGCCCGTCCCGCGAAGCACAACGGAAGTCGTGCGGACCGAAACGCAGGCTGATCCGCCCCCAGTGATTGGTGCGCCCCCCCAGCATCCGGGCCCGCCACCACCAGAACGCGCCCTCGCTGCCCGGCTTGTTCGTGTAGGGCTCACCCGCCACCTGCCAACCGCCCACCGTCGCGTCATAGTAACCGAAGAACCGATCCGGCGTCCGCTCCCCGCGCAAGGGAGCCTGCTCGGGGGTGTGGAACATCGGCGTCTCCACCGTGGGATCGTAATTCCGACCGGCCTCGATCATCAGCACCTTGGCCCCGTTGAGGGCCAGAATCAGCGCCGCCATCCCGCCGCCGGCTCCGGAACCGACGACGATGGCATCGTATTGGGTCTGCGTTTTGCGATCGGTAAGAATCGGCATGATCAGCTCAGAGTCTCGCCGGAATTCCCCTTCCGGCGCAAGTCGAAAGAACACCCGGACCTCAATCCAGATACATCAGCTCGTTCGCGTTGAGCAAGGCACGGCAGAGCGCCCGGAGACCGTGTTCCGAGACCAGCCGGCCCGCCGCCTCCCGTTCCGTCGCCGAGGGCTCGCGCTGGAAGGCGAGCCGATAGGCCGAGCCGACCGGATCCGCCCCGGCGACGCGCTCCGCCAAGGCCGCGGCCATGTCCCCCGTAAAGGAGTGATTCATCAGGGTCAGGGCCTGCAAAGGCGTGGTCGTGCTGGCCCGCTTCGGGGCCGCGAAGGCAATGTCCGGCAAATCAAAGTCATTGAGCACGTCGACCACGCTCGCCCTCGCGTTCTGGTGATAGACGGCACGTCGATAGGTCTCCGGCCCATGGGCATCCAAAGGATAATAGCTGCTCACATTGTTCTGCATCACTTTGTATAACCGGAATCCGGGCCCTCCCATCGGCTCCAACCGCAGCTTCCCCGCCACACTCAACATCGTGTCCCGGATCTCCTCGGCGGCCAGGCGGCGCGGAGGAAAACGCCAGAGCAGGCGGGCGTCCTTGTCCACGCCGGCGCCATCCTCCCGATGATCCGCGCTCTGCCGGTAAACCCGGGACAAGAGAATCTCCCGATGCAACGCCTTCAACCTCCACCCATTGGCCAACAAGCGCCGCGCGAGGAAGTCGAGCAACTCCGGATGCGATGGCCGACCCCCGAGAAAGCCGAAGTCACCCGGGGTCTCCACGATGCCGGTGCCGAAGTGATACTGCCAAACCCGGTTGACGAGGACGCGCGCCGTCAGGGCATTCTCGGAGGAGGCGATCCAACGGGCCAGGGCGAGCCGGCGCTCCCCCTCCGGAGCCCGGGGATCCAGCGCATACGGCCTGATGCCCTGCTCCAACACGCTCAGACTGGCGGGAGCCACCACCGCAAGCGGCTTCATCGGATCACCTCCCTTGTGCACCTGGGTCGGCTCCGGGGGGTCCGCAAAATTCCCGGCCCAAACCATCGGCAAGGGAGGCACGCGATTCAACCGCCCCTGCCATTCGGCGATTTGCCGATCCAGTTCCGCCAGTCTCAAGCTGTCTTCTTGAAGAATCACCCCGGGACGCACCCGCTCAATCCCGTGGGCCGGGGACCAAGGTTTCCGATCCTCCCCGGAGGCCACGCTCTTCCAACTCTTCCCATCCCGGGAAACCCGGACCTCATACTCACAGGGCGTGCCTCCCTGGGACTTGTCCTTCAGGTCCTTGCCCTTGACGTTGCGAAAGACGATCCGGTCGATCACCTCCTCCTTCGCCAAAGTGATCGTGAGGACTGCCGGGGAACCGATGAACCATTGTTCCCCAGGCTCGCCATCGATGCAGAATTGCGGGCCATAGGCGTCCGGAAAATCCTCCGCCACGGCACCTCGCGCGCCCTCCGCCTTCGCTCCAGCGGCGGCCAGCGCCACGTTCCGGTCCCCGCTCCAGACCTCGAATTCCGTGAGACGGCCCCCGCCTCTCAAGTCGGTCGCCGACTCAACCACGAACCGGACCTGCCGCGCCGCCACCGGCGCAAAACGCTCCTCCGTCCCCACGGGATCGACCTTGGGCCTTGGAAAAACGCGCCGGGCCAGGACCTCGCGGGCGCGGCGTTCCAGCGCCCCGTTCAAAGCGTCCCGCTCCGCCGTCAGCTTGGCAATCCGCTCCCGCAAGGGCTTCGCGGCCGCCTCGTGGGACTGCCGCTGCTCTTTGGAGGCAAGGATCCGCCGGCCGTGCCGCACCCCCTCGAATGCCGCCCGGATCCGGTAGTAATCTTCCGTCGGGATCGGATCGAACTTGTGATTGTGGCAACGCGCACAGTTGATCGTCAGCCCTAGGAAAGCCCCGGACGTCGCCGTGATCATGTCGTCCAACGTCGCCGCACGGATGTTCTTCTGGGCCACCACGTCCTGGTTCCCCACATCGTCATACGGCCCCGCCACCAAAAACGAACTGCCGACCTCCACGTCCGGGTCGTCCTTGCCAATGACATCTCCGGCCAGATGCTCGATGATGAAACGGTCGAACGGTTTGTCCTCGTTGAAGGAGCGGATCACGTAGTCCCGGAAAGGCCAGAGATCATCGATGATGAAGTTCCGCTCGAATCCATTGCTTTCCCCGAACCGGACGACATCGAGCCAATGCCTTCCCCAATGCTCCCCATAGCGCGGGGAAGCGAGCAACCGGTCCACCAGCGCCGCCACCGCCCCGTCCCGGTCCGCTGCAAACGCCGCCACGAACGCCCCGGTCTCCGCCGCGGAGGGGGGCAGCCCGGTGAGATCATACGTCATCCGCCGGATCAAGGCGCGCGGATCCGCCGCCGGGTTCATCGCCAGCTTTTGCGCGGCCAGCTTTTCCTCAACGAACCCGTCGATCGATCCATGGGCGAACCCGCCGGCCAACGGTTGCAACGACCACCACGCCTTGTCCGCCCGTTTCGCCTCGATGACCGCCCCGTCGCGCGGGTCGGGCGCCCCCATCCGGATCCAGGTCACGAAATCCGCAATGACTGCTTCCGGTAGCTTCGGCTTGTTCGGCGGCATCTCCAAATCCGCCTCAAGATGACGCAGGGTCCTCACCAAAAGACTTTTCGCGGGATCACCGGGAACAATCACCGGTTCCCCGTGATCCCCGCCCTTCTCCCATCCCGCTTTGGAATCGAGATAGAGGTTTCCCTTGAGTTTTTTGGCCCCGGCGCTGTGACAGGCATAACAATGCTCCGCCAGGACGGGCCGGATCTTCTCTTCAAAGAACGCGATGCCCGAAGGACCGGGGGTCGACGCCAGGATCAGGAGCAACGGGATCATCAGGTCAGGATGGGGTGCAGGGGATGCCCATGGACATCCGTGAGACGCCGGTTGGCGCCGTTGTGATAGTAGGTCAGCTTCTCGTGATCCAACCCGAGCAGATGCAACACCGTGGCATGAAAATCATAGACCGTGGCCACGTCCACCGCCGCCCTCCGGCCGAAGTCATCCGTGGCTCCGTGGCTCACCCCGCCCTTGACTCCGGCTCCCATCATCCACGTGGTGAAGGCATCCGGATTGTGGTCACGGCCTGACGTTCCTTCCTGATGCGTCGGCATCCGCCCGAATTCGGTGCACCAAATCACCAGCACATCGCTCAACATGCCCCGTTGCTTCAGATCGGTGAGGAGCGCGGCCGTCGGTTGATCGAAGATCGGACCGTGCCGCTCGTAATCCGCCTTCAGCGTTTTGTGCGCGTCCCAATTGAGCAAGCCATCCACCGCGCTGGCCCTCGATGCACAATAAAGACTGACAAAGCGCACTCCCTGCTCCAAAAGCCGCCGCGCCAACAGACAATTTCGCGCGTAGGCCGCCTTGAGCTTGTTGCCGTCGTTCAGGCCGTAAAAATCGTGCATCCATCCCGGTTCCTTCGCCAGATCGCTCACTTCCGGCGCGGTCATCTGCATCCGCGCGGCCAGTTCGTAGGCCGCCATCCGCGCCCGCAATTCCTCGTTTCCGGGGCGCCGGCTCGCATGCTCTTCGTCGATCCTCTGGAGAAAACCGCGGGTGGCCCGTTCCTCGTCCTCGCCAATGCCCTCCGGCCGGCGCAGATTGCGCAACGGCTGCTGCGCCGACATCGTGATCCCTTGGAAGCGGGCCGGGAGAAAGCCGTTGCTCCAATTCGCCTTCCCGTTCGGCGGCTCCCCGCGGAGATCTTGGATCGCCACGTAAGTGGGCAGGTTCTCGTTCAGCGTGCCCAGTCCGTAACTGACCCAGGCCCCGGCACTCGGAAAGCCATCCCGCGTGAAACAGGAATTCATGTTCACGCAGCCCGGGCCATGGGTGTTGGTCCGCGAGGTCATCGAGTGGATGAACGCCATGTCGTCCACGTGACCGGCCATGTGGGGCAACAGGGTGGAGATCATCTTGCCGCTCTTCCCCGCCGGCGCGAAGGGCCAGGGCGACTTCATGAGATTCCCGTTTTTCCCTTGGAACGTCACCTCCGTCTGTCCACCCGGCAGCGGCGTGCCATGATACCTGTCCAACTGCGGCTTGTGATCCCAGAGATCAATGTGCGATGCCGCGCCCGGGCAGAAAATCTGCAGGACCTGCTTCGCCTTGGGCGCAAAATGCGGTTGCAGCCCCCCGGCCGCGGACAGCTCACCCGCCAACAACCGTGAAAGGGCCACCCCGGTCATTCCACTGCTCATGCGCCCGAGAAACTCGCGGCGGGTCGAATCGAGGGGAAGGAGGCTCATAAAGCTCCACACCGCTCCGGGCCCGCCCTCCTTTCACCCCCGCCCCGAATCCCGGGAAAATCCAAGCCCCGGGCCCCAGCCCGGCTATGGGGAGAGCGGAGAAGCGGAGCCATTCCTGGCGTTTTTCCATTGAGTTCCGCAGCTGAAGGGCGTTAAAGAAGTTTCCGCGGGGCGTTCCGGAAGTCATCCCATGAAAACCTTCCAATTCATCCTTCTTGCGTGGATCGCCGGAGCGCAGGGCCTTCGCGCCGATCCCATGATTTCCTCGTGGTTCACCCGGAACTCGGGGACCCATGCCCGCGTCATTCAGACGACCAGCACCACCACCGGCACGCAGAACACGACGCCCGTGACGACCTGGCCCACGGCGGGCCTCCCCAACAACAACACAGGCGGGCTCGCCCAAACCGTTCCCGCCTACGCCGACGTCCTGCGCGTGCGCCACGACGCCGATTGGGTCTATGTGAACGCCAGCGGGCTCGCCTCCCACACCATGGGCCCCTTTCTCACCAAGCAGCCCGGAGCCTTGTTCGGCTTCTGGCCGGTGGCCCAGAACTACCTTGCCAAGCTGCCGCGCAACCCCGGGACGCCCCCGGTAAACAAGACGACCCACGGCGGCGGTCTGATCGGGTTGATGGTCAACGGCGTGGGAATTTATGATCTGGGCGACGCGTTCGGGTTTGTCCAGACCGCTTCCTCTCCGGTGACGGGCAGCGACGCGATGGGCAACACCAACGCGACGCACCCTTGGTGGCGGGATGCCCTCTCGGTGGAAGTGGTGACGTTCGATCCCGGCTTTGCCCACCAACCCGGCATCAACGGCCAGTATCATTACCACGCGGAACCCAAGGCACTCAGATACCAATTGGGCGACAACATGCAGGCGATCTACGACGCGACCAATCACACCTACAGCTACATCGAGGACACCTCCAACCTGCACCACTCCCCCATCCTCGGCTGGAGTTTTGACGGCTACCCCATCTATGGCCCCTACGGCTATTCCTCGCCCCTGAATTCCGCCAGCACGGTCACCCGCATGCGCAGCGGATTTGTCCTGCGGGACGGCGGCAACGGCACGACCAACCTCAGGTCGAACGGCCGCACCACGCTCCCGAAGTGGGCCGCCATCGCCGAAGGATTCGCGACGCCCGCCAACTACGCTTCCCAGACGTTGAGCAACGGGGACTATGTTCTTGCCTCCGCCACGCTCCACGGTCCGGCCACGACCTATACCACCACCGGCCCGCAGGGCGCGACCTACTCGCTCGGCCGCTACATCGGCGACTACGACTTTCTCGGCGACCGCGGCAAAAACCAGGGCACGGACTTCGACCTTGATGTCTACAACGGCCGCACCTGCGTGACCCCGGAGTTTCCGGGCGGCACCTACGCCTACTTCGTGAGCCTCGACGCCACGGGCAATCCCGCCTTCCCCTACATGCTCGGCAAACAGTATTACGGCACCAAGACCGGCACCACCACCGGGGTGACCGTGCCCGCAACGGGCGTGACCGAATCCTTCAACAGCACAACGGTCACGGAAACCTGGCTGGGCGATCCGGTGGTGACCTCTTCCAATGGCAATGTCACCCTGACTTGGAGCGCCCTCGAAGGAGGCACCTACAAGGTCGAGTCATCGGCGGATCTCTCCACCTGGAACACTTTGCAAAGCGCCGTTCCCGGCCCCAACAACACCGCCCTGCCGGCACCCGCCAGCGTGATCACCACGACCTCCTTCACGGACAGCGGAGCTGCGGTGCCCGAAACCAACCCGAGGCGGTTCTACCGGGTGAAACGCAACCCGTGACCATGGGCCGCCACTCACGCGGAGGAGGAATCCCACGGTTTGATCGGGTTTCGCGTTTCGGTCGGACGCGATAGGATCGACCCATCCGGTTCCATGAACATCAAAATCCGCCAGCTCCCCCGCCTTGCCGCGATGTCGAGCGCACTGCTGCTCATGGCGGGCCATGCCGTTCCCGGAGCCACGCTTGAGGTCGTGGTCCGGCATTCGTTCAACGGCGCACCCCTGCTGCTGGATTCCCTGCGTTATCGGAACGCCGCCGGCGAAACGCTGTCGGTCACCCGCTTGAGCTATCTCCTGAGCGGCTTTGCGGTGGAACGCGAAGATGGGACCTGGTTGGAGATTCCGGACCAATACGCCTGGATGGATGCGGCCCGGGGTCGCACGCACGCGCGCCTGCCCGGGATTCCGGGGGCAAACTACCGGGCCCTGCGGTTCCACATCGGCCCGGATCCCGCCGGCAACGCCGCCGATCCCGCCCGGTTCGCGGCGGATCATCCCCTCAACGCCAACCTCAATGGCCTGCACTGGGGTTGGCAGGGCGGCTACATTTTCCTCGCCCTCGAGGGCCGTTATGCGACGGACCCCACGGACCTGAAGGGCTACGCGCACCATCTGGCCCGGGATCCCAACCGCACCCGCGTCTCGCTCGCCGCGCCCCTCGATCTGACCCAAGATGCCACCGCGTGGCTGGACTTCGATTTAGGCACACTCGGCAACGCGCCACGGCCCGTCTCCTTCGGGAGAGACGGTGCCGCGACCCATTCGCGCGGGGGGGATCCCGTTGCCGCCGCATTGGTCGCGAATCTTCCGGGCTCCTTCCGGGTGATGCAAGTGGTCTCCACCATCCCGGCACTGAGCCGGCCCTCACCGCTCAAGCCGATCGACCTCCCGGAAACCTACACTCCGTATCGCTTCACGATGAGCGGATCCTTTCCCCTGCCCGACCTGCCACGCGACAACCCGTTGATCGAGGAAAGGATCGCCCTCGGCAAGGTGCTCTTCCACGAAACCTCCCTTTCGCGGGACGGGATGCTCTCCTGCGCCTCCTGCCACCTCGAAACCCACGCGATGGCAGATCCCCGCCGTTACAGCATCGGCGTCCGCGGTCAGACCGGCACACGCAACGCCATGCCGCTGTTCAACCTCGCGTGGAAGAACAGCTTCTTTTGGGACGGCCGCGCCACGTCGCTCCGCAGCCAGGCCCTGATGCCGATTCAGGATCACACGGAGATGGATGAAACCCTCGAACGGGTCACGACCCGTCTGGCGGCGACCCGGGACTATCCCCGGCTCTTCACCGCCGCTTTCGGTTCCAGCGATATCACGGCGGCCCGTCTCGGCCTTGCGCTGGAGCAATATCTCCTCACGCTCACTTCCTATCAATCCCGCTTCGACCGCGCCCTGAAGGGGGAGAAGATCCTCGACGAAGCGGAGAGACGGGGGTTCGAACTCTTCATGACGGAGTATGATCCGCGCACCGGTCAGCGCGGAGCCGATTGCTTCCATTGCCACGGAGGCCCGCTGTTCACCGACCACCGGTTTCATAACAACGGCCTGGCCCCGGACGATGCCGACCCGGGTCGGTTCCGCGTCACCGGCAACGAAGCGGACCGCCACAAGTTTGCCAGCCCCAGCCTGCGAAACGTCTCACGCACCGCGCCCTACATGCACGACGGACGCTTCGCCACGCTGGAGGAAGTCATCGCCCACTACAGCGGCGGCGTGCATCGCAGCCCGACACTGGATCCGAATCTGGCGAAGCACCCCGCGGGTGGCCTGCAACTCGGCATCGAGGATCAACGGGCGCTGGTCGCCTTTCTCAAAACGCTGGCGGAAGATGAGCCCTGAAGGGCGGCTTTCAGGCCGTCGTCCCGGGGGCGGCGCTTTCGACCGGCTGCAACCGGCCTTGGCCGAGCCAATGGACCATCAAATCCCGGAAGGCGGTGACGGCCGGATCGTTTCCCTCCTCCGCCCAAACCATGACCAGCGGGACGCTGCGCTCCGGTTCCAAAGGGAGCGAACGGACCGACAGAGAATGCGGGATGACACTGGCCGGAACGACCCCGATGCCGGCCCCGGCCTCCACGTATTGCAACACCGTGCCGATGACGCTGGGGGTGTGGGCGATCCTGGGATGGAACCCGGCTTCCTCACAAGCCGCCAAAATGGTGTCATGAGAGCCCGCGCCCTCGCGCCGGGCCAACAGAATCACCGGGTGGCCCGCCAAATCGCGCCATGCCAGGGTCTTCCGGCCCGCAAACGCATGCCCGGAGGCCACCAAGGCGGCAAACGGTTCCTCCCAGAGAGTCAACGATTTCAATCCCAGTGAATCCGCGGCCAGCACCGGCCGGGTCAGGCCGATGGAGAGCCGCCCTTTGGAAACCATCTCCGCCACCCGCTCCGGGGTGCGCTCCTCGAGCACGACCGTGACTCTGGGGTGCTTTTCCCGGTAAACTTTGAGCAACGGGCCGAGAAACCCCCGGGTCGGCGGTCCAATGTAGCCGAGCCGCAGCTCCCCCTCCTCCCCGACGGCCGTGCGCCGCACCCGCCGCACCATCTCGTCGATCCGCTCGAATACGAGCGCCGTATCCCGCAGCAGGACGGTTCCGGCCGGGGTGAGGCGGATGGAGCGGCCCCCGCGATCAAAAAGCCGGGCCCCGAGTTCCGACTCCATCTCCTGAACCGCCCGGCTCAAGGCTGGTTGGGCAATGGAGAGACGCCGCGCGGCCTTGGAATAGCTCAACTCCTCGGCGACGGCCTGAAAATAACGCAAGTGACGCAGCTCCATCGATGCCTCTACGGCATCAGGACTATCGTTTGCATTCGCGCCCGTTACAAGCCGGATCGCGAAATCCGGTTTTTTCCCGCCACGAAGGCGTTGGAGAAAGGCCCAGTCATCCTGAAGGTTGCGCCCGGGGCCTCCGTCGAATATGAGCTGAGCTCACCCTCTCCATCCCCCGCGACCTCCGTGGAATCCCTTCTCGCCTCCCCGCGATCCATCCTCCCCCGCCCGGCCGGGCCGGGGCCCCGACCGCCTGAAATCCCCGTGCTGCCCGAGCGAATTCCGCTGGTGGCCGGGCTCTGGATTGAACCGGGGTCGGACCCGGGTCACGCCGCGCATCTCGAGCCGGTCGCCACGCTTCTGGAGCATTTGCAACGCGAGTTCCCGGCCACCCCATGGCGGCTCCTCGTTCCGCCGAGAATCGCCGAGGCCAACTGGCTCCGGCAACTGGCCGGCAAAGCTGGTTGCCCGGTCAGCCTCACCACCGAGATCGATCCCGAGGCGCCCCCGGTGGAAACCTTGGTCCGGCACAGCCACGCCGTCCTTTGCCTGGCCCCCGGACCGGGCCACCACGAAGATATCGTGCACCTCCTCAAGTGGAAACGGGAGGGAAAGCTCCGGGACTCGGAACCGGTCTTCGGCGGTCCGGTGGAATTTTGGGATCTGTCCCGCGGAAGCCGGGCGCGGCGCCAGCGCTTGGAGCCCACCTTGGCCCGGAAGGAGTTCGCCCGGTTCTCCCGAAACGTGCGCGCCTTCAACCTGCGGGCCCGCCATTTGGCCCCGCGGCTTGAAGAAGCGGTGGCGCAACGCAAGGAGGAACTCCAGCCGGAAAACGCGCGGCTCCCCCTGACCCGGGGGCAGGAGGCCGCGCTGGAACGGCACGCGCTGAACGCAGCCATCGCCTCCCGATTCCTTCCCATGGCCCGCGCGGCACAGATCGCCTGGTCGTTGGGCGCACCGCTCTGCGCGGTCCTGCTGGTGGCCGCCGCCCAAACCGGCGGGGAATGGCACCGGATGCTTCTGGGGGCAGGGCTCGGCCTGCTCGCGCTGACGGCGCTGGCGCGGTTTCTCGACCGCCGCTGGCTCCATCTGGCCCATCACCACGCGGCCCTCGGTGAAGCGATGCAGCTGCATCTGGTGCGGGGAATCGCCGGTCTCCCCGGGCTCCGCGCCGGGGAAGTTCCTCACCCGCCCGGAGCGGCTCCATGGTTCCGGATTGCCCTGGATCATTGGCTTGCGGGTCTGGCGCAGACCGAGCCGCAAGCGAAGTGCGTTCCGGAACGCCACCGGCACCTTGGCCAAACCTGGCTGCGCGCGGAGGGCGGGCGCTTCCAACTCCACGCCGCCGAAGCCCGGCAGACCGCCCGGTGCCTCCGCAAGTTCACCTTGGCAGGCTGGACCGTCACCGCAGTCACCGCGACCGGACTGCTGGCCGCCGCCGTGCGTGGCGAGAGCGGACCGCCCGGATGGATTCTGGCGGCGGTCACGGGGCTGGGGTTCGGGATCGCGAGCCTTTCCGGGCAGCGGGCGGCGCTTCTCCGTTTGGAAAGCCAGCAGGCGGAACGGGACGCCCGCGCCATGAACGAGGCGTCGGAACGACTCCTGGGAGCCGACCATGCGGCCGACACCGCCGTTTCCGCGCGCTTCATCCAATCCCTCACGACGGAAGCCTTGACCGCCCGAGCGGAACGGAGCCACCATGAACTGAACCGCGGATTCAGTCCTCCTCCCGAGTTCCGTTGACGGCCCTGCCACGTGGCGGGAGAATCCGGATCATGAAACTAGGATTCATCGGTGCCGGAAAGATGGGAAGCGCGCTGTTGGGCGGCGCGTTGCACACCGCCTTCTGCCGCCCGGAAGAAGTGTTTGTCCACGATGTCCACGCCCCCTCCGTGGAGGCGGCCCTGACCCGCTGGCCCGGGATTCGAGGGGCCGCGTCGAACGGGGAGATCTTCGCCGCGTGCGATCTCGTCCTGCTCTGCGTCAAGCCCCAGGAGGTGCGGACCACCCTCGAAGCGGCGGCCCCGGGAGCGGAGAACCGCCTCCTCGTGTCCATCGCGGCGGGCATCGCGCTGGAGCAACTGGAAACCTGGTCGGCAAACCGGCACCGGGTGGTGCGGGTGATGCCGAACACCCCCGCCCTGGTGGGTGAAGGCGCCGGAGCCTTCGCGCTCGGTTCCCGGGCCACGGAAGCCGATGCGCAAACGGTGACCGCGCTGTTCGGAGGGATCGGCATGATCGCCCGGGTGAAAGAGGGCCAGCTGGATGCCGTGACCGGGCTGAGCGGCAGTGGTCCCGCCTACGTCTACACCGTGATCGAGGCCTTGGCGGACGGCGGGGTCCGCGAGGGACTTCCTCGCGCTCTGGCCCTGCAACTGGCGGCCCGGACAGTGGCCGGAGCGGCCGCCATGGTCCTGCAAACCGGACAACACCCCGCCTCCCTGCGCGACGAGGTCGCCAGCCCGGGCGGAACGACCATCGCCGGCTTGGCCAAACTTGAGGAAAAAGGCCTGCGCTCCGCGCTGATCGAAGCCGTCCATGCGGCAACCCAACGATCCAAGGAATTGAGCGCGTAGAATCCGTTCGATTTTCCAGCACTTGCGGTTACTCTTCGCCACTTTACGCTCTCCCATGACGCCCGACTCGATTCGCCAAGCTTACCGTGATGCTGGTCAGGACCAGGTCTTCGCTTTTTTCGATGACCTCACGCCCGCTTCCCGGGAAAAACTGCTGCGTCAGGCGGCCGCCATCGATCTGACGGAAATCGATCACTTGGTCAAGACGTTGGTCCGCGGCGGCAACGCTTCCCCCATCGACGTCACGGCCATCGAGCCCGCGCACTACATTCCCCTGCCGCGGTCCGGGGGAGACCCAGCCCGTTGGGCGGCCGCCAAGGCTGCCGGTGAAGAAGCGCTCCGGGCCGGCCGGGTGGCCGCGTTCACCGTCGCCGGCGGGCAAGGGACCCGCCTCGGGTTCGACGGCCCGAAAGGCACCTTTCCGGTGACGCCGATCACGGGGAAAACGCTGTTCCAGGTGTTCGCCGAAAAAATCCTCGCCGCCTCCCGCCGTCATGCCCGCCCGATCCCCTGGTTCATCATGACCTCGGACATCAATCACGAAGCGACGGTCTCGTTCTTCGAAGCGCACCGCTTCTTCGGCATCGAGCCCGGGCTGATCCAGTTCTTCTCCCAAGGCCTCATGCCGGCCGTGGACTTCGACGGGAAAATCCTGCTGGCCGCGCCCGACGAAATCGCCCTCAGCCCCGATGGCCATGGCGGCTCGCTCCGCGCCTTGGTCCGCAACGGTTGCACCGGGAAAATGGCTTCGATGGGCATCGATATCGTCAGCTACTTCCAAGTGGACAACCCGCTCGTCCACTGCATCGATCCCGCGTTCATCGGTTTCCACCTTCTGGCCGACTCGGAGCTGACCAGCAAAACCTGCCTCAAGGCCTACGCCGCGGAGAAGGTGGGCGTCTTCGTGGAACGGGATGGGAGAGCCGAGGTCCTCGAATACAGCGACCTCCCCGCCGACCTCGCTGAGGCGACGGATGCCGACGGCCGTCTTCGTTTCCGCGCGGGCAGCATTGCCATCCACATCTTTTCCCGCGGGCTCGTGGAACGAATGGGCGCGGCGCTGGACCCCGCGCTCCGCCTGCCCTTCCACCTCGCCAAAAAGAAGGTGCCTACGGTCGATGCCGCAGGCCAGCCGATCGAACCCTCCGAGCCGAACGGCATCAAATTCGAAATGTTCGTGTTCGATGCCCTTCCGTTTGCCAAGGAGCCGGTGATCGTGGAAACCGCGCGCGAAGACGAATTCAGCCCGGTGAAAAATGCCGGGGGGAATGATTCCCCGGCAACCTGTCGCGCAGACCAATTGCGGCAGTGGACCCGTTGGTGCGCGGCCGCCGGCCAAACGATTGCGGCGGATCCGACCGGTCTCCCCGAATTTTCCTTTGAGGTCAGCCCGCTGTTCGCGGATTCGCCCGAAGCCTTTCAGGCCAGAGGAGCGCAAGCCGTTGTCCACGAGGGGGTTTGCCTGGAGGGATAGTTCCAACCCGCCCAGTTTCCATGACCGCGATCAGTTTGACCGTTTCGCCGCGCCAACACCACCTGATTCAATCGATTGCCGCCGACCTTGGGTTTCCGCAGCCCTCAGACCTGCTCCAAGCCCTGGCCACGGATCTCTGCAACGCCGAGGAGGACGCGGAGGGCCCCCTCGCAGAGGCCCTCGCCGCCTGGCTTCAATACCGGTTGGAATACGCCGCCTGAATCGTCACCCGGCCGGATCACTCAGCCGATTTGGCCGGTGATTTCCGGGTCGTCGACTTTGGGAGAAACTTCAGCTCCTTCTCCTCCTTCTTCCGCGTCACGGCCACTTGGTCGCCTTCCTTGACGTCCCCACGGAGCAGCTTCTCCGCCAGCGGATCTTCGATGTAACGCTCCACGGCGCGGCGCATCGGGCGGGCCCCGAAGGTGGTGTCCGATCCTTCCTCGATGAGGAAGTCCAGAGCCATCTTGTCGAGCTTGATGGAAATGTTTCTGGCTTCGAGACGCTTGGACACCTTGTCGACCTCCAGATTGACGATGGTGAGAAGTTCTTCCTTCCCAAGGGCGCGGAAGACGACAACCTGATCCAGGCGGTTGATGAACTCGGGCTTGAAGGCTTTTTTGGTCTCTTCAAGGATCCGCTCCTTCATCCCGGAATATTCCATGACATCTTTTCCGACGGCCCCGAAGCCGACGGACTTTTGTTTTTCCACGAGGTTGGCCCCCACGTTGGATGTCAGGATGATGATGGTGTTCCGGAAGTCGATGCGGCGACCGAAGCTGTCCGTGATCTGGCCTTCCTCGAGAATCTGGAGGAGGAGGTTCATCACATCCGGGTGCGCCTTCTCGATTTCGTCGAAAAGAACCACGGAATACGGCTTGCGACGGACCGCCTCGGAGAGTTGCCCGCCTTCCTCGTAACCCACGTATCCCGGAGGGGAACCGATGAGACGGCTGGAGGTGAACTTCTCCATGTATTCGGACATGTCGATCTGGATCAAGGCATCCTGATCACCGAACATAAACTCGGCCAGATTCTTGGCGAGGAACGTCTTCCCGACCCCGGTGGGACCGAGGAAGATGAAGGAACCGATGGGGCGCCGGGGGTCCTTGAGATCGGCCCGGGAGCGGATCAAGGCCTTGCTGATGGCGGAAACGGCCTCGTCCTGTCCGATGACGCGCTTCTTGAGTTCCTCTTCCATCGTCAGGAGTTTGGCGGCCTCCGCCTGCTCCATCCGTTGCAGGGGAACTCCGGTCCAGCGGGCGACCACGGCCATGATCTCGTCTTCATCGACGGTCACCTTCTTCTCCTCGTTGCTGCCGCGCCAAGCCTCGATCTGGCGGTCCAGCTCCAGTTTCTTCGACTTCTCCTGGTCGCGCAGAGCGGCGGCCTTTTCGAAGTCCTGCTCCTGGATGGCCGCCTCCTTGGAGATGACGATCTGATCGATCGCCGCCTCAAGGGTCTTGAATTCAGGAGGACGGGTCATCGCCCCGATCCGGGCCTTGGCACCGGCCTCGTCCATCACATCGATGGCCTTGTCAGGAAGGAAACGATCCGTGAGATAACGGGCGGAGAGCCGAACGGAGGACTCGATCGCCTTGTCGGTGTATTCCGCCTTGTGGTGGGCCTCGTATTTGCCGCGCAAGCCCTTGAGGATCTTGATGGCGTCGTCCACCGAAGGCTCTTCGACTTTGACGCTCTGGAACCGGCGGGCCAGAGCGGCATCCTTCTCGATGTATTTGCGGTATTCGGTCAGGGTGGTGGCCCCGATGCACTGCAATTCCCCGCGGCTCAGTGAGGGCTTGATGATGTTGGAGGCGTCCATCGCCCCCTCCGCGGAACCGGCTCCGACGATGGTGTGCAGTTCATCGATGAACAGAATCACGTTGCGGGTGCGCCGGATCTCGTCCATCACCGCCTTGATGCGTTCCTCGAACTGGCCGCGGTATTTGGTGCCCGCCACCATGAGCGCCAGGTCCAGGGTGATGACCTTTTTGCCGCGCAAAATCTCCGGCACGTTGCCGGAAACGATCTCCTGGGCCAAGCCCTCGGCGATGGCGGTTTTGCCCACCCCGGCCTCGCCGATCAAAACCGGGTTGTTCTTGGTCCGGCGGCACAGGATCTGGATGACCCGCTCGATTTCCGAGGCGCGGCCGATCACCGGATCCAACTCACCGTCCTGAGCCAGTTCGGTGAGGTCCCGCCCGAAGGCGCGGAGAGCCGGGGTTTTGGAATCTTTCTTGTTGCTGCTTTCCTCGATGTCGGATTCGTCCACGTCATCAGGGGTGTAATTTGGATCCAGTTCCTTGAGAATTTCGTTCCGGGTGCGCTCGATATCGACGTCCAAGGTGCGCAACACCCTCGCGGCCACTCCCTCGCCCTCGCGAAGCAAGCCGAGGAGGAGGTGTTCCGTGCCCACGTAGGAGTGGTTGAGCGCCTTGGCTTCTTTGCCGGCCAATCCCAACACCTTTTTGACGCGCGGAGTGTAAGGGATATTCCCCACCATTTTCTGATCCCCGCCGGAACCGACCTGTTTCTCGACCTCCATCCGGACCGTCTCCAGGTTCAGATCCATCTTCTGGAGGACGTTGACGGCGACCCCTTGCCCCAACTTGATCAAGCCGAGAAGCAGGTGCTCTGTGCCCACGTAGTTGTGATTGAACCGGTCCGCTTCCTTGCGGGCAAGGGCCAGAACCTGTTGCGCTCTAGGGGTGAAGTTGTTCATACGTAGGGAATCAGTGGGCTGTGGGTGGGTTCAGTTGCAGGCACCCCCGGGATCCTCACCCGAACCAATACCGGGGGGTGGAACGTTTTTCAACCGGCGCCGCAGGATTTCCGCTCGCTGGCGGTCCCGCTCGTCCCCATCCATCCTCCGGCTGATCAAGGTTTGCAGGTGCGCCGGCTGGATCTCCATCATCAAGGTATCGGTCAAATTCCGCGCCTCGCCCGGGAAATAGCCGAGGTCGATTCCCAGCCGGAGCATCGAAAGCAGGTTCAACGCCTCCTTGCTCCCCAGCACCCTAGCATGGTTCAGGATCGCCCAGGCCCGGCAGATCTGGTCGTCGAGCACATGCGGCTTCTGGCTCACCAAACGCTGCCGCGCGTTCTTCTCCTGTTCGACCACATGGAGAATGACCTTTTCCAACCGCGCGATGATGTCCTGCTCGCTTTCCCCGAGGGTGGATTGGTTCGACATCTGGAAGAGGTTGGCGAAGGCTTCGGATCCCTCCCCGTAGAGGCCCCGGACCGCCAGCCCGATCTTGTTCACCGCCCGGACCACCTCGTTCATCTGGTCGCCCAAAACCAATCCCGGCAAATGGAGCATCGCGGAGGCGCGCATCCCGGTGCCAAGGTTGGTCGGACACGCGGTGAGGTAGCCCCATTCGGCATTGAACGCATAGTTTACGGATTTCTCCACGCCGGAATCGACGCCATCGATGACCGCCCAAGCCTCATGCAACTGCAATCCGGGAAGAATCGCCTGCATCCGCAAATGATCCTCCTCGTTGATCATGATGCTGATGGTTTGCCGGGGGTTCATGATGGCCGCGCTGCCGGCACTTTTGGCGGCGTGTTCCCGGCTGATGAGGTGCCGTTCCACCAACAATTGCTTGCGGAGCGCGTCCAGATCCTTCAACTCCCGGGAGAAGGCTCCCGCCATTTCCGGAAGCGCCTCAATCACCGGCCGGAGCCCCTGCAACACCGCCGCCCGGTCATTCTTGCGAGTCCAACCCGGAAAGGCCAGCCCCTCGACGTTCCGCGCCAGACGCACGCGGCTGGTGACCACGATGTCCCCGTGCGGTCCGGACTGGACCATCCATTCCGCGGGATTCCGGTGCAATGAGGGAAAATCCATTCGATTGTCTGGTTGGACGATGTTTCCGGGGAAATGATTGAACCGTCTCGACCGGGTCTCCCCCATTCCTCAGGGTTCACTGTCGAGCATGCGGCATTCCAAGCGCCGGAGTTCATCCCGCAACTTGGCCGCCTCCTCGTAATTCTCCGCCTCCACGGAAGCGGACAACCGCTTCCGCAGCGTGTCGATCTGCCCGGAGTAATCGGTCCGGGAAGTGGGGGGAGGCGGTGCCTCGCCCGGCCGTTTGCCGAGGTGACGCGTGCCCGTGTGCATGGCTTTGAGCAGCGACTCCAACCCTCCGTGAAACACCTCGTAACACTCGCTGCAACCGAGCCGGCCCGATTTCTTGAAATCCGCGTTGGTGAAACCGCAGTTCGCGCAATACAGCCCGTTGACCCTGCTCTGCGCCCCAACCCCCCGGAGCAACTCGGCCAGATTGAAGCCGGTCGTATCCGTGACCCCGTTCTTGTCGGCACAGTGCTGACAAAGATTGATCTTCTGGAGTTCTCCTTCGACCACTTGGGTCAGGAAAACCGTGGGGGTGGTTTTGTGGCAGACATCGCACTGCATGATTCGCGCCGATCGGATCCCTCTCCTCCAGCCGGAGATTAAAGGGTTACGGTTCAAGTGTAAATAGGGGTGCCGGTATTTCTGACCAGATCACGGAAACTCTCAATGAACCGCAAGGTCAACCGGCCCGGCTTGCCATCGCCAATCGCGCGGCGGTCATAGGTCGCCACGGGCACGACCTCGGCCGCAGTCCCCGTGAGGAAACACTCGTCCGCGGTGTAGAGGTCGTAGCGCGTCAGCTCCTCTTCCACGATGGGCACTCCCAGCGTCGGGGCGAGGTCAAAGATGACCCGGCGGGTGATTCCATTCAACGCACCGGCGGAAACCGGGGGCGTCACCACGGTGCCATCGCGCACGATGAACAGGTTGTCCCCGGTGCACTCGGCCACGAAGCCCTGTTCGTTGAGCATGACGCCTTCCTCGGCGTTGGCGTTGATGGCCTCGATCTTGGCCATCACGTTGTTGAGGTAGTTCAAGGACTTCACCGCCGGACTGAGCGCCGCCGGGGCCGGGCGCCGGGTGCTGCAGGTGACGAGGTTCAAGCCCTGCTCATACTTTTCCTGGGGGTAGAGCTTGATGGTGGAGGCGATGATGATGATCGAGGCGCGCTTGCAGAGGTAGGGATTCAACCCCAGCTCCCCCGCCCCGCGGGTCACCACCAACCGGACGTAGCCATCCCTCAGGCCATTCGCCCGGATCGTCTCCATCATGGCTTCCGTGACTTCCGCCGGGCTGCACGGGATTTCCAGCGCGATGGCCCGCGCCGAGGCGAAAAGGCGCTTGATGTGCTGCTCACAACGGAACACGCGCCCCTCGTAAAACCGGATGCCTTCAAACACACCGTCCCCGTAGAGAAGCCCGTGATCGAAGACCGAGATCTTCGCGTCCTTCTCGTCCAGCAACTGCCCGTCAATATGTACTTTGAGTCCCATGTTCCTCTGCCAGCAAAAGGCTGAATTGTTCGATTCCCGGTCAACCGCTACCACATCCCCGTCATTTGACCAGTCTGCCGTCGGCCAAAATCAGTTTTCGATCCCCGCTCTCCGCCAGATGGAGGTCGTGCGTGACCACCACCAGGGTCCGTTTCTGTTCCGTCACCATCTCCAGCAACGCCCCCATGACCGCTTCCCCGGTCCGGGAATCCAGGTTGCCCGTCGGCTCATCGGCAAACACGATTTCCGGGTCGTTGATCAAGGCCCGCGCGATCGCCACCCGCTGCTGTTCCCCGCCGGAAAGTTCCGCCGGAAGATGGTGCGATCTGGCCTCCAGCCCGACCCGCTCCAAAAGCGTCCGCGCCCGTTCCGCGGACCGGTTCCCCCCGATCATGGCGGGCAACATCACGTTTTCGAGAGCGGTGAGTTCGGGCAGCAGGAAATAACTTTGGAACACGTAACCCATCATCCGGTTGCGGAGCCGGGCCTGGTCATGGGCCGGTTGATCGTAAAGGGAGCGCCCCCCCACCAGCACCTCGCCCCGGTTGGGCCGCTCCAGACCCGCCAGCGTGTAGAGCAGCGAGGTCTTGCCCGCCCCGGACGCCCCGCAAAGAAAAAGCCGTTCCCCACGCCGGACCCGCAAATCCACGCCCCGAAGCACCTCGATGACTTTTTTGCCGATCTGGAAGGAACGGTGCAAATCACGTCCCTCGATGTGAATCTCTTCCGACATGAACTCTCTCTACCGTGGCACGAACCCGGGGGAATGGCGACAGGTTTTCGCCCGGCCGCATTCAGGCCCTCGGGTGCGCCCGCTCATAGACCTTTTTCACCCGCTCCACCGTCACCTGGGTATAGACCTGGGTGGTGGAGAGACTGGCATGGCCCAGTAACTCCTGGACGCAGCGCAGGTCCGCCCCGTTTTCCAGCAGATGCGTGGCGAAACTGTGCCGCAACTTGTGCGGGCTCACCCGGACCGGGATCGAGGATTGCCCGAGGTAGCGCTCCAACATCATTTCCACCGCCCGGGCCGAAAGACGTCTGCGCAACTTGCTGAGGAACAGTGGCCCCTCCCGCACCCCGGCCTCGAAGCGGTAGCGTTCCACCGCCCGGATCGCCGGCGGGCCCACCGGACAAATCCGGTCCTTGCCCCCTTTCCCCCGCACCCGCACCGTTTCAAAGGCCGCGTCGCAGTCGCTCACGTTCAAACCCGCCAATTCGGACACCCGGATCCCGGAACCGTAGAACAACTCAAGGATGGCGGCGTCACGAGCCGGCATCCAGGCCGGAGCCTGACGGGACAAGGGCACCCGAAAGGGCAATTCCAGCAACTCCGTGACCTGCGCCACCGTCAAAACCACCGGCAGCTTGCGTTCCCGCTTCGGCAACTGCACTTCCATCAGCGGATCCCGCGCCAAACCCGCGCGCCGCCGCAGATACCGGTAGAACCCCCGGAAGGCCGCGAAGTGCAGCCGCAACGTGGCCCGCGCCAGCTCCTCCTTCATCAGATCGAACAGATAATCGCGGAAATCGTCGGATCCGGCATCGAACCAATGGCGAAACCCCCGAGACCGGTTGCGAAACCGCCGCAGAGCGTGTTCGTAGTTCTTCAATGTCATCGGCGAACCATTCCGCTCCACCCTGAGATAGGTGAGATAATCCGCCTCAAGATCCTCCACGGAACGCCGCTCCATTGATTCATATTACCTTGAATTCAAGATTTCCGCAAATCCCCTCATGCTGACCAAGCGCATTATTCCCTGTCTCGATGTCACCGACGGCCGCGTCGTCAAGGGAACCCGGTTCCTGCAACTCCGCGATGCCGGAGACCCCGTCGAATGCGCCATCGCCTATAACCGGCAGGGGGCCGACGAGCTGGTGTTCCTCGACATCACGGCCTCCTCCGACAACCGGCAGACCATGATCGATGTGGTCCGGCGCACTGCGGAGCAGTGTTTCATGCCCCTCACGGTGGGGGGCGGGATCCGTTCCGTGGCGGATATGCGGGCCATGCTCCTTGCCGGGGCGGACAAGGTCGGCCTCAACACCGCCGCCGTGCAACGGCCGGAGACCATTTCCGAGGGCTTCGATGCCTTTGGCGCCCAATGCATGGTGGTGGCGATCGATGCCAAACGGAATCCGGCGGGCGGGTGGACCGTTTACACCCATGGCGGCCGCAAGCCGACGCCGCTGGACGCGGTGGCCTGGGCCCAGGAAGTGGAACAGCGGGGCGCCGGAGAACTTCTGCTCACCAGCATGGATGCGGACGGCACCAAGGCCGGTTACGATCTGGAACTGACCGCCGCCGTCGCCGCCGCGGTCCACATCCCGGTGATCGCCAGCGGCGGGGCCGGCACCCTGCAACACATGGCGGACGTTCTCAAGGACGGACGGGCGGACGCCGTGCTCGCGGCCAGCATCTTCCACTTCGGCGAGTTCACGGTGGACGATGTCAAAGAGTTCCTCGCCGGGCACCGGATTCCGGTCCGCCGGACGGGCAACGCCTGATACCCCCTTCGCAACCCGGAACCATGAAAAAGATCCCCCTGTTTTTCCCGCTTCTCCTCGCGCTGCTGACGCAAGCACCTGCCGCTACCCAACCTCCCAATGTGATCGTCATGCTGGTGGACGACATGGGCATCATGGACACGTCCGTCCCCTTCCTGACCGACGCCTCCGGCAAACCGCACCGTTACCCCCTGAACGATTTCTACCGCACGCCCAACATGGAGAAACTGGCGGCCCGGGGGATCCGGTTCAACCAGTTCTGCGCCATGAGCGTGTGCTCCCCGACCCGGATCTCGATCCTCACGGGCCAGAACGCCGCCCGTCACCGGACCACCAATTGGATCAACCCGGACAAGGATAACGCCGGTCCCCAGGGACCGCCGGAGTGGAACTGGCGCGGCTTGAAAAAGACCGATATCACCCTGCCCGCCCTCCTCCGCACCAAGGGCTACCGCACCATCCACGTCGGAAAGGGACACTTCGCCCCGCGCGAATTCGCGGAGTCCGACCCCATCCACCTCGGGTTCGATGTCAACGTGGGCGGGGCCGCCATTGGGCAACCGGGCAGTTATTACGGACTGGAGAACTTCGGCGGCAAGGGGAAACGTGGCGCCACCCATGCGGTTCCCGGCCTCGCGAAATACCACGGTCAGGACATCTTCCTCACCGAGGCCCTGACCCGGGAAGCCGGTGCCCACCTCTCCGCCGCCGCCGCCGCCGGTCAACCGTTCTTCCTTTACTTCGCCCAATACGCCGTCCATGCCCCGTTCAACCCGGATCCACGCTTCGCCGCGCCTTACACGGACTCCGGCAAACCGGCCAACGCCCAAGCCTTTGCGACCCTCATCGAAGGGATGGACAAATCCCTCGGGGATCTCCTCGCCCTCGTGGATTCCCTCGGCGTGGCCGGGAACACGCTGGTGATCCTCCTCGGCGACAACGGCTCGGACGCCCCGCTCGGGCACGAGCACGCCGTCGCCTGCGCCGCCCCGTTGCGCGGGAAAAAGGGGTCGCATTACGAAGGCGGCATGCGGGTCCCGTTCCTCGCCGCCTGGGCCAAGCCGTCTCCGGATTCCCCCATCCAACGCCAGGTGCCGATCGCCCCGGGTGCGTTGCAAACCCAGATGGCCGCCGTGTATGATCTCTTCCCCACCCTGCTCTCGCTCGCCGGGGTCTCCGTTCCCCCGGGCCATGTGGTGGATGGCGCCCCTCTCCAAACCCTCTTCACGGGCCAACCGGACCCGGCCCGGTCCGAAACCTTTCTCATGCACTACCCTCACTCCCCGCACCGCTCGAACTATTTCACCAGTTTTCGTGAGGGAGATTGGAAGGTCGTCTACCACTATTTTCCCTCACCGGCCTCCGGGGACTCCCATTACCAACTCTTCGATCTGCGTCAGGATCCGTTCGAACAGACCAACCTCGCGACCAGCCATCCCGGGGACTTGCGCCGGCTCATGACCGGGCTCGTCGCCGCCTTGGAAGCCCAGAAAGCCCTCTACCCGCTCGACAAACCCGGCGGTCTCCCCGTCAAACCCCTCATTCCCTAAACCCCGCGGGCAAGATTGACAGGCCGCCCCTCGTGTCCCCCCTGTGACCGGAATGATTGCCTTCCCCCGTTTCGCCCTCCAGCTGGGCTGGCTTCTCCTCGGCATCGCGCCCGCGTTCGCCACCGTGGATTTCCATCACCAGATCGTCCCGATCCTCCGCCAACATTGCGGTGAATGCCACACCGGGGACCATCGCAAAGGTGGCTTCTCGATGAACGACCGCGCCGCCCTGCTCCAAGGCAGCGAGAACGGACCGGTGATCGATCCGGATCGCCCGGAGACGAGTTTGTTGCTCGAGCTGATCGGCTCCACCGATCCCGATGTCCGGATGCCTCCCAAGGGACCGGGTTTGTCCCCGGACGAGATCGGGTTGATCCGCCAATGGCTCGCCGGGGGGTTGCCCTGGGAGGCCGGGTTCGCCTTTAAAAAGGCCGCCTATGAACCCCCGCTCAAACCGAGGGACGTCACCCTGCCTCCGGCGGCCGGGGGACGGGAACACCCGGTCGACCGCCTCGTGGATGCCTATCTGGCGGCCCAAAAATTGCCGCGCCCCGGTCCGGCGGACGATGGCACCTTCCTCCGCCGAGCCCACCTCGACCTCATCGGGCTCCTGCCCACCCCGGAAGAAGTCGCCGCCTTCGAAAAAGACTCCGCAACGGACAAACGCCTCCGCCTCGTCCGCGACCTCCTCGCCCGGGACGTCGATTATGCGGAACACTGGCTGACGTTTTGGAACGACCTGCTCCGCAACGACTACGGCGGCACCGGCTTCATCACCGGCGGGCGCAAACAGATCAGCCAATGGCTCTACGAATCCCTCACCGAAAACAAGCCGTTCGACCAATTCACCCGCGAGTTGCTGGCTCCGCCCACCGAGGCAAGCCGCGGCTTCATCGAAGGCATCAAGTGGCGCGGCGAGGTCAGCGCCGGACAGACCGTGGAAATCCAGTTCGCCCAAAGCATCGGGCAGTCGTTCCTCGGCATCAATCTCAAGTGCGCCTCCTGCCATGACAGCTTCATCGACCGCTGGAAGCTCGATGAATCCTACGGCCTCGCCGCCATCTATTCCGATCGCCCCCTGGAAATCCACCGGTGCGACAAACCGGTCGGCCGCACCGCCCGGGCTTCCTGGCTCTTCCCTGAACTCGGCCAGGTGAATCCCGCCGCCCCCCGCGCGGAACGCTTGAGCCAACTGGCGGCCCTCATGACCCACCCGCAAAATGGCCGGTTCTCCCGGACCCTGGTGAACCGGTTGTGGCACCGACTCATGGGCCACGGGATCGTCCACCCGTTGGACGCCATGCAAACCGAGCCCTGGAGCGCCGACCTCCTCGATTACCTGGCCCGGGATTTCCAGCAGAACGGGTATGACATCAAAAAGTCGCTGGAACGGATCGCCACCTCGGAGATCTACCAAGCGCGCTCCATCCCGACCGACGGCGGCAAGGACGACGCCACTTTCCGCGGCCCCAAACCCCACCGCCTCACCGCCGAACAATTCGTCGACTCGGTCTGGCAACTCACCGGTGCCGCCCCCACCGGCATCCAGGCCCCGGTCTTTCGTGGCAAGGCAGATCCCGCCGTCGCGAAGTCAATCCGGATGCTCGGACAATGGATCTGGGGCGACTCCGCCGCCGCAGGCAAACTTCCCGCCCCGGGCGAGACCATCGTGCTGCGGACCACGTGGACCCTCGACGCCGCGCCGGCCCTGGCGACCGCGATCGCCACTTGTGACAACGGGTTCACCCTTTACGTGAACAACAAACGAGTGGTCGAAGGGGACAACTGGGAACGGGTCACCCCCATCGCCCTGCAGGACCGTCTCAAGGCGGGAGAAAACCAGATCGTGGCCCTCGTGCAAAACGGGGGGGACCGCCCCAACCCGGCCGGGTTTTACTTCCAGGTCCTCGCCAGGATGGCCGACGGGCGGGAAGCCGTGCTCCAAAGCGATGCCACCTGGCAATTCAGTCCTTCCGCCCCCAAAGGCCGGGAGGGCAATCTGGGTGCCCTCGGGAAAGATTTCAAGGCGGTCACGGTGGTCACGCCGCTCCCCGTCTGGACCGAAGCCGTGAACCGCCAGGGACCGCCGCACCTCGCGAGGGGCGCCTCGCCCGCCTCCCGGATGGTTCGCGCTTCCCTCCTGAAGAGCGATTTCCTGATGCGTTCCCTCGGTCGACCGAACCGGGACCAAATCGTTTCGATGCGTCCGGATGAACTAACCACCTTGGAGGCGCTGGACCTCTCGAACGGTGAAATCCTGACCCGGACCTTGGAACAAGGGGCCCGGAATCTGACCCGGAGAACCTGGGGATCGAACGCCGAATGCATCCGTTGGGTCTACGCCCATGCCTTGGCCAGAGCCCCGCAGGAAGCCGAACTCGACGCCGCCGCGGAACTGCTGGGAGAAACCCTCGCCCCGGAACCGCTCGCGGATTTCCTTTGGGCCGTGCTGATGCAACCGGAATTCCAATACGTCCGATGAACCTCGATCCCGATCCCTCCACCCCGGAACCGGTCATCCGCCGGGATTTTCTCGCAAAACTCGCCGCCGCCGGAGCCGCGGTCTGGTCCACCGGCGAACCCCGGGCGGTTCAGGCGGCCGCCCCGGGCGCGGCACATCCACCGGCCAGGGCGGACGCCTGCATCCTCCTTTGGATGGCCGGGGGCATGGCCGCCCCGGACACGTTCGATCCCAAGCGCCACCTGCCGTTCGCCAAGGGACTCGAAGTTTCCCGGATGCTGAGCACCTTTCCCGCCATCGACACGGCGGTGGACGGTCTCAGGATTTGTCAGGGCCTTGAAAACATCGCCCGCGTCATGGACCGGGCCACCCTGATCCGCAGCGCCGTCCAACCCGACCTCGGCAGCATCCTCCACAGCCGCCACCAATACCACTGGCACACCGGTTATGTCCCGCCCCAAACCGTCGCCTGCCCCCACATCGGCTCCTGGATGGCCAAGGTTCTCGGCCCCCGCAACCAGGTCATGCCCGCCTTCATCAACATCGGCCAGCGGCTCGAAGGCGTCGGCGAAAGCGAGGAACTCAAGGCGTTCACCACCGCCGGTTTCTTCGGCAGCGAATTCGGTCCGATGAATCTCCCGTTCCCCGAGGAAGCCGCCCAGTCGGTCCGCCCTCCCAAAGGAATGGACGCAAACAGGTTCGCCAACCGCGACCGCCTCTTCCGCAAACTGGCCGACCAAAACCCCGCCCGGGACCGGATGAGCGACTTCCAACGGCAGTCCTTGCTCCGCAGCATGGACAACGCCTACCGTTTGCTCAGTTCCAAGGAGCGGGATGCCTTCGACATCTCCCTTGAACCCGCGGAGGTCCAGGCGAAATACGACACCGGGCGCTTCGGACGCGGCTGCCTGCTCGCCCGGCGGCTCGTCGAAGCGGGTGCCCGGTTTGTCGAGGTCACGACCGAATACGTTCCCTTCCTCCACTGGGATACCCATAACAACGGTCACGCCACCCTGGCCGGGCTCCATCGGGAAATCGACCTGCCCATCGCCACCCTCGTCCGCGAACTCGAGGAACGCGGCTTGCTCGAACGAACCCTCGTCATCGTCGCCAGTGAGTTCAGCCGGGACGCCCTGATCGAAGGCCGCCCCGGTTCCTCCGCCGGAGACCAAGCCACCTTCAAGGTCGACCGCATCGAGGAAATGAAGCACTACGGTCTCCACCGCCATTTCACCGGAGGCACCAGCGTGGTGCTGTTCGGAGGCGGGATGAAGGCGGGAGCCGTCCACGGGGCGACCGCCGAGGAACGCCCGCTCGTCGCCATCAAGGATCCGGTCACCGTCACGGATCTCCATGCCACCCTCATGACCGCCATGGGCATCAGCCCGAAAACGGAATTCACCGTGGAAGGCCGCCCCTTCTACGTCACCGAGGACGGCAAGGGCAAGGCTGTGGATAGCATCTTCGCCTGACCCGGCCCACGACCCGCTCCAGGCCGATCAAACCTCGAGGAACTCCACCGCGTCGATCGTCGGCTTGCAATTCCTCCGCGCCCCTTCCACGATCTCTTGGAGCACCTGATCAACCGAGCTGGGACGGAATCCGAGTCCAACCGCCAGGGTCTGCACGAAATCCATCTCCTCCCTCCGCAACTCGCCGTCCACGATCATCATGAAGACGAGATCATAGAGATGATGGATGCGGTGCTCCGGATCCTTGGGCACCACGAATTCCACCCGTTCCGGATGCTCCAAAACCGCTTTCACATCGGCCGCCGACAACCCCAGTTGCAGGCCGCGGTTTTGCAGGAACTCGCGCTCCGCGTCGTCGAACTCCCCGTCGATCAGCGCCAGACTGATCATGTTCTTGAACTGGCTGCGCCTCTCCTTCGTCTCTCTCGATTCGAACCAACCCATGGCGCGATCCTAAAATCCGCCCGTCTCGCAGGTAAAGGGAATTCGGAAAAAAATCCCAACCCATTGCGTCCGCCCTCACGCCGGACCTGTGTTGACCTGATTCGCCAAGTAAACCACCTCGCGCTTCGTCAGGCCGAAATGACGCCCGAACTGGTGCACCACCTTCAACTCTTTGGAGTCCACCCGGCCGTCGGCGGCCGCAATCACCAACATCAGTTTGGCCACCCTGGCCGCCTCTTCCTTGGTGTAGCGTTTCTCCTTCGCCTCGGTCACCGCCCGCTCGGTCAACTCCTCCACCACCGAGGACGCGTCCCTCTGCTTCATCGCCGCCTCCAACCCTTCGAAGAAGGAATCCGTCTGCAGATCCGGACGGATCATCTTGTTCATCGCAGCCAACTCCTCCCGGTCCATCTTCCCGTCCGCCAAGGCGGTCGCCACCGCCAAATAGAAAAGGATGAAGCCCTCGTCCAGGCGCTCTTCCTCAAACAGGTCCGGGTAAATCTTCCGCATCAGCGGATTGATCGTCTCGTTCAACTGCTGCCGCAGGGCGTTCACCTCCGCCGCTTCCTTGACCTCACCGAAATGGCGGAACAGCTCGACGTCTTTCATCACGGCGAGCAACTTGATCCGCAACGGCGTCAGCGGATGCGTCGAGATCACCTCCTTGACCACCGAGGTGGCCAACGTGTCATACTGCCCCAGCACCTGGGAAATCACCCGGTCCGGGTTCAGCCTCGCCAAGGTGGCGGAATTTATCCCCGTGGTGAACTTCAACAGCGCGCTCTGGCAGGACCTCGCGTCCCGCCCGCTCGCCACATACCCGAAAAGATCACAACTCACCTCCGCGCAGACCGACCACCGCAACGTCATCAAGCGCAACTCCGGCAACCCGGGCAGTTCAATGCTTCCGTTGAAAATCGCCTGACTCGGCACCGTGCTGTGCCCCAGCAGCGCGTGACCCAACTCATGCCCCAGCACCGAGGCCTGCTCCGCCTCGTCCAGATCGTTCACAAAGTGCTGGCTCACCACCACGATCAACTCATCCAACTCCGCCTTCTCACGTAACGAAAGGCGCGGAATGCACATCGCCCTCGCCGTCGCAAACTCGGTCAGGAAGACCCGGAACGGCAGCGTGTTCCCCAGGTTCGCGTTCACCTGCGCCACCACCGCGGGCATGTTTCCCACTCCCTCGATATCGATCGCTTGGCTGAGGAAGTGGAAAAATTTCTCCTCCTCGCTCTCCAGCTTCTCTTCGAGTTTGATGTCATCACGCTTCGCCTCCTCAAGCTGCGGATGAATCAGGGAATAAAAGTGCTCGTCCCGCAGGAAGCGCAACGCATGGTAGTCGACCGGACGGTTTCCGGTCTCGCCCGGCACCGGCAACGCCGAGGGAATGGGAGGAGAGGTTGGCATGGCCCCGTGTCAATGAATCCATCCCACCATGAAGGATCTTTGCCTGCCGTGGCAACCAAAGAATTCCTCGCCGCGCTTTCCTTTTCCGGACCGCCTCCCGCGCCGGTTCCCGCTTTGAATTCCCCCGATCCCGCTTGAAAAAGCCTCCCCGCTGTGGTTCAAACCATTGGGTCGCGACCCCTGACAAAGCACCATGAACCAGCCCCAGCCCCTCTCCGCTTTCAAGGACCAGATCCTCAGCTGCCCAAAAATCCTCGACCTCATCGCAAACCACTACGGCGGGGAGGTGGAGGCCGCCCTGGCACGCTTCCAAGCCGGGAACGATGACGACCTCTGGGACTTGATCGCAGACCAGAAGCGGGGCTCCCTCGAGGAATTCGCCACCAGCCTGATGGCCGCCGCACCGGACGACGACGTCTTCGAGATCGAGATCCTCTCGGCCGGCCCGGTCTTCTGGATCCGGGCCAACGAATTCGAGGACATCGGTTATTTCGGTTCCCAATACGACGCGCTGGTCTACGCGGAAGACTACTTCGATCCCTACATCAGCGAGCTGGCGGATCGCGAGGAGGAGTGATCTGCCGCCCCCTCCTTGATCGGCCCCTCCCCTCACCTTCCCATGTCCAAAGTCATCATCTCCAGCCTTTACGAGTCCGACACCTTCAAAATGGCCTGCCGCCAGTTCGACATCGCGGCGGACGCCATCAACCTCCCGGAAAACATCCGCGACCGCACCAAGTATCCCCGCCGCGCGATCGCCGTGGCCCTGCCGATCCAGCGTGAGGATGGAAGCGTCACCGTCTTCGAAGGCTACCGGGTCCAGCACAACCTCTCCACCGGCCCCTCCAAGGGCGGCATCCGTTTCCACCAGAACGTCACCATCGGCGAGGTGGCCGCCCTCGCCATGTGGATGAGTTGGAAGTGCTCCCTCGCCGGTCTCCCCTACGGAGGTGCCAAGGGCGGCGTCATCGTCGATCCGAACCAACTCAAGGAAATCGAGCTGGAACGGCTCTCCCGCCGTTACATGCAGGAACTGGTGAACTTCGTCGGCCCGGAAATCGACATCCCCGCCCCTGACCTCGGCACCAACGAGAAAGTCATGGGCTGGATGATGGATACCTATTCGAACCACGCCGGGCGCATCGTCCCCGCGGTGGTCACGGGAAAACCGATCGCCCTCGGCGGTTCCGCGGGCCGGCGCGAAGCCACCGGAGCCGGCGTGGCTTACCTTGTGAAACGTTACCTCGAGGATCTTCGCATCCGTCCTGACGAGGCCACCGCCATCGTGCAGGGCTTTGGTAATGTGGGCAGCGAGACCGCCCTCGCGATGGAGGCTTATGGGATCCGCGTCATCGGCATTTCGGATTACACCACCGCCATTTACAATCCCAAGGGCATCGATCTCAAAAAGGCCCTCACCTATTTAAAATGCCAGCGCGTCCTGCACCATTTCGATGGCGGTGAGGCCATCTCCAACGAGGCTTTGCTGGAACAGCCTTGCACGGTTCTGGCCCCCTGCGCCCTCGAACGCGTCATCACCGAACAAAACGCCGCCAGGATCCAGTGCCGCATCCTCGCCGAGGGCGCCAACGGCCCCACCACCAACGCCGCCGACCGGATCCTGGAACAGCGCGAGGAGATCGAGGTGATTCCTGACATCCTGTGCAACTCCGGCGGCGTCATCGTGTCCTACTTCGAGTGGCTGCAGAACTTGCAGAGTTATTATTGGTCCAGGGACGAGGTCCTCTCCAAGCTCTTCACCATTCTCGACCGGGCCAAGGAGGCGGTGGAAACCCAAAAACGGAAAATGCAGTTCAGCCGCCGCCTCGCCGCCCAGACCCTCGGCATCCAACGCGTCGCCGACGCCAAGGCCGCCCGGGGTCTCTTCCCCTGAGCCGGTCGTCCCTCACCGCATCCCACCCACCATGAAGGCCCCGATCATCAACCGGTTTCCCGTGCTCGTCGCATCCTTCTCCTCCAGAACCCGGAGTTTCAGCGTGTGTCTTCCGGGGGACAATCCGGTCGTCAACAGGGCGTAACTATACCGCGGAAAATATTTCCCCGGCGCGGTGTCCACCACGCCCTTTTTCACCCCGCGCGGCCCCCCGTAGGCCGGGTCCGGAGCGGTGCCCACCCCGTCATCCACCGTCCATTCGAATTTGCCGCCGTCCGCTTGGATGTTCAGGTAGATCCCTAGCGCCGTGCCCTCGAAGGAGAAGGCCAACGCCGCCCCCGCCTCCCGGGCGTTGATCGCCCCACCGGCATAACGACCGATCTTGCCGGACTTCGGATCCGGGGCGAGCCGCTCCCAGTCTCCGCTCAAGTCCGCCCGGGACGGCTCCACCAGCGCCACATGGGCGAACTCCTCGCTCACCAAAGGCGCGCCCAGTTGCGGCGCCGGGGAAGGCACCGCATCCATCTGCCCCTTCAACCATCCGATGATGGCCTCCGCATAGAGCGAATGCCCCAGCTCATTGGGGTGCACCGCATCCCCCATGAACACCTGGCCCGGCTGGGTCCAGTCAAATTTCTTGGTATCCGCCCGTTGTTCTGCGGTCGGCTTCGGCCAATCCGTCCGCTTGGCGGCCGCGACCAACACGGGTTGCAGATCGATCTCAGGGATGCCGTAATGCCGCGCCACCGCCGGATAACTCACCCGCGGATGGTTCAAAGACCGGCTCGTGGTGTAGAGGAAAACAATCTCCGGACGGGTTGGCGACGCCCAGAGCTGCCGCACAATCCCTTCCACGGTCGCCTTCCGGAACTCGTTGGTCGGGTGCCCGTCGTTCAGGCTGAACTCGAGGAACACGAGGTCGGGGCGCTTGGCGATCACGTCGGCGGCGCAACGAAACGCCCCCAGATCACTCCCCGTCCCGCCGATCGCGGCATTCACTTCCACCGTTTTGGCCCCGGGAAAGCTCTCCCGGATCCACTTGAAGGTCTTCACCCGATACCCCGGCGCCGCGGTGATGCTGCCGCCAAAGTAAACGATCGTGGTCTCCTCTCCGGCCTTCAGCTTGGCAAAAACCCGGCCCAAAGTCCGCACCGGCGGCGGCTCGGCGGAACCAAGGGTGGACGGCAGGCCGACAAGCGCGAGGGCCATCAGGATTTGCAGCGGGGAAACGTTCATGAGTCGGGTTCCGGACCGGAGGCTTTCCCGGCCGCGCCGGAAAACGGACTTGTTTTCAAGGAGCGGCGCTCTGCTCGCGCATCCTCAAATAGCGTTGCCATGTGTTCAGCCCGCGCTGCTTTTGGAAGGAAATGGCGTCCTCGTTCTCGTGCCGGTATTCGGGCGGACGGTCCTTGCCGAAGGCCGCCGGTTCCCAGCCCGCGATCATCCGGCCCGGGATGCCCTCGATGCGGACATACTGGGTCTCGGAAAGCGCATCGTCCCCGGAGATCTCCTTGAACATGTTGAACAACCGGTAACCACCGGCGAACTCGGTGCCGGTCAGTTGGAAACATTGGCCCACGGTGCGGACCCGGCCCTTGGAGAAGTAATACCAAACCGATGTCACGCTCCGCGGCGGCAAATCGCCTTGTCGCTCGGCCTCGAGCCGCAGCCGCAGGATGCCGGGTGCCGGCGCATGGAAATAGCGGCTGACCGTCCGGCCCTCCCCTTCCCCGTCGTCTCCCCGGTCGGGCGGCCCGAGCATGTCCTCACACTCCGCGAAGCTCTTGCCGAGAAACCGGCCCGGGGACAACCAACCACGGCTCCCGGCTCCGCGCCCGCCCAACTCCCGGGCCAGACCGCTGCTGCGGTCGCTCAACCGGGACAGCGGCACGGAAAACCTTTTGCCCTCCTTTTCGATGACCACGACTTCCCCTTCGAGGCGGATGAACTCCGCCCGGATGACCCGGCCGTCCCGGTCGGTCCATTCCTCGGCCGCCCCCAACCGTTCGCCGGAGAAAGCCGCCCACAACATCAGCAACAGCGCCAAGCCTGAGATGGGGAATCCCTTGTTCTTCATGTGGTCCGCGCGGGTCGGCAAGTCGCCCGGCTCCCTGCAGTTCAGCGACAAATGGCGGTCCGGGTCAAGAACTTTGCGGAGCTTCGGGGAATGGCTCCTACGGCAAACCCACAACAGGGTGAATCGGCGGATTTTCGTCATGCCAGTGATTTGCGTCCCGGAACCTCCGGCCCCATGATGCTCCGCCCACCGGAAAACCTACCCCTCATGCACCTTCTTCGTCCCGAAACCGACCCCGCACCGCCCCGCCCCGGAAAGAGGTGGTGCCCCGGTCTCTTTTGGGGCCTTCTCCTGCTGCTGCTCCCGGTCGCCGCCCCGGCCCAGGAACGCATCTACATCGATCCCGGGCACGGTGGTTCGGATCCGGGAGCGGTCCATGCCCGGCAGGGGACCCGCGAGGCGGACCGCGTGCTCGTGACCGGCTTGGAACTGAAACGTCTTCTGGAGTTGGACACCGCAGACCCGGCCGGGGGCGGTTCCTGGACCGTCAAGATCTCGCGCACCACGGACGTCTTCGTCCCGCTGGGGACGCGGAGCGCGGAAGCCAACGCCTGGGGCGCCGGGCGGTTCATCTCGATCCACCAGAACGCCTACAACGAAACGGCCAACGGCACCGAAACCTTCTCTCTCACCGGCAACGGTCCCGCCGCCGATCTCCGCGACTTGATCCAGGAAGAAGCCCTCAAAGCCTGGGGCCTGGCCGACCGCGGCACCAAGACCGCCGGGTTCTCCGTGCTCCGCAACTCTTCAATGCCGGCGGTGCTCACTGAAATGGGATTCATCGACTCCCCCCTCGACCACCCTTCCTGCGCTTCCGACGCCAAGTGCAAGCTTTACGCGAGGCACCTGCTCTTCGCTTTGCAAAGGCACTACGGTCTGGCCCCATATCTCCCCGGAGCGGTGACCATCGTGGTCGACAACCGTTCTCCGGAAGCCTACGAGGAGACCGGGCATTGGGAGACCTCACCCTACAAGGGGGGATGGGACCGGGACTCGCGCTGGGCCAACGTGTTGGATGAAAACCCGGCCAACACCGCCCGGTTCCACCCTGTGTTACCAAAGGCCGGTCGTTATGCCATCTCCGTCTGGTGGCTCGCCGGGGCAAACCGCTCGCCGGGGGCCGCCTTCGTCATCCGGCACTCCGCAGGCTCCACCAAAATCCAACGGGATCAGCGCGAGGGCGGCGGAAAGTGGAACCTTCTCGGAGAATTCGATTTCCCGGCCGGGCCCGGCGCCGAGGTCGTGCTCAGCGGAGCGCTTTCCGCGCCCGGGACCGGAATGAACCTGGCCACCGTGATTTCCGCCGATGCCGTCCGCTTCCTCCGGGTGGGCGATGTCTCGGGCACGCCGACCCTGCCTCCACAGGAACCGCGGCCTTCTCCACGGGAAATCGTGATCGACAACGGCGGCCCCGACTTCAGCGCCCCCTCCGGCCGTTGGGTCCGGGCCACGCGGCCTCCCGGGTTCCTCGGGGCGGATTATCGGACCCGCCGGGTCGAAGCGACCAGCGATCCGGCGACCTGGTCCGCCGATCTCCCCGAAGGCGGCACCTGGGAGGTCTTCGCCCGCTGGCCCGCGGGTAGAAACCGCAGCGGAGTGGCTCCCTACCTGATTCTCCACCAGGGCGGGACCTCCACCCGCACGGTCAACCAACGGAAGAATGACAACGTCTGGGTCTCCCTCGGCACTTACACCTTCCCCGCCGGGAAGGCTCCCCGCGTCCTGCTCTCCTGCTGGGCGCGTTCGGGGGAACTGGTGGCCGCAGATGCCATCAAACTCGTCCGCCGCTGAATCCCCGCTTCCCGGAAATCACTCGGTCAGGGCCTGCGAGCCTGTCGGGGCTCTCCATTTCTTTTCCAAAATGAAGCCCTTCGCGGCGTCGTGGAATATTTCAACGGGCTCTGAACTCGGGCTCGCCAAATCCGGATTCGGCACCTAAGATCCTGTCCCATGACTCCGGAATCCCCTGCTCTTCGCCCCGCCACGAGCCGTCGCCGCTTCCTCCGGGAAAGCGCCACCCTCGGCGCCGCTCTCACCGTCGGCTCCACCCTCTCCCGCAGTGCCTTGGCCGCCACCAACAAAAACAGCAAACTCCGCATCTTCCAAATCGGTGTCGGTGGCATCGGAGCCTTGCAACGGGACAACCTGACCGATCACCCGATGGTGGAATGGGCCGGCTTTTGTGACGTCGACAAATATGCCCGGGACCGCATGGAAGTGAAATTCCCCGGGACCTTCCTCACCGCGGACTATCGCGAGGCCTTTGCCGACCACCTGGACAAGTTCGATGCCGTCATCGTGGACACGCCGGACTTTCACCACGCACCCATGATGATCACGGCGCTGAAGCACAAGAAACATGTCTACGGACAGAAACCGCTTGTTCACCAGCTCGATGAATTGCGCCTCATGAAAGAGGCCCTCGCCGCCCGTCCCGGACTTTTCACCCAGATGGGCAACCAACGCGCCTGTCTGCCCGGCCGCATGCAGGCGGTGGAATTGCTCAAATCCAATCGGCTCGGAAAACCGGTCGAAGCCCATGTCTGGACCGGCACCGTGGCCCTGAACACCTACTTCGTGGAGCCATGGAGCGGTCTGCCGGACGCCATGCCGGTGCCGCCAACGCTGGACTGGGATCTTTGGAACGGTCCCTTGGCGCAACCGATGCCCTTCCACCCGGAACGCATGTTCCCCCGCCGCTGGCGCGCCTATTGGGAAACGGGCGGCGGCCAACTCGCGGATTGGGGCTGCCACCTCCTCGATGTCCTCTACTTCGCCTATGATCTCCCCTCCCCTGTGGCCGTGCAAAGCAACACCATGCAGGCGGCGAACACCGGGCACTCCGCCTACAACCAGTGCACCCTCACCTACCCGGGTGGCGCCAAATTCGCCCGGCCCAACTTTGTCGTCCACTACAACGACAGTATGATCCGCCCCTCGTTCGCCTCGCTCGGCCTGCCAGTGTCCGCCATCACGAGCAACGCGACGTTGATCGTTTGTGAGGAAGGCAGTCTCGTCCTCGAGGCCAACGGCAAAATGGAAATCTACCGCAAGGGCAAACTCGTGGCCGACGAACCGATGCCCGAGGTGGCTCCGCGCAATCACTGGAAGGACTGGGCGGACTGCTGCCTGGGAGACGTCAAGCCTCTCTGGACCCAGTTCGACATCGGCGTGCGCATCACCGAGCCCGCCCTCCTCGCCGTGAAGGCCACAAGGTTCCCCGGTCAGGAATTGCTCTGGGACGGCAAGGCACATCGCTTCACCAATCACGAAGAGGCCAACGCCACCTTGCTCTCCCGAACCTACCGCGAAGGCTTCGCCCCACCCTCCCTGGCCCAAATCGGCTGAACCCGGGCCTCGTTCTCCGCCCGCGGCGGCTTGGAGACCGCGCCGGGCCGCCGGGAATCATGGATGCTTCTCCATGCATCCCGGCGGTTCCGGAGCGCACGGAGAGGACTCGATGGCAACGAAGCCCCCTGGCCAATTTCCGTCGGGGGTAAAATCCGCCCAGCCGGGGAGAATGGAAACAGTGAAGCAGGATTCCTGTCGCCTTCTTGTTGATTCGACCTTCATTGATGTCGAGGACACGGAGGCAGCGAACGCCGTTCGTGACGCTGGGCCCCGTTTGCACGATTCCCTATGAAATTGGTCGTTGAGGCTCGGTGATCTCCGACAACGCCTTCACCTCCCAATCCTCCGGAATAACCCCCACCTCGGTCTGTTTGTAGCCGGATTTCATTCTCGCACTCATGGCTCCACCTCCGTTTCCTCTGAGGCCCACATCCTGCGGCAGCAGTTGATGTAGTCTCCCGTAGCGGCGGGGTCGAATGGAGGATTGCGGGTCATAGCGAGGGTCATATCGGCTGGCCTCCTTCGTTGAGGACGTTGAGGTAGGCATCGTAAACGAAGACCCGGTTGCGACGCTGGCCGGTGAGTTCGCGGGCGATGCCCAGGGTGATGAGGGAATTCATGGATTTGCCGGCGGTGGGGAAGGTCATTCCATGGACATCACGCAAATGGTTGAGCGTAAGGACCGGACGTTGGCGTAGGACGTTGAGAACGCGGAGCGCATTGGAAGCGGTGCGTCCGGTTTCCTGAACTCGACGGGTGTCGGTCTCAAAGAGATCGACCAAACGGCGGGCGGTCTGGACGGCTCCTCGGGCGGTTTCTTCCACGCCTTCCAAAAAGAAATCTACCCAGGCTTCCCAGTCACCCGTGGTCCGGACCCGATCCAAGAGGTCGTAGTAGACGGACCGGTGTTGCTTCAGGTAGAGGGAAAGATAGAGCAACGGCTGGGCCAGCAATCCCCCATGGTGGAGGAGCAGCGCAATGAGAAGCCGCCCGAGACGGCCGTTGCCATCGAGGAAGGGGTGGATGGTCTCGAATTGAACATGGGCCAGCGCCGCCTTCACCAAAATGGGCACGCCGCTCGTTTCATCATGGAGGAAGCGCTCCAAGGCGGCCATGCAAGGTTCCACCTCGTGCGGCGGTGGTGGCACGAATCGCGCATTGCCCGGCCGGGTGCCTCCAATCCAGTTCTGGCTCCGGCGAAATTCTCCCGGTAACTTGTCGCTGCCCCGGCCCTTCGACATCAAGGCACCGTGCATCTCGCGAAGGAGCCGATTCGAAACCGGAAACCCGTCGCGGAGCCGGTCCATCCCAAGCTCCAGGGCGGCGATGTAATTCGAGACCTCGACGACATCATCCACGGGCGTTCCCGGGACTTCCTCAAGCTCGAAGAGGAGCAGGTCCGAGAGAGAAGATTGAGTGCCTTCAATCTGTGAGGAAAGGACCGCCTCCCGCCGGACATAGGAGTAGAGGAAGAGATGCGGATCGGGCAAAAGGGTGCTGATGCTGTCCAACCTCCCGACGGCGAGGGTAGCCCGCTCCAGGAGCATTTGCCGGGCGCCACCGATCTCCAGGGAAGGGACCGGAGGCAACGGCGACGGCACAAACGCACGCACCGTTTCCCCAGCGGTGGCGGTGGAGTGGTAGGTGCCCGTGGCGTCCCGAATCATGACCTGAACCTTTAATAAGAAGAAACGTTATTAAAGAAAAAACCAGATTTCTTTAATAAGAACTCACTCCCATCTTCTTGAGGTGACCGTCCACCTTCGCGGGGGGTATGGTCGAAAATTGTGGATGAGAGCCGGCGGTGGCACCCTGGCGAAACAACAACAACAGACCACCACAGTGACCACCACCAACCCTGACATACTCTCATTCAGCGTTGAGAAGGCCGCAACCGAAGTTTGCCGCTCCCAGCTCGAACAGGTCCTCCGGGCGGGGGCCATCCGCCTGCTCATCGACGCGCTGGATCGCGAGATCTCCGACTTCATCGAGGAGCACCGGGAGGTCCGCG
>JAGWVU010000096.1 GCA_018970725.1 Verrucomicrobiota bacterium
CGGATGCGGAGGAACTCGCAGGCCTCGATTTCGGTGAGGAGCGGTTCGGGACGATGGGTTGGTTCGGAATGCGGACTCATGCCGCAGTCCGCGTGTCAACGAACCGGATCCGTCGTCTCTACCGCCAGGGAATCCGCTCAACGCCGACGAGCTTCGGAATGCATTTCATTGAAACAGGGACCAGCTTAGCTCCGAGCGGTGAGAGATCGGGCGGGGCAATTACTTTGAGGCGCAACAAACATCCCATCGGCTGTCTCTTCAGTAGTCGATCGCCTTTTGCCCCTGGGCACGTGCCCAAAGGTTAGAGGAACTTCCATCGTCCACTTGGTCGATCTTAAAGCGATTCCGATCGGAGCCTGCCAGCGGCAGAAGACCGCACTCGAGGAAGGCGCGGAACTCAGATGGACGAGACGGCCATCATCTCCGTCGGTTCCGACGACTCCTCGCTCATCCTGGACCAGGTGGAGGCACCATCCGCGCTTGCCGCCCTCGGGCTTATCGACGCCCAACTTTGCCGCCCGTGCGGATCGAATGCATCTTTGGGCGACGATCCTTCATTCGACCTCCTCGCCTGCCTGGCAGCGCTCAAGAAACCCGGCGACACCTACGAGCACCGAAACGAGCTGTTCCCGGACGAGGACTTTGAGATCACTTACGAGCGGTGAGTGGGAGCGGCGCTCGGTCCTCGATCCTCTGGCCCGTTCATGACAGAACGTGACAATCGGCGTGCGTATTCTTACGAAAACTTGCCCGGACACCCTCGATTCGGTTTGCAAGAGACCCCGTAGAATCGCAGGGTTTCGCATGAAAAAGCGGTCACTACATGCCCATGAGGCAGAAGGTCACGAGCTTGAGCTGGGAGAACGCAAGCTGCTGAGCCAGGAGCTGGCGGAACCTCTCTTTGGCGACGTCGTCAAAGATTGAACCCCCTCCATCCCACGCCGACTGGTGGCTCGTGGGCGGGCGGGGCAGAAAAGCAAATCCTTAGCAGTTAGTTAGTCGGGAGGGTCAATTCTCTGGATACGGCTCGATCTTCACTTGATCGAACCCGGCGGACGCCACGGCTTGGGATTGGTGGCCGGAGAGGCAGAGGCCGGGCAAGACAGGGCCGGGGAAGCCGATCAGGGCGCGGCCGGTTTCGGTCCAGGTTTGGCCGTTCGTGGACCTGCTGGCGATGACGGCGCCATCTTTCCAGGCGAGACGCACCCAATACGGCGCGGTGACCGAAGGTCCGGTGGCGTGCTGAGTGAATGCGCCGGCGGTCTCGCGATACTGGAACGCGCTGCCTTGGCCCGGAGTGACCACCATGATGGCGGAAGCGGCGTCCGCCGTCGTCTCGGAGCGGAGGATGACGCCGGCCTTGGTCCAGGCATCGGTGGGCGTCAGGCTGAGGACGCGCGCGGTGATTTGGCCGGATTCCATGGGCGAGGCATGAACCATGATCGCGCTGTCCAAGTTCTCCCATAAGTCGTGATTCTGCGCGCTTAAGTAGAAGGTTCCCTTGCGCCAGCCGGCTTGAGCGGGGCCGCCTTGGGAGCCGATTTCGGCGAGGTGCCAGCCTCCCGGGAGAGGCTCGTCCTCTTCATCGTCCATGCTGGCGATCCATTCCGCGATGAGGCCGATCCCCGTTTTATCGACCCGTTGCTTCGCGAGCGGCGGCATGGAATGCGGTTGCCCGGCCACGCTGATCCGTTTGAAGAGAATGGAGCGGGTCCAATCGCCAGGGGCAACGACCTTGGCGCCGTGTTGGCCCAACGTGTTGTTCACGAGCCCGTTGACGATCCCGGTTTCGTGCAGCGCGGTTTCGTAGCGCGCATCCCAAAACGCATGGACGCCGCCGGGGCGATGGCAATGGGAACAGTTTGAATCGAGGTAGCTGCGGGCACGGACTTCGACCGGCTCATCAAGGTCATCGGCAGGCGCCAGACGGCCCAGGTCCGCCAACGTTGCTTCCTCGGGAGCCCCCTCGAACAGATGGATGGCGGCAAGCGTGCGGAGCTGGTTGTCGGTCACCCCGGACGGGTAGCGGTAGGGGCGGTTCAACTGCCGGGTATTGACTCCAAGCACCCCGCCGCTCGCGCGCGTGTGGCAGGTGAGGCAATCCTGGCGTCCGGGGAAGAACCAGTTCTGCATTTTGTCCGGCTTGCCTTTCATGCCGGTGGCCACCACGACATCGACGCTTTGCCCGGTTTCCACGAGATCGGCGTCGCTGTGGTCAGCCCGCCAACGATAACTCGCGCCGTAGACATAGCCGTTGGTGTCCCGGACGAGGACGCGGGTTTCCAGGCGGGTGTTGGCCAGAGGCTTGCCGTCGGCACCGGTTTTGGGCAGTTCAAAGTGCTTCACGAAGACGCTGCCTTCAGGGAACGACCACTCGCCACTCGCCTGAAATCCGATGCGCGCCGTGGAGGGGATCGCCATCCAACGTTGCTTCGAGGCGCCGTCGGACCAGAGCGGACTGTTCACCTCGTAGGGGATCAAAGCCGCGGAAGGCGTGAGTTTGCCGAGGCTGGCGAAGAGCTTGGTTTCCGAAAGCTTTTTCGGCAGCGCGACCGGCGGCGGCCCTTGGCGCGAGAGCTTCAGAATGGCCCCCGCCGTGCTCGACATCTGACAAAGGTAGATTTCGCCCTGGGCATCGACGCCGAACGAGGACAATCCGCAGTAGTTCGCGCCAGCGTTGGGGCCGGGGCCGTCGGGAACCGTGCAGAGGATATGCTTGCTGGCCGGAGTCGTCGATTCGTCGAGATACCAGACGGTGCCAGTGACGTTGTCGCCGAATATGAATTTGCCGCCCAAGTCGCGGGCGAACTCCTTGCCCCGGTAGACGTACCCCGCGATGATGGCGCGGCCCTCCAGGTGACGGTAGCTGAGGAGTGGTCCCTTGCTGACGCCGATCGGAACTTTGACCGCCTTCGTGGGCGCGCCTTCTTGCAGATTCCATTGGAAGTTCACGCCTGGCGGATCCGTTGGTTCAATCACGTTCAGTTCCTCGTGGGCGCCTTCGCCGACATCACCGATAAAAATGCGCCCCGTCACCGGATCCGCGGTCATGCGGTGCGGATTGCGCAAGCCGAGGGCAAAGAATTCCTCTAACACATCCGGCTGGCCGACGAAGGGGTTGGCGTTGGGGATGAAATAGTGTTCGGCCACGCTCCCTTCCGGCAACGGCTTGCGCACGGGCGGGTGGCTGATTTCGCCACCGCGGCAATCGACATCAATCCGGAGCACGCCGCTGAAAAATCCGCCATCGAGTTTTTGGTTCTTCCCGGCGCGGGCGTCGTCGCCGACCGAGAGGTAAAGGAAGCCGTCTTTGGGACCGAAGAAGAGGCCGCCCCCCTCGTGCCAGACGGTTTCGGCGATTTGGTCAATGAGAACCATCGCGCTGGCGGGATCGGCGGAACCGCCGGGATCGCAAGTGTAGCGGACTAAGCGATCGCGGTTCGGCATCTCCGTGGCCGGCTGGCGTTCGGCGCTCCCGCCGACTTGGCCGGGTGGCACGGCGGTGTAATAAACGAAGAGGTAGTGATTCTCCGCGAACGCCGGATGCGGAGCGACGCCGAGAAGTCCGCTATCGTGCCAGCCCTGGCATTCTTCGGAAAGGTCAATCACGAGGCGTTTCTCGGTGGTGGCGGGATCGTGGGCGAAGCGCCAGAGGCGGCCTTCTCGTTCCCAAACGAGCAAATCGTTCGTGCCGGGCACGGCGGTCAAGCCCATGGGGTTCTGGAAGCTCAGGCCCGGGAACGCCGGTTGCACGGACCAGGCGCCCGCCAGAATGGGAGCTTCCTTGGGGAATACGTTGCCCTGGTAAGCCTTGAAATCGGGGCGTTTGGAGATCCCAAAGTTGCGTTGCGCCGCGGTCGAGAAGGCGGCAAGCGCCACCAGGATGGCGAGCGCGGCGGGGAGGTGAAACCGGGAAAGGTGCATGAGAGAATACTAGGACGCAAATGCGTCGCCAAGATAGGGACGCCGCGTGACGAAAAATTTGCGCCATGTTGGCGCAATTTGCGTGCCAGTCCGCCCGCGCTCTAGACCTCAGTGGCGACCCGGTTCCCTGACTCGACGGCGCCGTTCATGAAGCCGCAGAAATCCGCGCTGGTATGCTCCCCGGCGAAGTGGAGACGGCCCCCACATTCCGGGGAGGCGGCGGCGGCTTGGATCCAAGTGTATTGGCCGGGGAGCGGACAGCTGTAGCTCCCTTCGTGCGTCGGGAGGGTTTTTGGGTGTCAGGCTCGATGCGCGCTGAACATCAGGAACTCACAATGATCCCAGGTCATTTTGCCTGACACCAAACGGTGCCACGTGAAGCGGGGGCCACCAAGCTGTCCGGCAAACGACCGGCCTGCCACGCCCCATGCTGATGAGGTGCCGTGTGCGGCTTCGCCGAGCGTGGGGGTCAGTCCTAGAATCTTGAATTTGAATCCGCAATTCAAGGGACAGGCAATCTGAACCTTGGCGGCGTGAAGGGGGTTGAACCCCCACCATCCCACGC
>JAGWVU010000056.1 GCA_018970725.1 Verrucomicrobiota bacterium
CATCACCACCGCTCCGATCATGGGCGCGATGATCGACCGGTTCGACGATCAATACGCCAACACCGTCATCCTGGCCGAGGGCGATACCTTCATCCCCGGTCCTTGGCTGGTCGCGGGTGCGGATCCGTCCTTCAACCGCCTCCTCCACACAGGCAGCTTCACCTCCGCCGCGGACACCACGGCCACGCCGATGGGTCAGGCGGACATCGCCATCATGAACGCCTTCGGCACCACCGCGTCCGCCTTGGGCAACCATGAGTTCGACCTCGGTTCCCCGGTCCTGTCCGGCGCCTTCTTCCCGGGCAACTCAAGCTCACTCGGCAACTGGGCGGGTGCGCAGTTCCCCTTCATCACCGCCAACCTCGACTTCTCGGCGGACAGCTCGCTCAGGAGTCGGGCCGACACCACCCTGGGTGGCACCGGCGGCGCCATCGCCGGATCGGAAGTCACCGCGTTGGCTGGCAGGATCGCCCCCTACGCCGTCAAGACCATCAACGGCCAGAAGATCGGCTTCGTCGGTGCGACCACGTGGGACCTGCTGACCAAGTCCTCGCCCAACGGGACCAAGCCGAAGGACGACGCCAACGACAGCACCAGCGATCTGCAGGAAGTGGCCGCCTATCTCCAGGGCGCGGTCAACGCCCTCCAGGCGCTGGGCGTGAACAAGATCATCCAAGTCGATCAACTCGACACCCTCCAACGCAACAAGGACCTCGTCGGTCTGGTCAGCGGGATCGACGTGGTGGTGGCCGGTGGCGGTCACGAATACCAGAAGGATGCCGATGACGTGGCCGGTTCCTATCCGGGCCACACCACCGCGGGATCGGACGCTTACCCGATCCAGACCACGGGAGCGGACGGCAAGCCGGTGCTCATCGTGACCACGGACACGGAGTTCAGTTACCTCGGCCGCTTGGTGGTGGACTTTGACAGCAACGGGGAACTGGTCTTGTCGGCGCTCAACAGCAGCCTCAACGGGGCCTACTCCGCGGATGAAGCGACCCTGCAAGCGGCTTACAGCACCACCAGCAGCGCCGCCACCATCGTCGCGGCGAGCACCATCGGCGCCAAGGTCAAGACGATCACCAACGCCATCAACGGAGTGATCAGCGCCAAGGAAGGCACGATCTACGGCTACACCAACGTCTACCTGGAAGGCGACCGCGTCTTCGGCCGGACGCAGGAGGTCAACCTCGGCAACATCACCGCGGATGCGAATGCTTGGAAGGCCCGGGCCGCCCTTGGCTTGCCCAGTGGCGCCGCGGTGTTCTCCTTGAAGAACGGCGGAGGCATCCGGGCGTCGATCGGCGCGGTGGATGGCAGCGGAAACAAAGTGGCGCCGGTGGGGATCAGCGGCATCAAGCCCGCCGGAGCGATCTCCCTGCTCGACGTGGAAAACGCGCTGCGCTTTGACAACAAGTTGATGGTGTTCGACACCACGCCGGCCGGGTTGTTGAACATCCTGAATTACGGCGCCGGTCTCAGCACGGGTCCAAGCAATCAGAACGGCGGCTACCCGCAGGTCGGCAACCTCCGCTTCTCCTATGACCCGGCGCGTGCCACGGGCCAGAAGGTGCGCAATGCCGCGCTCTACGACGAGAGCGGGAACCTAGTCTCGGTCGTCATCCAGGACGGAGCGGTGGTTTCCGGAGCGCCTGCCACCATCCGTTGCGTTATCCTCAACTTCACCGCGAACGGCGGGGACGGCTGGCCGATCAAGGCGAACGGGGACAACTTCCGTTACATTCTGTCCAACGGCACCCTCAGCTCCGCGATCGACGAGTCGTTGAACTTTGCCGACGCTGCCAACGTGCCGTCCAACGCGCTGGGTGAACAGAAGGCCTTCCAAGACTTCCTTGTGGCCCGTCACGGCAACACGGGCTCGGCCTACAATCAGGCCGATACCCCGGCCGCCCAGGACCTGCGGATCCAAATCCTCTCGTCCTTCGCCCGTGGCACCACGGATACGGTCATCACCCCGGCTTACAACTTCGCGGACACCAGCTTCAGCGCCAGCCAAACCGATGCCAGCGTCACCTTGACCATCAACCGGACCTACGGAGCCAATCCCGGGTCGGTCACCGTCAACACCAACAACGGCACCTCCAGCACCGTGCCTCCGTTCACCGGCGCCGTCGCGGGCTCGGACTACACGGATGCCGATGGGACCGTGGTCTCTTTCGCCGCCGGAGAGCTTTCCAAGACGGTCTCGATCACGTTGCTGCCGAAAACGGCGGCCACGACGCCGAACCGACGCTTCGTCGCCGAGTTGATCTCGGCTTCCGGGGGCGTTCTCGGGTCGGTCAGGAACACCAGCGTGGAGATTCTGACCATTGACACCGTCAATCCGACGCTCTCCATCAGCGTCCCGTCCGCCGACGGCGCTTCCATCAGCGACGCCGCGCCTTACACCGTCCGGGGGATCGCGGGTGATGCCCGCGGGATCGACCGGGTGACCGTCGTGCTCAACGGGTCCACCGCGCTTGAAGCCGTTCTCGGCAGCGCCACCGTGCCGACCTCGGTTCCCTGGTCGCTCGCCATCACGCCGTCCGCAAACAACACCCTCGTGGTCAGTGCCTATGATCTGAGCGGGAACGTCACGACCCTGACCCGGACCTTCTCGTTCACCGAGCGCTACACCTTGACGGTCTCGCGTTCCGCGCCAACCGGGGTCTCTCTGGATACCGCCGGCACGGTCTCTCTGGCCGTGGCTCCGGCGGCCAACGGCACCGCTCTGGCGCCGACCTCGGCGAACGTTGTGTCGCAATTGGCAAACATTGTGCCCGGCACCACGGTGACCCTGACGGCGACACCCAAGACGGGTTACACCTTCACGAACTGGAGTGGTCTGCCCACCGGCGCCACCGCGTTGGGCAACGTGGCCACGTTCCCGATGCCCTCCGCCGACGTCAACCTGACCGCTGCCTTCCAGTCGAACGCCGTGTTCTCCGGGGCCACGGGCTCTGACGACAGCTTCTACGGATTGGTCCTGCCCTCGGGCTCGACCACGACCTCCAACGAAACCGTCGGATTCCTTTCGGCCACCGTCAACGGAGCCACCGGAGCTCTCAGCGGACGCCTCCTCATGAACGGGGCGACTTACAGCCTGACCGGAACGGTCTACGGAGACGGTTCGGTGGTCTTCACCTCCGGCTCGTCCAGAGTCTCCTTCCTGCCCATTGGAACGAGGGCCCTGACCCTTTCCTACGATGTCTCCGGCAGGAACACCCTGACCGCGACCCTGTCGCTCGGCTCCTCGGTGAGTTCCGGAGTCGCCCGCCGGGCCATCTACACCGCGACCAACCCGGTGCCCGGAGCGCTCCTCAACACCAAATCGGTGTCCACCGGCCCGGTCAACCGCGGCATCTTCACTGTGGCTTTCCCCGCCAAGACACAAAACCCGCCCGTCTCCACGGCGAACTACCCCCAAGGGGATGGTTATGCCACCCTCACACTGGCCAACACCGGTGAGGTCACCGGAACCGGCGTTCTGGCCGATGGCAGCACGGTCACCATCGCCTCTGCCCTCGTCAGCGGCAACCAGTGCCCCATCTTCGCCCAGCTGACCACCCCCGGCCAAGCGGCCACGGTGCTCGGTGGCTCGTTCCTCGGCACCTTGGTCTTCGATGCCTCGCAGACCGACACCGACGTCGCCGCCACGGACCTGACCTGGATTCGTCCGGACGTCACCAGCCTGACCCCGGGGACCACCCCCACCGCGATCGCCGCCGCCGATCTCTACACCACCGGCTGGCCCGACGGGATCAAGGTCGACGCCATCGGCGCCCTCTACGATGGCACCAAAACCGTTCAGGCCGGGATCGATCTGGATGGGCCGAGCACCGATGAAAATGGGAACACCCTGCCTTACGAGGACGGCAAGCTCGTCTTCTCCGCCGGCAAGCTGGGCGCAACTATCACCAAGCAGAACTTCATCGTCGCCGGCAACAATGTGACGAAGATTCCCGCTACGGACTCCACCTTCACACTGACACCCAGCGCCTCGCTCGGCGGCATCAGCGGCAACTTCCGCCCTGACTGGACGCCGTTGGCCACGGTCAACCCGGCCTTCCGCGGGATCTTGCTGCAGAAGGGCGCCTATAAGGGTGGTCACGGATTCTTCATCAGCAACGCCATCGGCGATGCCGATCCGCAGTCCGGCAACGTGAGCTTCACGTTGGAACCTCTCACCGCCCCGGTCACCCCGGTAGTGTCCACCACCCCTGCCACGGTCAGCATGCCCGCGCCCTATACTTTGGCGGGCACTGCGGGGAATGCGCGGGGCGTCCTCAGGGTGGAGATCGCCCTCAACGGCGCGGATCCGGTCAATGCCACCCTCGGCGCCCCGGGGAGCACCGGCAGCGTGGCCTACAGCCTTTCCATCACTCCGGCCCTCGGCAACAATGCCGCGGTCATCACGGTGGTCGATCTCCGCGGAAACCGGACCTCCACCACGGTGAACTTCGTCTTCAACCAGCGCTTCCCGCTGGCCATCACCCGCACCGCGCCCACCGGGGTCAATCTGGACGACGCCGGCACGGTCACGATGACCGCCACCCCGGCCACCCAGGCCACGGCTCTGGCGCCAACCACGGCCCACGCCAGCCCGCGCACCTCAAGCGTCCAGCACAACACCCCCCTCACCCTGACCGCCTCGCCGAAGACCGGTTACGTCTTCGTCCGCTGGACCGGGTTGCCGACGGGCGCGCTTGCCACCGGGAACATCGCGACCTTCAACATGCCGACATCCGCCACCACCGTGAACGCAGAGTTCGCCACCAGCGCCTCGGTCTTCGCCGGAGCCACCGGAACCGGCACCAACTTCGTCGGGCTCATCCTGCCCACCAGCGGAGCGACAAGCAATGCCTCGGTCGGCTTCCTCTCCGGTGCGCTCAACGCCTCCACCGGGGTGTTCACAGGCACCATTCTGGTCGATGGACTGAGTCAGGCGGTGAACGCCACCTTCTACGGTGATGGCTCATCCACCTTCCCGGCGGGAACGGCCAAACAGAACTCGCTCGGCTTTGGCGGCCGCACCTTGAGCCTGGCGCTGAATACCTCGGGCGCCAGGGATGAGATCACCGCCAGCTTGTCCGGCACCGGGTTCACCAGCTCTGGTGTCGCCAAGCGGTCCATCGCCGCCGCTCCCTCCAGCCTGCTCAACGCCACCACCACCGGCTTTGCCACCGTGGTTTTCCCGGCCGGAGCGCAATCGCCCCCGGTGAGCGCTGCGGACTATCCCCAAGGCGACGGCTTTGCCACGCTGACGATTGCCGGGAACGGCGGGGTGTCGATCACAGGCACCTTGGCGGACAACAGCACCTTCACGGTCGCCACCTGGATCGTCGGCGGCGGTCAAGTGCCCTTCCTCGCCCAGCTGGCCACCCCGGGCTCCACCACCGTCAAAGGTGGCAGCTTTGCCGGCACGCTGAGCTTCGACACCACCCAGGCCGACAGTGACGTCACCGGGACCAACCTGCTCTGGTTACGCCCGGCCGTGACCGAGCAGACCGGCAGCTCCGCGGCCGCTCTCGCCACCCAACTCTACACCGCCGGCTGGCCCTCAGGGATCCGGGTCAGCGCGCTTGGCGCCCTTTACAACAAGGCAGCCACGGTGCAGGCCGGTCTGGGGCTCGGTGCGGTCAACGCGACCAGCGGCAACGCCAAACTGCAGATCGACGATGGCAAGCTGAGCCCCGGCATCACGAAGACGAACTTCAACATCAACGGCAGCACGGTGACCAAGATCCCGGCCACGGACAGCAGCTTCACGCTGACGACCACGGCCACCAACGGGACCTTCAACGGCACGATCCGCCCCAACTGGTTCCCCACCGCCACGTCCCTCCCGGCCTTCCGCGGCATCCTGCTTCAGAAAGGCGCGAATCGGGGCGGCTTCGGCTTCTTCCTCAGCAACATCCCGGGCGACCTCGATCCGCAAAGCGGCGGCGTGAGCCTGACCAAGCCTTGATCAGCCTTCCGCAACGGTGCCGCCCCAACGAACGGGCGGCACCGGGGTATGTTTCAAGGCTGGGGAAGCCACCTTCCCCCCCAAGCCCACGGAATCTCTCCAGACGTCCAATCGGAGATCCATCGCTTCCAAAGGAGCTTGTGTGGTTCATTGGTTTCCGTTTTCTGTGGGAATCCTGCTCCCGCGCTGGCTTGAAAACGACTCAGTCAAGCGGGATGATTATCACCGCTTCGGTCCATCCGTTCCGTAAGCTGGACCTGTGATCCGGCCGTGGAGAGGACGCGGGGCAACAGGAATGTCTGGTGCATGCGCAACGGGTCGCGTTGGCGAAGTTGCCTCGAAAGGCCCGGGAAGAAGCCGTGCGCTTGTTCCGCCGCCTCTTCGCTGCCCAGGGCGCGGCGCGTCAGGCACAACGCGCCGAAATTTGATAGCCCAGGGCAAAGCCATGGGATTTGGGGGCACGGGGAGGGACCCAAAGGAGAGAATGTCTCTTCCCATCCGTGTCATCCAGCCCCTCCGTGTTTCATCCGTGCCCAAAAAAGCTGCTGAACACTCCGCGCCGCGCCGGCCAGAGCCGCGGTTGCCCTACCGGGAGCCAAGCCTGTTCGGACGTGGCATGCACCTCCGTCCTACCTCATTTCCGCCTCATCCCAAGAGCCTCGCGGCGCTTTCGATGTTTCACGACCAAGATCCGAAGACGGAGTTCCCCGAGCTCGCGATAGAGGATCACATACGGAAAGCGTTTCAGTCGCGCCTTCCGATTGTCCGGCTGGGCTCGGAGCGGTGACCGGCAAATTCTACACCTCCAGGGACGTTCGTCCAAGAATTCACGCTTTCGCCGCCCTCCTCAAGCCCACAACTTCCGGTCCAACGACCGATACTGAATTGCCTCCATCACATCATCTGATGACAAGGCTTCCCGCCCCTCCATGTCCGCCAAGGTCCGGGCCACCTTGAGGATCCGGGCGTGGGCCCGGGCGCTCAGGTTGAGGGATTCCATGGCGTGCTCGAGCAGCTTGTCGCTCCCGGCATCGAGGCGGCAGAACCGGCGCAACTCGGCGGAGTCCATCTGGGCGTTGGTTTCCACGCCGGGAAGTCCATCGAAGCGTTTCCGCTGAATGTCCCGTACCCGGAGAACCCTCTCGCGGATCGCGGTCGAGGATTCCGCCGGCTCCTCGCGCCGCAACTCCCCGTAGGCCACGGCCGGAACCTCCACTTGCAGATCGATCCGGTCGAGCAAGGGTCCGGAGATCTTGCCCCGGTAACGTTCGATCTGGGCCGGACCGCAGTTGCATTCCTTGCGGGGATCTCCGAGGTAACCACAGGGGCACGGATTCATGGCGGCCACAAGCATGAAGCGGCTGGGGAACGTGTAGGTGCCGGCGGCGCGGCTGATGGTGACGCGCCCGTCCTCGAGCGGTTGCCGCATCACCTCCAGGGTGGAGCGACGGAACTCCGGCAGTTCATCGAGAAAGAGAATGCCATTGTGCGCCAGGCTGACCTCACCGGGGGAGGGATAACTGGATCCTCCGAGAAGCCCCGCGTCCGAAATGGTGTGATGCGGGGACCGGAACGGACGTGTGGCCAGAAACCCTTCCCGCGGGTCCAACATCCCGGCCACACTGTGGATCTGGGTGGAAGAAATGGCCTCCTCCTCGTTCATCGGCGGCATCAGGGTAACGAGACGCTTGGCCATCATGGACTTCCCGGTGCCCGGCGGCCCGACAAGGAGGATGTTGTGGTTCCCGGCAATGGCGACTTCCAAGGCGCGGCGGACATGGGTTTGCCCGCGGACATCCGCGAAGTCGAAGGCATATTGGGAGCGCTCCCGGAGGATCCGCACGCGATCGATCTGCTCCGGGCCGACCGGCCGTTGCCCTTGGAGGAGGGACACGGCTTGGGAAAGGGAATCCAGTCCGTAGACGAAGAGACCTTCCACCATGGCGGCCTCGACCGCATTGGCCTTGGGCAGGAGAATCGCTTCGCGCCCCTGACGTTTGGCTTCGATGGCAAGGGAGAGCGCGCCTTTGATGGGCCGGATGGCCCCATCCAAGGCCAATTCACCGGCAATGCAGCATTTTCCCAACGCATTCCCCGGAAAAAAATCCTTGCGCGCCAAGGCGGCAATACCCACTGCAATGGGCAGATCGAAACTGGGTCCTTCCTTGCGGAGATCGGCGGGCGCGAGACTGATCGTCAAACGTCCCTTGGGCAGCCGCAACCCGCTGTTGACCAGAGCGGTGAACACACGATCCCGGCTCTCCTTGACCGCAGCGTCCGGAAGGCCCACGATCACGGCTTTGGGGAGTCCGGCACCCTCGTTGACCTCAACCTGCACTTCGAGGGCATCCACTCCGTGCAGGGCGGCGCTAAAAACCCGCGTTAGCATCGCTCAACCTATCCGACTCCCCCGTGAATCAAGTGATCATGCCGGAAAAGTTCACCTATGGACCGGAAGGCCCCCCTCCCGTCACGAATTCTCGAACCTTTTGCGCTTCCAGCCCTCTCACCCCTGTCCCATGCGTTTCCCTCCCCTGCCCCTCCTCCTCGCCCTTTGCCTTCCGCCCGGCCCTTGCCCGGCGGATTCCGTGAACACCTTCCTCGGCACGCAGGCGATTGGCGGGCGATACCACTTCACCGAGGACCAGCCCTTGTTGGAGAGCGCCAAGCGCATCGCGGAACTGGGCGCGGCCTCGATGAAATTTTCCCTCTCGCCACAGGCCTCGTTCGGCAAATCCAAGGCCAACGTCCTCCAGCATCCGCCCGAGCGACCGACCCTGGCCGGGGTGGCCGGACGGGACGCGACCCATCGGGCGGTGCTGGACATGCCCTTCACCCACTTTTTCCTCTGGGCTTATCCGTTCACCACCACGGGCACCGCCGGCACCTTCAACCCCACGGAACGAGAGCGGGAGTATCGGGAAATCCACGATTTGGCGGCCCACCTGCTCCGGACCTACAGCGGCAGCGGGAAACAATTTTACCTTGGGCACTGGGAAGGCGACTGGCATCTGCGCCCGGGATTCGATCCCGCCCAACCGTTTCCCGAGTCCTTCCGCGACCGCTTCATCGCCTGGCTCGGAGTCCGCCAACAGGCCATCGACGACGCGAAGCGCGACACCCCGCACGAGAACGTCGGCGTTTGGCACTACACCGAGGTCAACCTCGTGCAGGGCTTTCTCGGCGGCGGCTCCTGCCTGACGAATGACATCCTCCCGGAGGTCGATGTCGATTTCGTCAGCTATTCCTGCTACGACAGCCTGCAGGGCGAGATCCGGAAGGATTTGCCCGCGGCGCTCACCCATATCGAATCCAAGCTGAAACCGAAACCCGCCATCCCCGGCAAACGCGTTTTCCTTGGGGAATACGGGTTTCCCGCGCGCCTCCACCCGCCGGAGGAGCAAGCGCGCCAAAGCGTCGAGGTCATGATCACCGCCATCGAATGGGGGTGTCCCTTCATCCTCTATTGGGAACTTTACGACAACGAAGGCACTCCCGAGCGGCCCGGCGGTTTTTGGCTGATCGATCAATCCAACCGCAAACAACCGCTTTGGCATACCCACCGGAACTACTTCGAGTGGGCGGAAAAAGCGATCGCGGACACCCGGCAACGCCTCGGCCGCCCCCCCACGGACGCCGAGTTTCGCGTCGCCGCCCTCGCCTATCTCCGCGCAGTCCAAGGAGCGGCCTTCACCGTTCCGCGTCGTGCAAAGTGACCAACAACGGCCGGTGATCACTCCCCTCGCTCCAATCCTTGCGCCAAAGAATGCGGCACCCGGAAAAATCGATTTCCCGCCGCAACCCGGGAGCGAACATGATGTAATCGATACGGGAGTAGATATCGGCATACTCCCAGAAGTGGGTCCATGACTGGCCCAGATGATCCTTCAGATAGACCGTTTCCAAATACCGGTCGCTGCCGCGTTTGCCCTGGATCGCGCGGATCGAGGTCTCGTTGCGGGCATCGTTGAAATCCCCGTAAACGAGCAAATTGGCCTGCGGATCCGCCGCCAGAATGGAATCGACATGCCGCCGCAAAAGTTCGGCCTCGTTGCGCCGCATCAGCGTCTCATCGGCTTCGGGAACGGAGCGCTTGCTCTTGAGATGGGCGCCGACGCACCGGAGCTGCCACCGGCCGTTGACCGCCAAGGTGACATCGAGGAATCCCCGCTGCACCGGCAACTCCTGATCCCCGATCCGGTAGGTCAAATCCGTCGCGGAATTCCTCCGGACAATCGGGTATCGGCTCAACAGCGCGAGGTGCCGCGCCTCATCCGCCGCCGCGACCCATTCGACGTGCGGATACTCCAGTCCGCGGGCGGCGAGCCGGCCCCGGAGATCCTCGACCTGCGAGAGATCCCCCATCTCCGCCAAGCCGATAATGTCCGCCGCCAATTCCACCAAGCTGGCGACGACCACGCGTTTCTCCGATTCCGGTTTGGGTGCATTCTCGACGGTCTCGCCATCGACGCGGCGCTCCATGGGGAGATAATTCTCGACGTTGTAAGCGACGAAGCGGACGCGGTGCGAGCCCGTGGTCTGGGACGGGGCCCATCCGGGCAGAATGAGCAGGAGGAAGGTGAGACGGGTGGCGACCCTGCGGTCACACATCGGACCTTGAGGCGGTCTCCTCGCCGTGAGAGGAGTTCGCGCCGGTCATGGGCAATTTGCGGGGTTCCTCACGGACGGCGTATTCGGCGCGCCGGATTTCATCCTGGAACTCGCGTTGGGCGGACTTGAACTCGGCCATGGCCTTGCCCAGACCGCGGGCCAGTTCGGGAAGTTTCTTGGCCCCAAAGAGGAGGAGGGCGACGACGGAAAGCACCATCCACTCGCCACCGCCGGGCATGCTGATGAAGCTGAACAGGGTTTGAAGGTTCATTTTCTTAAGGGGGGAATGAGGTGGTTGCCGGGGCTCAGGAGGCGTCGGCCTTTTTCTGCGCCTCTTGCGCTTCCTTGAGCTTGGCCTCGGCCAATTTCGCTTCGAGTTCGGCCTCGGTCTTGCCTTTGCGGAATTCCCCGAGGCTCTCTCCAAGGCTCCGGGCGAGTTCGGGCAATTTCTTGGCCCCGAACAGAAGCAACATCACGAGACCGAGGATGACCACTTCCTGGCCCCCGATCCCACCGATTCCGAAAAGGGGTGTCACGCCAACCATTAGTGAGGAGGGTTCTGCAATCATGGCCTGATCATTTTTTGAGATTTCCTGCAAAGCGCGGCATTCGGACCGCCATTCTCCATATACTCCATGTAGGACGGTCCCAACTCCGGTTCCGTTCCCGGAATTCGCACGGAATCTCACTATTGGCACCGCCGGGCCGGTTTGCAAAGGGAAGCTTTCTCCGGCAGGTTTCCCTCCCCATGCCCCCGGCCACCCTTCCCATCCACGCCATTCGCGATCCCCTCCTCGAGGCGCTGAAGGCCCAGACCTCCTGCCCCCGGCTCGTGCTCGAGGCTCCCACCGGTTCCGGCAAATCCACCCAAGTCCCCCAAATGCTCCTCGATGGCGGCTTGTCCGGCCTTCATCAGGAGGTCGTCGTCCTCCAACCCCGGCGCATCGCCGCCCGGATGCTCGCCCGGCGGGTCGCCTCCGAACGCGGCTCCCGCTGCGGCGAGGAAGTCGGCTACACCGTCCGCTTCGAAAGCCAGGTCTCCGGACGGACCCGGATCCGCTATGTCACCGAAGGCATTCTCCTGCGCGAAATCCTCCAGTCCCCCACCCTCCCGGGCATCGCCGCCATCGTGTTCGACGAATTCCACGAACGTCACTTCCACGGGGACATCTCCCTGGCCCGCGCCCTCCGCATCCAACGGGAGTCGCGCCCGGACCTGCATCTGCTCGTCATGTCCGCGACGCTCGATGGCGAAAAGATCGCGAACTTCCTCGGCGGTTGCCCGCGCCTCACCACGGAGGGGCGCACCTTCCCGGTCGAGATCCGGCACGAACCGCAAAAGGATCGGGTCAAAGGCGAACTCTGGGATCACATCGCCCGCGTCTACGGAGATTTCCGCCAAAACCATCCCGACCCGGTCGGCGACACCCTTGTCTTCCTTCCCGGCGCCTATGAAATCCGCAAAACCATCGAGGCTCTGCGCCACTCCAAGGCCACCCGGGACGTGGAGATCCTCCCGCTCCACGGCGAACTCAATCCGCGCGAACAGGATGCGGCCGTGAACCCCGGCCAGCGCCCCAAAATCGTGGTCGCCACCAACGTCGCGGAGACGTCCCTGACCATCGACGGCGTCACCCTGGTGATCGATTCCGGCTTGGCCCGGCTCGCCGATTTCGACGCGCGGCGCGGCATCAACACCCTCACCATCCAGAAGATTTCGCGGGCCAGCGCGGATCAACGGGCGGGCCGCGCCGGGCGGACGGCTTCCGGAACCTGCATCCGGCTCTGGAGCGAGAGCGATCACGCCACCCGTCCGGGTCAAACGACCCCGGAAATCCACCGCATGGATCTCTCGGAGGCCTTGCTCACCCTCGCGGCCTCCGGCATCGAGGATCTCGAGGGCTTCGAGTGGTTTGAAAAGCCGGACGCAAGGGGCCTGCAACGCGGCCGGTCCCTGCTGGAGGATCTCGGGGCCCTCGATCCGTCCGGAAAACTGACCGGGCCGGGCCGCCAAATGGCCCGCTTTCCGGTCACGCCGCGCTACGCCCGGGTTCTGCTCGAGGCGGCCCGGCTCGGCTGTTACGACGCGGTCGCGGAGATCGTGGCCCTGACCCAAGGCAAATCGCTCTGGTCGCGCCGCGGCCAGATTCCCGAGGCCTTCACCGAGCCTGACGACCTCTCCGACTTCCAACCTCTGCTCCGCGCCCTGCACCGGGCGCGGTCCCTCCGTTTCCAACCGCAGGCCTGCGAAGCGGTCGGGATTCACGCTGGTTCGGCCCGCGAGATCGACCGCCTCGGCGCGCTCCTGCAACGGCTCGGACCAGGCGGGGACGAGACCGCTCTGACGGGCCCCCTTCTCTCCCGGTGCCTATTGGCCGGCTTTCCGGATCAGGTGGCGAGGCGCCTCAACCGGTCCAACCGCGCCTGCGCGCTGGTCGGCGGACGCCGCGGGCAAATGGGCCCCGACTCCATAGCCCCCCCGGGCGAGCTCTTCGTCACCGTGGAAATCACGGAGGTGGAGGGCAAAGACCTCAACGTCCTCCTGAACCTCAACACCGCCGTGACCCGGGAGGAGTTGGAATCGGCTTATCCCGCCGCGATCAACCAGACCGCCACCGCGGATTGGGATCCCCGCGAACGCCGGGTCCTCGCCCTCTCCTCCACCCGCTACCGGGATCTGATTCTCGAGAGCAAGCCCGCCGCCGATCCCCCCGCCGCGCAAGCCGCCGCGATTCTGGCCCGCGAGGTGATGGCCGGAAACCTCATCCTCAACGGCTGGGACGCGGCGGCGGATCAATGGGTGGCGCGGCTCAACACCCTGGCCGCGTTCCTGCCGGAATACGAGTTCCCCGCCTTCGGCGAAGAAGAGAAACTGGCGGTTCTGGAACAACTCTGCCTCGGTTCCTTTTCTTACAAGCAGATCAAGGACCTGCCCGTGATCGACGAACTCCGCTCCTTTCTGCCGCGCCATCTCGCGGGGCTGCTCGACGATCTGGCCCCGGTCAGGATCGATCTGCCCTCGGGCAAAAAAGGGCGCATCCGTTATGAAACCGGCCAAAAGCCGATTCTTTCCGCCCAGCTGCAACACCTCTATGATTATCCCGGCACACCCAGCCTGGCCGGGGGCCGAATCCCGCTCAAGGTGGAAATCCTCGCGCCGAATCAACGCCCGGTCCAGATCACCGAGGATCTCGCCGCCTTTTGGAACACCAGTTATGCAGCCGTGAAAAAGGATTTGCGCGGCCGTTATCCAAAACACGAATGGCGGTGAACCTTGTCACAAAACCAGCGGGATCGCCGCCGGAAGAATCCGGAAATGATATTCCCGCGCCGCCGACCCTGACACCCCGCGAATCTCTCCATCGATCTCCTGCGAAACCGGACGCGCTGGATAGGCCGAAACCTCGGTCGCGCGGAATTGGCGGACGCCGCTCATCCTCGCGATCCCGCCGTCGTAGATCCGTTTGGATCCGGTGATCAGCCGCCACTTGCCGACCCCCGAGACGAGGGTGAGATCGAGCAAACCGTCCGCCACATTGCAATCCGGGGCCCAGCGCATGCCTCCGCCGCTATATTCGCCGTTGCACACAAAGAGGTTCACCAACGGCCCCTCGAATTCCTGCCATTGCCCCGAGGCCTCACGGATCCGGAAGCGGCAGGGCGGCGGATCATAACCCAAAAGCCCGGTCAAACTGTGCCAGAAATAGGCCGCCGCACCCGCCTGAAACGCGGAGGCTTTCATCCGGCGGTTCACCTCCCCGCCCAACCCGATCGAGCTGATATTGAGAAAATACCGCGGGTCCCGACCTTCCTCCAACGTGGTCAATCCGGCGTCGACCCGCCGCGACCGGTTCTCCCGCAGCGCCTCGTCATAGCGCGGATTCAACTTGCGCAGGGTGCGGTAAAAATCCCCGCCGGTTCCCAAATTGAGCACACCGAGGGGAATGACCGTATCGATGGGAAGACCGTCCGCGAAATAGCCGTTCACCGCCTCATTGATCGATCCATCTCCGCCCGCGATCAGAATCTGGTCGTGGGAACGTTCCGTCAGGATCCCGCGGACCTTGCGGGTGGCATCGCCCGGGGCTTCGGTGAGGAGCAGATCGAAGGTCCCGAGGTCGCGTTCGAGGGAGCGGCGCAAGCGCTCGAACAACCTCAGCGCCGTGCCGTGCCGGCTCTGTGGATTGAGAATGACGACCCGCCTCGTTGACACGGTTTACTCTCCGATATCTTCATTCCACACTTCCGGTTTTGCCGCGATGAACCGGCGCATCAACTCGCGGCATTCCCCGCTATGCACCCATTCCAGAATCACGCCGCGCGACTGCAACCAATCCTCCTCACCGCGGAACGTCTCGTTCTCACCGATCACCACCCTGGGAATTCCGTAGAGCAAAATCGCCCCGGAACACATGGAGCAAGGGGAGAGCGTGGTGTAGAGGACACTCTCACGATACACCGAAGCCGGGAGACGACCCGCGTGTTCGAGCGCGTCCATCTCCCCGTGCAAGACCGCACTCCCGTTTTGGAGCCGGCGGTTGTGGCCGCGCCCGATGATTTCCCCGCGGTGCACCAGAACGCTCCCGATCGGGATCCCGCCCTCGGCCAACCCTTGGCGCGCTTCCTCGATCGCCGCCTCCATGAACTTGTCCATGAAAGGACTCTTCCGCCCATCCGCGCCTCCGGGCAACCCTGAATTCGGGGCCCGGCCCCCGTTCAGGCGATGATCTCGGCGATCACCCGGCCGCCGAGGTCGGTGAGTCGGTAATCGCGCCCGTTGTGGCGGAACGTGAGCTTTTCGTGGTCGATCCCGAGCAGGTGCAACATGGTGGCGTGGAGATCGTTGACGTGGACCTTGTCCCGGACGGCCCGGTAACCGAACTCGTCGGTTGCGCCGTAATGGCAACCGCCCTTGACGCCGCCACCGGCCATCCAGAGGGTGAATCCATTCGGGTTGTGATCACGGCCGACGCTGCCCTGGGAATCCGAGGTGCGGCCGAATTCACCGCCCCAGATGACCAGGGTATCCTCGAGCAGTCCGCGCGCCGCGAGATCCTCGAGCAACGCCGCCGCCGGTTGATCGGTGGCCGCGCCGCAGGAGAGATGGTTCTTTTGGATGTCGGTATGTCCGTCCCACGGCACGTCATCGACGGCCCCGTCGCCACTCGCGTTCTTGCCGGCGAAGATTTGCACGAAGCGCACGCCGCGCTCCACCAGCCGCCGCGCGGTGAGACATTGTTTGGCGAAGACCGCGCAGTGCGGGTTGTCGAGACCGTAGAGCTTCCGCGTGGTCTCGCTCTCGGCGCCGAGTTCGAGGGCCTCCGGCGCGGAGGTTTGCATGCGGTAAGCCAGTTCAAAGGAGTTGATGCGGGCCGCCAGATCGTTGCGCGGACCGCGCGCCCGGGCGTGGTCCTCATTCAAATCCTTGAGCAAATCAAGGGTGGCCCGTTGCTGCGCGGCGCTCTCCGAGGGATGGCGCGCGAGGTTGTCGATCACTCCGCCGCGACGGGCGTCGAGCGCCAGCGCCTGATAGGTCTTGGGGAGGAACCCGGCGGACCAGATCTGATCGTCGCCCCGGGGCCGGCGCTCGTGCATCACCACATACGAGGGGAGGTTCTGGTTTTCCGCGCCGAGCCCGTAAGTGAGCCAAGCCCCGGCGGCGGGATGGCCCGGCTGGTTGATGCCGCACATCAGCTCCATCGACGCGGGCGCGTGGTTGTTGGCCTTGAGATGCATCGAGTGGATGAAGGCCATCTTGTCCACGTGCCGGGACAGGTGCGGGAAAAGGCTGCTCACCCAGGTGCCGGACTCCCCGTATTGTTTCCACCCGAAGGGCGACTTCAAAATCTTGCCGCTGGTAGTGAAGAAGCCGGTCTTGGAGTCGCTGCCCGGCAAGGGCTCGCCGTGGCGCTTTTGCAGTTCCGGCTTGTAGTCCCAGGTATCCACCTGCGAGGGGGCGCCGGTCATGAAGAGCCAGATCACGGCCTTGGCCCGGGGCTTGAACATGGCGGGACGGGAAGCCAGCGGATCCGGAGGCTGGCCCGGAGTCGGCGCGGCGGTCAGCCCCTCCCGGTGCAACAGGGAGGCGAGGGCCACGGAGCCAAAACCGAGCCCCGTCCGCTGGAGGAACCGGCGCCGGCCGGGGAGGAGCGACTCGTTGGAAAACGGAGAATCGAACATCATGGGAGAAAAACGGTTGGGGTCGGGTTCAGATCGGGCGGCGCTCAGTCCACATAGATGAATTCATTCAGGCAAAGCATGGCGAGACACACTTCCCGCAGCGCTTCCCGGCCGGCTTCCGGCGTGTTGCCGATGAGTTGCTTCTGCCGCTCGTGGAACGCGGTGAGCCGTTGCAGTTCTTCCCCGGTCGGTTGGCGGCAGAAGGCCAGCACGCCGGCCCGCGTGATCAACTCCTGCGGCGTGCCTTGCCCGAGCCGGGCGCTGAACCGGTCGGCCATGTCGCGCACGAAGGGCGAATTCAGCAACGCCAACGCCTGCGTCGGCACGGTGGTGTTGCCCCGTTCCCCGATGCTCATGGTCGGCTCCGGCGCATCGAACATGGTCAGGAAGGGCACCAGTTCGCTCCGTTTGACGCGCAAATAGACGCTCCGACGGGGACTCGCCACATCGGTCTCGGACGGCCCGTGCATCTTCGGATCCAACCGGCCGCCGAGTTGCAACAGGCTGTCCCGGATGGCCTCGGCTTCGAGGCGGCGCGAAGGACGCTCCGCCCAGAGCTTGTTCTCCGGATCCTTGCCCCCGTTTTGCCCGTTCACCCCGGCGGCTTGCCGGTAAGTGGCGCTGAGCAGGATCTGCCGGTGCAGCGGTTTGAGCTTCCACCCGTCCTCCACCAGCCGCGCCGCCAACCACTCGAGCAATTCCGGGTGGGTCGGGCGCTCGCCCTGCGAACCGAAGTCGTTGGGGGTGGCCACGATGCCGCGTCCGAAATGCTGGTGCCACAAGCGGTTGGCCATCACGCGGGCCAGCAACGGACCGCCGCCCGCCTCCACGTCGGTGATCCAGTTCGCCAGCGCGACCCGTGGATCCAACGGCTTGCCGGCCGGTTCCGCGACCCATGTTTCCCGGCTGTCCCCGGACCGCATCAGCACTTGGATGAAGTTGGTTTCCGCCTTGCCCTCCTTGCGATCGACCTCGCCCCGGCGCAGGAAGTAGACGTCCTCCCCGCCATTCGCCACGGTGTAGACCTCGGTGAGGACCGGTTGGGGACGCTTGCGGTCATGCCGGACCACCGCCTCCGTCAATTCCCGGCCGCGGTCGTCGAGACGGCTGAACCACCGGAGCCAGGCCGGGGAGAGGGGCGCCTTGGCCGCCGCCAACCCGCGCAACTCCGCGGCGTTTTGCAGGGCGGCCGGGTCTTCGAGCCGGGTCTCCGCCCGGTCCGTGAACGCGAGGCGCACCTTGCCCAATCCATGGAAACCGCTGAAGCGCAAGTGCACCGTGAACTCCGTCCCGCCCTCGAACCCGGCCGGTTCCCCTTGAATGAGAAAGATGCCCGCGTGATCCATCCCCATGCGCGGAGCCACGCCCCAACCGGTCCGCGGATTGCTGTCGATCGCGCGCGCGAACTCGTAGCCCTTCTGCTCGAAGCTCACCGGGCCCGCGCCCAGAACGAGATTCACCGGGGCCCGCTTGTCCTTCGCGTCCAGCGGTTTCGCGGTGATCCGGACATCGCCTAACACGAAATTGCCGTTGTCGGACAAGCCGGGGCCCTTGTTCGGCAGCGAGGCCTCGCTCAACGCATCGAGCCGGAAGGCGCGCAATCCCTTGCGATACGTGATCACCTTGACGGTATACAAATCATCCTTCGTTTTGTTGCCCAGGTAGATCACGTGGCCGTCGCGATCCGCCATCAACCGGGCGCTCTCCGCGGCCGCGCTTTGCACATCGAAGATTTGCCAGGGCTCGGTCCCCTGTGCTCCCGGGAACCCGCTCGCCTTCCACGCCTCGAACCGTCCCGGCAGTTCCTCCCGTTCATAGGTGCCGAGGGACTTCGCCAACACCGCGCCCACTTGGTCGTGCGCCGCCAACTTCCGCCGCGTCTCGAGATAGGCGAGGTCGATCTTGCCCGCGGAATGCACCGTCGTGGCCAACGCGGCGGCCATCCCGTAATAATCCCGCTGCGGCAGCGGATCATATTTGTGATCATGGCAGCGCGCGCAATTCATCGAGACGCCGAGCAACCCGTTCCCGATGGTGGCGACCATGTCGTCGAGTTGATCATAGCGGATCTTCTCCTTCGTCTTCGCCGTGATCTGGCCGGGATAGGGTCCGGCGACGAGAAACCCGGCGGCGCTGGCCCCCTCGTATTCGCCGGGTTTGAGGCGGTCTCCCGCGATCTGCATCCGCACGAATTCATCGTAGGGCAGGCCTTTGTTGAAGGCATCGATCACCCAGTCGCGATAGTGATAGGCTCCGGGACGGAAGGCGTCGAACTCATAACCGCTGCTCTCGGCGAAACGCACCACGTCCAACCAATGGCGTCCCCAGCGTTCGCCGTAATGGGGACTCTCCAGGAGGCGATCGACCAACCGGGCGTAGGCATCCGGTCTCGTGTCTTGCAAGAAGGCGTCGCGTTCCTCCGGAGTGGGCGGGAGTCCGGTGAGATCGAACGTGACCCGCCGCAGCAAGGTCTCCCGGGAGGCCGGTTCGTTCGGGGACAAGCCGGCCGCCTCCTGCTTCGCGAGGATGAACGCGTCCACCGGTGTCGTCACCCATTCATTGCGTTTCACCGCCGGGGGCACCGGTTTGGCGAGACGCTTGAACGCCCACCAATCCTTGCCTGCCTCCGTATCAATCACCCGTTTCGGTTGGGCCGCCGCCACCGCCCCGACCCTTGGATCCGGGGCTCCCATCGCGATCCATCCGGCGATGTCCGCGATGACCGCCCCCGGCAACGCGCCCTTGGGCGGCATCTCCGCGTCCTTGATCTGATGCCGCAGGACCTTGATGATGATGCTTTCCTCCGGCTTGCCCGGCACCAGCGCCGGGCCGGACTCGCCGCCTTCCAGCAGTCCCTGCCTGCTGTCCAGGAACAAGCCCGCCTTCAGCTTCCCTTGCTGCTGTGCCGCGACGGAATGGCAACCGTAGCAATGACCAGCCAGGACCGGGCGCACCTTGCTCTCAAAGAAGGCAATCTGCTCAGGCGGCCATTCCTCCGCTCCGGCCGGGCCCGCGAGGGCAAGGAGGAGGATTAGCAGCGCCACAAGATTCCTCACGGGCGAAAACCCCGCGCCCGGGACGGCGGACGGGAACGAACAGAATGGGACCATCACCCCGTTCCTCACGGTCCGCGGGGCCTTGTTCTATCGACCGATCCACGTTGCGCACTCCAACGGCCTTCGCCCGAAAAAGGCCGCATGCCGCCTCAACGTCCCAGCGCGGCAAGGTATTCCCCCGGCGTTTGCCCCACGATCTTGCGGAAGGCGGCGTAAAAGCGGGCCGGAGAACCGAACCCGCTCTCCTCGGCGACCTCCTGGACCTTCATGGTGGTGGTGGTGAGAAGGCGTTGCGCCTGCCAGATCCGGTGCAGGTTGATGAATTCGTGCAGGGTCATCCCGCAAGTCCGCCGGAAGAGCCTCATCGCGGAGTTCGGGTGCAGGCCGACCGCCTCCGCGATCGTGGCGATATCGAGCGGCCGGGTGTGGTTCCGGGCAATGAAGACGGTCATCCGCTCCACCGTGCCGAGCTGGGCCCGGTCCGAAACGCGCGCCGCCTTGCGCCCGCCACCGGGCCGCAACCGGAGGGCGATGCGCCGGAGACGGGCCTCGGCCTCGAGGGCAACGATCCGTCCGGGCCCCGGCCCGTTTTGGCGGAAGATGGCGCGCCAACGGCGGAACATCGCCTCGTCCTGGCAACCGGAGACGGTTTCCCGGTCCAGCAACATCCGGCCCCCGAGGAGGGGCTCGACGATTTCCGGGGGCGGATCCCAGCGCATGAACCAGGCGAACGGGATTTTCAACGAGTAGTGGATCGACGGCTCCTTGAACGCCACGCTCTGGTGGGGAATCGCGGCCCAGCGGACGCAGAGGACCCCGGCCGGGATGCGAATCCGGACGCCGCCGAAGAGGTAGTCGATCCAGCCCTTCTCCAGCAACGTCATCTCGATGTCGTTATGCCGGTGCGGCTGGGTCATGAGGACCGCCGGACCGGCGAAGAGATCGAAACCGAGTTCTTCGAAGCGAACGGTATCCGGGCGGTCGCGACTCATTTGAGGTTAGGATATGAGACAAAACTGGACTTTTTCAATCGTTTTCATGCAACGATCATCTGTAGCCAGGGGAGAAGGAGCTTGCCGCCTGAAACATCCAGCCCGGGCGATCGCCGCGCCACCTTCCGGGACAGGGGTCCGGGAAGAACATCGCACATTCAGGAAAGAAATGCCCGAGGCGCCCCGTAAAGGACAACGATCCGCTTTGATTCCCCATCTTCCGGAAACTCCCCGTCTCCGCTCGTGCCGCCGTAAAACAAGCAAACGCGGCACCCGCGCGCGGATCGGCTTGTCCCGATCGCCAACCGCTCCACCGGTTCGCCGCCCGCCGGAAACCCGTCCCAACCGAACTTTCGATTCTCAATCCCCCGATACTGCCCTCATGAAACTCGGCGTCTTCACCGTTATCCTCCGTTCCATGCCCCTCGAGCAGGCGCTCGATTACCTCGCGGGTCTGGGTGTCCAAACCGTTGAAATCGGCACCGGCGCCTTCTGCGGGACCGATCATTGCGATCCCGATGCCCTGCTGGCGAGCGATGCCAAGGCGAAGGCCTTCCTCCAGGCCATCCATTCCCGCGGTCTGGAAATCTCCTGTCTCTCCGTCCACGGCAATCCGATCCACCCGAACAAGGAAATCGCCGCGCGACACCACGCGGCCTTCGAGCGCTGCGTGCGGCTCGCCGCCAAGCTCGAGGTCGGCGTCGTCACCACTTTCAGCGGTTGCCCCGGCGGAGCGCCCGGTGATTCCCAACCGAATTGGGTCACCTGTCCGTGGCCGCCCGAGTATCTCGAAATCCTCGACTGGCAGTGGAAGGAGGAGGTCATCCCCTACTGGACCAGGACCCTCGGGTTCGCGCGGCAGCACGGCATCCAAAAGGTCGCCCTCGAAATGCACCCCGGCTTCGTGGTCTACAATCCCGAGACTCTCCTCAAACTGCGCGCCGCGGCCGGTCCTGAAATCGGCGCGAACTTCGATCCCTCGCACCTCATCTGGCAGGGGATCGATCCCTGCGCCGCCGCGCGCGCCCTGCAAGGAGCCATCTGGCACGTCCACGCGAAGGACACCAGCGTCCAGAAGTGGAACTCCAGCGTCAACGGCGTGCTCGATACCAAACACTATGCGGACGAGGCCAACCGCGCGTGGCTCTTCCGCACCGTCGGCTACGGCAGCCCGAGGCAATTCTGGTGCGACTTCATCTCCGCGTTGCGCATGGCCGGTTATGATCACGCCCTCTCCATCGAGCACGAGGACAGCCTCATGACCGCCCGCGAGGGCTTGGAAAAAGCCATCCGGTTTTTGCAAAGCATCGTCCTCGCCGAACCCAAGGGTGCCGTCACCTGGGCCTGAGCCACCCCGGATCCAATCCAGTTCCGTCATGCCCCTTTCCATCCCCACCCTCGTCACTGGATCCGCCGGCCGCATCGGACGCGCCGTCGTCGCCGAACTGCAACGCCGCGGGCATCAAGTTCGTGGCTTTGATCGGGTCCCCGCCTCCGTGCCAAGCGACCACGTGACCGGAGATCTCACCGACCGGGCGGCCCTTGAACGCGCCATGCAAGGCATCGAATGCCTCATCCATCTGGCGGCGACGCCGGACGATGTCGACGATGTGCTTGGCCAAATCGTGCCCGACAACATCGCCGGACTTTTCCACGTGATGGAGGCGGCGCGCCTCGCGGGCGTGAAACGGCTCGTCCTCGCGAGCAGCGGGCAGGTGAACTGGGGGCAGCAGATGCGCGGCGAGGTGCCGGTCCGCGTCACCGACCCGCCCAGCCCGAAATACTGGTATGCCGCCTCCAAGATGTTCCTGGAGGCAATCGGATGCGGTTTTGCCGAAACCCATGGGATCAGCGTGATCGTGGCGCGGCTCGGCTGGTGTCCCCGCACCCTGGCGCAGGTCGAAGAGATCGCCGCCGCGGAATGGGCGCAGGATGTCTACCTCAGCCCGGGCGATGCCGGACGCTTCTTCGCCTGCGCGGTCGAGGCGCCTCCGGAGGTCCGCCACCTCGTTGTTTATGCCGCCAGCCGCCCGGTCCACCGGGAACGCTTTGATTTGTCGGAGACCGCCGCATGGCTCGGCTATGAACCGGAGGAACGCTGGCCGCAGGGAATCGAAGTGATCGACAAAGCGGCCGTGACCCGTTTCGGGTTATGATTCGAGACAAATCGGGACTTTTTCGACCGTTTTCATTCAGCGATACTGGTCCATCCCATGAAGATCCCACCGAACGGAAAACCCGCCCTCAGCCACGCGCTGCTGCGGCTCGCGTGGCTCACGGCGTTGTGGCCCGCCGCGCTCCGGGCCGCAGCGGAAGATCCGGTCGCCTTCTTCGAATCCAAGATCCGCCCGCTGCTCATCGAGCGCTGCCACGAGTGCCACAGCGCGGAGACAAAGCAGAAGGGCGGGCTCGACCTTTCCAGCCGCGAGCGCTTCCTCGCGGGCGGTGATTCCGGACCGGCGGTGGTGCCCGGGAAACCGGAAGCAAGCCTCATCATCACCGTGACCGGCTACCACGGAGATTTGAAGATGCCGCCCAAAGGCAAACTGCCCTCCGCCGAAATCGTGGCGCTGCAACGCTGGGTGCGCGAGGGAGCGCCCTGGCCGGAGGAGGCGGGGAGAACCGCCGCCTTGAAGCCGGATCGTCTCCCGGCCCGCGAGGAGGAGTTTCGGCGCTGGTGGGCCTTCCAGCCGATCACCGATCCGGTTCCTCCGGATCTGAAGGACGACCCGCAGCGCGAATGGGCGCGCAACGAAATTGACCGCTTCGTGCTGGCCGGATTGCGCTCGCAAGGTCTCGGCCCCGCGCCGGAGGCGGACCGCCGCAGCTGGCTGCGCCGGGTGACCTACGATCTGACCGGACTGCCGCCGACAGAGGAGGAGACCGCCTTTTTCCTCGCCGATCCCTCTTCAAAAGCCCACGAGCGGGTGGTGGACCGCCTCCTCGCGTCCCCCGCCTACGGTGAACGGGTGGGACGCCGTTGGCTCGACGTGGCGCGGTATGCGGATGCTTATCAGGCGGGACGGCCCACTCACCCCGCGACCTCGGACTTCGAGCTGACGGAGGCTTGGCGCTACCGGAACTGGGTCGTCTCCGCACTGAACCGCGACCTGCCCTTCGACCGGTTCATGACCCGGCAGATTGCCGGCGACCTGATCCGCGATCCGCTCGACGGCGCCCCGGCCGATCCGGCCTCGATCGATGCCGCCGGTCTCACCGCCACCAGTTTCCTCAGCATCGGGAGCTGGGATAACGGCGACGCCGACAAGAAGAAACTGGTCGGTGACATCGTCGATGACCAGATCGACACGGTGGGCAAGGCCTTCCTCGGCCTCACCCTCGGTTGCGCCCGGTGCCATGACCACAAGTTCGACCCCGTCTCCACAGCGGATTACTACGCCCTCGCCGGCATTTTCCACAGCACCCGCACCCTCAACGCCCTCGGCGGCAAGGGAGGCCATTCCGACCTGAACCGCGTGCGCCTCGTGCCTCCGGAGAGCGCCCGCACCTATGACGAGGCCGCTGCCGCGCTGGCCGGGGTGACGGCGAAACTGGCCGAGCTGGACAAACGGAAGCCCGCCGTAGCCGCGGACGCTCCGGAACGACTGGCCCTCAAGGCCGAGCGCGACCGTTTCCAGGCCGCCATGCCGCCCGCCCCGCCTCTGGCCATCGCCGTGCAGGAAGGCGGCGTGCCGAAGGGTCTCTTCCCCGGCATCCAGGACGTGCCCGTTCACATCCGCGGCAGTTACACCCGGCTCGGAGCCGTCGTCCCGCGCCGCATGCCAGCCTTCTTCGCGGGCGAAAAACAGCCGCCCATCAGCTCCGGCAGCGGACGCAAGGAACTCGCCGCCTGGCTCGCCTCGGCGGACAATCCCCTGCCCCGCCGCGTCATCGTGAACCGGGTCTGGCACTGGCTCCTCGGCCGGGGGATTGTCCCGACCCCGAGCAACTTCGGAATGCGATCCGAGCCGCCCTCGCACCCGGAACTGCTCGACTGGCTGGCGAGCCGCTTCGCCGCGGATGGTTGGTCAATGAAAGCGCTGCACCGGCGGATCGTGCTCTCCGCCACCTATCGCCAGAGCAGCGCGGCCGCTCCCGCCGCAATCGAGGCGGACCCGGAGAACCGCTGGTTCGGCCGCGTGCAGGCCCGCAGGCTGGATGCCGAGGAAATCCGCGATTCCATGATCCTCGCCGCCGCGCGCCTGCCCTCCCCGGCCGGGGAAGCGGGGACCGGCGGCCCGGCGGACCACGATCTCGAAGCGCGCCGCCGCTCGCTCTACGTCCAGACGACCCGGTGGGACCGCTCGAACTTCTCCACCCTCTTCGATGCGGCCAACCCGGACACTTCGAGCGAGAGCCGCCCGCTGAGCACGGTCTCGCCCCAGGCGCTTTTCCTGATGAACAACCGCTTCGTCGAAAGCGTGGCCCGCGACATCGCCACCCGTCTCTTCAACGAGGTGCCCGCCGCCGCGGAGTCGGAGGTCCCCCGTCTCGCGCGGGCTTGGGCCGTGTTGCTGGGCCGGCCGCCGCGGCAGGAGGAAGTCGCCACCGCACGCGCCAGCCTCGCCGCCGCTCCGCCGGGCGATCCCCAGGCCGCCTGGACCGACCTCGTCCATATCCTTCTTTGCAGCAACGAGTTCGCTTTCATCGACTGACCCCACGATCCCATGGAAAACTTCCCGACTTCACTCGATCGACGCCAATGGCTCCGCCGAGCCGGCTGCGGCTTCGGGGGGCTGGCGCTCGCCGACCTCCTCACCCGGGAATCTCTCGCCGCCTCCGCTCCGTCGCGGG
>JAGWVU010000057.1 GCA_018970725.1 Verrucomicrobiota bacterium
CCTGGAGGATCGCGTCGGCGGATGACGTGGAAGAGGGCTTTTTGGGGCACGGATGAAACACGGAGGGGCGGGATGACACGGATGGGAAGAGACATGCTCTCCTTTGGATTCCTCTCCGTGCCATCCGTTTTATCGGTGATTCATCCGTGCCCCCAAGCCTAGTGGGTTCGCTCAGGGCTGATCCTGTCCCGACCCTTTGGGCCTGCTGTCTAAGTGGCGCATGTGCGCCTCGCAGGCTTCGGCTAGTCCCCCGCTAAGTTCATACAAGCCACGAAAGAGTTCGTCATCGTTGACGGCCCATTCGATCAGCTTGAGTCCGGCCCGGCGCGCTGCCTTCAGGCTCTTGGACTGAAGATCTTTCAAGGTCGCGGCACGCTGCCCGGCGTCGCTCTTCTGCTTGATTTACTCCCGGGAGCGTTGCCCGGTGGGCGAGATCGCCGGAGGCAACGAAATCCAACCTTATTTAGCGGAATCGTGGATCGGCCCTAGATCGGCGTGAAGACCCGCTACTGAAATCGGGGCGCTGTTGGGATCCCCTCTAATCCCCGTAACCCGTTGATTGAGAGGGATCGGGGTGACAGGATTCGAACCTGCGGCCTCTTCGTCCCGAACGAAGCGCGCTACCAGACTGCGCTACACCCCGCTTGCCGACGCCGCGAAGAGCGACGGGCCTGAAAACTAGCCCGTTTCCTGCGCTTGGAAACTTTTCTTTTCAGCAAGTTTCATTTTTCGTCCTTTCCGGGGCAGAGGGAGCGTATTTCAGATTGAGCGGGGCCGTTGCTGGTGCTATCTGCCCCGGTCGTTCATTAAATCCATTCGAAACGTTTCCGACCCAACATCCCATGATCAACCGCTGCTCTCCCCTTCTTCTCCTCCTCGGGCTCGCCCTTGCGCTGCCGGATCCCGGCCGGGCTGACGACAAGGCTGCCGCCATGGAGCTTGGCAAACAAAAATACATGGTCTGCGGAGCCTGCCATGGCTTGGACGGCAAGGGCATGATGGCCGGGCCGATGAAAATGGCGCCGGCCTATGCCGATTCCAAGCTGGTGGCGGCCGAGTCCGCCGAGATCATGGCGATCGCCGTGATGAAGGGCATCAAGAAAGAGGACGCGAAGTTTCTCCAGATCATGATGCCGCTCGAGACCGCCTTGGACGACGCCGCATTGGCCGCCGTCCTCACTTACGTCCGCAACACCTACGGCGGCAAGACCGACCTCGTGACCGCGGAACAGACCAAGGCATGGCGCGAGAAATACAAGAGCATCACCGCTCCCGTGACCCGCGCCGAGCTTGAAAAATGGGCGACCAGCGGGCTTCCGAAATAACCAGTCCGCTTTGACCGTTTTGATTGATCCCCGGGAAATCCCCCGGGGATTTTTTTATGCGGAGGAGATCACTCCACAAGAAGATGGCTGACCACTTGGGCGACTTCGTCTTCCGCTTGGGATCGCATCCCTTGGACGTAAGCGCGGACCACACCTTTCCGGTCGACCACGGCAAACCGGTCACTGTGAATCAGCAGCGCCTTTTGGAGGGCTAGCGATTCTGCGGAAGATTGCGCGACCGGGAGGAGAAACCTTTCCTTGATGAGCGTCTCCACCGCCGCGGGTTCGCCGGTGAGGAAGGACCAGCGTGCACCGGCATCGAAGAGGTCGGCGTATTTGGCCAACCGGGCGGGTTGATCCGTGCCGGGGTCGACGCTGAACGAGACAAACGCCACACGATCGTCCCCCCGGAATCGTTCCTGAAGGTTGGCCATGTGTTTGCTGAGAACGAGACACTCGGCGGTGCAGGACGTGAAAATGAAATTCGCCACCCAGACCTTTCCGAGCAAGTTTTGGGCGGTGATCGCGTTTCCGTTTTGGTCGGTCAGGGAAAACTCTCCTACTTCCCGATACGAACGGATCTCCGGAGGCGGGGTGGGAGCAGGTCCGCACCCGGCCAAGAGGAAGAGGGCCGCGAGAGGCATGCTGGATTGCCGTGCCAAAACTGAACGAATCATCGTAAACTGATACGAACTTCATCGAACCCCTGGCCTCAATGCACAACTGCAAACTCACCCGCACCGCCGGATGGATCGCCATCAGCCTCGCCTGGATGGCCGCGGTGGCGATCTGCGTGGAACCTCCCAAACGCTCGTCCGACGCCCGGGTCTTCCGGGTCAAGGGCATCTTCCTCCAGACCAAGGGCCCCGAAGTGGCGGTGATCGACCATGAGAAGATCCCGGATCACATGCCGGCCATGATCATGCCCTTCCGCGCGGCCCGTCCCTCGGAACTGAAACCACTCGCCACCGGGGATGAGATTCTCTTCGACTACATCGTGGACGGATTTGAATCGTGGATCGAGAACATTGTGGCCACCGGGAAAAAGCGGCTTTCCAGCCCATCCTCCCCAGAGGCAGGGCCGGAGAAAAGACGCCCCCCCCTCAAGGTCGGGGACGTGCTTCCCGACCGGGAATTTTTCAACGAGGCCGGAGAGCGGATACGCTTGAGCGACAGCCGGGGCAAGGCGGTGGCGTTGACCTTTGTCTTCACGCGGTGCGCCCTGCCCGAGGCTTGTCCGAGGATGATGCGCAACTTCGCGGCGGTGTCAAAACTCTTGCAGGGGGATCCCACAGCCCCGGCGAACTGGCAGTTGCTGACGATTTCCTTCGATTCCTTCCATGACACGCCCGGGACGATGAAGGCCTACGGCGAGGCTTACGGGTACGACGCTTCCCGATGGCGGATGCTGAGCAGCGACAGTTGCTGCACGATCCGGGACATCGCGGCCGATGTCGACCTGCGCTACACGGACGACCCCACGGCGCCGATGGAGCACAACCTGCGCACGGTGGTTCTGGACCCTTCGGGAAGGATCACGCGGCTTTTCACCGATGAAACCTGGAGTGTCGAAGAGTTGGCCGGGGCGCTCCGCGAAGCCGCGCGAAAGCTGTGACCCACTTCGGTTACTTCGACGCCAACGCGACCACCCCGCTCTTCCCTTCCGTGCGGGAGTGCTACCTGAAAGCGCTCGACGCGGACTGGCCCAACCCTTCCAGCCTCTATCACACGGCCGGGGCGGTACGGCGGAAACTGGAGGAGGCACGGGAGGAATTGGCGGATTTCCTCGGGATCGACCAACCGGAGCGGATCGTCTTCGGTTCCGGCGCGACGGAGTCGTCCAACGCCGTGTTCCGGCATGTGGCGGCGACGTCACCGCCGGATGCCACGGTCATGATCAGCCCGCTGGAGCACCCATGCGTGCGCGACGCCGCGGGGCGTGATTTTCCCGGGCGGGTGAGCCTGACGCCGCTCGCTCCGGAGGGGACGATCGACCTTGCGGCCACGGCGGAACGCTTGGACCAGGAGCGGCCGGTGCTGCTTTCCGTGATGGCGGCGAACAACGAGACCGGAGCCCTGCAACCATGGGCGGCGCTTCGGCAACTGACCGCGGAACGGGGCATTCCGTTTCACTGTGATGCCGCGCAATGGCTGGGGAAAATGCCTTCGGACGGGCTGGGGAAAATCGCTTGGCTCACGGGGAGCGGTCACAAGTTCGGAAGTCCCAAGGGGGTCGGCTTTCTGGTGGTGCCGGAAGGAACCGGCCGGTTGCGGGGCACTTCCGTGGGCGGAGCCCAGGAATCCGGTCACCGGGCGGGAACGGAAAACACGCCGGGCATCCTGGCCATGGTCCGGGCGCTGGGCGAGGCCGCAACCTGGTTTCCGCGGGTTACGGGAGAAGGCCGGGACGGATTTGAGGATCGGGTGCGGCGTTCCCTTCCCGGGACCCGGGTGGTGGGCGGAGCTGCGCCCCGCCTGTGGAACACGACGATGCTGGTGCTCCCGGAATTTTCCAACCTTTCCTGGCTCACGCGCCTCAGTCATTTGGGTTTTCAGGTATCCACCGGCAGCGCGTGCAGTGCCGGCAAGGGTCATCCATCCCACGTCATGGAGGCGATGGGCCTTGATCCGGACGAGATGGGGCGGGTGCTCCGCGCCAGTTCCCTGTGGTCGGCCGGGGCGGAGGAATGGGAAGCCCTGGCGGAGGGCCTCGAGCAGGTCTGGGCGGATCTCCGCGCTCCCTCAACCGGGGCCGCCGGAAAGCGCCGCCTCCGTTTGTGAGAGGTCCGGACCGAACGGGCGATAGAAACGCGGCGGGCATCGCGTGTCTCGAAATGCCTCGCAGACTGCCATGCAAAGACGCCGACTGATGCAGATGATCGGGGGTGGAGCCATCGGCTTCCCCGCCATTGTTCGTGGACAAAACCTGAACTCCCGGGTCCAGTTGGCCGCGGTCGGAACGGAGGGCAAGGGATGGTCGGACTTCACGAGCATGCGGACCCATGCCCAGGTGGATGTGGCCGGGCTTTGCGATATCGACCTCGCCCGGATGGAACGGGCTCGTCACGAGCACAAGGGGGCGCGTTGGTTCCAGGATTCGCGCCGCCTCTTTGCCGAAATGGAGGGCAAGATCGATGCGGTCACGGTTTCCACCGCGGACCACATGCATGCCTACATCACGTTGGACGCCTTGCGCCGCGGGATCCATGTCTATTGCCAGAAACCGCTGACCCACAACGTCTGGGAGGCGCGTCAGGTGCGGCTCCAAGCCAAAAAATCCGGTGTCATCACGCGGATGGGGAACCAGATTCATTCGCACGAGGCTTACCGGACCGGAACGAAATGGATTCAGGACGGGCAGATCGGGAAGGTCAAGGAAGTCCATTCCTGGTGCGCGGCCACGGGGCACGGAAAATCCTACCATATCTCCCGCCCCGTGGAGAAACCGGTTCCGGCGACTTTGGACTGGGACACTTGGCTGGGAGTGGCCCCCTACCGGCCCTACGCGGGCGGACACCGGGTCTATCACCCGTGGGGATGGCGCGACTGGCAGGACTTCGGGAACGGGGCCCTCGGTGATTTCGGCTGCCATATCCTCGATCCGGTCTTCACGGCCTTGAACATCGACAAGGCACCGATTTCAGTCCAATGCTCGGATCACACCGGGATGAACGACGAAGTCTGGCCGGCCCAGAACGTGGTGCATTACACGTTCCCGGGATTCCCGGGCACCGCCGGCCCGCAGCTCAAGGTCACCTGGTATGACGGCGGTCGCCTGCCGAGCAGCAAGGGCAACCAACTCCCCCCCAACGAAGGCCTTCCCAGCAGCGGCAGCTTGTTCATCGGGGAGACGGGCAGCCTGGTGCTGCCTCACGTGGCCCCGCCCCGCCTTTACCGGGAGGGAAAACTGGTCACCGAAGAGCCCCCGAAACTTCCCGGGCTCGATCATTACCATGGTTGGGTGGACGGAATCGTCACCGGAAAACAGCCCTCCGACGGCTTCGACTACGCCGGCCCGCTCACCGAGACGGTCCTCTTGGGAAATATCGCGGTGCGTCACCGGGGCCAGAACCTGGAATGGGATTCCGCGAATCTCCGCTTCACCAACATGGAGGAAGCGAACCGATGGTTGCGGCGGGATTACCGGCAGGGGTGGGAGATCTCCGAGGTGGCCTGAGCGCCTGATCATCAGCTTTCCCTTGATTCCCGGGATGAGAGCGAAAGTAGCGCCCTTCCGGGTCCGTGTATCCTGTGGATGAATCCTTTCTTCTGGCGGCTCGTCGCGTTTCTCGCCCTCCCGGTCATCGGCCGGGCCGGCGAACCTGCGCCTGCCTCCCTAAGTTTCCGCAACGACATCCTGCCCATTCTCAGCGGGAACGGCTGCAACGCGGGCTCCTGCCATGCCAAGCAGGGCGGCCAGAACGGATTCCAGCTGACCATCTTCGGCTTTGACCCCGCCGCGGACTACCTGGAGATCACGCGCAACGCCAGGGGCCGGAGGATTTTCCCGGCCGCCCCGGAGCAGAGCCTCCTCCTGTTGAAGGCCACCAAGCGGATCGATCACGAGGGCGGCGAACGGATCAAGCCGGGTTCGCACGACTACCGGATTCTGGTGGATTGGATCCGTCAGGGGGCGCCGCTGGAAGCGCCCGGGGAACCATCACTCCAGTCCATCGCGGTGAAACCGGCGCGGGGCAGCTACCGCAAGGGCCAGCGCCAGCCGATCGAGGTCACGGCCTTGTTTTCCGATGGTTCGAAGCGGGTGGTCACGGAGTATTGTGAGTTTCAGGCGCCGCTCAAGACCTTCGTGGATGTCTCCGAGGAAGGGATGATGCAGGTCGGGAAGACGCCGGGCGACGGGGTGGTCATTGTGCGCTATCTCGATCAAGTGGCCGTGAGCCGCGTGGCGGTGCCCCCGGACCGGACCCTGCCGAAGTCCGCCTACGCGTCGTTGCCAGTGCACAACGAGATCGACCGTCTCAGTTGGAAGCGCTTTGCCGAGCTGGGCATCCTTCCGAGCAAGCCGTGCGGTGACGCCGAATTTTTGCGCCGCGCCAGTCTCGACGCCACCGGACGCCTGCCGTCCCCCGGGCGGGCCCGCGCCTTTCTCGCGGATCCAGCGAAGGACAAGCGGCAGCGCCTGGTGGACGAGTTGCTGGCGGACGCGAACTGGGCGGATCATTGGGCGACGAAGTGGCGGGACATCACGGTGGGAAACACGCAGCGGATCGGGGTGAAGCCGGTCTATCTGCTGGACCACTGGATCCGGCGGAAATTTCAGGAGAACACTCCCTACGACCGCTTCACCCGGGAATTGTTGACCGCGCAAGGCAGCAGTCACCGGGACGGCCCGGTGGCCCTGTTCCGCGACCAGCGGGATCCTGAAATGCTCAGCGCCTACGTGAGCCGGATCTTCCTCGGCGTGCGTCTGGATTGCGCCAAATGCCATCATCACCCGAGTGAAAAATGGAGTCAGGATGATTACTACCAGATGGCGGCCTTCTTCAACAGCTTGAAGAGCAAGGGGCAGAACTTCATCTCCGCGCCGATTTCCGGGGAGCCCGAGGAATTGTGGTTCGAGCCCGGCGGCAAGACCTCCCATCCGGTGACCGGGGCCCTGATGAAGGCGAAACCACCCGGAGGTTCCGAACTCCCCATCCCGGAGGGGACGGATCCCCGGGCCGTGCTGGTCGATTGGATGGTCCGCCCGGACAACCCCTACTTCGCCCGCGCCGTGGTGAACCGGATTTGGGGGGAGTTTTTCGGCCGCGGCATCGTCCACCCGGTCGATGATTTCCGGGAATCGAACCCGTCGGTGAACGATGAACTCCTCACGTGGCTGGCCCAGGACTTCGTGACCCACGGATTCGACCTCAAGCACGTGATGCGGCGCATTCTCAACTCCGCCCTCTACCAGGCCGGTTCCCTGCCCAACGAAACGAATGTGGCGGACAACACAAATTTCTCCCGGAGCCTGCGGCGCCGTTTGCCAGCCGAGGTCATGCTCGACGCGGTCTGCGATGTCACCGGCGTGCGGGATTCGTTCGACGGGCTCCCGCTCGACTCCCGGGCGGTGCGGACGTGGAACAACCTGTTGCCCTCGGTCTTCCTCACCACCTTCGGCCGTCCCGACTCCAGCGCGGATTGTCCCTGTGAACGGATGCTCTCGCCGACCATGACGCAAGCCCTCCACCTGCTCAATTCGGAGGCCCTTGTCTCCAAACTGGCGCAGAGCGACAGCCTGCCCGCCAAGCTTGCGGAGGGTCCGATGCCGACACCCGTTCTGGTCGAGGAATTGTATCTGCGGGTTTTCTCCCGCCTTCCGAATCCGGAGGAGCGGACCATCGCGGAAAAGATTTTCCCGGCCTCCGGAGACCGCCGGAAAGCGGCCGAGGACCTGACCTGGGCGCTGCTCAACTCCGCCGAATTCGTTTTCAACCATTAAGCAACACGCCGCATGAACCGAAACTGCAACGGCCACGGCCGCCGCGATTTCCTCCAGACCGGGCTCTCCGCGCTGGGGGGGCTTTCCCTGACGGAAATGCTTCGTCACCGGGCGGAAGCCGCCACTCCCGCGGGCTCCGACACCCGCTGCATTTTCATCTGGCTGGACGGGGGCCCGAGTCATTATGAGACGTTCGACCCGAAGCCGGACGCTCCCGATGGCATCCGCGGAGATTTCAAGACCATCCCGACCCGGGTGCCCGGCGTCCATTTTTCCGAGCACGTTCCGAAGCTCGCCAAGGCGTTCGACAAGTTCACGGTGATCCGCTCGATCGCCCACAATCAGAACAACCACGGAGCGGGCAACCATTACCTGACCACGGGACGGCCCACGCCGGTGCCGGTGGGCTGCGGAGCCTTCGTCACCTTTCATCCGTCCCTTGGCTCGGTCGTGGCCTCGGACCGCGGCGTCATCAACGGCATGCCGGCCTACTTCAACCTCGGCTCGATGACCCGCTCGGGCGGCCCCAGCTTCCTCGGTGCGAGCAATGCCCCGTTCGTCATTGCCGACAACCCAAGCCAGACGAACTTCCGGGTGCGCGACGTCAGCATTCCCAAGTCCTTGGATCCTGAGCGGGCCGGTTCACGGCGCCGGTTGCGCGAGGAACTCGATCGCCTCACCCGCATTCAGGAAAGCGTGGCCGAGGACCCTGCGGTTGCGTTCGACTCCTACTACGAGCAGGCTTACCGCCTCGTCTACTCCCCCGGAGCCCAGGCCGCCTTCGACATCGGCAAGGAACCGGACACGGTCCGCGATGCCTACGGCCGCACCGATCTGGGCCAGCGTCTCCTTCTGGCCCGGCGGTTGACCGAAGCGGGCGTGCCCTTCGTCTCGGTCCATTACGGCGGCTGGGATCACCACGGGGACATCTTCAAGAAACTGAAGGATGATTTCCTGCCGAAAACCGACCAAGCCGTCTCGGCCTTGATCAACGATCTTCATCAGCGCGGCACCCTCAAGAATACCCTGGTGGTTCTCTTGGGTGAGTTCGGCCGCACCCCGAAGATCAACCCGGGCGCAGGGCGGGACCACTGGTCGTTCGCCATGTCCGTCCTCATGGCGGGGGCCGGCATCCCCGGGGGCCAGATCGTCGGGGCGACCGACGTGAAGGGCTATTACGCCAACGAGAACGTCTACCGGCCGGAGGACTTCGCGGCGTCGATCTACACCAAGATGGGGATCGATCACGGCCAGGTCCTCCACGATACCGCGAATCGTCCGATCCAGTTGATCGATCGCGGTCACCTGATCAAGGAGTTGTTCGCGTGAGGCTCGCCTTCCTCCTCCCGGCTCTGCTCGGTGGTTCCGTCTGGGCGGTCGATCCTCCGAAATTCTCCGCGCTTCACCCGGTCGGGCTGGCCTCCGGAGCGGAGACCGTGGTCGAGGCCATCGGGACCACCGTTTGGCCGGTCAAGGTCTGGTGCAGTTCCCCCTCCGTGAAGATCGAGCCCGCCACGGACAAGGGCAAACTCAAGGTCAGCGTGGAGGCCGGCGCCCCGGCCGGACCGGTCCTGGTGCGTTTCTACAACGAGGCCGGTTGCAGCGACGCGCGCTTCTTCGTGATCGGCCAGGGACCGGAGGTTCTGGAGAACCCGAAGAACGACCGGGCGGGCGAGGCCCAGGTGGTTTCCAGCCTGCCGTTGACGATCCACGGAATCCTCGAACGGCGCGGTGATGTCGATTTTTACCGGATCCCTCTCAAGGCCGGCCAGACGATCTCCGCCCGCCTCGATGCCTACGGGCTGCGCAGTGAAATCGATCCTTACCTGCATCTGCTGGGTCCGGACGGCAGGGAACTCGTGCTGGCGAGCGACTCCCACAACCTCGATCCCGGTTTTTCCACCCGTGTCACCGCGCCCGGTGATTATCTGCTGCAGATCAGCGCCATCGCCCACAAAGCCAGCGCGGACATCGGGTTTGCCGGGGACAAGGACAAGGTTTACCGGCTGCGCCTGCAGGGAGACGCCATCCCGCCCCAGTTGCCGCTCCCGGTGCCCAAGCCGGATTCCGTCGAGACCGCTCCCGCCGTGCCGCTCAAGGCCCCCCACCGTCTCGAGGGAACACTCAAGGCGGCCGGAGAACGCGACCGGTTCCGCATCGAGTCGATGGCCGGTGCCAAACTCCGGGTTCGCGTCGAGGCCCGGGCCATCGGTTTCCCCACGGATCCGGTCTTGCGGCTCTTCAAGGCGGACGGCTCCCTCCTGCGAGAGATCGATGATGTTGCCGCCAAGCCGGATCCGTCCGGGGACGTGACCGTGGAGCCCGCCGGTTTCTTCGAGGTGGAGATTCGGGACCGGTTCGGCCGGCCGGACATGCGGTATCATCTCGCCGCCGCCCCGATTCTCCCCTCGTTCCGGGCCACCACCACCGCCGACAGCCTCCTTCTCAACGGGACGAAGACGGCGGAACTCACGGTGACCCTGACCCGGGAAGATGGCCACGCCGCGCCCCTGGAACTGGTTTGTCCGGACCTTCCCGAGGGCGTCACCTGGAAAGCCGAGTCCATCCCCGCCAAGACCGGCCCCTGCAAGATCACGTTCAGCGCCGCGCCCACCGCCAAGGCGTTTCAAGGCCCGGTTCACCTGCAACTCCGGGAACCCGGTTCTCCGAAGCCGATGGCGGTCGCGCGGACTTGGCAGAACGAAGAATCCCGGGGCGATTATCTCCTCAACGAGACTCCGGACTTCTGGCTGACCGTGATTCCGCCCCCGCCTCCCCCACCACCAAAACCGGCGCCGCCCGCCACTCCGGCGGCCCCGGCCAAACCGGCCCCTGCGAAACCGGCCGCTTGATCAATTCGCTTCCTCTTTGCCCGCGGTTCGGCTAAAGAATCGGCTCGCCACGCGCGCCAGTCGTCCGATGTCCTCCGCTTCCCCTCCCGCTCCCGGTCGCCTCGTTTCCCTCGATACCTATCGGGGCTTCGTCATGTTCCTCATGATGGCCGAAGTGTTGCGCTTCGCCAAAATCGCCGCCGCCTCGCCAGGAAACGCCTGGCTCGCTTTTCTGGGCTGGCACCAAAGCCACGTGGAGTGGACCGGATGTTCCCTGCACGACCTGATCCAACCCTCCTTCTCCTTCATCGTCGGCGTGGCCCTGCCTTTCTCCATCGCGGGGCGTCTCGCGCGGGGGGCCTCCCGGCGGGATCTGGCTTGGCACGCCTTCGGCCGGGCCCTGCTCCTGGTGGCGCTGGGCGTCTTTTTGCGCAGCGTGAACAAGCCGCAGACAAATTTCACCTTTGAGGACACCCTCTCGCAGATCGGCCTCGGCTACGGCTTCCTTTTTCTCCTCGGGTTCCGCTCCGTGCGGGAGCAATGGATCGCTTTCGCCTCGTTGCTCCTCCTCTTCTGGGCTGCCTTCGCCCTCTTTCCCCTCCCCCCGGCGGACTTTGACTACGCACAGGTCAAGGTTCCGGCGGACTGGCTGGCGGACCATGGCCTCCGCGGTTTTGCGGCGCACTGGCAGAAAAACAGCAACTTGTCTTGGGCCTTCGACACCTGGTTTCTCAACCTTTGGCCGAGACCGGAGCCGTTCGTCTGCAACGCGGGAGGGTATGCCACGCTCAGCTTCGTTCCCACCCTCGCCACGATGATCCTCGGCCTGATCACGGGCGAAACCTTGCGCGGCGGGACCTCCCCCCGGGAGAAGGTGCGCTGGATGTTGCTCGTCGGCGGGATCGCGCTCGCCTCCGGCTGGCTCCTCGGGGCCATCGGCCTTTGCCCGGTGGTGAAACGGATCTGGACGCCCGCCTGGACGCTCTTCAGCGGTGGCTGGTGCCTGCTGGGGCTGGCGGCGTTTTACGAAATCATCGACCGCCGCGGTCACCGGGCCTGGACCTTCCCGCTCGTTGTCATCGGGATGAACTCGATCGCGGCCTATTGCATGGACCATCTGTGGCTCAATTTCATCCGGTCCTCCCTCAAGACCCACTTCGGTGACCGGCCCTTCCTTCTCTTCGGCCCGACCTATGAATCGCTCCTGCTCGGCGCCGGCACCCTGGCCGTGCTCTGGCTGATTCTTTATGCGATGCACCGCCAGAAATTGTTTTTGAAGATTTGATCTGCATTATTATTACCATATGTTTCGAGGCGAGATTATGACGTCCCTCTCCGCCTTGTTCACCACCCTGTTTTTCACGATGACCGTTGCGGTGGCCGTGGAATTCGAACCTTGGTCCTACACGGGAAAGGACCTGTTCCCGAGCGCCCTCATCTCCACTGCCACGGTCGATTGGAATGGCGACGAAGAGAGCGCGGAGGACAAGAAAGGGGACGATGACCCGGAGGTCGGCGACGATGAAGTGCCCCTTTTCGGCGACGAAAACGGCTGGGTCGGCGTGACGTTGTATGAGGTGGAAGCCGGTTCCGAGGTGAGAGTGGAGATCGCGATGGACGGCTTCATGAAAAGCTCCGTCTGGCAGGGAACGATCGAGGACGATCTCGAGGAAGTCCGGATTCTCCCGAAAGCTCTGTGGGACTACGCCGCCCTTCATGAAATGCGCCAGCAGCGGCCCGGGAACCTCGTCTGCAAGGTCACGGTCGATGACGAGGAACTCCCCGAACAGTCCGAGACCTGCATCATGAAATCGATCAACGACTGCCCGTTCTACGTTTTGATGGACGAAGAAGGAGAGGATTTCGACGATCTGTCGTTCCTCTTTGCCGCATTCGTGAACGAAAACCATCCCATGGTGGACACGATCCTCAAGGAAGCGCTCCAGAGCGGGTTGATCGATTCCTTCACCGGCTACCAGAGCGGTGATCCGGAAGTCGTCATCGCCCAGGTTTTCGCCCTTTGGAACGCCCTGCAGCGGCGCGGCATCAAATACAGCGATGTCTCGACAACCACTCCGAGCAAGTATGTCGTCAGCCAGACGGTGCGGTTTCTCGACGACTCGATCGGGGCGACCCAGGCCAACTGCGTGGATGGTTCGGTCCTCATGGGCTCGTTGCTTCGCAAGATCGGGATCGAAGCCTATCTCGTGATGGTGCCGGGTCATTGCTTTCTGGCGTTCGACACCGGCACGGACGATGAATCGGAACTGGTTGCCCTGGAAACGACGATGCTCGGTCAGGACAATCTCAAACCCGTCACGGAACTGGCCTCGATGCCCGCGAAGATCTTGAAGAAGGAATTCGGGGCGTCGTTCAGCACCTTCAGCAACGCCATCGAAAGCGGCAACGCCACGCTCGAGGAGAATGCTGAGGCGATCGAGAATGGTGAATCTCCGGACAGCCAGATCATCTCGATCAGTGAGGCGCGTTCCCTCGGGATCATGCCCATCGCTTCGGCCCGTTGATTTCCTCCACGTTCCGGGAGTATCCTGTGGGTCAGATGACCCGCGACCTCCCGGTGCAAACGATCGAATTGAACCTGCTCTCGGTGCAGCAGCTGTTCAACTCGATGGACCCGTCCCCGTTCCATGAGCGGGACCTCGACGACGATGCCGAGGAGTTCATCGTGAGCTGGGCCCGGGAGCATCCGCCGGGTCAACCGGTGCAACTGGTGGTCCATCTCCCGCACTCGAACGGAAACGGAGCGGAGGCTGCGCTGATCCGGGACTCGATTCATCACTATTTCGATTATAAGGCGGAACTCAACCGGCGGGATTTCGAGCGCCTGATGCGCGAAGCCTGGATCAGTCTGCTGATCGGCATGAGTTTCCTCGGCCTCTGCGCCGTCGGGGTGCAGGCCCTGTCCAATCGCTCCGGCGCCTGGCCGGGCATGATCCGCGAGGGATTGACGATCAGCGGCTGGGTGGCGATGTGGCGCCCGCTCGATCTCTACCTCTACCGCTGGTGGCCGGTTAGCGAACTGGGTCGCATCTACCGCAAACTCAGCGAAATGCCGATCGAGGTGAACTTCGCGGAAGCTGGTGACCCGGGCCGGTGAAATTTCGCAAACCCGCGCTTGTCACCTGCTCCCCTATGGCCTGGAGTGTGGCACGATGATTCCCGATTTCCCCCTCGACTCCGGCGACCGCCTCCCCGCGATCGGTCTCGGCCTTTGGAAAATCCCCCGGGCGGAAACCCCCGGCGTGATCCGTGAGGCCATCGCCGCCGGGTACCGGCACCTCGATGCGGCCTGCGACTACGGAAACGAGGAGGAAGCGGGCGCCGGTCTGCGGGCGGCCCTTGCCTCGGGACAGTGCCGTCGTGAGGAACTTTGGATCACCTCAAAACTTTGGAACACCTACCATGCGCCGGAGCATGTCCGTCCCGCCTGCGAACGAACGCTCCGGGATCTGGGGGTGGATTACCTCGATCTCTATCTCGTTCACTTTCCGATTCCCCTCGCGTTCGTCCCGTTCGAGGAACGTTACCCGCCCGGCTGGTTCCACGATCCCGGTGCCACCTCCCCCAGGATGGAGTTCGCCAAGGTCTCCTATCAGGCAACCTGGCGCGCCATGGAAGGCTTGGTCCGCTCCGGACTGGTCCGCAACATCGGCGTCTGCAACCTGACCACCGGGATGATCCGGGACCTGCTGGCCTATGCGGAAATCCGTCCGTCCGTGTTGCAGGTCGAGGCGCATCCCTATCTCACCCAGGAGAAACTGCTGCGTTACTGTCAGGAAGAGCGGATCGCGTTCACCGCCTTTTCCCCCTTCGGTCCCCTCTCTTACATCGGTCTCGGCATGGCCTCACCGGAGGAATCCGTCATGGACGAACCGGCGGTATCCCGGGCGGCGCTCCGCACCGGCAAAACGGCCGCGCAAGTCCTCCTCCGCTGGGGCGTGCAACGCGGGACGTCCGTGGTTCCGAAAACAGCCAACCCGGCCCGCCTCCGCGAGAACCTCGCCATCGGCGACTTCAGCCTGAGCGATGAGGAAATGGCCTCGATCTCCGCCCTGAACCGGAACCGCCGGTATAACGACCCCGGCGTCTTCTGCGAAACCGCCTTCCATACGTTTTGTCCGGTTTACGAGTAGCCCGCACTTCTTGAGGATCGCGACGCTGGGTGCAGGAAAATGGCATTTTCTGCAAGGTGCGCGGTCAAGCGGGATGATGGTTATTTTTCGTTGAGGGGACCGTTGCTTTCCCGGTTCAGGGAACGCGCGGTTTTTGGCGCGATCGTTCGGGGAGGATGGCGCAGGCGTCTTTGCAGCCGAAGAGGCGGCTGAGAAGGAGGCGGCGGGCGCTGACGTAGTCGTAGACCCGCTCTGCGACCCAAATGACCCCCGGAATCCACAGGAACAAGGCCATCGGGACGAGCAGGGGCATGCGCATGCCGAGAAAGCGGAGGGCCTTGGCCCCGCGATAGATGGTTCCGTCGGAGGCGATGCAATGGATGGCCTCAAGCAGATCCTCACGCTCCAATTGCGGCGCCAAAGCCGCTGCCTCCGGATCCCGCAAGGGCCGGAGCGAGGCTTGATCGAACCAATCGAGCCAGGTCAGCAGCTTCATCTGGAAGATGCAGAGCGGGCATTCGTCGTCGTAGAGGACGGTGTTCATTTTGTTCTTAGTTCCTGGTTCGTTGTTCTTGGTTCAATAAACGAAGAACGAAGAACGAAGAACGAAGAACGAAGAACGAAGAACGAAGAACGAAGAACGAAGAACGAAGAACCTCAACCTTCCACTTCAACCTTCGCATGCGCCTCAGCGCGAAGGCGGCGGCGGCCGAACCAGAGACCGAGGGCGAGGAGGAGGATGATGGCGATGACCTGAGAGGGTTCGGGGACGGCGGTGAGGGTGATCTGGTTGCCACCGAAGCCGCCGGAGCCGTCGTCCGTGTAATTGATCCGGTAATCACCCAGCAAGGTGCGGAAGGAGTCGCCGGAGTTCAGCGTCACGCCGTTCCATTTGAAGTTCCCCGAGAGACTTCCGTAGGTGGCGATGGTGAAGCGGTTGCCAAACTCGAAGGTCGACTCGTTCACGGCGAGGAGGGCATCGTTGAGGGAGAGGATGCCGGCCACGTTGATGCGGTCGCTGGTCGGAGAAACACCGCCGGAGAGATCGACAAGCCAGGTGCTGGTGGCCGCGGTGGTCAGGTTGCCGCCGAAGTTGAGCGTTCCCTGGGTGCCATTGGTCGCGGCAGTGAGGGTGGCGGCGCCGATGCTGGTGGAGCCGGTGGCGGAATTGAGCGTGCCGGTGCCGCCGAGGGTTCCCCCGGTGACGTTGATGTCGCCGTTGCCGCTGGTGTTGCTGTTGATGATCAGGGTGCCGTCGCCGGACTTGGTGAGGGTGCCGTCGAGGGTGATCACGTTGGTGCTGGCCACGGTCAGGGTGGTGGCGGAAGCGGTCTCCAACCCGCCGCCGGAGGCCCCCACGGTGATCCCGCGGTTGGTGTCATCGATGGAGAAGTTGGCGGTGGTGCGGAGCGTGCCGCCGTTCAGGGTCAACTGGCCGGCGTTGAGCGCGGCCGGGTTGGCTCCGAGATTCTCTTCGGAAGCGATTTCGAGGGTGCCGCCGGTGACGGTGGTGGCCCCGGTGTAAGTGTTGGTGCCGGAGAGGGTCATGGTGCCGGTGCCCTCCTTGGTGAGGGTGCCGCTGCCACTGAGGGTGCCGGAATAGGTGGTGGAGGTGTTGTTACCGCCCGTGGTGAGGGCACCGGAGCCCAGCGTCACGTTGCCCCCACCGGCCAGGGAACCGATGGTTTCGGTTTGGCCGTTGACGTCGAGTGTCGCGCCGGAGGCGACCGTGGTGGCGGAGCCGTTGGGGATGCGGTCGCCGGCGGCGCCGAGTTGGAGGGTGCCCTCGCTGATCGTGGTGGAGCCGGTGTAGGTGTTGTTGGCGCCACCGATCCGGACGGTGCCGGGTCCGGCGATGGTCAGGTTCGAGCCGGATCCGGAGATCACGCCGCCGAGGGTGAAGACGGTGCCTGAGGTGGTGGTGGCGATGGTGCTGCTGGTGGCCAGGTTCACCGTGCCGGTGAGACCGGAGGTGGCGGTGCCGGTGAGCGCGCCGGCGGAGGAGACGCCGGAACCGTTGATGGTCACATTTTCAGCGGACGTCGTGGCGTTGAGGTTGAGGGTGGCCCCGGCGGCGACGGTGGTAGCTCCGTCCGTGGTGCCCAGACCGGCCCCGTTGGTGATGGTGACCGTTCCGGCGTTGATGTTGGTGGCGCCGGTGTAGGTGTTGGCGGCGGAGAGGGTGAACGTGCCGCTTCCCTGCTTCACCAAGGCGCCGCCCGAGCCGCTGATCACCCCGGCAAAGGTGGTGTTGGTGGCATCACCGGTTGTGAGAGTGTTGGCTTGCAGGTTCAGATTGCCCCCGGTGGTGCCTCCGCCAGCCAGGCTTCCGATGGTCTCGTTGTTATTGAGTTGCAGGTTGGCACCTGCCACGTTGGCGAGGATCACGGCTCCGGTGTTGGCAAGGGCCGAGCCGCCGGAAAGGATGAGGTTGCCCGCGTTGACGGTGGTCGTACCCGTGTAAGTGTTGGTGCCGGAGAGCGTCAGGGTTCCAGCCCCTTCCTTGGTCAACGAACGGGCGGTAACACCGCCGTTTTGGATGACGGCGCTTACGGTGAGATCCGAAGAGGCCGCGGTGGAATCCCCCACCGTGAAGGTGCGGTCACCGAGGAGGCTCAAGGCTCCCCCGGAGATGGTCGCGCCGTTCGGGTTGTTGGTCGCGTCGTAAGTGACATTCCCGCCGAGTCTCAACTCTCCGCCGATGCCGATCGAGACGGTGGACGAACTGCCGGAAGCGCCGCCGCCGAGAGCGAGGCTGGTGATCTGTTGGGTGGTGCCGTTGAAGTCCAGGATACCGCCAAAGACCGTGGACGTGGCGTTGCTGATGGTGCCGGTGCCCGTGAATTGCAGGGTGCCCGCGTTGGCCCCGTTGCTGGAGCCCACCGTGGTCGCGCCGGTGTAGGAGTTGGTTCCGGAGAGCACTTGGGTGCCAGCTCCGGCTTTGACGAGGGCCAGGGTGCCGTCGGTGCTGGTTCCGTCGCCATTGCGGATCAGGCCGCTGAAGGTTTGCGTGCCCGAGGACACGTTCAAGGTGAGGGTGCCGGTTCCTGCGGAGCCGGATTCGTTTTCCACGATGCCCTCTCCGGCGCCGCCGCTCAGGCCGCCGATGGTTTCGTTCTGGTTGTTGAGGCGCAGAATCCCCGCATTGGCCCCGGTGCCATTGAGGGTCACGAGGCTGGTGTCCGCGATCTGGTTGCTGTTGGTGAGTTGGACGATGTAGCCGCCGCTCGAGACGGTCAGGTTCCCGGCGACGGCGTTGACACCGGCCGTCTTGGCCAGATTCAAGGTGCCGCCGGAAACCGTGGTCAACCCGGAATAGGTATTGGCGGAGGAGCCGGAGAGGATAAGGACGCCGGCATCGAGCTTGGTGAGGGTTCCCGTTCCGGTGGTGATGGCGCCGGAGATGGTGGTGTTGCCGGCACCCTCGACTGTGAGGTTCAGGTCGGTGCCTGAAACTGTATTGGAAAGCGTCAGGGTCCCGGAATCGGACTGCACCGTGGTGGCCCCTGAAAGGGTGATGGTCCCGCTCAAGGTGTTGTCGCCACTGAGGTTGCGCACGGCGCCATTGCCTCCGATCCCGGTTCCGGCCAAGGAAAGATTTTCGGCGGAGGTGAGGTTGTTTTGGATTTCGAGGACCGCGCCGGAAGCGACCGTGGTGTTGCCGGCGGTGGTGCCGAGGGAACCGTTGTTGGAAATGCGCAAGATGCCGCCATTGACGGTGATGTTGCCGGTGTAAGCGGTGTTGTCCGCCGTCAGGCTGAGGATGCCGGCGCCGGATTTGGTCACGGTTCCGCTGCCGGTGATGGTGCCGTTCACCGTGGTGTTGTTACTGCTTGAAACCGTCCAGGCACCGGCTCCGGAAGAGACGTTGGCATTGAAGGTGGTGGCGGAAGTTCCGGAAAGACTGATGGCCCCGCCATTGGTCGTCACGGTTCTCGTGTTATCGTCAAACGTCGTGGTGCCGCCGGAAACGGCGAGGGTTCCGGTGGCATTGATCGCCACGTTGTTGGTGAAGGTGTTCGTGCCTCCCGAGATGCTGAGGCCGCCGGCCGCGCCGGTGACGGAGACGGTGCCGTTGATGGTGTTGGTCCCGGTGTTGGAGATCTGCAGACCGTTGGTGGTGGAGCTGCTGGTGAGGTTTCCGTTCAGGATGGTGGTGCCGGTGCCGTTGAGGACCACCGCGCTGGTGCCGACCGCCACGGTATTGCCCACGGTCACGGTGCCGCTGCCGGTGTTGGTGACGGTGAAGTTGGCGTTCGCGATACTGACGCTCGTGCCGGTGAGGCTGATGTTGCCGGTGCCCGAGGCCGCCAGCGTGACCGCGGTGCTGGACCCGGAAAGATTGCCGGACAGGCTCAGGGTGCCGCCGGTGGCGCCGAACCGCGTGGCGGTCGAGAGCGCGAGCGCGTTCGCGATCGTGCTGGAGCCCTGGAAGTTCTGGACCGCGCCGTTGCCGTCGTAGCCGCTGCCGCCGATGGAGCTGATCCGGGAGGCCAGGTTGACGCCGGTGGCGTCGTTCAGGATGAGCGAGGTGCCGTTGGCGAGGGAGATCGTTCCGGTGGTGCCGAGGGCGGAGGCGTTGTTCATCTGGATGAACCCGCCGTTGATGGCGGTGTTGCCGGTGAAGGTATTGGCGGTGTTGATGGTGAGGCCGCCCGCGTTGCCCTTGGTAAGGCCGGTGCCACCCGCGATGACACCGGACCCCCCGTCGGCGAAGGTGTAATTGTTCGCCGCGTTCACCGTGATGCTGGAGGGCGAGACGCTGCCGCTGAGGTTCACGGTGAAGGCGGTCGCGGTGTCGTCGAAGGTCGCCGCCATGGTGTTGAAGAAGTCGAGGTTGGTGGTCGTGCCCGTCTTCCAGTTGGCATTGCCGGACGGCGTGCTCCCGTTCTGCCAGACCGTCCCGGCCTGATTGCCGTTCCAGACCATGTTGTTGGTCGTCGTCAGGTCCACCGAACCGGTGTTGTTCACCAGCGCGGCGTAGAAGGTGTTGGTGCCGTCGGTGACGTAGTTGCTGGCGAGCGAGAGGTTGCTGAATCCGCCGCCAAGGGTGCCGGTGTAGGTGATGAGGTTGTAGGTGCCGCTGGTGAGGCCGGCGAGGCCGGTCAGGTTGAACTGGCCGCCGTTGGCGGTGAAGCCGCCGCTGGTGCTGACCACGGTCTTGTCGCTGGAAACGGGCGCGCCGAGTTGATAATTCAGGACACTGCCGGAACCGAGGGTGAGGCTGCCGAGAGTGAGGGTGCCCGCCGCGGCGGCCGAGCCGGGACTGAGCACGGTGCCCGAGCCGCCGAGGGTAACCGCGCCCGTGATGAGGCCGGAGCCGCCGAGCGTGGTGCCGGACCCGGTCACCGAAACCGCGCCGGTACCGGTGGCGGAGCCGGAGGTGTTGTTGGCCAACAGGGTGCCGGCCGTGACAAAGGTGCCGCCGGTGTAGGTGTTGCCCGCGGCCCGGGTCAGGCTGAGCGTGCCGGCGCCGGTTTTGTTCAGGGTGCCAATCGGCGAGCCGTCGCTGAAGAGGCCGCCAATCGCGTAGGTCCTCAAGGAATCGACCGAAATCGTGGCTCCGTAGCTGGCGAGCGTAAAATTCCGGGTGGAGGTGATATCACCCATCACCTGAAGGGTGGCGTCCCGGAGGGTCACGGCGCCGGAGGAGGCCCCGAGGCTGGTGGCGGTGTTGATGCGGACAGTGCCGAGACCGCTGATGACGGTGCCGCCGGAGAAGGTGTTGGCGTTGAGGCTGTCATCGAGGACCACGATGCCCGGGCCGTTGAGGTTCAGCGTGCCGGTGCCGCCGATGCCGGTGGTGGCGCTGTTGGCGATGGTGTAGGTGGTGCCGGAATTGGCCGTCAGGGTGCTGTTGGCGTTGCCGATGGTGTAGCCGCGGCTGTCGGAAAGCGTGGCGGTGCCATTGAGGGTGGCGTTGTTCAGGGTGACGGTGTTGGTGGCACTGCCATTGCCGAGGTTGTTGGCTGCGCTGATGCGGACGGTGCCGGCGTCGATGGTGACCGCCCCGCTGTAGCCGGTGTTCGCGGCACCAAGGACGAGCGCGCCCGCGCCGGACTTGGTGAGACCGGTGGAACCGCTGAGGGCCCCGTTCACAGTCAGGCTGCTGCCCGAGGTCACGTCGAAGGTGCCGCCGCCGGTGCCGAGCGCCACGGTGCGGTTCGTGCCGAGGGTCACCGAGCTGCCGGTGTTGCGCAGGGTGCCGCCTGCGAGGCTCAGGGTGTTGGTGGCGCTGGCATCGCCGAGGTGGTTCGAGGCACCGATGCTCAGGATGCCAGCGTTGATGGCGACCGAACCGCTGAATCCGGTGTTCGCGCCGCCCAGGACGAGGGTTCCCGCGCCCGTCTTGGTCAGGGTCGTGGAACCACTGACGAGACCGTCCACGGTGAGGCTGTTGCCGGTGGTCACCTCGAGGGTGCCACCGCCGCTGCCGAGGGCCACGGTGCGGTTTGTGCCGAGGGTGACGGAAGAACCGGTATTGCGCAGGGTGCCGCCCGCGAGACTCAGGGTGTTGGAGGCGCTGGCGTCACCGAGGTGGTTGGAGGCGCCGATGCTCAGGATGCCGCCATTGATGGCCACCGCGCCGCTGAAGCCGGTGTTCGCCCCGCTCAGGACGAGCGTGCCCGCGCCGGACTTGGTCAAGCTGCTGGAACCGCTCACCGCACCGCTCACCGTCAGGGTCTGGCCGGAATCGGCCACGCCCCAGGCCTGGTTGGCTCCGAGAATGACCGGGGCGCTGATCGCGGTGCTGGTGGAGGAGGCACCCGTGAGGATATCGATGCCGCCACTGCCGAGGGTGAGGGTGCCCATGCCGGCGCCGGGAGCGATGGAGACGTTGCCGGTGGCGGGCGAGTTGCCGATGAACTGGAGGCCAGCGATCGAATACGCCTGGTCGAGGGTCGTGTTGATGGCGGCGGCACCCGCGTTGTTCGCGCTGAAGATGACGGTGATGTTGCCCGGAGTCGCCCCGGCGTCGATGGTTCCCGCTTGGTTGGTGGACCAGTTGCTGGTGGATCCCCCTCCCCCGAGCTGCGTCCAGGAGTCGGTCGGTTGCGCGCCGGTCCAGTAGTAGGGACCCGCCGCGGCGCTGCCCACAGTGAGGTAGAGTTTGCCGACGTTGGTGGTGTTGTCGAGCGAGTAGGAGTAACCGCCGGGCAGCGCGCCGAGGTAGAAACCGCTGGTGGTGTTGATCGGGATGGAGGTCGCGGCGTTCCGGTCGAGCAGCAGGTAGCTGGTCCCGGTCAAGGCCGAGACGGCGCGGGCGTTGATGACCCCGCCGGCCAGCCCGATGGTGAGCGCGCCGGTGCCGGAGAGGGTGATGGCATCGCTCGATGAGGCGCCACCGAGGTCGAACCCGAGGTAGCCGAGCGAGGTGCCGCTGCCGACGTTGAGGTTCGTGTTCGCGGGAAGGGTCACGCCGGTAGCGGCGTTGTCGGCAAAGAGGGTGAACTGCCCCGGCGTGCCGTTCGTGCCCACGTTGATCACGGAGGTGGAGCCGAGCGCGCCCGGGGTAACGCTGAGGGTGCCGCCGTCCACCGTGGTGGCCCCGGTGTAGGTGTTGGCTCCTGTAAGGACAAGGCCGCCCGCACCGGCCTTGACCAGCGAACCGCCCGTGGCCGCATCCGCGATGACCGCACTGATGGTCAGGTCGGAACCTCCCGCATTGGAACTGGAACCGATGGTGAAGGTGCGGGCCGCGCCATTGAGGTCGAGGGTCGAGGTGCCGCTGCCGGTGATGCTCGCGCCGAGCGGGTTGCCCGTGGCGTCGAAGGTGACGTTGCCACCGAGCGTGAGGGTGCCGCTGGAGCCGATCGCGAGGATGCCCTGGGCCGCAGTGGTGGCGGCGGCGTCACCGAAGGTGATGCCGTTGAAGGTCTGGTTGTTGCCGCCGAGGTTGAGGGTCGCGATCGCGCTGCCGTTCCCGATCGTGGGTGCAGTCGTCGGAAGGAAGTCGGCCCCGTTCAGCAGCAGGGTGCCGCCATTGACGCGGGTGCCTCCGGTATGGGTGCTGGCGGCGTCGAGACGCCAGACACCGCTGCCGGACTTGACGAGGCTGACCACGGCGGAAGCGCCATCGGCGATTCCCCCGGAGAGGACGTTTGGCGTCCCCGTGGTGCCGCCGGAGCCACCCAGGGTGAGGGACTTGGCACCCGTGCCCGAATAGGTCAGCGCCGAACTCAGGGTAAGGACCGAGCCCGAGGTGCCGGAGGCTTCAATCACCGCACCGCCGGTGGTTCCGGCCAGATCGATGACCCGGTCGCTCGTCTCGTTTGAGGAACCGGTCCAGCGCAGGGTGCCGGTGCTCGTGCCGCTGCCGAGGGCGATAGTGGCGTCCGCGATGGTGGCGGGCGCGCCGAGACCGCCGGCCACGCCGACGCTGCCGAGGCTGGCAACGCTCAGCGTGCCGCTGTTGATGAAGGTCTGGCCGGTGTAGGTATTCGCGGTGTTGCCGAGCGTGACCACGCCGGTGCCGTCCACCGTGAGGGTGCCGGAACCGCTGACGACGCCCGGGCCCGCGATGTTGCCGGCTCCGCCGAGGGTGAGGCCGCTGGTGCCGGTGGCGATCCCGCCGGACAGGGTCAGCGTGCCCGCGTCCGAGTTGATCCGGGTGGTGCCGCCCAAGGTGATGACCCCGGCGAGGCTGTTGTCACCGGAAAGGTTGCGCAAAGCGCCTCCGCTGGCAGTGCCGGTGCCGTTCAGAGAGAGCGCGTTGGCTCCGACCGAGATGCCCCCGCTGAGACGCAGTTCACCGGTGCCGCTGACGGACAGGTTTCCGGAGCCGAGGGCGTTGGCGTGGCGCATCTCGATCGAACCGGCGCTGATGCCGGTGCTGCCGCTGAAGGCGCTGTTGTTCAGGCCGATGATCACCGCGCCCGCGCCGCTCTTGGCGATCGAGGCGGAGCCGGTGATGGAGCCACTGCCGTCCAGGGAATACGAGAGGCTCGCGTTCTGGAAGCTGATCGAGCCCGGAGCCACGGTGGTGTTCAGGGTGACGTTGGTGGTGCCCGGGGCGCTGCCGGGCGGGAAGGTGTCGGCGAAGATCACCTTGTCGCCTTCCAGGTAACGGAGACCGGGGCTCCAGTTGGCGGTGCCGTTGATGTCCCACACACCGTTGGTCTGGGCGGACCAGAAGCGGGCGTTGTCGATGAGAACCTGAAGCTTGTTGGCCGCGGTGTTGTGCACCAGGCTGGCGACGTAACTGTTCGCGCCGATGACGTTGTTGGTCAGCGCCAGGTTGTTGTAACCAGCGACGGTCAGCGCCCCGGGACTCAGGGAATAATCGACGAGATCGTAGGTCCCGAGCGAGAGCGAGCCGACCTCGGCCAGGGAGATGAAGCTGCCGGTGGTGACGCTGAAGCTACCGCCGGTGAGGTTGATGAGGTCGTTGGTGGTGCCCAGGCCGAAGGCGAGGGTGCCGCCGCCGAGGGTGAGGCCGTTGGCAAAGGTGAGGGTTCCGGTGGCCGAGGCGAGGGCGGATGCGCCCGGGGCGATGGTGCCGTTGGCGGTCACGGTGGTGGGACCGCTGACGGTGAAGCCGGTGCCGGTGAGGGTGCCCGCGCCTGTGCCGCCCACCACGAGGCCGCCGGTGCCGGCGTAGTTCGAGCCGAGCACGAGGGTGCTGCCGCCCTGGATGGTGGTGGTGCCGGAAAGGGTGTTGGTCCCGGAAACGGTGAGAGTGCCACCGCCCTGGAGGGTGAAGTTGAGGTTGTTCTCATTCGTCCCCACCCCGCCGAGACCGCCCGCGTAGGTGGAGGAACCGGTCTGGTTGAGGATGAGGGTGGAGTTCGCCGCGTTGCCGCCGACGACCCGGTTGGCGGTGCCGCTGCCGCTGGTGGCGAGCCCGGCGAGGGTCTGGGTGACCGTGCTGCCGCCTCCGATCTGGAGGACACCGCTATCGGTGCCGTTGCCGAGGGTGAGGGCGGTGGTGGCGGGCAGACGGTTGGTGCCGCCGGTCAGGATGACGCTGCCGTTGCGGATCGCGGTGCTGCCGCCGTAGATGTTCGCACCGGAGAGCGTCTGGCTGTTGGTGCCGGTCTTGACGAGATTGATGGTGCCGACAAAACCGGACGCGGTGGTGCCGGGAGCGACGGAGAAGCCGTCCTGGATGACGCCGTTGAAGTCCGGATTCTGGCCGGTGCTGTTGCCGAGGGTCAGGGTCTTGGTGCCCTGGACACCGGCCGCGACCGCCCACGCGCTGCCGTTGAAGGCGAGCGTCGGGTTGTTCGTGACGAAACCGCCGGTGGAGGAGGCGAGACCGTTGATCGCCTGGTCGAAGCCACCCATGTCGAGCGTGCCGGGGGCCAGCACCCGGTCGGAACCGGTCGTGGTCACCGCGCCGACGTTCGTGCCGGTGTTGTTGCCCGCGATCGTCACGATGGACGCACTCGCTCCGCCGGGTAGGGCGTTGGCGACACCGAGCTGCAGGGTGCCGGCGTTGATGGTGGTGGCTCCCGTGTAATTTTGGGCGGCTGTCAGGATCTGCGTGCCGGAGCCGGTCTTGGTGACGGAAAGGCTGCCGGTGCCGTCGGAGAGGGTGCCGGAGAAGGAGTTCAAGCCGGTCGAGTTCACCCCGGCGGCGGCGGCGGCGAGGGTGTAGGCGGAGATCCCTGCGCTGTTGTTGCCGCCGAACGTGAGGGTCGCGGTGCCGTTGGCCCGAACGATCCCGTTGCCCGCGAGCCCGTCGATGGTTTCGCTCTTCGCATTGAGGTCGAAGACGCCGGTCGAGTTGACCACGACGCTGGAGGTGTCGGAGATCTGGTTGCCTCCCGTGCCGGTGGCCCCGAGACGCGCGGTCGCCCCGGCATCGATGATGAGGCCGGCCCCGCCGGCGAGATCGACGGCGGAAATGG
>JAGWVU010000097.1 GCA_018970725.1 Verrucomicrobiota bacterium
GGCACGGAGCGGATCCACCAAGCCGAAACCTGGGGGCCGTCCTCCCAAGTGGAGTTCCTCACCAAGAACCTCCTCACGCCCGCCACGCTCCGGCTGAAAGTGGGCTCCCGGGTGATGTTCACGGTAAACCGGCCCGACTCCGGGTTCGTGAACGGCCAAACCGGCCAAGTGGTCGAGGTGCGTGGAACCGGGGTCACAGTGGAGACCCACGGCGGGTTAATCGACGTGGAGCCGTTCACCTGGCTCTTCGATCAGGCTGACCGCTCCGCAGGCGCCTTCAAGCAGTATCCGCTGCGCTTGGCCAACGGGGTCACGATCCACAAAGCGCAGGGACTCTCCCTGGACGCCGCCTTCATCGACATCCGCGCCGCCCGTGAACCCGGCCAAGCCTACGTGGCGCTCTCCCGGGTGCGCTCCCTGGCCGGGCTCCACCTCAAAGACTGGCCCCGAGGCATCTTCGTCTCGCAACGGGCCTTGGACTTCCAGGCCGCCTGCCGCGCCGACCTCATCACCGCCTGATTGCCATGGACACAGCTCCCCAAAAACCCACACCTCCTACCGATCATCATGCCCTCCAACGCATGGAGCTTCGGCTGCTGAAAACGCTCCGCCACGGTCTCGATCTCGCGGGATTCCCAACCGGACGCCGCAAAAGGTCCCACCTCATCCTGGATGGCGATCCTCCGGTGGGCGTGCGGCTGAACCCCTACACCACCGATTCCAGATGGTGGCGCATCACCTACGGAGAAGTTTTCTTCGAGGGCAGAGGTTACTATCGCTACCCGGTCCTCCGCAATCGCCGCGAACTTACCCTGCATCTCGACGAGTTCACCGAGGAGACAGGGACTCAGCTCGGTGTTCTGATTCGGCGGCCTGAATGGCGCTGGCCTCTGTTCGCGGACTTCAGCAGCTATCCCGGCTACGCCTGGTCCGAAAAGGCCTGGTCCACCTATCAGGCCGAATCGGAGATCCGGAAGCAGTGGAGGGAGTGGTGCGAGGAAAGGAGGACCAAGCGGTGAGTGGGTCCGACACACCCGGGTTCGACTGGGACGCGGTTCGCTCCTTCTACTCCGAGTGCCGCAGCTACAAACAGGCTGCCGAACACTTCGGGCTCACCCCTGCAGCCGTGAAAAAGCGCGCCCAGAGGGGACAATGGGGGGCTGCGGAGGGGACAAGGTCCGCGACTGAGGGGACATTGTCCCCCCAAGGCGTCCCCCCGGAGGGGACATGGTTGGCTGCGGAGGGGACATTGTCCCCCCAAAGTGTCCTCCCGGAGGGGACAAGGTTGGCGGCAGAGGGGACATTGTTCCCCCAAAGTGTCCCCCCGGAGGGGACAAGGTCGGCGGCAGAGGGGACATTGTCCCCCCAAAGTGTCCCCCGAGGGGACAAACCCGAGATCGGCTGCGGGGGGACACACCCTTTAGGCGTTGTCCCCCCGAAGGCGGCCCGGCCAACCGGCTCCGCCCCCTCCATCCCAGACAACATCAACGAGTGGTCCCTCCTGGAAGCGGCCAATTTCTACCACGGCCACCTCGGTTGGGCCATCCATCAGCTCTACGCTTTCGACCAAGGCAAGCCCAACGAGAAAGGCAAGAAGCCGCTGCTTCCAGGCTGGCGCAAACACAAGGCATCAGACGTTTCGCCCGAAGAGATCAACGCCGGGTTCGGGCGCGGCACCCGCTACAACCTCGGCGTGATCATGCGGCCTCCGTTCGTGGCCGTGGATCTCGACTCCAAGCCCGATGACGGGGAATCCGTGCGGGCGTGGCTGGCCTCCAAACCCGAGCTCGCGGCCGTGCCCAGGGAACGCACCGGCGGCGGGGCCCATCTCCACTTCCGCTGCCCGGACGTTCCGGAGGAGCTCCTCCAGGCGAGGCAAGCCCCCACGGCGAAGCTCACCGGCTCGGTGGACGCCGAACTCTACGTGAACGGCCTCAACCTCGTGTTGTCCCCGTCCATCCACAAGAGCGGCCATCGATACTCGTGGGAAGTGACCGGGGAGATCCCGGAGGTGAAATGGGCCGACCTGGCTCGCTGGTTCGGGTTCGCCGCGCCCGAGCCGAAGAAGCGCGGCCGCCCGCCCAAGGAGAAGCCCTGGTGGGCCAAGTGGCCGGAGGACCTGCGCACGCTCGATCTGGTCACGATCATGACCGATCTCGGCCTGCTGGGCGAATGCCTCGACCCGGACTCCGGGAAGTGGTCGGTGCGTTGTCCCTGGGAGTCGGAGCACAGCTGCGCTCCGGCCCACGCTCCCGGCTCCGACACCGTGATCTTCAACCAGCCGGAGACGATGCCCGCCTTCCGCTGCCTCCATGCCCACTGCGAGCAACGCACGATCAAGGATCTTGTCGCTTGGGTGGAAGACCAGGTGCCGGGCGCCATCGCGAAACACTGCACCAACCTGCGCGTCTGGACGCCGGGGGCGAAGAGTGGTGACGGACGGCCAAAGATCGTCCTGCCCGCCACGGGCCGCAGCGCCAGCGATTTCGGCCGTGAACTGGGTACGGCCATCGCCCCGAGGTTGGACCTGTTCCGTTTCACCGGCAACGTGGTGGAGATCATCGAGGTGGAGGCGGCCAACAAGCGGGGCGCCATTCCCGGCCTCATGCTCTCGGCGATCAAGCCCGCCGGGTTGGTCACCGCCGTCGAGCGCACCGTGGAAACCGGCGTTCTTCAGCAGGACGACGCCGGCGAGCCAGTGTTCGTGCCCAAAAGCATGACCGAGCAGGACGCCAGGATCACCTTGGTGTGCCGCGCCTTCTCCCACACCCTGCCCCGAATCTCGCGTGTCCTGGACGTGCCAGTGCCTCAACTCGGGGATGACGGCAAACTGGTCTATCCCGCGTCTGGCTACGACCCGCGCTTCCTCACCTGGCTTGCGCCCGACTCCCCGAAGCTTCGCCGGATGGGGGTGGACGAAGCCATCGCGCTGCTGCTCGGCGAATTGCTCGCCCCGCCCGAAGACGGTGGATTCTGGTGGCACGACGCTCAGGCCCGCCTCCACGCCCTGGCCCGCCTCATCACCCCGTTCTGCCGCGGGCTCATGGGCTGGGAGCGCGCTCCGCTCTGGATCTACGACGGCAACCGCGAAGGCTGCGGAAAGGACACCTGCGCCAACGTGACGCACTTCGTCTACACGGGCCGCTCGGTGGTTTGCGCCCCTCTCTCCAAGGACTGCGACGAGGAGATGCGCAAACGGATCACCTCCGCCCTCATGGCCGGAGCCCGCTTCTTCCACCTGGCCAACATGAAGGGCCACGTGCGCTACGCTTCCTTGGAGGCCGCCACCGACAACTCCGGCGTCTGGGAAGATCGCAAACTGGGCGTGAGCGAAAACCTCGTTCTGCCCAACGAGACCGAGTTCTCATTCTCCGCCAACAACGCCACCTGGGAACCCGACATCGAGCGGCGCTGTCGGCGCATCCGCCTGCGCTTCGCCCCGGAGGACGTCAACGGCCACCGTTACCGCCACGCGAATCTCCGGGCATGGATTCTCGAACGCCGGGGCGACCTGCTTTCTGCCATCAACGCGCTGGCCGACCATTGGGTGCGGCAGGGCTGTCCGCCCGGGCCCACGCCCTTCACCTCGTTCACCGAATGGGGGCGCGTGGTGGGCGGCATTCTCACCTCCTGCGGCCTGGGCGATCCGTGCCTGCCGCACGAGGACAGCAAAACTTCCGGCGACCAGAACACCCGCGCCATGCGGGATTTCTTCGAGCTGGCCCACGCCCGCTTCGGCGACGAGCGCATCCCCAAGGCCGACTTCCAGCAGTTTCTCCAGGAAGAGGAACCGGTGCAGGAGCTGTTCGACTGGATCGATTTCTCCGGTCGGAAAGGCCTCATCACGTTCGGCAAATTGCTTTGCCGCTTCGACGGCCGGGAACTGCGCGGCATCCTGCTCACCGTGGACCGCTCCTCGAAGAACCGGGGATTTTACCAGTTTTCCAAATTCGGTCCCGGCACACTTCCCCCACATCCCCCGGGCCTTCCCCTCGACGCCCCCAAGCGGGGATGTTGGGGAAGTGGGGGAAAAGATGACCACGCGGATATAGCGCGAGAAAAATGCACGGAGAATTCCGAGAAAGAGAATGGATTTCCGCGCTCCCATATAGCGGGTGCCACAACTTCCCCCACTTCCCCCACATCCCCGCACCCGGTTTTCTGCTCCTCCCGCCCCGATCTGGAGCGCGTCCTCGACGACCTGACCCTCTCCACCACGGACCGGATCGCCCTGGACATCGAAACCCACGGCCCACGCAAGGGCGACGGCCTCGACCCGTGGCGCGGCGACATCCGCCTGCTCACCCTGCGGCGGGAGGGCGGGCCGGTGTGGATGCTCGACCTCATGGCCCTGGGCTA
>JAGWVU010000058.1 GCA_018970725.1 Verrucomicrobiota bacterium
GAGCTTCGATCGCCCAGATCGGGCACGGCGGCAGCCTCATCGGAGGCACCGGACTCACGCAGGGAATTGAACGGTGGCAGGGAAATATCACCGTGAACTCGGGAGCCACCATCGGAGGGGTTCCGATGACCGGACGAGACGTTTCGGTTCTCGGCGGTGACGGCGTCTTTAGTTTCGCCATGATCGGTCATGGAGGCTATCAGGTCCGCACCGGGCCGATCACGGTGACCGGTGACGTGACCGTCAACTCCGGGAATGACCTGAGGCTCGAAGGCGGCGATTACTTCGCGAACAGCGGGATCAACAACGGCGGCTTTCCCGCCTCAAACGCCGGGAGTTTCGCCCAAGTGGGTCACATGTTCTTCGCCCGTGGGGCCGCCGCCGCGGATAACACCCGGTCGGAGAGTTCCAACGGCAATATCCGGGCCACGGCGGTTCGGGATATCCTCCTGACCGGGGGCGGCGCGACTTCCGCGCAGGCGATGATCGGCAGCGGGGCCATTTCGTCGAGTCCCTCGTTCCCGCCCCGTGGCGGCCATCAAGGCGATGTCACGGTCCTCTCGGGACGTGATATCGTGATGACTCCGGCGGAGTATCGTGAGGACGACGAAATCAGTGACGCGGTCTACTCGGCCCTGCCGTCCATCGGACTTTCCCGGCAGAGGAACCCGCCTCAAGGCGGCAGTTCCTTCGTCCAGATCGGCCACGGCGGACCGCAGGTCAGCCCGACCACCATGCTGGTCGGTGAAATCGACGTGAAGGCTTGGGGAAATCTGGTCGCGGGCGGACTTTCGCCGAGCACCACGCTCACCCGGACCACTTACCTGCCGGGATCCGCCAGCGTCCTCCCGACGTTGGCCGCGGATCCGAGTCGTGGCGTCGGCGCCTATGCGAAGATCGGGCACGGCGATTATTTCATCTTGCCACCCTCCCAGATTCAGCCGGCGCCATTCGTGAATCCGGCGGCCGGACGCGGTCTGCGCAGCGGAAACATCTCCGTGGCCACGGGGACCGATCTCTGGGCAGCCGGGTTGCAGATCGGGCACATCGATCCGGTGTTGGCCCCGGGCGCGTCCTACGCCAATACCTCGGGCACCTTCATCGCCGTGAGCCGCCGCAACCCCAATTCCGAGGGCACAGGCCGCTTGTATACCGACTGGTCGGTCTCGAACTACGAATCGGTGATCGGCGATGGCACGGCCATCCCGGGAGGCGGCAACCAGACGGTTTTGCCGACGAGTTTCAACTCCGGTTCTTCAAGCGGTGACCAAGTGCGGATCTACATGCCGGACCGGGCCTTCGGGCGGGGGAACGGATCCGTCCGGGGTGTCACGCCCGGATTGGTGGACAGCAATTTCCTGCAGGGTCGGCAAGCTGCTTTGGCCGGAGTGGATCCCACCCGGACCTTTGGCACCTTGATCAACGGGATCGGCTACAACGATCCCGAGAACGACAACCCGAGCCCCTCCGGAATCGTCTATCCGACCCTGCGGGGCAGCACGGAACCGACCAGCGGGACCGGCGGGGATCTGCTGGGGGATGAGCTGCAGGCCACGGAATTCACCATGACCCGCACGGCGGCCGGTTTGCCCGCAGGCGCGTTCACCCCGCAAGGAAGCTTCCCCGGGGTGCCCCAGCCCTATGGCAGCAAATACATGATCTACTACGCGGTGGCGGCCACCCCGCCGGTGGTTCCCCCGGTGCCACCCGGGCCGGGACCGGTGGATCCTGTCGGACCGACACCGCTACCCAGTTCTATCACCGACTTGGCGGGCACCGGAATCGTGAACAACAACCCGCTCCTCATCGACCGTTTCTCCCGGCAGGACGAAAAAGTGGATCGCACGGTCTTCACCTTCGATTCTTGGAGGCAAGGGCTCTCCAGGGGAGATGGTTTCTGGGTCATGCAACAGTCGGGAGCCAGCAGTGTCATCCTTCCCGAGGACCGTCCGGTGGCGGGATCGGACAATGAAGGGCTTCCGTTCCAAGTCTTCGAGCTGAAGCGGTTGACCGATTGGGAGAGTGGCGTCCTGGTCTACGATCCGGTGACCGGGTTCACCCTGAATCCGAGCCGCGGCAAAGGTTCGGGAGCAGGCTCCGCGCAGGATGACGAGGAGAAGCGCCGTAGGGAGCAATCCGGTGCAGCGGACCCTGCCGCTCCGGCACCCGCCCCTGCTCCCGCTCCCGCTCCCGCAATGGGGACGGGCTCGGAGGATCCGTTCGGGGCGCCGCCACCGGCAGGAGCCGCGCCCGCGCCCGCCATGGGATCGTCTTCGGAGGATCCGTTTGCTCCGATGGCACCGGGAACTCCGGCTCCGGCGATGAACGGAGGGGCGCCGGATCCGTTCATGACTCCACCACCCGGAACTCCGGCCCCGACGACTCCCGCTCCGGGAACCCCGCCTTCCTCCGGCAACTGACCGCACCGAATCTCCCCATTTTCTGGAACACGCGTGATGAAACGATCCGTTCTTGAACTCTTTCGCAGCCGCCTGCCCGCCCCTGTGCGGTCCGGGTTGCTGGTTTTCTGCCTCACGGCGTTGGTCGCTCCCGGAGCCCATGCCAATCCGCAGGGAGGCAAAGTCATCTCCGGCAACGCGGAGATCGCTGAGGCCCTGGGCAAATTGACGGTCCGCCAAGGATCGGGCAAGGCGATCATCGAGTGGGAAAGTTTTTCGATCGATGCCGGGGAGATCACCCAGTTCATCCAACCCGGATCGAACGCCACGGCGCTGAACCGGGTCATGGGCGTGAGTCCTTCCGTGTTGAACGGGATCCTCAAGGCCAACGGGAATGTCTGGCTGATCAACCAGAACGGCGTGGTCGTGGGGCCGAACGGAATGATCGATGTGGGCGGATTCATGGCGTCCACCCTGGAGATGGACAATGACGACTTCCTCCGCGGCGGCGATCTCGCGCTGAAGGGAAGCAGCGAGGCTGCGGTCCAGAACTTCGGCACCATCAAGGCGGCGAGCGGGGACATTTTCCTCGTGGGGCGGACCGTGGAAAACCATGGGGTGTTGGGAGCCTTTGAGGGAACCGTGGGATTGGCTGCCGGGAACAGCGTGCTGATCAAGGCCAAAGGTGCCGGGGATGAACGGATTTTCGTCAGTGCCGGTGAGGGCAGCGTCACGAATGCCGGGGAGATCCGCAGCGCGGTCACCGAGCTCAAGGCCCATGGAAACGCCTACGCCCTGGCCATCAACAATCCCGGAGCGGTGCGGGCCACGGGCACGAGTCAACAAGGGGGGCGCGTCTTTTTGAAGGCCGCGTCCGGGCAAATCATCAGCCAGGGGGAAGTAACGGCGGAAAACGCCGATGGTTCCGGTGGCTCCATTGAAATGGCCAACGGTGCCGGGGAAATCCAGATCGGGGGCATCGTGAGCGCTTCGGGATCCCGCGGGGCCGGCGGGGCCGTGACGGTCTCCGGGGCCGGAGTCGAGTTGTTGGAGAACTCCCGGGTTGAGGCCAACGGGATGAACGGGGCGGGCGGCCGGGTTGAAATCAACGGCGGCGAGGTGGCCCTCCTCCGCAACAGCACCCTCGGAGCCAACGGGGAGACCAACGGGGGAACGCTGTCGGTCAGTGGTTCGAGCCGGGTGGCGGCGGACGGACTCCTGTCTGCCCGTGGAATCACCGGGACCGGAGGAACCGTTTCGGTGGTCGGCACGTCCCTGACCCTCGGATCGGAGGCTTCCGTGGTGACCGATGGCGCCGTGAAGGGCGGGACCGTGGAAATGAGCGCTCCGGACGCGGCCCGGATCGGCGGGATGATTTCCGCCAACGGGGCGGACGGTGGGAAGATCACCTTGGAGGCCGGTCGCAGTCTCGAAGTGGCCGGTTACATCCTGGCGATCGGCAACGGGGCGGTCGGTGGCCGGATCGATGTCGAGTCCGGCCAGGTTGCGCTGGTGACAGGCGCGGCGTTGGACGTGAGCGGCCGGTTCCGGGGCGGCGAACTCAACGTGGGGGGCAGCTTCCAAGGCAAGGCGGATCCCGCCGTGCGCAATTCGTTGCAGACTCTGGTCGCCGAAGGTGTCGGCTTGCGGTCGGACTCCTCCTTGGGCCACGCCGGGCAGGTGGTGATTTGGTCGGACGGGACCACCGGGTTTGCCGGGGCCATCTCCGCCGAAGCCAAGGGGGCTTTGGGACGCGGAGGACGGATCGAGGTCTCCGGCAAGCAGGACTTGATGTTCCGGGGCGCGGTGAGTGCCGCGGCGGTGAGCGGCCAATCCGGTTCCGTGTTGTTCGATCCGGGGGACGTTTACATCGGAGGCAGCGCCTCCAACATCCCGATCGCCAGCCTCAACACCATTTTGCAAGGGAAGACGGACGTGATCGTGGCCACGGAGAGCGGAAGCATCTTTGTCCAGGATATCGGGTTGGCCGATAACCGCCACAACGCGGTGCAGTGGACGTCCGATGCCAGCCTCGGTCTCTTCGCGAGCGGGAACATCTCCATCACCAACCACATCCGGACCTCGGGAGCGGGCTCCGTCAATCTGATCGCCGGGTGGAAGGGGAGCGAGGCCGATCTGTTCCCGCTCACGCCCCTGGCCGACTTTGGGGCGACCGATGTGGGCGTTTCCACGGCGCTTTCGCTGGATATCGGCAGTTTCCTCGCGGCCGGAACCGTCCTCCCGGCGGGTTCCGTGCTGAACGGGTTGACCCTGACGACTTCCCAGACCTTGCCCAACACGCCCGTCACGGCGGCCACGACCATTGCCGTCAACGGCACCATTGCCGAGGGCTCCATTCTGGCGGGCCCCGGTTCGTTCCGGCCCAACGCCCCGGCGGGATCCCTTTCCGCGGTCGAGCGCAATTGGAAGGCTTACGTCGAGAACAAGGAATTCGGGGACGAAGGCACGATCCTCATCGGTCGCGCCGATCTGGGACGGCACGTCGAGGTCGGAAGCCGTTACGGAAACACCAACCTGGCCGCGAACACCCTGCTCATGGCCGCCGCCCAGACGAACTCCGACCAGCTCTGGACCCAACTCGGATTTCACGATTCCGGGGTCGTCTTCGTCCCCCAGGCGGCCGGGACCGGCGGGCGTGGGGTGGATGTGCACGACACCCTGAACAACAACATCGTGCAGAGTGTCCGGCAGACCGGGAACAGCCTCGATCCTTCGATTAACATCGACACCCGGCTGGCCGTGGCGGTCGAGGCGAACGCCACCGGGCGCAACGATTTGCCGCCGGTCACGATCACCCTGCGGGATTCCGGCGCGGACAGCGCGGTCACCCGGGCGATCCGTGTCGGGGATATCGTCACGGGAACGGGCATCCTGCCGCACACCTACGTCACGGCCATCAATGGGGATGTGATTACCCTTTCCAAGCCCACCAGCGGGGTCGCGATAGCTGTCGATGCCCCCCCCATGACGTTTTCCCGGCCGGGAAACGCGGCGGTGGCCACGGTGGGCCAGTTCGAGGTGGACCGCCTCGCCTACAACGCCAGCGGTTCGCAGGTCACCAACAGCACGTTCGACCCCACGAATGTCAACGCCCCGGCTCCGGATGGAATTGTCGATGGCGTCCTTCTGGTGGACCAGACCGGTCCCGTGGCCGGCACGTTCATGGCTTATGCCAACCACTTCAACAACCAGTCCCAAGGGAACTGGTGGTGGCAGCGCATCGAGGCCGTCGGATCTCCGGAACGGACCGGCGGTGTCGGAGCGAATCGTCCCGAATTCGGCGCCGGTCTCAGCGCTTCCTCACGGGCTGATATCAATGTCATCCTGACCGGCCGGCTTTCCATGGAAGCCGGCGGTCGCCAGAACAATGCGGTCCAGATCGGGCACGGGGGAATCGGAACCACCGCCAACGCCTCGCGCTCCTATGTGAACGCCACTTTTCCGGTCAGTGTCCAGACGAATTCGGGCACGGGCAGCGACGGCGTGAACCAGTCCCTTTTGACCCCCACCCTAAACAGTTACGCGCTCAACGGGGCTGGCAGCGGGATGGTCAACCAATCGATCGGACGATTGGCCCCCATTTACAGCCACATCAACGTGATCGCCGGGGCGGATCTCACCAAGCCGGTCGTCTACAATCCGTCCGCGTCCAACCCGGCGGATATTCTCAAGGCGGAGGTGGTGGCCGGGCGCGGGGATATCCTGCTGCGTGGCCGGCAGCAGCTGACCTCTTCCAATGGGGGTTCCGCCACTGCTCCCGACAACAACATCGAATACGCCTACGCCCAGATCGGTCACCTCGGGGCCGGGCAGTTCGGCTCCGTGCGCGGTGACATCAAGGTGCTGGCGGGGGGCGATGTCACCTTGCAGGCGGGGCGCCAGAGCTATGCCTGGGCCACCATCGGCCACACTTTTGGCGGACGGCTCAACGATTGGAACAATCCCTCCAACGGCGATGCCCAGATCCGGATCTTTTCCAATCCCACGGACTTCGACAACCCGAACTGGCGGGTCGGAGAATTGTTTGCCCAACCGGTGGTGAACGGAAGCGGCCAGCTCCAGGTGGGCACCGCCGCCGCGCGCGGGGCGTATCCGGTCTCCTTCGATCCGGTGGCCGCCGCCGTGGGGGCCGTGCCCAACGTGCAACGGACCGCCGGGTATTGGGATGTGAATTTCCAGACGACGCCCAACCAAACCCAATGGGCCTCCACCACCGGGAACAGCGGGAACACCGCCCCGGGAGCGACTGCCACCGATCCACGGGTGCCGCTGGCCGATTACCTTGCGTTTCCGGCGGGACGGGGGCGCAGTGCCTCGGGACCGGTCACGCCGACGTCTGTCGGGATTCCGGCCCTGATGGGGCTCACGGACAAAACCATCGTCGGAAATGTCACGGTGAACAGTTCCGGGGCCAACGGGGTGACGATGCTTTCCGGTTTCACGGATGATCTGGGAGGGAGCACCTTGAGCGCCACCCTGACCCCGGATGTCGGCAGCCAGTTGGCGGCGGGCACCCAGCTTCCGGTGGGGTCCGTGCTCAACGGGGTGGCGCAGGCGACCGCCACCACCCTGGCGGTGACCACCCCGGTGACCTCGACCACCACCATCGCCATCGGCGGCTTCATCGCTCCCGGATCGGATATTCGCACGGACGCGGTCGGCACCCAACTGACGCTCGACAACAAGAGCATTTATGTCGGCAGGGTCACCCAGATCGGTCATGGCGGGGTGGCGGTGCAACGGGGGGATATCGGTGGGTGGACGACGACTTTGGCCGTCTTCGGCTCCAGTGCCTCCTCCTTCGACAGCGGTTCCCGGGACATGGTCAATCTGGCGGGAACGGCGCTCGATGCCAACTTGGGCGGTGGCACTCCCGGAACGGCGAACCGACAGGTCACCGGTCTGAACCTGATCGGTGACGTGCAGGTGAGGGCGTTGGTCGGGGGAGTCGCCTTGACGGCCGGGAACCATCTCTATGATTACGCCCAAATCGGCCACGGCGGGGCGGAGGTTGCCGACCTCGAATCCTCCAGCATGGCCGTCGGGGATGTCACGGTATTCGCCAAGACCAATCTTTCGATCCGCGGCTCGGGCGTTGAATACACCGGAAACTCGGCGACGCTCCCGCTCCGGTCCTACGCCAAGGTCGGCCACGGTGGTTACCTGGATGGCTTTTACTACAAGGCCGGGGATATCAGCGTGACCGCGGAGACCGGGGATTTGGCCATGGTGGCGGGGCGGTTGCAGGGGCAATACGCGCAAATCGGTCACTCCGGCATCTCCTCCTGGGGACAGGTCGGCGGGAATCTGGATCGCCAGGAATCGTTCTCCTTCACCAACCGGAGCACGAGGTTCGACATTCCCCGGTCCGCCACGATGGAGTTGGTCGCGGGGGTGCCGACGATCACCTTGTCCGGTGGGGTCAACGGGATTGCCAGCGGCGGTTTGACCCTGAACACATACGGGAACACGGCCAATATCGACGTCACGGTGGGGCGCAACGTCGTCATGGACAACGAACGGTCCGGCCTGATCGGCTTCTACAATTATCGTTACCGCACCGATCCCTTGGACCCGGCTTCCCTCACGACCGCCCAGATCGGGAACAACAACGGAACGGCGGCGATCGCCGCGACCAACAACCAAAACGCCTGGTCCCTGATCGGGCACGGCGGTTGGGATGTCGACCAAGTGGCCGGGGACAACGATGATCCCTTCTTCCACCCGGCTTACCGGACCGCTGACAAGGTCGGGAACATCAACGTCCGCGCTCTGGGCGACCTGACGATGCGCGGCGGAGACACCCTCTACCGCTGGTCCGCGATCGGTCATTTCGCGAATGGAAATGGCTTGGACCGTTCCTACTTCAGCGCGGCGGACAACATCAGCGGTTTGCGGCTCGGTGGCACCGTGAACGTGGAGGTCGCCGGCAACCTCAGCCTCGACGCCTCTTTTGCCCAACCACGCAACCGGAATCCCCAGCCTGCCGATGGACTCGGCTTGCCCGCCCAGTTGAATCCGGTCCAGATCGGTCACGGAGGGGTGTTCGACGTCCGTAACTACGTGGTGGTGGATAGCGACAATGATCCCGCGCTCGATATGAATGGCATCGGTGGGGTGCAATCCGATATCACCGTCCGGGCCGGTCGCGATCTCAGTATCCTCGGAGGGCGCGGCGCCGCCAATTCCTACGCCCAGGTCGGTCACGGTTTCGTCACCGATCTCCCCGACGCTCTGCGGTATCGCGGGCAAACGATCGGGCTGAGCGGCAACATTAAAACCGTGGTGGGCAGAAATCTGACGATGACCGGCGGGACCAACCTCGCGGTGGCCATTCCCGGCGGCATCCCCGCGGCGGCGGCCCTCGGAACGGCGCGCATCGGTCACAACCTTCTGACCCGCCTCGGGGACATCCAGGTTTCCGTCGGCAACAACGCCACGTTCAACCGCAGCGCCGTCGGCCATGCCGCGTATCAGAACCTCTCGTCTCTCGGCAGCAACACCTTCCTCGCCGTGAGCCGAACCCAGCCCAGCTATCGTCTCGGCGGCAGCGGGGTCTTCACTTCCACGTCCGGGGATATCTTCGCGAGCGGCGGTACGGGGCAACTCCGGATCTACATGCCAAACCGGCCCAACAACGCCATTGCCGCGGGCACGGTCCTCAATGGCTTCTTCTACACCGATCCCGACGTCACTGACCCTCCGGATTCCGGCTTGGCCGTTTCGCTCGAAGCCGGAGACGCGCGGGGGGATGAATACCTCAACTATTTCGAGCACACCATCAGCCTGGATGCCCAGGGGATTCCCAATGGCACGTTTACTCCGGAAGGACCTTATGCCGCCGTGAATGCGGAGGGAGGGGCCTACGGGATTTATTACAACAACTCGGGACCGAGTCTCCCGCCTCCGCCTCCTCCTCCGCCTCCGGTGGTTCCACCGGTTCCGCCGCCGCCGATCGATTTGTTCGCCACGTATGGCGGATTCCTAGGCAACGCGTTCTCTTCCAAAATCGACGTTTACGAGCGTCAGGACGAGTATGTGGATGGTTCTTTCTTCACGTTTTCCCAATGGCGTGATCCTCAGGGAGAGCGTCCCTACACCGTGGATTACATCGGCGGTCTGGGCCTCGGCAGCGCTTCCGTCGTCAATCTGAGAGGCTTTGTGGTCCCCGTGCCGCTCAATTTGAAGGAGGAATTGCCGGTCTTGCCAAACAGTTCGACTCTTCCTCAGACGCTCCCCGGCCCCGGCTTCAAGACCGAGACTCAAGGGACCGGGGTGCAAACCCAAACACCACCCGCCGAAAACCCGTTCGGAGCCCCGGCGCCAGCCGGAGCTGCTCCGGCGATGTCGGATCCTTTCGGAACGCCTCCTCCTCCCGCGACTCCCCCGGCCGGAGCGCCGGCAATGTCGGATCCCTTCGGAACGCCTCCTCCTCCCGCGACTCCCCCGACCGGGGCGCCGGCGATGTCGGATCCCTTCGGAACGCCTCCGGGCATGAGCCCGACTCCCGCTCCGACCACCCCACCGACCACAACGCCGTCTTCGAATTGACCGGCCGGGATGGATCTCACCCGGCCAAGGTCGGTGGCGATTTCCGGTTCAAGGAGCCACGTCCAAGTGGCGGAGCAGGAACGTTACCGCGTCCGGTTTCGGGGCAGGGGCGTCCTGCCACACCAGGCACGGAACGCCCTTGGTCCGGCACTCTTTGTGAATCTCGCGCGCATGGTGGATGCAGTGCAGCCACTCGTTCCGGTTGGCCGGGGCTTCGACGACCTGCGGGTTATTGAGGAACAGGGGAGGATCGTCCTTGGTGATCCACCCGAGCATGTCGCACTCTTTGAGCACCGCCCTGCCTCTTTCCGTGGAGAAATCAGCGGTCGATGACAGCCCATAGAATTGCGCGACTTCGGCCTCGCTGGTGGAGAACTCCGGCTTGGTCGGGCCGAGGAAGGACTCCCAACGCGTGAGGTCATAGGTGGCTTGGGTTCCATTGCACACGGCGCAGACGAGCCGTGTCGACTCTCGCAACACCGGGTCGGAGGACTTTGGGTCAGCCATGTCGTCATGGGTTGCCAGCCAGAGCGACGTCCCGGCCCCTGCGGAGCCGCCCATCGAAGCGAAGCGCGCCTTGTCGAGCCTCCACTCCCCGGCCTTCAATCGCGTGAACTGAACGGCGCGCGCACAATGCCGGAGGATGTCCTGCACGGGCATGGAGTCGAGGAAAGGGTAGTTCACGGCGACGCACGAAACGCCGAGGTCGAGCAACTGAGCCACCTGTTTGTCGGAGCGCCAGATGGTTTTATCCCCGGCGCGGAAGCCGCCTCCGTGGATCACGAAAACCACCGGGGTCGGCTGCCCGGCCCCGGCCAGATAAACGTCGATGCGGTCGCGCTCGTGGGGCCCATAGGCCAGATCAAAAAAATCGGGTTTTGGAACATCTTTCGGGGGCGGGGCAGGGAGCGGGACCGGCTTGGGCCTTTTGGAGAGAAAGGCGCGGCCTTCTTCTTCGGTGAGGATTCCGTCCCGGTTGGTGTCGGCTTCGGGATGGCGCCTCAAACCTTCGCGCAAGCTGTCATTGTTTTCCGAGGTGGACTGGGCGCAGAGCGTCGAGGTCAGGGCAAAGAGGAAAAGCAGGGATCGGGCCATGGTCGTGGGGGGAAGCGGGCGCGAACTGCGGCTCCCGTTCAAGGTGGCTGAGCGCGGCCGCCGGGACAAGGGCAACTCACCAGAACCTCACCGAAACTTTTTCGGGAGGTGGTTTTTGGGGGGGGCGCCGCTTGGCTCCCGATCGCGTGGTCGATTGCTTTTCGCCGGGCGGCGTGCAGAATGCCCGGCGTATGACGATGACTCCCTTGCGCGGGCTGACTGCGGCACCTTTCACTCCATTTTATGCCGACGGCTCACTGGCTTTGGAGCGGATACCCTCCCAGGCGGCCGCCTTGGTGGCCAACGGGGTTTCGGGAGCTTTTGTCTGCGGGTCGACGGGCGAGGGGGCTTCATTGACCATGGCGGAGCGCCAGAGCGTGGTGGAAAGCTGGGTGGCGTCGGCGGCCCCCGGTCTGCGGGTGGTGGTCCACGTGGGGCATACATCGGTGGAGGAATCGCGGACCCTCGCGGCTCACGCGGCGGGGGCCGGGGCGTCGGCCTTCGCGGCTTACGCGCCCTCTTATTACAAGCCGGCCACGGTGGAAGAATTGGTCGCCTGCTGTGAGCGGATCGCCGCCGCGGCGCCGGACCTGCCCTTTTATTACTATCATATTCCCTCGATGACCGGGGTGCATCTTTCCTGCGTCGCCTTCCTCAAGGCGGCGGCGGGCCGGATTCCGAATCTGGCGGGCATCAAATTCACGCATGAGAATCTGATGGAATACCTCGCCTGCCTGCGCTTTGACGGTGGGCGCTTCGATATCCTTTTCGGACGGGACGAGTGTTTGGCGGCCGCCTTGGCGGTGGGGGCCAAGGGGGCCATTGGGAGCACTTACAATTACATTGCGCCCGTATTTCGTGAGCTGATGACCGCATTTGCCGCCGGAGATCTGGAGCAGGCTGCTGATTGGCAATACCGGGCGAACCAGGTGATCGGCGTGATGGCGGGGCACGGGGGACAGCCGGCCGGTAAGGCGATGATGAAGCTCGCCGGTTTGGATTGCGGCCCCTGCCGCCTGCCCTTGCCCACTCTATCCGAGCCTGCCTGCGACCGGCTGCGCGCCGATTTGGCGGCCGTGGATTTCCCGCGGTGGGCCAACGTCACGCCCCAAGGCGCCTGTTGAAACACCCCACGCCGCCGCCTGCCAGGCCCGGTTTTCTCATTCCGCCTTGCCCGGCGGGCGGGGCGCGATGAAGATGGGGACCGCATGAACCTCGCCTGGGACATTCTTGTCATTCTCCTCTACTTCGCGCTGGTATTCGGCATCGGTTTTTCGCAGCGGGCCAAGAGCGGGAGCTTGGAAGGATTCGCGTTGGGAAACCGGGAGATCGCCTGGTGGGCGGTGCTGGCTTCGATCCTCGCGGCCGAGATCAGCGCGGGAACCTTTTTCGGGGCGCCCGGAGAAGGATACGCGCTGCGGAACTTCACCTACATCCAGCTCATCATCGGCTATCTTTTGGCGCGGGTGGTGGTGAGCGCGGTCTTCATCCCGGCGTTCTACCGGCACAACGTGGTCAGTATTTACGAGTTTCTCGGCACCCGCTTCGGACCGCGCACGCGGCAGTTGGCGAGCGGTGTCTTCCTCGTGACCCGCGTTTTGGCCAGCGGGAGCCGGTTGTGGGTGCCGTCGATTCTTCTGGTGCTTGTCTGGCAACTCGCCAACGCAGGCCAGACCTTGTCCGCGACCGAGGAATTCCTCCTGACGGGCGGGGCCCTTGCTTTGGTGACCCTGGCGACGGCGGTCTACACAACGGTGGGCGGGATCCGGGCGGTGATTTGGACGGATGTCCTCCAAATCGGCGTCTTGATCTGCGCGTTGGGGTTCTCCCTCGTTTACCTGCTGGGGCACGTGCCGGGCGGTTTGAGCGGGGCGCTGGAGACCCTCAAGGGACCGGATGATCTGAAAATTTTCGATTCCGGGTTGGAGCCGGGACGCGGTTTCTGGGGGAACGTAAAGCATGTGCTCGAGCAGGAATACACCCTGTGGGCGGCTTTCATCGGGAGCACCTTTGTCACTTTGGCCACGCATGGGACGGATCAGGACATGGTGCAGCGGATGCTTACGGCCAAAGACCAGCGGCAAAGCGGCTTGGCGACGATTCTCTCCGGAATCGCCGATGTCCCGATCACCATGGCGGTCCTCGCCATCGGGATCCTGCTCTCGGTTTATTACGAGGCGCATCCGGACCCGCTCCTGCCCCGGAGCGCGGAGGGCGTGGTGCAGGCCAACAAGGTTTTTCCACATTTCATCCTGACGGTCATGCCCGGCGGGTTGCGCGGGTTGGTCATTGCGGGAGTGCTCGCCACCACAATGGGTTCGCTGGGGACCGCGCTCAATTCCCTGGCGACCAGCTACGTGCGGGATTTTCATTTTCGATGGTTTGGCGAGCCGCCGGATGACAAGGGGCGCGTGCGGCTCCTTCGTCTCGGGACGGTGCTGTTTGCCGGGCTCCTCATCAGCGTGGCCCTGGCGACCGCGTGGGTCAGCGTGAAGCACCCGGGGCTTCGGATCATTCCCATCATTCTGGGGATTTTCGGCTACACCTACGGCTCGCTCCTCGGCGTGTTCATGGTCGGCCTTTTTACCCGGAGCCGGGGGAGCGATGGCGGGAATCTTCTGGCGATGGGGGCCGGGTTCCTTGCGGTCGCTTATTTGAGCGGGCTCGACCAAAGCCTTGCCGGTTTGGCAGGCGGTTCCGGGTTGCCCCGACCGCCTTGGATGCCGGTTGTGGAGTTCCCGTGGCGGATTTTCTTTGGCACGGTGGTCACTTTCGTGGTGGCGGTCTCGTTCCGGGGACCGGACGCTGGCACGAAATCGCATACCATCTGAAATCGGGGAACGGACGAGTCAGGGGCCGGGTTGCATTTCCCCGTATCCGGCCTAAGGGAGAGAAAGATCATGAAAGCATTGGCCCTAGTCCTCACCCTCGTCATTGCCCTCACCGCCGTTCCGGTTCCGTCCGCGGTTCACTCCGTGCTCGGGATTCTGGCGGTTCTCCTGTCCATCGCCTTGACGGTCCTGCTCTTCCGCAAACCGGAAGCCGCCGCCCTCCCGGTGACCGGGCAGGGACCGCTCAGTCCGGCCCCTGCCGTGGAGACCAAGGGCACCGCCGAAGCAGAGGTGATCGCTTTTTTGGGGATGTTGCAGAAGAAAGGGAGGCTGATCGATTTCCTGATGGATGATATCTCCCGGCACGATGACGCCGCGGTGGGAGCGGTTTCCCGGGTGGTGTATCAGGGGTGCCGCGAGGTGCTTCTGCAACATCTCGAGATCGTGCCTCTGGCGGCGGTGGCGGAGGGGGGAACCCTGACCCTGCCGCCCGGCTACCGCGCCATCGATTATGAATTGAGCGGGAAACTGGGGGGAAGCGCTCCGTTCACCGGGACGGTGGAACACCGCGGATGGAAGGTGGCTTCCATCCGCCTGCCCCGGATCATCCTGAGCGAGGACGGCGGGCTGCCGCCCCTGGCCCCCGCCCAAGTGACCGTTCGTTAACCTTTTGATTGTTTCGTGGAGAAGATTTTCGCTCTCGGCATCGATCTGGGAACCAGCAACAGCGCCGTGGCTTATCTCCCTTTGGGCGGGGATCACGAGCCTTGCATGCTGGGGATTCCCCAACTCACCGCGGCCAACGCGATCGATGCTTTGCCGGTGCTGCCCTCGGCCACCTATCTTCCGCACCCGGAGGAGTTCAGTGGCGGTTTGCCCTCCTTGCCATGGGAGCAAGGGGAAAGCCGGGTGCTGCGCGGTCAGTTCGCCCGGGAACACGGGGCGATGTTGCCCGACCGTCTGGTGACTTCCGCCAAGTCGTGGCTGTCCAATCCGCAGGTGGATCCCCGCACCCCCGTGTTGCCTTGGGGAGCTGGTGCCGAGGTCTGCGGGAAGATCTCCGCCCTGGAAGCTTCCGCCGGGTATTTGCGTCATCTCAAGGGTGCCTTTCTCGATGGCGCGGCGGCCCGCAGCGGGGATTGGGCGCCGGGGCGGGGAGAGATTGTCGTCACCGTCCCGGCTTCGTTTGACGAGGCGGCCCGCCGGCTCACGCTGGAGGCCGCCGGGGAAGCGGGGCTGGGCGAAGTGGTGCTCCTCGAGGAACCGCAGGCGGCCTTCTATGCCTGGACTTCCCGGGCGGGCTCCGCATGGCGGCAGCAAGTCAAGCCCGGGGACATCGTGCTGGTTTGTGACATCGGGGGCGGCACGGCGGACTTCAGCCTTTTGGCGATGACTGGCCGGGACGGTTCGCTGGAGATCGAGCGCATCAGCGTCGGGGATCATCTTCTGCTCGGCGGGGACAACATGGATCTGGCGCTCGCCTACACGGTGAAATCCCGGCTTTCCGCGGACGGTCGGGAGATTGATGACTGGCAGTTGCTCTCGCTCATCCAAGGATGCCGTCGCGCCAAGGAACAACTCTTCGGGGACAGCGGCCTGGACGACGTGCCGCTTTCGATCCCGTCGCGCGGGGCGAGCCTCTTCGCCAAGACGATTTCGACCCGGTTGGACCGGGCGACGCTCGAGGCGGTGGTTCTGGACGGGTTCATGCCGCTGACGGGGATCGGTGAGCTGCCGGCGGAGGCCGCCCGGTCAGGGTTGGCGGAGTTCGGGTTGCCCTATGCCTCGGACCCGGCGGTGAGCAGGCATCTGGCCCGGTTTCTCACCCGGAGCCTGGTGAACCTCCGCAGTGGCGGCGGACCCGGGGGAGTGACGGTTCCGGAGGGCGCATCGCATCTGATGCCGAGCGCGGTGCTTTTCAACGGAGGCGTTTTCAAGCCGGAACCGGTGCGGCGGCGGATTCTGGATTTGCTGGCCTCGTGGAACGGCGGGGAGGCTCCACGTGAACTGGAAGGGGCGGAGTTGGACTTGGCGGTGGCCCGCGGCGCCGCGGTCTATGCCGCCAACCGGGCCAGTGGCAAAGGCCTGCGGATCAAGGCCGGGACGGCGAGGTCTTATTATATCGGCTTGGAAACCTCGATGCCGGCGATCCCGGGTTTCAAGCCGCCGCTCAAAGCGGTGTGTGTGGTCCCGCAAGGCATGGAGGAGGGATCGGAGCGCGTTTTGGCCGGGCGCGAGTTTGGCCTGGTCACCGGCCGCGAGGCCACGTTCCGTTTCTTTTGTTCGGAGGTCAGGGCCGGCGATGAGCCGGGGGAAGTGGTGGGCGACGCCCTGGCGAGTTTGGAGGAGACGGCTTCCCTGACCGTGATGCTCCCGGCCCCGGCCGGAGCCGCGGGTGGGGAGATGGTGCCTGTTTTGCTTCAGGCCTTGGTCACGGAATTAGGGAATCTGGAATTGTGGATGCAACACACCGCCTCACCCCAACGCTGGAAACTTGATTTCAAAGTGAGAACCCAATGAACCAGGAGATGCGCGACGCAGGAAACGCTCTGAAGGGGATGGCTTGCCTGATGGCTTGCTGGGTCACGGCTTGCCTGGGTCAGGATACCGACCGGTTGCCCCGTGAGGAACTGATGGTCTGGCGCGATGATTCGGGGCAGGTCCAGCCCGTGCGCAACGTGGCGGATTGGGAGCGGCGCCGTCAGGAAATCGTCCGCGGCATGGAAGCAGTGATGGGGAGGTTGCCGGGTGAGGAAAAGAGATGCCCCTTGGATTGGGTCGTGGAAGAGGAGGTGGATTGTGGAGCTTATGTGAGGCGCTCGATCCGCTATCAGGCGGAGCCCGGGCCGGCGGGGCGTGTGCCCGCCTATCTTTGCCTCCCCAAAAAGTATTTGCCAGGGCAGGCCCGCCATCCGGCCGTGCTCTGTCTGCATCCAACCGACAATGTGGTGGGATACGGGGTGGTGGTGGGCTTGGGAGGCAAGCCGAACCGGCAATACGCCGCGGAGTTGGCGGAGCGCGGCTATGTCACGATCTCACCGAACTATCCTCTCCTGGCCCAATATCAACCCGACCTGAAAAGTTTGGGTTATGTCAGTGGAACGATGAAGGCCATCTGGGACAATATCCGCGCCTTGGATCTCCTGGAGAGCCTGCCGGAGGTGCGCCCCGGGGCTTTCGGGGCCATCGGGCACTCCCTCGGCGGGCACAACGCGGTCTATACCGCCGTCATGGATCCCCGGATCCGGGTGGTGGTCTCCAGTTGCGGGCTCGATTCCTTCGTGGACTACTATGGCGGCGATCCCGGCGTCTGGAAACCCGGCAAGGGTTGGTGCAGCGAGCGCTACATGCCACGCCTGCTGGAGTATGCGGAACGTCTCGACCGCATTCCGTTCGACTTCGCCGAATTGCTCGGCGCCCTGGCACCACGCCCGGTCTTCATCAACGCCCCGTTGAGCGACGGGAATTTCCAGTGGCGCAGCGTGGACCGCATCGCGGCGGCCGCCGGGCCGGTTCACGATCTGTATGAAGAGCGCGGCGGGATCCAGGTGGAGCATCCGGACTGCGGTCACGACTTCCCGGACGCAGTGCGGCTCAAGGCGTATCGGGAACTTGACGGGGTTTTACTGGGGCGGAGGAACTGACGGTCTTTTCCCCTTTTTCGGTTCGGACCGGGATTGATGGGTGATCGCGAGGATCGCGGGATGGGTGAGCCGGCGCTCCGCGGTGATCGCAAAGAAGGACGTTTGCAGATCCTTGGCGCGGCCGAGTTGGATGAATCCGTTGCGTTCGATGGCCTCCGGAACGATCGATGTGGGGATGGCGATGAAGCCGAGGCCCTTGGTGGCCACGATTTTCGTGAGGGCGGCATCCTCGAATTCGGCGACCACCTTGGGGGTGATTCCCGTTTTGCGGAACCAACTCTCCAACTCGCGGCGGAGGGTGCAGTTCGGCGTGGGCAGAAGGGCGGGGGCGCCATCGAGGTTTTCCGGGAATTTGCCGTGTAATCCGGCCGCCACGGAGGGCATGGCGCAGAAACTGACGTCCGATGTGCTCAGCAGATGGCTGAAGACCTTGCCCGCGGCCCCCGGTGAAGCCGGTTCATCCGCCAGCACGACATCGATTCGATGCGTGGTCAGTTGGGCCAACAGGTCGGGGAGTTTGCCCTCGTGGCAGGTGAGTTGCACCGGGGGATGATGCTCGAAAATCGGACGCAGGATCTCGAAGCTCATCAGCTTGGGAAAGGAATCCACCACCCCGGCGTTGAGGCGGATGGAGCGGGCGGTGGGAGCCTGTTTGGTGGCGCGCAGGATCTCGTTGCCCAAGGTGAAGATCTCGTCCGCATAGCCGAAGATGAGACGCCCGAACTCCGTGAGCATGAGGGAGCGTCCGCTGGGCCGGAAGAGATCCTCACCGAGCGCCGTCTCCAGAAGTTGGATCTGGGTGCAGATGGAAGGTTGGGAGACGTTGAGCGCCTCCGCCGCGCGGCGCAGGCTTCCTTCTTTGGCCACCATCCAAAAATAGCGGAGGTGATGGTAGTTGAGAAATTCGGTTGGGGAGGACATTTTCAAAAGCTGGAATCATTGCCCCAGCACTTCGCTTCACGCAAAGATTGTTTCCGAGATTTCCGATTCTCTGCAAGTTTGGCCGGGGAAATGAAGGTCGCCGTTTTCAAGGGCAAAACCTTGCTCGACGCCGGTTCCCATCCTTGATTGGTCCCGTGTCAGGCGGGTCACGCAAAGCGGAGGTGGAGGAGCGCATCGCGGCCAAGGTCGCCCGGAAGCGGTCGCTCGGGGAACCGATGGTCCCGCTCTCCGGTGCCCCCGCGCGCGGTCCGCTCTCGGCTACTTTCTGGGGGAAGGCTTGGTGTGAACGGTTGGAAGCGTGCAGCGATTACCGCGACCGCTTGCCCTCCGGACGCTCGCGATTGCGGGCCGGAGCGGTTTACGATCTGGCGATCTCGGAGGGCGAGGTCTTCGCCTACGTGGCCGGCGAGGACCTGCACGAGGTCTTGGTTCGCATCTCGCCGATGACGGAGGAGCGCAAGGGAACCCTGGCGACGGCCTGCGCCGGGAGGATCGGCAGCGCGGTCGACCTGCTCACGGGAAACCTCGGTGCCGAAGTCATGGCCAGGCTGGTGGATCCGGATCACGGGATTCTCCCCGGAGCGGATCAGATCCGGTTTCAGTGCGATTGCGCGGACCACGCGGATCTTTGTGGGCATGGTGCCGCGGTGTTGTATGCAATCGGCTGGTGCCTCGATGCCGAACCGGCACTGCTGTTCACCCTGCGAGGGTTGGATCAGGCCTCGCTCGTCGCCGGGGTGGCCGGAGCGATTGGGGACCTTGGCGGGGCTGGCCCGGAAGCATGGGCCCACGAGGATCTCAACGCTCTTTTTGGCATTGAAATGGATGAGGAGTCCGGATGAAGAAAGCCCTGGGCTTCATCCTTGGGAAGATCCCCCGTTGGGAGTCGTCCCGGCCGTTTCCCCGGGCAACTTGCGGATCAGAACTTTGTCGATCCGGTGGCTGTCCATGTCCACGATTTCGAAGGCATACCCACTCTCTTCGAACGATTCCCCCTCGGTAGGCAGGCGGTTCATGCGGTGCATGATGAAGCCCCCCAGCGTCTGGAAGGGATCGTCCTCGGCTTCGACCAGACTGACCAGGCCGGGGATGGCGTCGGTCACGACGTCGATCTCCAGCGCCGCATCCGCCAACCAACAGTCTGGGCCGGTCTGGCGGAAGGAGGCCCCGTCCGTGGAGGGCAGGGTATGGGTGAGGTCGCCGACCACTTCCTCGATCACGTCCCGGATTGTCACCAGACCACGGATCGTTCCGAACTCGTCGACCACCAGGGCGGCCGAGTGCGGGGCCCGGCGGAGGGTTTCGAGAAGGGAGAGGGCCGGCTGGTTTTCCGGGACGAAGACCGCCGGTTTGGTGAAGTCCTGAAGCTTGGCCGAGGGGGCGGGACAAGCATACAACTCGCGAAGGGAGACGGTGCCCATCACCTCGTCACGATTCCTTTCCAACACCGGAAAGACTTCCTGGCTCACCCCGAGCACCGCTTCCCGCACGTTTTCCAGGCTGTCATCGGCCTGGAGGAAGGTCACCCTTGGCTTGGGTTGCATCACCTCCTCGGCACGCAACGAGCGCAAGTCCAGCACCCCTTCCAACATCTCGGATTCCTCCTCGTGGATCACCCCCGTGATCGATCCCTCCCGCAACAACACGTGCACCTCCTCCCGGGTCGGTCCCGTGCTGATCGCTTCCCCCTGCCCGAACAGCCGCATCACCGCCCGCGTGCTCAACCCGAGAAACCAGACCGCGGGTCCGGCCAGCCGGGCCAGCTTATCCATCGGACGCGAGACGAGGCAGGCCAACTGCTCCGGTTGCCGCATGGCCAGATTCTTGGGCACCAGTTCCCCGACGATAAGGGAGAGGTAAGCGATTCCCGCCACCACGAGGGCAAAGGCCGCTTGCGAGGCCAATTCCGGGGTGATTCCGGGAATCCGCAGGAGCAGGGCGCCGACCGGTTGCGAAAGGGAGGCTCCGCCGTAGGCTCCCGCGAGGACGCCGATGAGGGTGATGCCAATTTGCACCGTGCTCAACAGCCGTTCCGGTTCACCCGCCAGATTCAGGGCGGTGCGCGCGCCCGGGTTGCCCTGTTCTTCCAGAGCTTGCAACCGGGGACGCCGGGCCGAAACCAAGGCGATCTCCGCCATGGCAAAAAGGCCGTTCGCCACGAGCAACGCCAGAATGATCAACAACTCCATCTTCCTCGATTGGCCCCCACTCTAGCTTTGCATGGAGGAAACACGATTCTTTTTCTCGGGTGAATGCGGGGAGGAGCGGGGAAGTTTTATGAATTTAAAGAACAATTCATAAAAACAATAAGATGATTTGTTTTTTTCGAATCAAGGTGGATCGTAGCTCGTTCGGTTCGCTGAATTTGTGTTGAGGTTCTGACGGGCCTGCCGGGTGGCGGGCCCGTCGCTTTTCCGGCTTTACTCCGGTGGGTTCCGGATTCAGCGTGGGGGGATGAAGCCCCCGGAGTGTTTCGTTTCCGCCCTTGTCCTGTCGGTTTCCCTCCTGCCCGCCTGGGGAGAAGATCTTTTCACGGCGCAGCCGCTGACCGACCCAGCGCTTTTCAACGGCGGGATCGAGGGGCCGGCCTGCGATGCGGCGGGGAATCTTTACGCGGTGAGTTTTGGTGAGGGCAGGCGGACGATTGGAAAAGTGACGCCGCAAGGTGCCGCGGAATTGTTCGTGACCCTGGGGGAGGGAAGCGCGGGAAACGGGATCCGCTTCGGGAAGGGCGGCTTGATGTATGTGGCGGATTACATCGGTCACAACATTCTTGAGATCAACCCGGTGACGCGTTCGATCCGGGTTCTGGCCCATGAGCCGGCGATGAGTCAGCCGAACGATCTGGCGATTGATTCGAGTGGCATCCTTTACGCCAGCGATCCGGATTGGGCGACCAAAACCGGTCGGATCTGGCGCATTGATCCGGACGGCGGCACCCATCTGCTGGCGAGCGGTTTGGGGACGGTCAACGGAATCGAGGTGAGTCCTGACGGGGCCACCTTGTATGCGAACGAGAGCGAGCAACGCGGGGTTTGGGCTTTTCCGATCCGGCCGGACAAAACGCTTGGGCCCCGTCGGCTGGTCCGGCTCTTTCCTGACTTCGGGTTCGACGGCATGCGTTGCGACGTGGACGGCAACCTCTACGTCACCCGTCATTCCAAAGGCACCGTGGTCAAGCTCTCTCCCGGGGGCGGGATTCTCCAGGAGGTCGATGTGCTCGGGTCCAAGCCCTCCAACCTCTGTTTCGGTGGGCCGGACGGACGCACGGTCTACGTGACCGAGGTTGAACATACCCGGGTGGTGACGTTTCGGGTGGACCGCCCCGGGCGGGAATGGAAGCAGTTCTGAGATTCCGCCGCAGCGCGCAAGAATCGCGCCGCCGTCACCGTGCCTCTGCGCGGCCATCATGACTCACCCCGACGTTTCCTACCCGCGCGACCCCGGGACCCCGGTTTCCCACCTGCCGTTCAGCCCGGCGGTGGTGGTGGGCGACCTCGTTTTCGTTTCCGGGCAAGCCTCCGTGGATGCCTCCGGGCAAATCATCGGCGATACGTTCGAGGGCGAGTTCCGCCGGTCTCTGGAGAACCTCCGGAAGGTGTTGGAGTCGGCCGGAAGCGATCTGGCACACGTCGTCCAGACCCGGAACTACGTGAGGGACGCGGAAGATGTGCCGCTCTACAACCGGCTTTACCGGGAATACTTTGCAGAACCTTATCCGGCGCGGACCACGATCACCCATTGCCTGCCGCCGGCCTTGCGTTACGAGATTGAAGCCGTGGCGGTGAAACCCCGATGAATGCTCCCAAACTGATTTTCGACTGTCACCTCGACATCTCCATGAACGCCATGGAGTTCAACCGGGACCAGCGCTGGACCCTGGAGAACCTGCGCCGGTGTGAATTGACGTCCACGTTCGTGCCGGCCGAGATGGAACGGCACCGCTGCCGCAACACCGTCTGTTTTCCGGAACTGCGCAAGGGGAGGTTCGGCGTGATCGTGGCCACGCAGATCGCCCGATATTCCCCCCGTTTCCACAATTTGCCCGGTTGGCGGAGCCCCGAACAGGCTTGGGCGCATACCCAGGGACAGCTGGCCTACTATCGGGTCATGGAGGAATGCGGGGAGATGGTGCAGTTGCGCACCTGGCAGGAGGTGGAGCGGCACGCCGCGCGTTGGTTGGCGGCCACCGATGAAGAGGCGGCCAAACTTCCGATTGGCTACCTTCTCAGTCTTGAGGGAGCGGATTCCATCCTCAGTTGGAGGCATCTCGAGAAGTCCCGGGAGCAGGGTCTCATTGCCCTCGGTCCGGTCCATTACGGGCCCGGTATTTATGGCATGGGGACGGACGCGGAGGGGCCGTTGACGTCCCGCGGGAGGGAGCTGCTCAGGGAAATGGAGAGGCTCGGGATCATTCTCGACGTCACCCATTTGTGCGACGAGAGTTTTTGGGACGCGCTCGACCATTACTCGGGGCCGCTCTGGGCCAGCCATCACAACTGCCGGGCTCTGGCCGATTGGAACCGCCAGCTGAGCGATGCCCAAATCAAGGAACTTGTCGGGCGCGGCGCCGTGATCGGGATGGCCTTTGACGCCATCATGATGGTCCACAACTGGGCGCACAAGCGTTCCAGACCGGAGGATTTCGGGTTGAAGATCGAAAAAATCTGTGAACACATCGATCACATCTGCCAGATCGCCGGCAATGCCGCGCACGTCGGGATTGGCACCGACCTTGATGGGGGTTACGGCACGGAACAGACGCCGATGGATCTCAACAGCATCGCGGACCTCGTCACGCTCGGGCCGTTGCTCGCTGCCCGCGGGTATTCGGAGGTGGAGATCGAGGGCATCTTCCGCGGCAACTTCTTCCGCTTCCTGAGCACGGCCCTGCGTTGAGGCCGGGGTCAGGACCGGCTCCCCACGACGCGGGTGGCGTTGATGCCCAAGGAGAGAACTCCGGCAAGGGCGAAGGCGGCGGCGCAGGCGATGAAGAGTTCCTGCTGATCCCCGTTGGCGTCGAATGTGGTGAGGAGCCAGCCGGAGAGCGTGGCCTGGAGCGCGGCGCCGAAGTTGCCCCACATGTTGGCCCAGCCGAAGATGGGGGCGACGTTGCGTCCGCCGACATCCTGGGCCCACGCCCAAACGGCGGGAAGCGCGGAATCCGTCGAAAAGACCATGAGCCCGAGGCAGACGGCGAGGAGCCAGGGGCTCTCGATGGAAACGCAGGCCAGGCACATGGCGGCGGAGACGAAGCGGGTGACGCCCAGAGGCAGGAGGCGCCCGAGCCGCACGCCGAAGCGTCGGGTCAGGAAATCCGTGGCAAAGCCGCCGACGAGGAGACCGGAGAGACCGATGAGGAGGGTCAGGGTGGAAATGTAGCCATTCATCTCCTCGCTGAGGTGGCGGACATCCCGGAGATACGAAGACAGGGAATTGATGACAAAGGCCCAGCCGAAATTCGTCAGCAACTGGTAAAAGCACATCATCCAGAGGCTGCCGTCGGTGAGAACGGCGCGCCATGGAAAGGGGGGGCGCGGGCCGCCTCCCGATTCGGGGGCGCGGCCCTCGTCGAGGTGGTCGCGTTCGGCCTGGTTGCATCCCGGATGCTCCTCCGGCGTCTCGCGGAAGGTCTTCCAGAAGAGCCAGGCGACAAGGAGGCCGATGACACCGTAGCTCCAACCGGCCCAACGCCAGCTGCCGCTGAGGAGGATGACCTTGACGGTGATGATCGGCGCGAGAACGAAGCCGAGACGTCCGCCGAGCGAGACGATGCCGCTGCAGAATCCGCGCCAGTTGAGGTGGGCCCACCGGCTGAGGAGGCTGCCGCTGATGGGATAAGCTCCGGCCTCGGCCAGACCGCAGCCGATGCGGGCGACGAGGAGCATGGCGAGACCGTTCGAGAAGCCGGTGAGGGCGGTGAAGCCGCTCCACAGGAGGATGAGCACGGTCATGAGCGTGCGCTTGCCAAAACGCTCCGCCAGCCATCCCGCCGGAACCTGGGCCAGGGC
>JAGWVU010000059.1 GCA_018970725.1 Verrucomicrobiota bacterium
CCCAAAAGCTCTCTTCCGCGTCATCCGCCGACGCGATCCTCCAAGGGGACAAAGCAACCTTCATCCCACTTGACCGTTAGGTGATCAAAGCACCAATTCAGGCCCAAAGTGTCGAGACAGGATCAGCCCTGAGCGAAGCCGCTAGGTTAGGGGCACGGATGAATCACCGATAAAACGGATGGCACGGTGAGGGACCCGAAGGAGAGAATGTCTCTTCCCATCCGTGTCATCCCGCCCCTCCGTGCCCCAAAAAGCCCTCTTCCGCGTCATCCGCCGACGCGATCCTCCAGGCGGCGGTGAAAAGAACCGGAAGATGCCGTCTTTTTAGGCTGGGCGGACCGCTAGTCAGATCTTCTCAGGACAACCAGGCGTAACGGTGTTCATTTCACAACATGGTAAGAGGGCATGACACGAAATCAAGATCGGGACCCGTCCGCACCAATGCAAACGGCCCAGCGCATCCCACCATCAACCCATCACCCGGAGGGATGCGCTGTGTCGCATCCGGTCTGATCGATCCCGGCGACGACACAGCGTCGCCCTCCGGTGCGATCATCATTTCTCCGCCGCCAGCACCACGGCCCGGAAAAGACGCGCGCTCACCGGCTTGCGGAGAAAGGGCGGCATGGATCCCCAAAGCCGTTCCGCCAGCCCTTCCAAGGCGTTGATCACGGGATTCTTCCAAAGACGTCCTCCCCGGTAAATCCAGACACGTCCAAAACCCGCCTTGCGCATTTCCCGCTTCAAACCGGCCACGGTCCACTCTTGGAAATGGAAGCAGTCCAACGAATCCCCGAAATGCCGGGAGACGTCGTGAGGACCGGAGAAGCGGTGCGGCGTCCAAGCCACGTAAACGCCGCCCGGCTTGAGAAGACGGAGCGCCAACTCAAAGTGCGGCTGGATATCGTCCGGATGGAGATGCTCCAAAAACATGCAACTGAAGGCCACATCGGCACAGGCGTCGGGCAGGGGACAATGGTAACCGTCGTAGACGATCACCTCGACATTGGCCGGAGATTGCGCCGGGTTGGCGCGTTGGTCGGAGATATCGATCCCGATCACCCGGTGGCAAAGGGCCGCCGCGGCGTCGGCTAGAGCGCCGTCGCCTGGAGCGAACTCGACCAAGGTCTTTTCCGGGCCGAGGTGCGGCTTCAGCAGGCGCAACGCCGCCGTCACCTTGCGGCGCAACTCCTCCGGACTCTCCCGTCTGGTGAGCCTCGGATGATCCGGCACGCGCCTGAAGAGTTCATCGTAGAGCGTCTGGAACAGCACCGTCCGCTCCTCGCGATTGGAGGCCCGCAAGCGCGCGGCGAGTTCCCGTTCCACTTCGTAGTGGTGGCGGATCCGGTCCGGAGACCGGGAATCGAGAAGGTCATCGCTCATGGCAGCAAGGGTTTGAGGTGGGTGAGACTTTCCAAGAGGATCCCGGCGTTGCGGTCCCAGGTATGGCGTTGCAAAACGTGTTGGCGCCCGGCCTGACCCAATCGTTCCCGGAGTATCGGATCGGCGAGGACGCGCCGCAGGACGGACGTCAAATCTTCCGCGGAGGAGGAATCGAAGAGCATCGCCTGTTGCCCATCCTCGACGACCGAGGCAATCGGTTCGGTCCGGGGCGCGACCACGGCTTTGCCACTCGCAAGATATTCAAACAGCTTGATCGGGGAACGATACGGGTTGCTCTCGGGAACCAAGCCGACATCCAGGGCGGCCAACGTCCCGGGAATCTCCCGGTGCGGAATGGCCCCGGGAAAGCGGACCCGGTCTCCGAGACCGAGTTCGGCACACAACGTGCGCAAACCCGCCTCCAATTCCCCTTCCCCAATGAGGACGAGAACGGCCTGCGGAAACTCGGCCGAGAGCTTGGAGAAGCAGTGGATAAGACGGTCCAGCCGATGCCAGGGCACGAACCAACCGACGAAACCGAGAACGAGATCTTCCGGCCGCAAGCCGAGCCGGCGCCGGGCAGTGGCGGTTTCGGACTCGCACGGATACTCGGAGGGATCGACCGCATTCGGAACAACCACCACCTTTTCGGGCGGGATTCCCAGACTCAAGACCCGGCGCCGGAGATGCGGGGAGACCACTGCAATGAGAGAGGCGTTGCGGAAAGCCACCCGGTCCGTCCAACGAGCCAACCGGGTGAGCATGGGTTGGGCGCGGATGCGCTCGTCGCCGACCAATTCGTTGACTTCCAGGATCATCGGAATCCGGTGGCGACGCGCGATGATGGCGGTGCTGCAGAGGAAAAAGGCATGTCGTTCGTAGAGCAGATCGACGCCCTCCGAACAGATCCGGTCGCGAATCCGGCGCGCCGCGATGAAGTTGTAACCGAGTTCAAGCCACTCGAAAAGCCAGCCGGGACAACGATCGACCCATCGGTTGACCCGGTTGTCGGAAGATTGGCGCTGAAAGGGGCTGGATCCACGCGTCTCCAATGGATTGGCGCCGGTTGGGCTCTCGAAGCCCACCTCGTGCCCCATGCGTTGGAAGGCACCTGCGATCCCGGCAATGTGCACCGCCTCCGCCCCGGTGCCCCGGCTCCGGAAATGGTAGAGGATTCGCAATGGGGACCGCATGATCCGTGATCTCCTCAGGATTACAGGCTCCCCCTTGCGGCGGCAAACCAAGAGAGGGTTTCCTCGAGGGCCTCATCGAAGCGGACCCGCGCGGCAAAGCCGAGACAGCGCTCCGCTTTGGACAGCGCCGCCAGAGAGTGGCGGATATCCCCTTCGCGAAATTCCCGGTGGATGGCTCGGGGCGCGGGCAACTCCGGAAACCTGAGGGCGAGAACGCGCGTGATTCCGTGGATCAGGGCATTGAGATCCGTCGGCTGTCCACTGCCAATGTTGAAGGCTTCTCCCGAGACAAGGTCGGCGGGGGCCAGGGCGGCTTGGAGGTTGGCTTGGACGACGCTGCGCACGGAGACAAAGTCCCGGGTGGTGGAACCGTCCCCGTTGACCATCAAGGGTTCTCCCCGCAAGGCAGACTGGATCCAAAGGGGAATCACGGCGGCATAAGGTCCCGCCGGATCCTGACGGGGACCGAAGACGTTGAAGTAACGGAGCCCGACGGTCTCGAGGCCGTAACATTGGGAAAAGGTCTGCCCGTAAACCTCACCAATCGCCTTGGAAGCGGCATAGGGCGAAAGCAGTCGGCCGGTGACCGGCTCATGCTTCACCGGGGCTTCGTCCGTGCCATAAACGGCACTGCTGGAGGCATAGACCACCCGCCGGACACCGGCGCGCCGGGCGGCCTCGAACAAATGCAGCGTGCCCGTGACATTGACCGCATGGGTGGTGACGGGATCTTCAAGGGAAGCAGGGACCGAGGCAATGGCGGCTTGGTGCAAAATCAATTCCACCCCGTCACAGGCGGTCGCACAAGCCCCGGGGTCTCGGAGATCGCCGTCGCGCCGTTCCAGCAGGGTCCACGCATCGGGACCGACCACCGCGCGCACCGCCTCAAGATTCGCGGCCTTGCCGGTGGAAAAATTGTCGAGCACCACGACCCGCTGGCCCAGACCGAGCAACTCCTCCAGCAAATGGGAGCCGATGAAGCCCGCCCCGCCGGTGATCAACCACTTCCGGGGCGACTGCCGGAGCGCTTCGCGCACTTCACAAAACGTTGCCACAGAGGAGGATGGAATCACGATCAGAGGACAGGTCGCCATTAAATGATCCGGATCGAAGCGTCCAGACAAATTCTGTGTCTTTGCGCTGTCACCGAAGATCCGCAAAAAAATTCCCGGGGCCGGATTGCGAGCCGACGCCCGCCGTGCGAGGGACTGGTCGATCGAAGATATGGAAACGACCCTTGCTTTCCTCAGTCCGTTGGGACTTGCTTGGTCGGCTCTCGGCATCTGGTTGACGCTCTCCGCGCGGCGAAGGCGGGCGGGGGAACTGGTCCTTGCCGCGGTTTCGTGGACTTTTCTCACCCTTGCGGCCTGCACGCCGCTTCCATCCCTCCTCCTGGCCACGCTGGAGACCCGGTTTCCGGCGGTCGCCGTCGCCGAACTGGAGACGGCCGATGCCATCGTTTGCCTCGGCGGCGGGGCTTCTCCGAGCGATGCCGAACCGGCAGGGATTCACTTGCGGGGATCAGCCGACCGGCTGGCCACCGCCCTGTTGTTGGCCCGTGGCGGCCGGGCTCCCGTTCTGGTTCTGGGCGGGGGAGGTTACCTGATCCACGGGGCCTGGCGCTCGGAAGCGGAGGCCGTGACCGATGCGCTGCGCCCTCCCGGGGGAACCGGCCCGGAGATTCTCGGTTTGGGACTCTGCGCCAATACCCGGGATGAGGCGGTCAAGGTGGCGCAACTTGCCCGGGAACGGGGCTGGAACCGGGTGCATCTCGTGACGTCCGCCTACCATCTGCCCCGCGCCGTGGCCGCGTTCCGGCGGGCCGGGATGGTCGTCCAGCCCATCCCTTGCAATTTCCAAACCGCCTCCACCACGGGCCAGACCAGCCGGTGGTTCGGCGCCCCCGGAACCGCAGGGTTGGAGCACCTCGAACTCTGGCTTCACGAGATCCTCGGCGGGATCCTCTACCGCTGGAAGGGCTGGGCCTGAAACACCTGCGACCCAGTCAGGAGGAGGAGGCTTCCGACTCTTTTTTCGGGAGGGATTCCCCGATGTTGAAACCCGGAGCCGACCAAAACTGGCGGGTCGGGGCGATCGTTCCCCGATGAAAGGAACCGATGGTGCAACCGATCCAGACAATCGCGTCGTTGACGCGCACCTCGGTATGAACCTCGCCTTTCTTCAACGGCTTGACCAACAGGGAGCCGAAAGCTTTCAGACGGCAATCGGAAGGAGAAAAATCGCGAAAACGATCCCCTCCCGTTTGCCACAAACGCAGTATCTTTCGCTTCGGGCGCAACACACTCACGCCCGAACTCAGAATACGGAACGAAACTGAAGTCAATAAAAAAGGAACTAATTGAGCCGCAGCGGTTTACGAAGTGAGCAAAATCCGACGTCCGGCCCTTCAAAAATTCACAGGAACACTGTGCCGCCCGAGAAAGGCGCGCAATTCCTCAGCGTTTCCTGGATAAAAGTTCATCTCCAATTTGGCTCCCACGCCACGGATCCCTCGGGGATACTTGAACCGATAGAGGGGATTGCCGTCGCGGAACCCTTCTTCACCGGCGTCCCCCGCATACTGCCAGATGTGCCACGGTTCCCAAGCCGGGACCCCGGGGATTTTTTTTGTTCGGGGATGATAGGTCCACGAGGAGGTCCACAACGGGCATTGCGACAGGGTATCGATATCCCGCCGGGAGTGCGGCTCCGTCCGGAGGCGGCGATTCGCTTGATAGGGGTTCACGTAAATGATGGGGTAGACTCCGGTGCGGTCCTGCAGCATCCGGGCGAGGGAGGCCAGATCGGGGACGGTGATATCCCCCCGCTTGGGCCCGCAAGACTCCAGATCCAACACCACCACCGTGCGGTGCGCTCCCTTGGGCGAATACCCGATGCTCTTGAGAAAGGTCTGGAGTTGCGAGTGAATGCCGTCCCCGGTGCAAAGATGATAGGCTCCCCAGAGAAGATCGGGATTGCGCCGTGCTTCCCGGGCCCGGGCCTCATAGCGGGAATCCGTGTCCAGCCCGATCGAGCCGCGGTGGATCACCACGGGTGCCCGCTTCACCGGGAACTCATGGATCGGCGGCAAATCCTCATCCCACGCGGAGAAATTGGGAAAGGTGGTGCCACAGGAAACGAGGCCAAGGCAGGCCACAAGAACGACAGTCCGGGCGACAAGAGGCAGTTTCCTGCAAAGTGAATGGTTCACGGGGCGCGGCATCGTTCCCTGCGAATTATGACCATGTTAGGCGCAATGCAACCAGAAAGACGCCCGGGGCACCAAATCCCGTGTCACCGGGGCACCGGCCAAGTGCTTCAAGGCACTGGCACGCCCCTATCTGCCCGCCCGCAGTGTCTCGAAGAGCGGCCCGGCGGCTTTCGCCGCTTCGAGGTAATCCGCCATGGCGGTGAGATGCTTCACGATCAAACGGGCCTCGTAGACGTTGTCCTCGGTCCAGACTCCCTCCTTGTTCTGCCCCTCGAGGGCGGTCACCGTTTTCCGGGCGGCTCCCTTGGCTTTCGACAACCAAGCCTTGGGCGAGGCGGGCGCTTTCAGACCGGCGAGCCGCTCTTCCCGGGTCTTGCCCATCGCTTCTTTGAAATCCTCGAGATTCTCCTGCATGTCGTCGATCTTGAATCCGTAGTGGGTGGGCAGGTTGGAATCGTCATGGGTCAGTTCATAGGTTTCCTTGACGACGTAGAGCGGCTTGTTGGTGCGCAATTCCATGAAGCGGGGATAGGAACCATCCGGAAGCCGGGATTTTTCGATCCAGGCGAGGGCCGGACCGAAGGGGGCCCGGAAGCGCTCCTCCCCGGTGGCCAGCCAGATCTTGTCCAGGGTGTTGAGGGTCATGAGCGACTCCAGCGGACTGACCGCGGGCGGCTCGAATTTCCGGGCCCAGGCCGGTTCCATCCGGAGGTTATACTGTTGGGCCCAACCGGGTTGCGGGGCGGGGCACTGGGCCAGTACCAGGAAGTCGCCGAGTTTGCGCAAGGCGTCGAGGTAACGGGCCTCACCGGTGGTTTCGTGAGCCCGGACGAGCACGCGGACCACCGTGAGGAGATTGCCGTCGTTCACGGTGTAATACCCGGTGTAATCGAGGTCGGGCCAAACTTTCGGCCAATCTTCCGGAAGCGAAGGCTTTTGGACCGGGGCCGATCGATCAAAAGGCCCGCTGAATCCCTGGGGCCAGCCGCCATTCGGGGCCTGCGCCGCCAACAGGGAGTCCAGACCGAACCGGAGCGCGGCCTGCAATGCCGTGTCGTTCTTGTTCCCGGGCAGGGACGCGAAGTCGATCAAAAAGAGCAGGGCGAACTGAGTCTTGTCATCGTCGAGTGTCGAGAGCGCGCGACGCTGGCCCCGTTCGGTATCGCCGGCGTCCAGATCCCGCCGGTAATGCTGTTTGCGGGCGGCGGCCAGGGAATAATCGTGAAAGGTGGCCCATCCTCCGGAAGCGAGCTGGGTCCAAAGCAGGGCATCGGCGACTTCGCGGGCCGCCTGAAGATAGAGCGGATCACGGGTGATTTGCCATCCGCGCAAAAAGATTTGGCCCATGACCGGTGTGCCCGGGCCTTCGATGCTGATGACCGCGGGACCGGAAGTGTCCGAGGTGCGCGACTCCTTCAAATCCCGGCTCCAATGGGTGGCGTAACCGCCGGCAAAGCTGAGGCTGGTTCTGGAGAAGGCCACGGCCCTTCGCATGGCTGCCTCGACTTGCGCCACCGGCGGATAGGGATCGATGACCGGTTTGGGGGGCGGGGTTGCGGTGGATTCCTGGGCCGGAATCCGGACGGTGGGACCGCCGAGGACGAGGCAGGCGATGCAGAGGGGCAAACGGAGGCGCATGGGGTTCATAAAACAGGTCCGGCTGCCTCACGCGGGATTGAGGCTCTCAAGGCTCTTGGGCACGAACAGACCGTCCTTGCGGATCAGTTTGTCGTCGAAGTAGATCTCTCCCCCGCCCCATTCCTTGCGTTGGATCAAGACCATGTCCCAGTGGACCTGGCTGCGGTTCCCGTTGTCCGCCACGCCCTCGTAGGCCTGGCCGGGAGTAAAGTGGAAGGAACCGCCGATCTTCTCATCGAAAAGGATATCGCGCATCGGTTCCTTGATCTCATTGTTGAACGCGATGGCAAATTCCCCGATGTAGCGGGACCCTTCATCCGAATCGAGGATTTCGTTGAGTTTCTTCGTTTGGTTGGAAGTGGCTTCGACGATCCGGCCTTTTTCAAAGCGGAGTTTGATCTGATCGAAGGCGATTCCCTGGTAAACCGTGGGCGCATTGAAACTGATGACCCCTTCCACGGAATCCCGGACGGGAGCGGTGAACACCTCGCCGTCGGGGATGTTGCGGCGTCCCTCGCAAACGATGCCCTGCATTCCCTCGAGACTGAAACGGAGATCCGTGCCGGGACCGGTGATCCGGACTTCCCGGGCCTCGTCGATCGCTTTTTTGAGCGCCTTCATGCCCGGCAAAAGGGCCTTGTAATCCAGCAGACAGACCCGGAAATAAAAATCCTCGAAGGCCTCGGTGCTCATCATGGCCTGCTGCGCCATCGAGGGCGTGGGCCAACGCAAAACCACCCAGCGCGTCTCATTGATCCGGTGATTCAGGGTCGGACGCATCTGCGCGGCCACCAGTTTCTTCGCCTTCTCGGGAACATCCGCCTGCTCGTTGATGTTCTCGCTGCCCCGCACCGCGATATACACCTGCATGTCCTGCATTTGGGCCAGGGTCTGGCGCCCCACGACTTCATATTGCTCCTCCGTGGCCCTCAACGCCAATTCCCGAGTGACGCGGGACCGGTGCAGATTCACGAACGGAGTGCCGCCGGCCGCGCGGATGGCCCGGATCAAGGCGATGGCCATGCTGTCCGGAGCATCGAAGATTTCGACGAGCACATTGTCTCCCTTTTTGACCTTGGTGGAATAACGGACCAGTTGTCGGGCCAAATCATCAACGCGGCTGTCATGCATAAGCCGACATCATCGGGGAGAAGCGCCCGCGATGCAAGGATTGCGTGATCGGTCCGTCTCAGTCCTTCGCTCCCTTGGGATCGAGGGCATCCCGCAAGCCGTCTCCGAGGAAGTTGAGACAAAACAGGGTGATCGCGAAAGCGGCGGCGGGAAAGACGAGCAATCCGGCGCTGGTGGTCATGCGATCGGCCCCTTCCTTGATGAGGCATCCCCAGGAACTGTTGGGCGGCTGCACCCCCATCCCGAGGAAACTCAGGACCGCTTCCAGCCGCATCACGGAGGGAACCGTCAACGTGGTGTAGACGATGATCGGTCCGAAACAGTTGGGAATCAAATGCTTGAACAGAATGGCACCGTGCCCCAGCCCCAGCGAACGGGCGGCCTCGATGAATTCCTGCCTTTTCAAGGCCATCACCTGGGCCCGCACGATCCGCGCCATGGTGAGCCATTCCACCGCCCCGATCGCGATGAACAACCAAAACAAATTCATGCCGAACAGGGCCATCAAGACGATCACCAGGATCACGAAGGGCATCGCGTAAAGAATGTCCACGAAGCGCATCATCACGGCATCGCAACGCCCTCCCACATAGCCGGCCACCGCTCCGTAGGTCACTCCGATGACCACCGAGACCAAGGTGGCGACGACGCCCACCGCAAGGGAAACCAGTCCTCCGAAGAGAATCCGGGTGAAGACATCCCGGCCCAAGGCATCCGACCCCAGCCAATACCGGGCGCCGGGCCCCTCCAGGATTTGGTCCAGGTGGGTCGCGTTCGGGTCCGGCAAAACCCCGGCCAGGGAGAGCGCCGCGCCCCCGGCACACAGGGCCACAATCAAGCCCAACGCCCACATACAAGCGTGCGCCAGCCGGTTGCGCTTCAGGCGGAGCCAGGCGTCCCGGCCCAGCGAGGACCCGGTCTCCGCTGAATCCGCCGGCGGATGCATCAGAGAACTTTTCATGACAAGCCCCCCCCCGCGCCGCGCATCCTCGGGTTCATCCAATATTGGGCGAGGTCCGAGAGAAAATTGGAAACGAGTACCATGGCCCCGTAAGTCATGACCGATCCCGTCAAGAGCGGCAGGTCACGGTCCCGGGCCGCGACCACGGTCAGGAGCCCCATCCCGGGGAGCCCGAAAATGGTCTCGACCACGAAGGAACCGGCCAGAATCCCGGCGACGGCCGGCCCGAGGAAACTGACGAGGGGGAGCAATCCGTGGCGCAGGGCGTGCACCACCAGAATGCGGCCTTCCGACAACCCCTTGGCCAGAGCGGTCCTGACATAATCCTGATGCAACGCCTCCAACATGCCGGCCCGGGTGATTCTGGCGATATACCCCATGTAAAAAAGGCCGAGCACGGTCGAGGGGAGAATCCAATCGGTCCGCCGGTCCTCCCAACCCGCCGGGGTGAACCAGCCCAGTTCGAGGGCGAAGAAGGAGACCGCGAGAGGACCGAGAACAAAGGTCGGCAGACAAATGCCGGCGAGCGCCAGCGAACTGGCCAGGTAATCGCCGGCCCGGTTGCGGCGCGCTGCGGCCACCACCCCGAGCGGTACACCGGTGGCGAGGGCGAACGCCAACCCCGCCCCCCCGACCAGCAGGGAGACCGGGAGTGATTCGAGGATGATCTCGTTCACGGTGAACCCGTCCTTGGTGAAGGACTCACCGCCATCGAACCGGACGAAATAATTCAGGAGCATGCGGAACCACTGCTCCACGGGCGGACGGTTCAACCCGTAGTATTCCCGCATGTTGGCCACGATATGTTCCGGGATGTTCTTCTCAGTGGCGAAAGGATTGCCGGGCGCGAGTTGGAGCAGAATGAACGTGAGCGTGAGGATGCCGACGAGCACCACCAGGCTCTGGAGGAGACGATCAATCACAAAGCGCAAGAGCGGGATCACGGTTCCAAGCGGATGTATTTGTAGTTGTGATGATCCAGAAGCAACGGCTTCCAGTTCTTGACCTCGGGCCGCAACCAATAGGTCCGGGTATACCAATAGAGCGGCAGGACAGGCATTTCCGTCAGGAGGATGGTTTCCGCTTCCCGGAGTTTGGCATGGCGCGCTTCCTCCGTGGGTTGGACGGCGGCTTCGGCGAGGAGACGATCATAATCCGGATGACTCCAGCCGGTGTTGTTATTGCTGTCCCGCTCGCGCCACATATCGAGAAAAGTGGCAGGATCAAGGTAATCCGCAATCCACCCGGCGCGGGCCGCATCATAATCCTGCCGGATCACCTGACTCTGGAAGGTGCCCCATTCACGGTTCTCAATGCGCACCCCGGTGATCCCGAGGTGGCGGCGCCACATGTCCTGCATGGCTTCGGCAATGGCCCGGTGCGCCTCCGAGGTGTTGATGATCAGGGCGAACCCGGGAAAACCCTTTCCACCGGGGAAACCCGCTTCCGCCAGCAGGGTCCTCGCGCGCTCCGGATCAAAACGGACGAGGCGCGGAGGAAGATAACCTCCTTGCGTGGGAGGCGTGAACCCATAGGCCGGTTCCTGATTGGCCCGGGTCACACTGTCGACGATCGCCTGGCGATCGATGGCCAGCGCCAGGGCGACCCGGACCTTGGGGTTGTCAAAGGGGGGCCGCTCCACATTGAGCCGGTAAAAGTAACTGCCGTAATAGGGCTCGGTGCGGAGCCACTCCGACCTCACACCCCGGCTTTGGTGAATCAGTTCGGCGGGCAGGGTGTAAGTGTAGTGGAGCCGGTTTCCGAGAAAGGCGCGGGCTTCCGTGTAGGTATCATAGGGAAAGAAACGAATCTCCCGCAAACTGACTTTCTCCGCATCCCAGTAGAACGGATTTTTTTCCACAACGACCGAATGATGGATCCGCCAGGAGCGCAGTTTGAAGGCGCCGTTGGAGACATGGTTGCCGGGTCTTTGCCACCGGGTGAAGCGGTCGGTCATGCCGCCGAACCGCTCGATCGTCCCCCGGTGAACCGGCAGCCAGCTGGTATGCTTGACCATCTGGGGAAAGTAGGCGGCAGGCAGGGCCAGGGTGCAAACGAGGGTGAAATCATCCGGAGCCCTGACTCCCACCCGGGAGAAATCGGTCAGGGTGCCTTCGTTGAATTCCTTGCCGCCCCGGAGAATGTACAACATGGATGCATAGGGCGAGGCGAGTCGCGGTTCCAGCAACCTGCGGTAAGAATACAGGAAATCTCCGGCCGTGACCGGATCCCCGTTGGACCAGCGCGCGTTCCGACGAAGATGAAACGTCCACTCCGTGTGCTCCGCATTCGATTCCCAGCGTTCCGCGACTCCCGGCTCGAGTTTGGTATCCTCTTCCGGATGGTGGGTGATGAGGCCCTCGAACAAGGCTTCCATCACGTTGCTGTCCCCCACGGAAGCGACGAGATGGGGATCCAGCGCCTTGGGATCGGATCCGTTGCCGAGCAGCAGCACCCCGCGCCCGGCCGCTTGACGGGCAAAATCACCGGGCTGGCAACCGCAGAGCAGCGCGGCGAGGAAGGCGCAGAGGGGAACGAGGGGCCTCATCATCCCGCCTTTTCCAAAACCGCGAGATGCCGGTCCACGGATTTTCCGGGCGTGGGCAACTCCCGGGAGAGAGGGTTCCGGTGGGTGACCAGCAGTTTTCCGCCCTGGGCTTGGATGGCGGCGAGCGCCTGTTCATGCTCCCGATCGAAGTAGGAGGTGATCACGAGCCGGCCCCCGGGCGACAGCTTTTCCAGCGCCTTGTGATAGATCTCTTCCCAGACCCGCCGGCCGTTCCACAAGTTCTGGTGGCGCATGAAAACGAGATCGAATTGTTCGGGCAGTTGCAAGTGCCCGTCCAGACGCCGGGCGTCGCCCTCGAGAAATTCGTAAACCGTGGTGCCGTCCCCGCGGAAGCGGTCCCGGGCCCACCCGATCTCCCGGGCGCGGAGATCCATCCCGGTGAACCGGATGCCCGGCCCCTCTTCCGGCGTTTGTTCCCCACGCAACTGCGCGATTCTCCGGGCCAGGACTCCGGCCTCGTCACAGGCCCCGCAGGCGAGGTCCAGGATTCTCACCTCCGCGGAACTTCGCAGCGTTTCCAAAAAGAGGGCGTCATCTCCCAAGAGCCGGTTCAATTCCCCGTCCAGACGGCGCAGGTCGGTTTCGAGCAGTGAATCCATCACAACCACATCATGCGCGCATTGTGCAAAAGGTCCAGCCCGGGCATGCCGGCGACCGCCGTTTCGGTGATCCGAACTTGCCTTCAACCCGGATTTCCCTTAAAAAACAGAGGATGGTTTCCCACGAAGACTCCGAAGCTTGGAGCGTCGCCATCGAACTTCACTCGGACCCGGAAGCCGAGGAGAAGCTGGTCGGGGCCATCCTGACGGCTTCCGAAACCAACCATCAGGAATTGGAAGCGGAGGCCCGGGCCGCCCTGGGCATCTATTACGCCCACCACGGACGCATCCCGGATGCCATGGCGCATCTGGAACGCAGCCTGGAACTGATGAAGCAAACGCCCGGGCCGAACCGGGAGGCGGCCCTCCATTACCTCGGCCAAATCGAACGCGGGCAGATTCCCTTCCCCGGTCCGGGACCGGGAACCGGGACCGCCGAAGCGATCCGTTCCTTCGTTCTGGAACGGCTTCCCGCCGGCCTGATCAGTCAACTGGGCGTGCACATTTCCGCGGAGGGCGGGGTGCGCTGGGAAGTGGAGGTGAGCCGACCGATGTCCGACGCCGAGGCAAGGCTGCTGCACGACACCATCGACGCGGCCTTGGACCGCTTCCAACCGAAGGGCTGACAGGTTCCTACCGGCCCTGCGGCTGTTTCTTGCCTCCGCCGAAGAACCGGAAAAACGGAGGCGGACGCTTGGCCTGGGCCGCCTTGGCCGCCTCCAGTTCCGCCAGGGGATCGACCGAGGGAGCCCCATGATAAATGGCCTGGAGGCTGGGATCCACCGTGGGAGAGACGGCTCCCGGTTCCCTGACCTGGATGGAATCTGAGAGTTCCTTGAGCGCGAGAAGCCGCGGCTCCGTGAGATATTCCTCGAAGAAATCCCCGATGATGGGCGCCGCCTTGCTGCCGCCGCCGATCTTCTCCCCCGGCTCCCCCTCGTAGACCGCGGCAAACGCGTAGACGGGATACTCGGACGGGGCGAACCCCGCGAACCAGGCGATATTCTGGGACTTGGCAGGGTTCCACTGGCCGGTGCCCGTCTTCCCGGAAACGTGGATCCGCTTGTGGCCGGCGTTCTTGCCCGTGCCCCGGTCGCTGTTGACCACCTCGAACATGCCGCGTTGCACGATGTCGATGTTGCGGGCCGGGACCTTCAGTTCACGGGGGACGACGTCGTAGGAGTCGCGGATGTTCTCGAGGTAATCCTGCACCTGGAGGACGAGGCGGGCGGGAACCAAGGCGCTGCGGTTCGCGACCGCGGTCATCGCCTGGGCCACCTGAAGGGGGGTCGCCCCCACGCTGCCCTGCCCGATGCTGATGTTGCAGAGGTCACCCTTGCCGATCTTGGCCCCGAACTGCTTCACCCACCAGGCATCGGTCGGCATCAATCCCGCCGCTTCCTCGATGGGGATCCCGGTTTTGCGGCCGAACCCGAACTCCACCCCCATCTCCGTGATGTAAGGGGCGTCGGTGACCATCGAGCCCGCGAAAAACCAGGTATTGCAGGAACGGGCCAAGGCACCGATCACGTTCATCCCGCCTTCGCTCTCCTCGTTCCAGTTCCGCGCGATCCGGTCGCCGATGGTGAACGAGTTGGGACAATCGTAAATGCTGTCCTCGGAGATTGTCCCGGCGTGGAGCAATCCAAGGGCGGAGAAGACCTTGAAGGTGGAGGCGGGAGGATAGACCCCTTGGAAAGCGCGGCCTATCATCGGCTTCTCCGGGTCGTTGTTCAACGCATTGAAACGCTCCGCGGAGATCAGGGGGACGAACTCGTTGGGATCGTAACGCGGGTAGGAGGACATGGCCAGGATATCCCCCGTCTGCACCTCCATCAGCACGAAAGCGCCCCGCCGGACGTGCTTTTCGGTCAACTGCTCCGCCAACCGCTGCATCTCCACATCCAAGGTGGTCACCACATTCATCCCGGGCACGGGAGGCCGCAGGACCTTCTCCTCCACCCGTTCACCCCGGTCGTTGAAGATGATCTGCACCCGTCCGTCCACGCCGGTGAGCTGCTTGTCGAAGGACTTCTCCAAGCCCTGCACGCCCTGGGCCATCGGCCACATCGCTTCCCCGTCCGGGACTTCCCCCTTGGGCCAGGGCGCACGCTTTCCGACATAGCCGACGATGTGCCCCGCCAATTGTTGCTGAGGGTAAATCCGTTGGTAAGTGGGCAGAAGAACCAACCCGGGAAACGCCGCCACCTCCACCTTCTTGCGGTCGTCCTCCGGCAACGGGAGATTGGCAAAGACGAGAGGCAACCATCGCCGGTTCCGGTAATGATCGAGGATGTCCTTGTCACTCAACGTCCAGGCCTTGCCCAGAAGGGTATTCGCCTTTTCCAGTCGTTCCCGGGCGTAAGCGATCCGCTTTTCCTCCGGGTCCGCGTCCATATAAGGAAAATTCACCCCGAGATAATGCACCACCACGTTCTGGGCCAGGGGGACGCCGTTGCGATCCACGATCTGGCCGCGCGGGGCCGGGATGGAGAGATTGAGAATCCGCGCTCCCTTGACGGTGAGGAAGCCGACCGGAAATCCGGGGCCCGAGGGGGCCGGAGCGGCGTTGGGCGGAGCCTCGGCGGGAAGCAGCCCCCCCAACAGATCGGTCACCGCCGAGTTCGCGCCGACCGGCGGGGCCATGGGGCCGGCAGCGGGTTTGGCCCCGTTTCCTCCTTCCTCCCCCTGCGGCATCGCGGCCGGGGGCGTCGTTGGCCCGGTTCCGGGATCCGGGGCGGGTTCAGGCGCTCCGACCGGGTCTGGAGTCGGCACCGGAGGAGCTTCCTCCCTCGGACGCGGAGCCTCCGGGACCGCCTCTCTTCCCGCATTCCGCGGGTTCCGGGATCCCGCCCCACGCCCCGCATTGGCCGGGGACGGCTTGCGGAAAATGGAGGGACCGGGCCGTTGCTGGGCCACAACGGGCGAAGCTCCGTCACAGAGAACGAGCAAACCCGCCAATCCGCAGAAAATCCTTCGTCTCAGTGTCGCAGTCACAGCAAGTGGAATCCCCCGTTCAAAAAAGCACGATCCGGCGGCGGTTGCACTCCGTTTTTGTGGGAATCCCGCGCCGCCCGTCGTGACCACGGCTCCGGTTCAGACGAAAGAACGTTGCCGCGCATTCAGGACCGTGGTATGGCCCCGGTCGGATGGACCTGTCACCTTTCCTCGAGTTCGCCCGGCAAACCGCCTGGGAAGCCGGGCGCCTCACGCTCGCCACCTTTGAGACGGCGCACGACACCGAATACAAGGCGGATTCCTCCCCCGTAACGGTCGCCGATCGCGCCGCCGAACAATTCATCCGGCACCGGATCGAGAGCGCGTTCCCGGGGCACGCCATTCTCGGTGAGGAATTCGGGGATTCGGCCGAAGCCCCTTCGTCCCACCGTTGGATCATCGACCCCATCGATGGCACCAAGTCCTTCATTTGCGGCGTCCCGATCTACGCGGTCCTCCTCGCCTTGGAAATCGAAGGAGAGGCCGTGGTGGGCGTCGCTCATTTCCCCGCCCTCGACGAAATGATTTCGGCGGCCTCCGGTCAGGGTTGTTTCCGCAACGGACGAGCCTGCCGGGTGTCGCAGAAGGCCCCCCTCTCGAAGGCGATTCTGGCGCATGCGGACACGTCCTCGTTCGCTCGGCAGGGAGCGGCCCGGGGCGCGGCGTGGGACCGGTTGCGGGCCGCCACATACTACAACGCGGGATGGTGTGATGCCTACGGCTATGCGCTGGTGGCGACCGGGCGGGTCGAGATCATGCTGGATCCGGTCATGAACCTCTGGGACTGCGCGCCCCTTCTCCCGATCGTCCGGGAAGCCGGCGGCTATTTCGGCGATTGGCAGGGCAACGAACGGATCGACGCCGGCGAGGCCCTGGCCACCAACGCCCGGCTCCGGGACGAGGTCCTCGCCCTGCTCAACAAGGCGGGATGAGATCCGGACCGAAAAAAAACGGTGACGCTCGGGGCGGCGGACGGGTAATTTGACCGGGTCATGGAGGTCCCGCCCCATCTGCTTCCGCCCCAGAAACTGACCCGCCTCTGGGAGGACGGCCAGCTTTCCCGGCAGGAATATCACGCTGCCATGGCCATCCACGCCAAGCTCATCATCGAGGAAATGGTCGAAGCCCGCGACCATCCGGCCCTCGCCTACCTGGATCAACTGCTCAACCAACACGCCGCCGCCAAACTGAAGCGGCGTTACGGGGAGGCGATCCTCCGGGAAGCGATGCTGGCCCTGGCCGAGATCCCGGGCTTCCCGCCCGCCGTTTACCTGTGGAACGCCGGGCACTGGCACGTGCCCCTGCACTGCTTTTTGCGCAGCCGCAAGGAACCGGTCTTCCGGATCCGGGACCTGCGCGTGGCCGGCCCCAAGGTGGTGATCCGGATCGAACACGGTTCCAAGGACCCGCGTCAGGTGATCCGGGAGGAAGTGACCCTGCGGCGCAACCGGATCGGCGAGTTCGTCGCCGAAGAACGGATTCAGAGCTGACGCGCGATCTGTTCCAGCGAGAGCACCGCATAACAGGTGACCAGCACCGGATTATCCTCCATCCAACGGGAGGCGGCACCGTTCACCCAGGATCCATCGGGGCGCTGGGCGTTGAACAAGGTCAGGGCGAGTTGCTCTTTCCAATCCACCTTGGTGCCATCGGCCAGGCTCAATTTGGCGGTGCGGCTGGCGGCGAGCGCCTTGGCCATGGTGTGGTAATAATAGTAAAGCCCCTGGGCCCCCATGCCCGGGTTTTCGGTGAGGGTGTAATGTTTGCCCAACCATTCCCGGGCCGCGACGACCCGGGGATCTTTCCCGTCCACCTGGGCGTAGATGAAGCTCAGGAGGCCCGAATAGGTCATGCTGCCATAGGAGCGGAGCGCGATCTTCTCACCGACCTCCTCTTCCCCGGCTTTGCTGTCCCCGGGAAAATAAACGAAACCGCCCCGGTCCTCTTCCTTGACGGTCAGGTAGGGCAGATCGTTCTGCGGGCCGTTCTGGCATCGCGTCACGAACTGGATGGCCGCGTCCCAATTCAACTCCATCCCCACGCCACCCGGACGATCCGCGAGGACTTCGCGGGAGAGCGCCAGGGCTTCCATCGCGGTTCTGGTGTTCGAGAGGTCCGAATGCGAGTAGGTCCCACCGTAACCGATGCCTCCATCCAACTCATTGTCCACCACCCCCCGTTGGTCAAAGTCCGCCTGTTGGTTGATGAGGAAGCGGCGCGCCTGACGGATCGCGTCTTCGTAGGAGGGCTCGTCCGCCCGGTGCAAAAAGGCGATCAATGCGAGGGCGGTATTGTAAGTCCCGAGGCCTTTCACGTAGACCCCGCCGTCACTCTGACGCTTCGAAAGAAGGTAATCATAGGCGCGGGTCACCTCCGCGGGCAGACCGCCGTTCTCCCGGCCGGGCTCCCCCATGATCGCGCTCAAGGCCAGAGCGGTGATCGCCGGATAGGCTTCGTCCCCATAGGCCCCGGAGGGTTTCTGCTGCGTCGCCAACCAAGCCAGGGCCCGGTCGAGACGCCCCTGAATCTCCTGTTTCAAGGAGAGATCCCCGGAGCGACCCACGATTTGCAGATCCTGCGCCGGCAGGAGCAGGGGAACGGCGAGACAAAGGACGGTAGTGAAGCGAATGCGGTTCATGATTTGGGAAAAGGGCGGATGGTGAGGGTCACGGGCTGCCCGGCCCCGGGCAGGGCTTTTTCGATCGGAAACCAGTTCTCGTCGTCCACCATCCGGGGGTGCGGAGAATTGAACAGGGCCAGAGGGTCACGATACAGTGCAATGATGGATCCTTCCACCTCCGCCTGGAATTTCCCGTTGATCACCTCCGAGCCGGTCAGGATCCAGGGCCCTCGTTCCAGCGGCGCGTCGGTGGTGCGGTCACGGATCACCGGGTTCAAGGAAACCACCGGGTTCCGGTCCCACTCGACCAGGAGTTCCACCGCTTCTCCCGGCGCCTCGCGGGGCGGCGGAGCTTCGCCGGGCGGCAGATAGGCGTCGAGCAGTTCCCCCCGGCCCTGGGTGTAATTGAGGAGTTTGAGGACGATCTGCAACTGCAATGGGGAGACCGCGGTCGTAAGCAGACTCTCGTGCACCTTGCCCTGCTCGTGGACCAAGACGTATTCGAGGACGTCCTGCTTCGTGTTCACCTTGCACGGCAACCGGATCGCCCGGGTTCCGGAATGGAATTCGATCTCTCCCAACCGGAAACGACCTTCACCGAGCGACTCCACGTTCGGCTCCGCCGCCGGTGAAAGGACCGGCAGAATCAACCCGCAAAAACAGAGGATGAAGACGCGAGGGGACATCGGTGTAAAACCGTCTCCTTGGACTTGGCCGGGCGCAAAGCGTTCAAAGCGCTTCGGCACGGTTCATTTCCCTTGCATGAACTCATCGACGGAGATGACCTTGCCGCTGGGGAAAATAATGAGCTGGCCGGACGTGTGGTTGTCGGTGCGCTCCACGAGCCAGGGCTGGTTTTCCCACTGCCACGGCGTTTGCTGGCCCGTGCCGAACATGGTGGGAGTGTAGGAACCGACGAATTCCTTCTCCCCTTCGCCCGCGAGTTGGCGGCGGCGCTCCGTAGGACAGATCCATGCCGCCCGTCCGCCTCCGTAGGCATCCAATTCACCGGACAACCATCCGTAGAACTTGTGTCCCTCCGATCCGAGCAACGGCGGTTCCTGCGGCCAACCGCCCTTGTCCAGCGTGTAGCTGGAAAACGCGGAGTGCAGGGCCCGGAGGTTGGCGGTGCAGGCGATCCGTTCCGCCCGGTTGCGGACTCCGGCATAGGACACGGACATAATCGCCCCCATGATCAGGGCGATCGTGACCGTCAGCAAAAGCTCCAACACGGTAAGCCCACCGAAGGACTTCGGCCGGTGAGGTCGGGAGAGGTTCATGCCCGGTTCGGGGTCAGGAGGGAAGCCTTCCCAGGGATGCCCCGGGGTCGCGGACGACCGGAAGGTCCAGCGGCATCAGTTCCCAGTGCCCGTGAGGTTCGTCCCGGTCGTCGAGGTATTCGTCGTCTGGAAGGTGGTGGCCAAGTTGACGCGCGATCCGAAGAGCCGGATGTTCTCAGTGGCGTCAGGTGTGACCGGGCCGGTACCGGGAGTGGCGAGACGAATTTCGATGAGATCCCCCAGATCATTGAGGGTGATGTTGGGCCGGCTGAAGAAAATGGCTTGACCCCGGGCCTCGAACAGGATTTCGGGGATTTGTCTGGTGATGCGCCCGTGGAACGTCAGGTTGAGCGACTCGGAGATCCCGTTGATGTTCACGAAATAGTTCCCTCCGGAGCCGACCTGCTGAAGGGCGCTCTCGATCGAATCCACAATCGACGATTGTCCACCGCCCCCGCCGCTGACTTGCTTGGAAAAGATGTTCACCGTGCCATAGACAGAGCCGTAATAGGCGTTGCCCCGGTAGAAGAGCACGGTGTTGGACCGGGCGGCGAGCGTGGAGGTCCCGGTCGGAGCTGTCCCTGTGGCCGTGGTCTGCTGGTTACGCGTCACAACAACGGGATCGGCCAAAGTAGAACGCCCTGTATTGCTGACAAAGCGAAGGAAACCGGAGCCATCCCGCATCGTGATTGATGCCTCGTAAAGGCCGTCGGTGCGTTGCCGGGAATAAACGCCCTTGATCAAGTGATCCCACGGCCCTCCCACCCACGCCCATGATGAAGGCATCAGGGTCAGGGTCGCCAATCCGATCACGAGCAGTTTCCCGAAATTCATGAGGGTGATGTAAACACTTCGCGCCTTTCCCAGTCAACAAAAAGGGACGGCATTCCCGTCTCTTTTTTAAAATTCATCCCCGGGCCACGATCCGGCGCAACGCCGGGACGCCCAATTCCGCCAAACTTTCCGCCCGGTGGCTGGCACCGGTGAACTCGAGTCCCTCCGTGACCCGGTTCGGCACCACGACACAGGCCACCCGCGCCGCCAGCGCGGCCCGCAGGCCGTTGAGCGAGTCTTCCAAGACCACGCCCTCGTGCGGCTCGATCCCCAACCGCCGCATGGCCAATTCAAAAAGTTCCGGGGAGGGCTTGGGCCGGGACACGTCGTCCAACGTGACCACATGAAGGAATTCCCCGTGCAGCCCGAGGCGCTCCAGCCAGGGCCCCACCCAGCTGCGCGGCGAACTTGAAGCCACCGCGCAGACCAGGCCCTCCTCCCGCGCTTCCCGCAGAAGCTCCCTGACCCCGGGCAGGGGCTCGACTTCCTCCAGCAATTCATGGACGCGCCGCGTCCGCTCCCGGTCCAATTCCGGCCAATCGAGCCGCCGGTTCAACAACCGTTCCAATTCCGTCGCCGGGTTGTAATGCGCCCAGTCACTCCCGACACACCGCGTGTAATCCTGCAAAAGGAGTTCCTGCCCGTGCGCCGCGTAACATTCCGCCCATGCCAGGTAGCCCGGCAGCTCGGTGTCCACGATCAGCCCGTCAAAGTCAAAGATGATTCCTCTCATGTCCCGCGCGGATGAAATTGCCGGTGCACCTGCTTGAGCCGGGTCGAATCGACATGCGTGTAGATCTGCGTGGTCGCGATGTCCGCGTGCCCCAGCATCTCTTGGATCACTCGCAGGTCGGCCCCATGCGCCAACAGGTGGGTGGCAAAGGAATGCCGGAGAAGGTGCGGATGAATCAACTCCGGATCCAGTCCCGCCCGCAAAGCCCGCTCCCGCAGCATCTGCCAGACCCGGGCCGCCGTCAGGGGACGCCCACGGTTCGACAGAAAAATCTCGTCGCGCGCCTGGGGCGGCGCCAGCCTCGGTCGTTCCCTCGCCAGATACGCCTCCAAGGCTTCCCGGGCCGGAACGCCAAAGGGCACCACCCGCGTCTTCCCTCCCTTGCCGGTCACCCGGATGGCGCGCGTTTCCAAATCCATGCCATGCAACGGCGCCTTGACCAACTCCGTGAGGCGGAGCCCGCTGCCGTAAAACAGCTCGATCATCGCCCGGTCACGCAACCCGAGCGGTTCCCCCGGGTCGATCGCCTCAATCAATCCCGCGACCTGGCTTTCCGAGAGGGTGTGCGGCAAGCGGCGCTCCGGGCGGGGCGCATCCAACCCGTCCGCCGGATCTTCGGCGAGAAATCCCCGGCGATGCAGAAAACGGAAGAAAACGCGCAGGGCGATCAGGTTGAGCCGCAGGGTGCCCGGACTGACCCCCTCTCCCTTGCGCCCCGCCAGAAAGCGGGTCAGCAACGGGAGATCGACCTCCACGACCCGCACCACCCCCTGCCCTTCTGCCCAAGCCCGGAAGTGCTCCAAGGATTGTTGGACGGAGAGCTGGTAATTCTCCGACAGCCCGCGCTCGGTGGCGAGATAACGAATGAAACGGTCAACCTCGTGATCCATGGCGTTTCGCGCGGAAAGGTCCCCGCAGGATGGAGACCGTGGGACGATAACCGGACGGGTCGGGATTGTCGAGAAACGGCGACGGGTTTAATCTTTACTTGCCAAATCAACTTTAAAAGAATAGCTTTTATCCATATCCTTTCTGCCACGTGAGCCCAACGAATCCGACCGCCGATCCCCCTTCCTCCTGGCTGACGACCGTGACCGAGCGGGCGGCCGACCTGAAATACGGTTCCATCCTCATCACCATTCACGACAGCCGGGTCACCCAGATCGAGGTCCTCGAGAAGGTCCGGATCCCGACGGAATCAAAAACTTCCTCCCCCAGGGAGACTATCCCATGAACAAATACATCCACGATCCCCAACACCGCGCCCGGATGCGCGAACTGATCCAGGGATTCATCGAGCACTGCGAGGTGTCTCCCTCCCTGATCGGGCGCATCGGCCGGGTCATCGAATGCAACGGCCGGAAATATGGCGTGCCGGTTTTCACGATCCACGGCCCGGCCCATGATTCACTGAACAGCCAGTTCGTCGGTCTGGCCGGAGTCAATGCCGGCCGGGACGCCCGGGCGGCGGAAACCCTGTTGCAATTGATCGAACGACTGGCCATCCAACCCCGGATCGCCGCCGGACATGTGCTGGAAATCCTCCCGGTCACGGATCCGGTCGGATTGGAATTGGGCGCGGCTCCGGAGACCGCCCCGGCCCAATCCCCGCAGTTCCGCGGGGAATCGGTCGATGGCCTGATCGAACTCGAAGTGACCGACACCGATTCCTTCGTGGTCACCGCAGAAGGCGATTTCCCGTTCCGGCAGGCCGTTGCCTCCGCCGAGGAAGGGTTCCGGCGGCTGGCTTCCGAGGAACCGGGGGACCGCCTCCGGATCCGCTCCAGCCGCGTCGCCCACGAGGGAGCGTGGAAATTGCGCCTCCAACTCCCCGCGACTTGGTCTCCTTCCGTGACGGTGCATTGGGGCAGTCAGTTCCTCGTGCTCTTTTTCCGCGCCCATGTCACCTTTCGAGCCTTGGCCCCAATTCGACTTGCCAAATGAACATTCAGCAAGGATGAATGAGTGAATGAAACTCTCCAAGCGTGGGGAATACGGCCTTCGCACCCTGATCAAACTCGGCATCGCTAGGGAGGTGCAACGCGAGGTGGTCCCCGCTTCAGAGCTTGCTGAAGTCGAACATCTTCCGCTCAAGTTCATCGAGCAGATCCTCGCGGACCTCCGGCAGGAGGGAATCGTCGGCACCCGGCGCGGGAAGTTCGGCGGTTACTTCCTACTGAAAGATCCCACCCTGATCCGGATGGGAGACATGGTCCGCTTGTTTGACGGGATGCTGGCCCCGATCCCCTGCGCCAGCGAGTGCTTCTACCAACCCTGCAACTGCGACGACGAACAGCACTGCGGTCTCCGGATGATCATGTTGGACGTGCGCAACGCCATTTCCAATATCCTCGACCGCTACACGCTGGCGGATGTCGTCGAGGTGACCTTGCGCAAGATGCGGCGCGACCAACTCCCCATCCCATTCAGCGGAGAACGAACCCCCACCGGACACGGACCGAAACGTCCCCAACCCCGAGCCACGGACGCCCAGCGCAAACCGAACCCCGAGGAAGGCTTCCTCGCCCTCCTCCGGGAGACCGAGTCAGGCGGAGCTCAGGGACCGCCGGATGATCGTTGATCCATGGGCATGTGGTGACCGCTTCTTCATGCGAAACCCTGCGATTCCACGGGCCTCCTTGCAAACCGAATCGAGGGTGTGTGGGCAGGTTTTCGCAAGAATACGAACGTCGTTTGTCACGTTCTGTCACGCACGCTCAAGAGGCTCGGGAACCGAGCCGTGCCCCCACTCAAAGTGGACGGTGGAAGTTCCATTGACCTTTCGCACATGCCCTGGGGAGGCAAAAGGCGAA
>JAGWVU010000060.1 GCA_018970725.1 Verrucomicrobiota bacterium
TTCTCGGGCACCCGGACCACCTCGGGATGTTCGACGGACTGAAGGTCGAGACGAGCCAGTTGGATGTGTTCTTGAGCGGCACGGCAGACCGGGATGTCCGGGACCGGGCCATCCGGTTGTTGCACTACGGGGAGGGGCGGAGGATCCCCGGCCTGAGGGCGGGCGTCATTGTGGACCGGGTCGTCTTGGGCAATCCGGAGCCGCCGGAGCTGCATGTGGAGGCGCGGGATCTGCTCCTGAGTTTTTCCGGTCGCATCCCGGAAGGGGATTTCCGGGAGCAACTGGCGGCCGTGGCCAAAGAGTTTCCCGTCACGCCGACGTTGAGTTCCCTCAAAACGAGCCGAGATGTGGGCGGGGCGGAGTGGTTCGGCGGGATGCCCGGCTTTGTCCGGAAGTTCTTGTCCGGAGCCGAGTCGGCGACTTTGATCCTCGGGGCGGACCGGTTGATGCTGGAGCGCCTGGTGGCTGACGACCGGGCCAGGGAGCAACTGATCTCGGAAGCGCGTTCCCTTGTTCCGGTGGGGGTGACTATCGACTCCAGCGGGTTGCGGGTGGCGCCGGGCCTGCAGATGCGGCGCGAGGCGGACGCTTGGGTGGTGAGCGGGGTGATGCCGGACCAGGACACAGCCACGTTTGTCCGGCAGAGTCTCGAGGCGGCGGATCCGGCGAGTGTCGGGAAAAACGACTACGGGAAACTTTCGCTTCGGCCCGGGATGCCCCCGCCGGTCTGGTTGCGGCGGTTGCCGGGTTTTCTACCGGCGTTCGCGGCCGGGGTGCGGGCGGGTGCGGAGCTGACGGTCACGGGGAACGAGGTGGTGTTGCGCGGGGATGTGACGGACCCGGCCGTGACAGCGCAATTGGTCACGGCGGCGCAGACGGTGTTCGGGGCGCCGATGGTGGTGGTTTCGAAGTTGCTCAACGCCAACAACACCTTGCGAAGGCTCTCCTTTGATTTTGGCAAGGGTTCCGGCGCGAGGATCGTAGTGACCGGAGGAAGTCCGGGCCAGGAGCTGGTTGCATCGATCGAGGGCGTGTTGCGCAAGGCGTTTCCCTCCCGTGCCTGCGAGACCGGCGGCTTCAAGGTGGACGGGGCGGCCCAGTTCGAGGAATGGGCGGACAAGCCCTTGGGGCGTTTTCTGGAAGAGTTCGCGCGGCGGACACAGGGCACGGGGTTTTTGCGTTTGGACGTCCGGGAGGCGAATTTGGGCGGAGTGGTGGCCAACGAGATTACGCGGGACGCCCTGGGACTCTATTTGGGCTGGGCTTTGGGATCGTCTTTCACGGTAAACAATCTTCTTGAGGTGGAACCGAAGGCCAAGGTTCCGGCGCCCTACGCCATGGCTCAGATTTTCTTCGATCAAGGGAGCGCCACGATCCAGGCGTCGGAGAAGGCCAAGATCACTCCGTTCGGAGATCGCTTGGCCCAAGGGGGGGGCGGGGTCATTCTTCTCAAGGGATTTGCCAGCAAATCGGGCACGGTCGCGGGGAATCTGGCCATCAGCGCCAAGCGGGCCGAAGCCGTGCGGATGGAGCTGAGCCGGATGGGCGTGGCGGAAGAGAGGATGCAGGTTTTGCCGACCGGGAAGCCGGGGAGCGGCGGGCGTGGCGAGGCCGGGGATCGCCGGGTGGAGTTGGTGATTCTGGACTGATCGGGCTTATGAACAACAGCGTCTGGTTTTACACCTTTCTCGCCTGGCTCTGTTACGGAGCCTTGTTTGCTGGAATCGGAGTGGTGATCGCCCGCTTTGTTTGGGAGGAGGACCGGCAGCGGCTCCGCGAGATCGGGCGGGAGAACGAACGGTTGCGGCAGGAACGAAACGATTTGGAACGAAGATTGCGATCAGGCCCCGGGCTCTGATAGGGAATCGACTCGCGAAAGCCATGGTTCAGATGCTCAAGAACATGATTTTCCTCCTCGGCCCGGTTCCGTGGCTCTGGAAGCTCGGCGCGGCGCTGGTCTTCGCCGGGCTCGGCTTTTGGATGGGCTTTCTTCTCTGGCGGTCCAAGGGGGCGGAGAGTGAGCGGCTGATCCGGTTGCAAAGCCGGTTGCGGGATGAGATCGAGGCGCTCAAGAAGAGGCTGGGGTTGAACGCGGAACCGGTCGCAGAGGACGCCGGGGCACCGCTTTCCGGGGAGGATGATCTGACGTTGCTGGCCGGGATCACGCCGGAGGTTGCCGAGCGGATGAGGCTGAGCGGGATCGTGAGCTATGCTCATTTGTCGGAGTTGGAGGAGATGTCGGCGGAGGAGAGGCGTCAGTTTGCGGCGACGTTTGGCCTCGGGGAGATCAATTTGGATCAGTGGCGTTGGGCCTGGACCAAAAAGGTCGGGGATGATCTGACCCGGGTGCGGGGAATCACGCCGGATGAGGCGCAGATGCTCAACCGTGAGGGGGTCCATTTTCTGCGGCAGATCGCGGCTTGGACCCGCGAGGACATTGCGTTCTATGCCGCCCGTCTTGGAGTGGGCAACCGGATCGAGGAGGAGCGATGGCCGAGGCAATGCCGGATGCTGCTTGGTCTGTCCGAGCCTCCGCCCGTTGAGGGGAAGGGGCCTGGACCGGCGTCGGAGGGGCCTGACCTTCTGGATCGGATCTTCCGTGGGGAACCGGTCCGGCTGGATCCTGCCTTGGGACCGGTCTATCTGCGTCGCCCGGAGTTGGTCGATGATCTGCAGCAAATCCGGGGAGTCTCTCCGATGCTGGAGCAGGAACTTCATCGGTTGGGCGTGTTCCGGTTCAAGCAGATCGCTCTCTGGACGCCGGAAATAGCGAAAGCGTTCAGCCTGGCCTCGCCGATGTTTCCGGGCGGGTTGGATGTGGCCGATTGGGTGAGCGAGGCCGGGCGTTGGGATCGGCATTATTATCCGCGAGAGACTGGTTGGTCGGAGAAAGATCCGGGGACCGGCGCTTTTGCCCGTCTCGTGGATGAGGTGTTTGCCGGGGAACCGGTTTCGGTCAGTGGACCCTACGGTATCGTTTACGGGGCCCGGCCCGCTTCGGCGGACGATCTGTGTCGGATCACCGGGATCGACTCCTGGTCCGCCATGGACCTGGGCCGGGTCGGCATTTTCCGCTTTGCCCAAATCGCTCATTGGTCCGAGGCCATCGTGGATGCGGTGGCCGGGCAACTGCAGATCAGCCCGGATCGGATCTATGTTGAAAGATGGATCCAGCAGGCCCGGCTGCTTGCGGTCGAAAGTTTGGTGCCTGAGGGGGGCGGCAGCCGTGCGGTGCCTGACGGCGGCGGCAGCCGTGCGGTGCCTGAGGGCGGTGGCGGCAGCCCAGCGGTGCTTGACAGTGGCGCAGATTTAGAAGTCGTGACGGATCACGTTCCGGCGCTGCCGCTGCCCGGCTTGCGTCCCCCCGATCCAGAGCCTCCGGTCTTTCCCGTGCCGGGGGCCGGGCCTGGTGAGGAACGGATTCCTGTGGGGTTCGAGGGAACGGAGGTGGATCCCGTTTTGGGCGCGGTCTTCATGTGGGGACGTCCGGATTTGATCGACGAACTGACGAAGGTCCGCGGGGTCTCGGTGGCCGATGAACAGGCTTTGCAGGCCCATGGGATCTATCGGTTCTGGCAGATCGCGGGTTGGACTCCGGCCCAAGTGGAGGCGTTTTCCGCCCGGTGCCATCTCGGGGCGCGGGTTTCCCGGGAGCGTTGGATTTCGCAGGCGGGAAAGCTGGCGGTTCTTTCCGAGGCCTCGCTCAAGCCCAGCTACAGCGCCCCTTCTCAGGTGGACGCGGAGGCAGTGGTTCAAGCGGAATTCGCCGGGGAATCGGTTCGGATCGACCCCGAGCTGGGGATTGTCTACCCGGAACCTCCTGTCGTCGCGGACCAGTTGACCTTCATTGAAGGGGTGGACGCCGTTTTGGAGGATGCGTTGCGCCGACTCGGAATCCATCGTTTCAAGCAGATCGGGAGTTGGAGTGATCGGAACGTGGCTTCGGTCGCCTCACGCCTGGGCATTGCCAAGTCGCAGATAGAAGAGCAAAAGTGGATCCCCAAGGCGTTAAACCTGCAGCGCTACCTCTATGCCGCCAGCCCGGTTTGGGCGGAGGACGCCCCGGATTTGGAAGCCTACGGCAGGCGCGCCGCCGAGGTATTCATGGGCGAGCCGGTTCATTTGTCCGAAGAGATGGGGATTGTCTACCGCTCGCGGCCGGGCAATGCGGATGATTTGACCCGGATCCAAGGAATCGACGCGGGGATGGAGGCACGTTTGCAGGCGGCCGGAGTGTTTCGCTTCCGGCAGGTGGCGAACTGGTCCGCGCGGAATGTCGAGACCGCAGCCCATCTTTTTCAATTCCCGGCGGACCGGATTTACCGGGAGCGGTGGATTGCGCAGGCCGGGGAGCTGGACAAGACCGTCGCGCCGGAGCCGGAGCGGGATCCGTTCGAAATCCTCGGGACGGTATTCGCTGGGGAACCGGGTGTCCGGGTGGATCGGCGCGCCGGGGTTCTCTATGGGGAGCGTCCGCCGGTGGTGGACGATTTGACGCTGATTTCCGGGATCACGTCGGATTTGCGGGCTCGCTTGGAAGAGATCGGGATTTACCGTTTCAAGCAGATCGCTCATTGGAGTCCGCGCAACGGACGCGAGGTGGGGGCGGAGTTGGGGATCGATCCGAACCGGGTGATTTCCGAGCGATGGATCGGGCAGGCAGAGCAGCTCTGGCGGGAGTACTACCGCGCCAGTGCGGTTTGGTCGACTCCCCGTCCGACCTTGGCGGACTACGAGCGGCGGATGGATGAGGCCTATGCCGACGATGCGGTCGGGGCGGACGAGGAATTGGGCATCCTGTATGCCGGGGCTCCGGCCCTGAGCGACGATCTTTGCCGCATCGGCGGGATTGGTCCGGAGCTGGAGGCGCGTCTCAACGCATCCGGAGTTTATCGTTACAAGCAGATCGCTGATTGGTCGGAAACCAATGTCCGTGCCTTCGAGGCTTGGCTGGGCCTTCCCCCGGACCAGATTCTTCAGCAGCGGTGGCTGGTTCAGGCGGCTCAATGGAAACACCTCGAGCCGGTTTCTCGGACGGTGGATCGTTCTGCAGTGGCGCCGCTCCCGGTGCCGGAGTCGCAGTTCGAGGCCATGGCCCGGGAGTTCGGGGACGAGCCGGGGGCGCGGCTCGACCGGCAGTTTGGCATTGTTCATGACGACGCGCCTTCGTTGCGGGACGACCTTGCAAGGTTGCCCGGGGTGAATGCTGCCGTGGAGGAGATCCTGCATCGTCACGGGGTCTATCGGTTCAAACAGGTGGCCACGTGGACGCCGGCCAATGAGGGGTGCTTTGCGCGGGTATTGGGAATGCCCGAGGCTGAATTGCGGGGACTGGGGTGGCCGGTCCGGGCCCGGCAACTGCACGACGATACCTACCAAGTCCGCGGGCCATGGACGGTGCGCCGTCCCTCGCCGGAAGCTTGGCGGCAGAAAATTGCGGAGGAATTTCCCGGGGAGCCGGTGTGCGCGGATGATGAGTTGGGCATTCTCTACACGCGCCGGCCCGCGGTTCGGGATGACCTGACGCGGATTCCCGGGATGGATCCTGCCTTGGCCGCTCGGCTCAATGCTTCGGGGGTTTGGCGATTCAAGCAGATCGCGAACTGGGCGGAGGTCAATCTGGAGGCGTTCGCTCGTTGGGTCGGAGTCAAGGTGGAGCGGATCGAGCGTGAGGATTGGATCGGTCGGGCGGCGGAACTGGCCAGGGAAGCCGCGGCGCTTCCCTCTGCGTCCGCTCCCCAAACCGATCCGTTGTCCCGTTACACGAGGGAAGAGGGAGTGGTGTGGCGGGAGGATCTCGGGTTTCTTTACCGCGAGGCTCCGGCGATTCAGGATGATTTGTCGCGGATTCCCGGAATCGATGCCCAGGTGACGGCGGCCCTGCAGAGGCTGGGGATTTTCCGGTTTTGGCAGGTGGCCCTTTGGTCCGGTGATGTGGTCGATGTGATTTCGGGCGATCTCGACTTGGGGAACCGCATCAAGCGGGAGCGATGGAGGGCCCAGGCGAGGATTCTGGCGGAGCTGGGCTGTGCGGATGAGGATGGGCGATTTTTCCCGGAGAGCGAGGTGGATGCCTTCGCGGTGATCGAAAAGGAGTTTGAAGGGGACCCAGGGGTTCGGGCGGATCCCCGGTTTGGGATCGTTTATGATGCCCGACCGGTGGTGGTCGATGATCTCTGCAAGATCGGTGGAATCACCTTCTCACTGGAAGAGACCTTGCAGGGGCTCGGGGTCTATCGTTTCAAACAGATCGCCCATTGGTCCGACGGAAACGTTTCCGCTTTTGCGGAGGCTTGCGGCATTGACCGGGAAGTCATCGATACCGGCAAATGGATTCCGCAGGCGCGCTGGCAGCATTTGCGGGTCTATGGCCATGCCACGAGATGGGCGGAAGCGAAACCGTCCGTTGACCGGTATGAAGAGTTGCTTGCCGAGCTGTTCCCTGGTGAAGCGATCCGGGTGGACCCGAAGATTGGTTTCGTCTTCAGCATCCGCCCGCGGCGGCCCGATGATCTGAGCCGGATCCGGGGGATCACCCCGGGGTTGGCGCGGAGCTTGGGAGCGATCGGGATCCATCGTTTCCGGCAGGTGGCGTGGTGGTCCCAGGCCAACGTCCGTGCCCTCGGGAAAAAGTTCGGTTTTCTGCCGGACCAGGTTTGCCGGGAGGGGTGGATGACCCAGGCTGCGAAACTGGACGAAGAGCAGGTCAAGGAAACGGTTTCGCCCGTCGGATCTAACGCGGATCCGGAGACCCCGGGCTTCATTCCCGGCCTGGTCACCGATCCGGACCTCGGGCCGGTCTACACCTTGCGACCGCCGGTGGCGGATGATCTCAAGGCGATCAACGGGATCGGCCCCAAACTGGAGAAAATGCTCAATGGCTTGGGGGTGTATTTTTTCACCCAGGTCGCGGACTGGGACGAGGGGCAGGTGAGCGCCGTTTCCGCCCGGATGCATTTTCGCGAGCGGATACAGCGCGAGCGTTGGGTGGAGCAGGCGGCGGAACTGGCGGCTTGGCGGCAGGCCGAGCATCAGGAGAGTTTCTTCGCCCCGGCGCAACTCGACCAACTCGCCATCGTCGCGCGCGAGTTGTCCGATGAACCGGGGGTCCGGGTGGATCCCTATGCCGGGATCGTGTTCGACCGGGAGCCGGGAGTATCGGACGATCTCACCGCGATCGACGGGATCGGCAAGCGGTTGGAGCGCGAGCTCCATGAGTGTGGGGTCTATCGTTACCTCCAGATCGCGAGTTGGACCGATACCAACGTCACCCAAATCGCGGACAGCCTGTCCTGTTTCAAGGACCGGATCGAGCGGGACAAATGGATTCCCCAAGCGCGGCGGTTGCACCGGGAGACCTATTCGGCGAACCGGGCCTGGGGAGTGGAGAAGCCGACGGTGGCGGACTACCAGTCACGCATCGAGGAAGAGTTCGTCGGGGAAGCGGTGCGTCAGGATCCGAGACTTGGGATTATTTACTCCGGCTGGCCGACGCACGTCGATGACCTGAAGTTGTTGCCGGGGATTGGCGAAGAGACGGAGCGGGTGTTGAACCGGCTCGGGGTGTATTGTGTGAAGCAGATCGCGAATTGGTCCGCGGCGAATGTCGAGGCTTTTGCGGTGGAATTGGGTGTGGCGCCGCAGCGGATTTACCGGGACCGTTGGATCCCGACCGCTGCGAACCTCCCGTGCAAGGAGCCGGTGCCGGTGCCACCGGTTTGTGTCGGAATCGATACCGGCCTGCGCCGCGTTCTTGCGGGGCAGCCCGGGTTGGGAGAAGATGACCGGCTTGGGTTTATTTACCGCCAGAGACCGGGCGAACCGGAAGTCGATCCGCTCCATCTGATCCGGGGACTGGGGCATCGGCTGGTGGGCCGCCTCAACGGGTTGGGGGTCTATCGTTTTCGCCAGATCGCCAGTTGGTCCGAGCCTCAGGTGGAGGAGTTCGGAGCCCGGCTCAAGGTTGGTGCCCGGATCCGGCGGGCAAATTGGATCGGCCAAGCGCGGGAATGGGCGGCCTTGGAGGAGGAGACCCGTCAGGCCGCGTTTGTGCCGCCTTCGTTGGTGGATCAAGAGGCGGCCTTGCGAAGCGACTTCCCGGACGAGCCCGGGGTCCGGGTGGATGGTGCCCTCGGGATTGTTTACGACGCCCGGCCGGGAGTCACGGACGACCTGAGTTCCATCAACGGGATTGGCGAGCAGATTGCGCGGGAGTTGAACGATCTCGGGGTTTTCCGTTTCAAGCAGATTGCCCGTTGGACGGATGCCAATCTTGTTGAATTCGCCCGGCGGTTGTTCTGTCAGCGGGAACGCATCGAGCGAGACAAGTGGGTTCCCCAAGCCAAGCGGCTGCACCGGCTCGTCTATCGTGCCTCTGCGGAGTGGACCTCCGCCAAGCCGGATGCGGCCGAAATGCAGGAGGTCATCCGCACGGAATTTGGTGGTCAACCAGTCCGCGCGGACGAGGACCTTGGAATCATCTACACCGAGGCTCCGGCCCGACCGGACAGCCTGGGGGCGATCTCCGGGATCGATGCGCGGATCGAGAAGGAGTTGAACGCGGCCGGGGTCTGGCGGTTCCTGCAGGTGGCGCGTTGGGCCTCCCATCATGCGGAGTCGTTCGCGGGAAGGCTGCGGATCCCGGTCGAGGCGTTGTATCGGGCGGGATGGATTCCGGAGGCGCAGGCGTTGGCCGGTGCGCCCTCCTTGGCCGGGGAGGAGGAGACTTCGCCGGGAAAGCGGGTTGTCCCGGAGGGTAGGGCATCCTCCGGGAAACGGTCCGCGGTCCCAGCGAAACCAGTTTCCGAACCGGTGGGATTCGTCGAGTTGACAGAGCCGGTTGCCGAAGTGGCCCCCGTGGACGATGAAGCGCCAGTTGTCGAGGTGGCGTCCGTCGCTGAGCCACCACCGGTCGCTGAGGCGGCGCCGGTCGCTGAGCCACCACCGGTCGCCGAGGCGGCGCCTCTGCCTGAGGCTGAGGCCGAGGATCCGTTGCCTGTTCCGCCCTCCGGGACGCGCACGGGGGGCGGAGTTCCGGAGGGCTTGCCAGAGAAGGCCGCGGGCATCGTGGTTCACCCGGACTGGGGGGAGATTTACACGGATCGCCCCGACCGCATCGATGACCTGACGCAGATTGTCGGGATCACCGCCCCCTTGGAGCGCCGGCTGCACCTTTTCAGGGTTTATCGCTACTGGCAGATCGCGAAATGGACGTCGGAACAGGTTGAGGCCTTTTCCTTCCATCTGGGAATCGGCGAGAGGATTGCGCTGGAAGGGTGGGTGGAACAAGCGGGGGAACTTGCTCAACTGGTGGCGGCGGAAGAAGAGGACCGGGAATTCGTTCCGTCCTCCAGGATCGATTACCAGATGGTGGTGCGGGAGCACTTCGGAGAAGAATCGGTGTTACGGATCGATCCCCGGTTGGGCGTGCTCTTTGATCAGCGGCCCGGCTGGGTGGACGAGTTGACGAAGATCGAGGGGATCGGACCCAACTTCCAGCGGAGGCTCCATCAAGCCGGGGTCTACCAGTTCCGGCAGGTCGCGAATTGGTCGAGGGAGGTGGTCGAGGGGTTCGCCGACATGCTGAATATCCCCGCTGAACGGATTTTCGGGGAGCGTTGGGTGGTTCAGGCGCGCCGCTTGGACTTGGAGGCGGTCCCAGTGGAGACGGAGTGGGGCGACCGGCAACCGGACATGTCCGAACTGCGGGCTAGGGCGGCCCTGGAATTTCCCGGGGAGGACATCGAGGTGGACGAGGCCTATGGAATTGTCTTCGTGGGGCGGCCGGGGACGGGGGATGACCTGCGGAGGATCAAGGGTATCGGGTTTGAATTCGAGGAGGCCTTGCACAGTGTGGGGGTCTGGCGCTACCGACAGATCGCTTGCTGGGGAACCGGAAACCTCCAGGCATTCGCCCGGCTCCTGCGCACCCGGCGGCAGCGGATCCAGCATGAACGATGGATTGGTCAGGCGCGCGAGTTGGCCGCTCAGGCAGCCCGCCCGGCGCGGGGGACCGTGCCGAAAGCGGGTCGGAGCGACGGTGGGGGCGGCCAGGCTTCCATTCCGGCGGGAGCGGACGAAAGCCTGATCGAAACCGCCGACCTGGGCTTGATCTACACGAGCCCGCCGCGGGAGGTGGACGATCTGCGGAGGATCAAGGGAATCGGTGGGATGCTGGAAAACAGCCTCAATGACCACGGGGTTTACCGGTTCCGCCAAATCGCGCTCTGGACGGAGCGCCATGCGGAAGAGTTCGCGCGGCGGCTGAACTCTTTCGGGGGGCGGATTCTTCGCGAAGGGTGGAGGGAGCAGGCCCGGCGCCTCCATGTGGAGAAATATGGAGGAGATCCCTGAAGGCGGCTCGCGGGGCGGGGGAATCACTCAAGAGAAAAAGCGGTTGCGTGACCCGGTGAGCGGCTCTAAGATCCCGACCCGCCGTTGAAGGAGCAGGTCGTTAGAGATTTCCTGAGCCGCGGGTCAATCGCTGGTGATCATGAAGGCTGAGATTCATCCAAATTATCAAAAGACGTCGATTCTCTGCACGTGTGGCGTTTCTTACGATACCCGCTCGACCGTGAAGGATTTGCGGATCGGGATTTGTGCGGCCTGCCACCCGTTCTTCACCGGGGAGCAGCGCTTTATTGACACTGCGGGGCGGGTCGAGAAATTCCAGCAACGCTACGGCGTGCAGCGAGAAAAGCGGAAGGCACCGAAGGCGAGCGATCTTTGAGATCGTCGGGTCAATGGGGGCCGGGTTTCGGTTCGTCTGATATCCGATGCTCCTTCCGGTGGCGGTGAGCGGTCATGGATTACAGTTCCCTCATCGAGAAAAAGCGGGCCCGGTGGGAGGAGTTGGAAAGGCTCATCGCCCATCCTGATTTCTTCCAGGACGCCCGTCGGGCCGGTGAGTTGCTTCAGGAGCACAAGCGCTGTGGCAAACTTTTGGAGAGCTGGGACGACCTGCGTCGCGTTGAGCAGCGGGTGCGGGAGAACGAGGCTCTCGCCGCCGGAGAGGACGATGAGATGGCCTTGCTTGCGTCCGAGGAACTCCCGGCCTTGCGGACCCGACTGGCAGAGCTTCAGACCGCAGTTCAATACGCCCTGTTGCCGCGGGACGAGACCGAGGATCGGGATGCTTTGGTGGAGATCCGGGCCGGCACGGGGGGGGACGAGGCTTCCCTGTTCGCCGTCGACCTGACGCGGATGTATCAACGCTTTGCCGAGGAACGTGGGTGGAAGGTGGAGTTGATGGAAACGAGTCCCTCGGAAGTGGGTGGTTTCCGGGAGGTGGTGTTCCGGGTTTCCGGGGACGAGGTCTTCCGTTCGTTGAAATACGAGAGCGGCGTGCACCGGGTGCAACGGGTCCCGTCGACCGAAACGCAGGGGCGGATCCATACATCGACGGCCACGGTGGCCGTGATGCCGGAGGCGGAGGAGGTGGATGTCGAGTTGCGTCCGGAAGATCTTCACATTCAGGCGACGCGTTCCGGCGGGCCCGGCGGGCAGCATGTCAACACCACCGATTCTGCGGTTCAAGTGACGCATTTGCCGACCGGCATCATGGTCAAATGCCAGGACGGCCGGAGCCAGCACAAGAACAAGGAGAAGGCGCTGATGATTTTGCGCTCCAAACTGCTTGAGGCGCGGCAGCGCGAGGAGGCGCAGAAATATTCGGAGCATCGGCGCAGCCTCATCGGGAGCGGCGGACGGGAGGAGAAGATCCGCACCTACAATTTTCCTCAGAACCGGGTGACGGACCATCGGGTGGGACTGACTTCGCACCACTTGGAGGGGGTGATGAGTGGAAAACTCGACGAATTTGTGGCCGAGTTGCAGAAGGCGGATATGGAGGAGCGGCTCAAAGAGGCCGGACTCAACGAGGGATGACCACGATTCTCGATGCCCTGCAGAAGGGCACAGGTTATTTGGAAAAGCATGGGGTGGAGAGCGCCCGGCTCAACATGCAGCACCTCCTGGCTACCGTTCTCGGCTGCCGCCGGATGGATCTCTACGTCAATTTCGACAAAGTGCTGGAAGAGGGGCGTTTGGAGCGGCTGCGCGATCTCCTGAAGCGCCGGGCCCAAGGGGTGCCGTTGCAGCATCTGGCGGGCACCGTTGAATTTCAGGGGCAGGAATTCCTTTGTGACGAACGGGCCTTGATTCCCCGGCCGGAGACCGAGGAGCTGGTGGGCTGGTTGCGGAAACGTTCCTGGCCGGAGAAGAGCCGGATTCTCGATGTTGGTTGCGGCAGCGGGGTGATCGGGTTGTCGCTTGCGGTGCATCTGGCGGGCGGAGGCGTGGAAGTGGTGTTGTCGGACCTCTCGCGACTGGCCTTGGACCTGGCCATGGAAAACGCCGCCCGGCTTACGGGGCAGCTCGAGGGCGCGGATTTGCGGTTTGTCGAGGGGGATCTCTTTGCCGCCGTGAATGGAACGTTCGATGCCATCGTGGCGAACCTGCCCTATCTCTCCACCGCGGACCTCGCCGAGGTGAGCCGTGAGGTGCGGCACGATCCCGAGATGGCCTTGGTAGGGGGTGAGCGGGGGACCGAACTCATGGAACGTTTTCTCATGGAATGCCCGGCTTACCTCAAACCCGGGGGGCTCGTCGCGATGGAATTCGGGGCCGGTCAGGAAGAATTGCTCAGGGAAGTTGCCGTTTCCCGGGGATTGCGCGACATCTCCATCGTTCGTGACTTGCAAGGGATTCCCCGGTTTCTGCTGGCATCGGCTGCCTGAGGGTGGAGCGGACAAAGTTTTCGACGATCATGATGGAGAAATTGCTCATTGAGGGGGGAGCCCCGCTCGCCGGATCCGTTGGCATCAGCGGATCCAAGAATTCGTCCCTGCCGATTCTCGCAGCCACCCTGTTGACCGACGAGCCGTGCGTGATCCGGCGGGTGCCGGACGTCAGTGACACCCACTACATGCTCGGCATTCTGCGGGCGATGGGGGCGGCGGTCGACCGGGCCAGCGGGACCGTGACCGTGCAGGCGGCCACCCTGACCTCCTCGGAAGCGCCCTACGACCTGGTCCGCAAGATGCGGGCTTCCGTTTGTGTGCTCGGGCCGCTGATCGCCCGGTTGCGGAAAGCGACTGTCTCCCTGCCGGGCGGCTGTGTCATCGGGGACCGGCCGATTGATCTGCATCTCCGCGGCTTCGAGAAACTGGGGGCGGGGATCCGGGTCGAGGGGGGGAACGTCATCGTGGAGGCGCCGGAATTGACCGGGCGCGAGGTCAATCTCCGGGGCAAGCACGGTTCGACGGTCTTGGGAACGGACAACATCATGATGGCGGCGACCTTGGCGGAGGGGACCACGATCATCGATGGAGCGGCGGCGGAGCCTGAAGTGGTCGACCTCGCGGAGTTTCTCATCAAAATGGGCGCGAAGATCGAGGGGGCGGGGACTCCCCGGATCGTGATTCACGGGGTCAAGAAGCTCGGCGGGGCGGACCATACCGTCATCGCGGACCGGATCGAGGCGGGGACCTTCCTGGTCATCGGTGCGTTGGCGGGGAGGCGGGAGGGAATCGTTCTCAAACGGACCCGCCCGGATCATCTGGAATGCGTCATCGGGGTTTTGCGCCGTTGCGGGCACGAGATCGAGATCTCCGGGGATGAGATGCGGGTCCGGCCGGGGACGACGAGCCGTGGGAGCAATATCGAGACCGAGTCTTACCCGGGCTTTCCGACGGACATGCAGGCGCAAATGGCCGCCTTGTTTTGCCTGACGCCCGGGATTAGCGTGATCACGGAGACCATTTTCCCGCAACGCTTCATGTATGCGGCGGAATTGAACCGGATGGGGGCGGACATCCGGTTGGAAGGATCAACAGCCGTGGTGCAGGGGGTGGAGCGCTTGAGTGGGGCCCCGGTGATGGCGAGCGATCTCCGGGCCTCGGCCGCGCTGGTGCTGGCGGCGTTGCGGGCAGAGGGCAAGACCGAGATCAACCGGGTCTATCACATCGACCGCGGCTACGAGATGCTCGACGAGAAGCTGATGAATCTCGGGGCCCGGATCGAGCGGTGTCAGGCTTGATTTCAACAAATTCCTCAAGAAGTCTGAAGAATCGACGTCTGAGTGCTTCTAACAGGTGTAGCAAAAACACCGTAACGCATCAGACCCATGATTGTTCTGCCCCCCAACCTCGACCTGACCGCCCAGCAGGCGGCGATGGAAGCCAAGATCGCCCGGGAACGGGTCGACCGGCGTGGTGAGATCCTCCTGCGCTATCTGAACCAGATCCGGTCGGCCCATGAACTCGGTGAGAACTCCCTGACCACCACTTGCCTGACCCACGAAATCGAGTGGATTTCGCGAGAACTTCGGGAACGTGGATTTGAGGTGGCTTCTGAGGTCCATTTGATGCATGGTCAACTGACGGTGAAATGGCCGGAACGTCCCTGAGGGGGCGTCGGGCTTTTCACGGAGAATTCAGTCGTTGATCGAACGGAGCGACCCGTGAGGGACTCTGTATTGCCGAGCGGATGGGAGGACAGGAAAACCAGGACAACAAAGGGGTGGCACCCGAAAAGCCGCCGGCGCCGGCGGGGTTTACCCCGTTGTTCGTGGCGCTTACCCCCGCGGAATTGAGTGCCCGTCTTCCCCAGTTCGAGATCCTCGAACTGCTGGGGCAGGGGGGCATGGGCGCGGTTTACAAGGCACGGCAGCCGCGTCTCGACCGCTTCGTGGCCATCAAGCTCCTTCCCCCCCTGCTGGATGAGGATGTCCATTCGTTTGGCAAGCGCTTCGAGCGCGAGGCCCGGGCCATGGCCCAGCTCAACCATCCCAACATCGTCAGGGTTCACGATTTCGGTGAAACCGAGGACGGACTTCGCTATTTCGTGATGGAGTATGTGGACGGAACGGATCTCCACAAGGCCATCGCCACCCGCAAGGTGACCGCGGCCCATGTGCTCGCCTGGGCCCCCCAGATTTGCGCCGGACTCAGCTACGCCCATGCCCAGCACCTGGTTCACCGGGACATCAAACCCGCGAACATCCTGATCAGCCGGGAAGGACAGGTCAAAGTCGGCGACTTCGGTTTGGCCAAGCTCGTGGGGGCCAGTCGCGACATGTCCCTTACCCAGAGCCAGGTTTCGATGGGCACGCCGGATTACGCCGCGCCCGAGGCGATGCGCGCCGGAGCCAGTGTCGATCAACGGGCTGACATCTACTCCTTCGGCGTCGTCCTCTACGAGATGTTGACCGGGATCGTGCCGCGCGGTGCGTGGAAGGCTCCCTCCGCCTTGTGCCCGGTCGACCCCCGTCTGGACCGCATTGTGATCAGGGCGATGCAGCCGGACCGGGACCACCGTTACCAGCGGATGGCGCAAATCGCCGAAGCGTTGGAAGAGGTGAAACTCCATCCGGAGCCTCCTGCGGGTGAACTGATTCTCAAGGCCGTTCCCGTGCCGGACCCGGTAACGAAACAGAAACGGGCGCATCCCCTCGCCGTTGCCTTCATCGCGTTGGCGAGCGCCGCAGCCGTGGCGGCCGGAATCCTTTACGGCACGACCTACTACGCCAAGGCCACGGGACGGAATCCGTTCCTTCTTCCCGGGGGACGTGCGGCTCCGGTCGCTGCGGGAAATGGCTCCGGGGCTCCGACGGTTCCTCCAAAGGTGACCGCGGCTCCGAAAGCGTCCACCACCGGAAACAAGCCGGCTTTGCCGGAACCGCCTCCGGAAAAGCGCAAGCCTCCCGGGATTCAGGACGGGTGGGTCTCCTTGCAGAGTGTCGTTGGGGACGGGGTCGAGCCTCCGGGAGGCGGATGGTCCACTTCGTTGGACGATTTGATTTTCGACGGACGGGGGCGGGGCGGATCGGGTAGCCGGTTGTTCCTTGGGCCGCCTCCTCCGGCCTTCGACTACGAGTTCCGTCTGGAAGTGGTGGAGGGAGGGCTGACCCATCCGTTGGCGGTGCGCTTGCCGGTGGGGAACGACACCGCCCACGCCTTGTTTGGCGTCAGTGCGCCGGGAGGTGGGCGGGAGCGTTTCGCCGGCTTGGCGTTGGCGCGGTCGCCTGACCCCGGTGCGCCCGGAAATCCGAGCCGACACCTCATCGTCGAGCCGAAGGGCGCATCCTGCCGGATCGTTTTCCGGGTGGTGCGGAAGGGTTCGGTGACCGGAATCGAGGCCACGGTGAATGGACAATTGGCGATCGCTTGGGCTGGCCAAACCACGGAGCTGGCCGGGCTCGATTCGTTCCGGGGATCGGGGGTGAAGAAACTGCTTGGGTTGGCGGCGAGTCATCCGGTGAGCCTGCACGGGATCGATTGCCGGGCGGTGCCAGCGGGCACGTGGTTGACGCATGCGGACGATTTGCCGCCGGTGCCAGCGCCTGATTCGACAAAGCCCGTTGGGACTCCGGTGGTCCCGGGACCGACGCCTCCCCCCGCGCCGGAGACGCCCCGGATGAAGTTGGAGGCCCGGTTGGCTGAGTTGCGGGCGCGCCACGAGGGACTGGAGAAGGACGTGGTCCGGTCCGCCTTTGAGCGCAACATGGCCACGTTGCGGGAGAGTTACCAGGCGGCCTTGAACCGGACGATTGACGAGTCCGGCAGCAGTCTCTCAATCACGGCGGCGGCGCAACGGGAGCTGACCCGGATCCGGGAGAAAGGACCGATCGAGCCGGTCGATCCGCCTGAAATGCCGGAGGTGGTGCGGAAGTTGCGGGAGCGTTACCGGATGACGGTCAATGGGTTCGAGTCCGAGCTGAGCCTCGCCACGGCTCCGATCCTGCGGGAGCACATCGCCGCGGTGAACGGGCTTTCTGCGGAGGCTTCATGGAAAGAACCCGCTCTGGCGAAACTCATCCAGGTCGAGACGACGCGCCTTGAAAGCAGATTGCGCGATGTGCTGGCAGCCTCGGTCGCACAGGCCCAGTCTGCTTCCGTAACCGCGGCTCCGCCAGTGGCTCCCGCCCCGGCCCCCGTTTTGGCGCGCCCTCCCTTTCCTCCCTCCAGACCCCAGGTGAAGGGAAGCCTGCTTCTCCTCCCAAGGAGCCGGGAGAGCCTGATGCCGGCGGAGATGGAAAAGATTCCCGGAGGGCTCAACGGCAACGTCGTCGATCTGGCGATCGGGGAATCGCTCATCGTGGCTCTCAAAAGCAACGGCCGGGTCTCGCTTTGGGGAACCGGGGTGCCCGAAACACTCCGGGAAGACGTCGAGTCGGTGGACCGGGTGTCCCGGGTGGCCGTGGCGCAGCGGGGGAAGTATGGGCAAATTGCGCTTCTGCTGGAGGACGGCCGGATCGAGAGCCGGACCATGGGGGTGGCGGCGACCGGTTTGCCAGGGGTCGATCCGGTCACGGCCAAGTTCGCCAATCTGGTGGACGTGGCGGTCACGCCCGTGGGCGGAGTAGCCTTGGACCGTGAGGGCAATCTGCTGCCTTGGGGGGTGTTCGCCGCCTTTCCCGGCATGCCGGGGGAGATCATGCAGTTACGTCCGGCCGGGGTCGGCGTGGTGGCGCTGGGGGCCAATGGCATCCCGGTGTATCTGACCGCGGCGGGCCTCCCGCCCGGTTTGCCGGTGGGGGTGCCCGTGCAGGACATCCAGTTCGGCGTTCAGGAGGAGGCCGGGATGATCATCCGGACGCCGGACGGCAAGCTCCAAACGGCGGGGTCGTTCGCCGGGTTGGCCAAGGACTTGGAGGCGCTCACCCGGAATGCGGTGGTGCGGCGGGTGGAAGCCGGGGACCAGGGGATCGCGCTCCAGACCCAAGACGAGGGCTGGCGCTTTCTCGGTGAGGGCTTCGATTCCGATCTGGAAAAGAAGCTCGCGGGCTGCACCCGGGTGCTCGTTTCCAAAACCTTCGTGGCGGGCTTGATGCCTGAGTGAGTTTCAGCGTAAGATCCGGTCATTCAATTACGTGTTTGTATGGTGATGAAGCGTGGTCATCTTGCGTCGGCCGGTTGTCTTTTCGGGGCGTTGCTCCTTGCCTTCCATCCCGCCGGGGCGGCGTCTTCCGGTGGGCTCGATTTTTCGGCTGCAGCCCGTCGGCTCGACGCGTTGGTCGATGCCAAGCTCAGCGAGCAAAAGATCAAGCCGAACGCGGAGATCGATGACGCAACCTTTCTGCGGCGGATTTACCTTGATGTTGTCGGGCGGGTGCCGACGCTGGAGGAAGCTGAAGCGTTCACCAGTGCCAAGGGAGATCCGGAGGAGCGTCGCGCGGCGTTGATCGACCGTTTGCTCCGGTCGGAAGGGTATGTTTCCCATTTTTACAATTATTGGGCGGACATCCTGCGCATCAATCAGAGTCTCGGTTCCGGGGCTGCGGAGGCGGAGGCGGCGTATCAGTTGTGGTTGAAGGACGCGCTCCGGGAGAACCTGCCCTATGACGAAATGGCCCGCAGGCTGATTTCAGCGAAGGGGCAGATCTGGGAGAACGGGGCGGTGGGCTATTATCAACGGGACCGCGGCATGCCGCTGGACAACATGTCGAACACCGTGCGGATCTTTTTGGGCACCCGCCTCGAGTGCGCCCAGTGCCACAATCACCCGTTCGACAAGTGGACCCAGATGGATTTTTACCGGATGGCGGCTTTCAGCTATGGGATGACCGCCAACGAGTATGGCAGCGCGAACCGGAACGCCATGGCGCTGAAGGTGCGGGAGGAAAGGCTTCAGGCCTATCGGGACGCGGTTGGGATTCCCAACTTTCCGGTGCTGTCGCGCGCTGAAGAGGTGGACCGCATGCTGAACCGGGAACGGGAGCGCGGCCGGTTGGAGGTCTCCTTGGCTCGATACGGGATGACGGAGACCCAGTTTCGTGAGACCGCGGGAAGGGGAATCGCCGCCGTGGCCGGGATGGAGCAGAGGCTGGCTTCCCTCCGCGAGGCCGAGGGCGAGCTCTACCGTCCCATCCGCTACATTTCCGCAAGCGAACGACCGCGCGATCTGAAGCTGCCCCATGACTACCAGTATTCGGATGCCAAGCCGTTCGCCAAGGTGGGCGCGAAGAGCATGTTCGGCGAGGCGCTCGAGGTTGGCCAGCCTGGCGAGGGGACGATCGAAGCCTACGCAAAGTGGCTCACCGCGGGGAGCAATCCCACCTTCACCAGGGTGATCGCGAACCGGATGTGGAAGAAGGTCTTCGGCGCGGGGGTCTTCGAGCCGGTGGACGAGATCACGGAGGGGATGCTGATCTCCAATCCGGCCCTCATGACCTCCCTCGAGGCTCTCATGAAGGAGGTCGATTATGATCTCAAGGCCTATCTCGGCGTTTTGTTCCGGACCAGGGCGTATCAGCGGGCGGCGGACGCCAACGAGATCGTCATGGGTGCCCCTTACTACTTTCAGGGACCGTTGCTCCGCCGCATGACCGCGGAACAAATTTGGGATTCGATTGTGGGGCTCGCGTTGCCCCAGGCTGACAGTTTCCGCCCCCGGTTAAAAGGGCAGTTGGCCGCGATCGACCGGGTCCGGTTGATTTATGAGAGCCTTTCGGAACGGAGTGAGGCGGAATACATCGCCCTCGTGAACGAGATTTCCGAGGTGATCCTGGAACTTCGTCCCAAGCAGGATTCGATTCGGAAGGCGTTGGTCGCCGCGCGCGATTCCGGCAATGAGGAGAAGACGCGCGCCATGCGGATGGAGCTCAATCTGGTGGACCGCGAGGTGCGGGACACCATCGCCAAAGTTGCCTTCACCCGGTTGCAGCAGCAGGTCAAGCCGGAGCAGTTGCTCGCTGCCCTCGGGATGAGTGAGAAGCGCGGGGAAGAGTTAGAAATGGCGATGTCCGGTGCGGGCGGTGAGGAAGGGGTGGTCCTGACTAGTCTGCCGCGCCCGGAGATGCCCCCGGCTCCGGCTGGATTGGACAAGGGAGCGGAGAAGCAATGGCGCAATCGGATGAAGGGCGAGATGCAGGTTTATGCCGGACTCGTGAGTGGAATGGCGCGCTCGTCCGAGCTTCCTTCGCCGGCGCCACGCGGTCATTTCATGAGGGAGTTCGGGCAATCCGATCGCGAAGTGATCGAAAATGCCAACTCGGCGGCTTCGGTGCCCCAGGCGCTCAATTTGTTGAACGGACCGGTGGTCGAGGCCTTGGTAAACCCGTTTGCTGTCTTCGGCCGGAGGCTCGCCTCGTCCGCCGGGCCGGAGGAAACCGCGCGGCTCGTGTTCCAAGCCATGTTGACCCGGCCACCGACGGATGCCGAGGTCGCGATGGTTCGTGCGGAACTGGAGCGCGACCCTCGGGAAGGAACCGAAGCTGTGATCTGGGCATTGCTGAACACCCGTCAGTTTCTGTTCGTCCGCTAATGTCGTGATTCCGTTTTAGTTCCGAAAATATCACCGTATGCATACCGTTCGTCGTCAGGATGAGTTGACCCGCCGCCGGTTCATGGAAGGCACCGCCAAGACCTTCCTCGGTGTGGGGGCCATCGGGCTCACCATGAGGCCGGGATCGAGCCAAGCCGCCCTCGGTCCCGGGATCCCGATTCCCGCCCGGCTCGGTGCAGCCAAGCACGTCATCTACCTCTACATGAACGGAGGGATGACCCATCTCGATACCTTCGATCCGAAGCCGGGTCACGAGAATCAGGGGACGACCCGGACGATCAAGACCAACGTGGATGGTATCCGCGTCTCCGAGTATCTGCCGTCGCTGGCCCGGCACGCGGACAAGATGGCCATCGTCAATTCGCTGACCTCCACCTCCGGCGCCCACCAGCAGGGGAACTACCTCATGCACACGAGCTATGAGGAGCGGGCCACAATCCGGCACCCGGGGATTGGTGCTTGGTTGCTCAAGTTTCACGGCCGCCTCAACCCGAATCTCCCGGGTTCCGTGTTCATCGGGAACGACAGCCGGAACAATGGCGGCGGGGGATTTTTCGAGCCGGAGTTCGAACCGCTCGCCATTAGTGATCCCAACGGCGGCCTGAAGAATTCCAAGGTCCGCGGGATGAGGCCCGAGGACTTTTCACATCGCCTCGAGCTGGCGAACCGTTTCGATGCCGAGTTCAAGCAACAGTATGATCTGCGTCAGGTGCGCGCCTACACCCAAATGTATGACGAGGCCGTCCGCATCATGGGGAGCCGGGATCTGGCCGCGTTTGATCTCTCCAAGGAATCCGATGCGACTCGCGAGCAATACGGCAAGGATGCGTTTGGCCAAGGCTGTCTTCTGGCGCGGCGCCTGATCGAACATGATGTCCGCGCGGTGGAGGTGACTCTCGGTGGTTGGGACATGCACAACAACATCTTCGTTTCCGCCCCTGAGCGTTGCGCGACGCTCGACAAGGCCCTCGCCGCCTTGCTTTCGGACCTTCATGTCCGCGGCAAGCTCAACGAGACTCTGGTGGTCCTCACCACCGAGTTCGGGAGAACGCCCCGCGTCAACCAGAACGAGGGCCGGGACCACTACCCGAAAGCTTTCAGTTCCGTCCTGATGGGCGGCGGGGTCAAGTCCGGAATGGTTTACGGCAAGACCGATGCGGGGGGTGAGGAGGTGGTCGAGAATCCGGTGACGATTCCGAATTTCAACGCCACCGTTGCCCATGCGCTCGGGTTGCCGTTGGACGCGGTCCTTTACAGCCCGAGCAAGCGTCCCTTCACAGTCGCGGACAAGGGCAAACCGGTGTTCGACCTCCTCGCCTGAGAGGCATTTCCACAGCGGCCCGGGGAGGGCAAGCTCCTCAGGGGCGTGTGCCCACACACCAGAGCGCTTCATGGGTGCGGAGGAAGATCCGGCCCCTCGAGGGCACGGGCGATGCGTTGGTCTCCTCTCCCAACTCGTTGTGCGCGACCACTTCGAGCTTCTTGGGGTTCGCTTTGAAGACGACCGTGTCTCCGGCCTGGCTGAGCGCGTAGATCAATTCCCCGGTGCGCAGGAAAGAGCCCCAGGATTTGCCCGCTCCCGGGAGTCTTTCCTCCCAAAGGGTCTTGCCAGTGGCCATCTCAAGGCAGTATGCGATCCCTCCAGAATTGTGGTAGTAATAGTGCCCATCCTTGACGACCCCGGTCCCGATGCCTCCGTTGTGCCGCACCAGTTGCCAGAGTCGGTGGGTCCGGGTGACATCAGCGCTGCCGCCGGGGCGGACCGCCATGGAGTTCCCATAATATCCGCCGGTTGTCAGCACGAGGTCATCGGTCGCCACCGGTGAGGCATAGACCAGTGGGTTGAGGCCCCCACAACGCCACCATTCCTTGCCGGTGGCGGGATCGAATGCCTTCATTTCCATGGGAAAGCTCATGACGAGTTCCTCGCGGACCTGAGTCCGGATGAGGATCGGAGTGACGAAGGATCCGATCACGCCGCCGTCCTGTCCCTTGAAGCCATCGGTCCGTTCCCCCGGATTCCAGGTGGGTTCCTTGTAATCCCAGACGGTGGCCCCGGTGGCTTTGTCGAGAGCCATGAGGCGCGCGCCGGTTCCGGGACCATGGTAGTGAATCACAAGATTCCCATGGAGGATTGGTGAGGAGGATGTTCCCCAGGTGTGGACCACCGGCCCGAGGTCGCGCCGCCAGAGTTCCTTGCCGGCGTAATCATAGGCTGCGATCCCCGCCGACCCATACGCCGCGACCACGATCTTTCCATCCGTGGCCGGTGAGGAAGAACAATAGGGATTGGTCGGGTGGGTGCTCTCGGGTTTGGAATAGACCACTCCGTTTTTCCAAAGCAGTTGGCCTGTCTCCCGGTCGAGACAGTAGAGACCCCGCCAGTTGGTTGCGGATTCCGGCTGGGTGAGGAAAACGCGGTCTCCGAACACCACCGGCGTGGAATTGCCCGGCTCCGGTAGAGGGACCCTCCACATCACATTCTTGTCCTTGGACCATACAACGGGCAAACCGGTCTCGGTGGTGACGCCGGAGCCGGACACATCGCCGCGCCAGAAGGGCCAGGGTGAGGACCAAGCCAAGCTCGGAGACAGGGCGAGAAACAAGAAGAGGGATCTCATGACGAATCTTCCCTTACAAGGGATCCGCCGGGATGCCAAGTCTGAACCCGAACCCGGGCAGGGAACGCTCTGTCAGGCCGGGACGCCGAAACGATGATGGGCCTCGACCTTGTCGATCCCGAGGGAACGGCAGAGGTGGTTGGACGCGAGAATCCCGGCGGCGGTTTTCACCAGCCGGTCGAACTCGTTTCCGGGCAGCTCGACCCCCTCGTGGAGGATCGTTTTGATCTTGAATCCGTGATCCAGCATTTTGGTCAGCGCTTCCTCACACGCGACCGGATCGTTCGTGAGGTAGTCGTGCGACTGTTCGTGGTTGTGGAACGGAATGGCGTAGGCAATTTTGTATTTCGCAAGCATCGGGTGCCGGAGTTGTCTTTTCCCAACCATACCCGGTCCCGACCTTTTCGTCCGCGCGGGAATTGGCAAAGGCTCGGCTATGGTTGTGGTGGGGGCGTGGACTCAGGCCAGAAGATCCTTCACCACCTCGCCATTGACATCGGTGAGACGGAAGTCGCGGCCGGCATAGCGGTAGGTCAGGGTTTCGTGGTTGAAGCCGAGGAGATGGAGGATGGTGGCGTGGAGGTCGTGGACGTGGACCTTCGTCGATGCTGAAGTTCCCCCGCGGGACACAGCCGTCCCGGCTGTGAGCTCGTGCGGGCGTCCCGCCTGCACAACGTCAACGGTGTCCAGGTTCTCACGAAATTTCTGCCTCTATTCGACGGGCCGCAGCCTCTCATAACGTTGATGGGGTCAGGCAATTTGCACTTAAGAACACCATTGGCGTTGAGGCGTTGATGGGGTCAGGCAATTTGCACGTAAGAACACCATGATTCCAGATGTTCAGTTGATGCGAAGCTTCGAACTTCCTGTTGCGCGACGGTGTAGATTGTTTCATGTGAACACAGTTCATGA
>JAGWVU010000061.1 GCA_018970725.1 Verrucomicrobiota bacterium
TCCGGACTTAGGGCCACCAAACGTGAATGGGCAAGGCCACCGGCCAGAAAGGACGGTCCGCTTTCAGCTTAAAGGCGGGAATGAGCAAGCAATCCCGGCTTGCGCGAGGGATCGCGTCATCCGCCGGTGATGTCCGGGATGGAGTCTAGCGCCTTCCGTTTCGAGGCTGATTCGATCCTCGTGTAGTGGGCGGAGATCTCCGCAGATTCGTGCCCGATGATGTCTTGCACGACGGCCGGAGAGATTCCGGCATTCTTCATCACGCTGGTTGCGGTGTGGCGGAGTGAGTGAAAGCTGATCTCTGAATTCTGCCGTCGCCCATCCCGGCCTTTCCCTTGGCTGGAGTGGTCGGATGCTTCCGTGAGTCCAGCCGACGCAAGGAGCTCGCCAAACTGGCGCGACAATGGAGCCACCGCACCCTTGCCTGCTATCGCTGCGGCCTTCGGGTGGATCACCGACCTCGGATCATCCGATGACGGAAGGCTTGCGATGTGGTTGGCCAAGGGCAAGCAAATGGGGATCCGAACGGGTCTTCCGGTCTTCCGGGTCCGAATGGAGATCTCCGAAGCCTCCACGTCAATCTGTGCCCACGTCATCAAGGCCAAGTCCGCCAAGCGTTGGCCGGTGTAGAGTCCGAAGATGACCAGCGAGCGCCATTCACCGGAGGCGACCGCTAGGAGCCTTTGGACTTCATCTAGGGTGAATGGCCTCCGGCCTGAATCCTCCCTTGATTTCAAGAGGGAGATCTCTGCGGCTGGATTCTCCGGGAGATAGCCATCCCTGCGGGCGTCCTCAAGGATGACGCGAAGCAGTTTGACATACTGGTTTGCCGTTCGCGCGGAGACCCGGCCAGCTTGCTCGTTGCGGAAGGCGATCAAGGTTGGCTTGTCGATCTCCGTCAGAAGAAGATCCGCCTTCGGGCCCAGCCACTGAAGAAACCTGCGACCCGCTCCCGCGTAGGCGTGAAGAGTCCCAGTGGTGACCTCGCCCTTCCTCCGCTTCAACCATCCATCAATGAATTCACGCGGAGTGGAATTCGGCAGTTCATGCCCGTGGGCTGATCGGTAGATGTCCGCGATCACCCGGTGGGCCTGTTTGGCCGCAAGCCGTTCCTTTGAGAGCTCTTCCCACTCGTTGGCGAGCTTCTGGGCGGCCCTCCGGGACTCCGACCGGGTGGAGCGCTGCACCCGCCTGCCATCCGGCATAGTGAAGCAGGCATACCAAAAGCGGGAGTGTGGAAATCTGCGGAGACTGGCCATGCCGGAACTCTCAACCTATGTCTCAACAACAGCAAGGAAAAAGTGGACATCTAGGGCAAAAGGTAACCAAAACTAGCCCGTAAAAACTGGGATACGGGCAAGGCAAAGCGCCGGGAATCGAAATGTGGGTTCGATTCCCGCCGGGGATAGGTGGCTGCGGTTTCCGGGAACAGCCTGCCGGGACGTTCAAAGGCAATCGGAGATCGGTGCTCAATCGCTGGGCTTACGTCAGGGCGGTGGGGGGCTGGTGCCTTGCTGTTCCATCCAGAAACGCAGGTCTTCAATCATGGCGTCGCTGAGGCGTTCGCGGGTGAAGCCGGGCATGACGGCGGATCCGCGGTCGGGATGCGAGGGCGTTCCGTGGCGGAGAATCTGATAGAGATTTTCCGGGCCGGGGGCGGTGAATCTCCGGGCGAGCTCGGCGATGTCCTTGGGGCGGTCCTTGAAGTGCGTGGCACTGGCGCCGTCCGGGCCATGGCAATGAAGGCAGGAGAGCCGCCAGACCCGGGCGCCGTTTTGCGGGTTGGGCGCCGATGGAAGGCCAAAGCCGCCGGCCGGATCCGTCGGAACCTTTCCAAAAGTGCCGGGCAAGGCAAGGCGGTAACGGGTTTGCAACTGCCCGACCAGGGCGGAATGCCGGGCCGGGTCGAGAGCCGCAGTCTTCAGCGTCGATACTTCGTTCGCGGTAAGATCGAGATCTCCGAGGCGCCACTGCAGTGAGGTGAGATAGGCGAGAATGGCGGATTCCTCCCAGTCCTCCAGTGGTCTTCCCCGGGCGACCCGGGTGGCGCAGAAGCGGACGGCCCGTCGCAGATCGGCGCGCACGCCGGCCGCAGGTTCCCAACCGGGCCGGCTCGCCCAATCCCCTTGGAAAAACGCCGCGCGATCCGTGACCCCGGCCAAGGTGTTGCCGGGAAGGAGCAAAAGATGGTCGCGTTCGAGCCAGGCGAGACGGGCGGCGTCATCGACCGGGTGCGCCTGATCCGGTTGCTCCCGTGCGGTTAGATGGCAGTCAACGCAGACGAAATAGGCGGAAAGGGGGGAGCGGGCCGAGCCGTCGGGAGCCGAAGCCCGGCCCGTGAACACCAATTCATGGCCCCGGAGGACTTGATCCGGGTCGGGCGCAAAGCCCGGTGGCTGAGCCCCGGAATGCGAGAGAGCCCGGAGAACCTCCGCCAACGGGGTCGAAGCCGTCCAGCCGGAGGGATCGATCCGCGGTGTGCAACCGGTCAATCCGGCGCAGACGAGGAGGAAGAGTCGGAGCGGAAGCGGCATGGCCCGGGTGGTCGAAAAATGATGCAATCAACGGTGGAGGCTCAGCGATTGAAGAGAGGGAGCCTTATGAAACAGAACCTTCGGAACATCGGATTCGGCCGCGCCTTGGCGGTATGGAGCGCGGCATTCATTATGGCGACGTGTGGGGTCCACGCGCAGAGCGCGGTGGTGATCAGGCATTTGCGAACGTTCACAGGCGCCGGGCTAGGGGCGTTTTTGCAGTCGTTTCCTTATGATGGCTACTTGAGGCAGGTGAATTTCACCGATTTCGATACGGTGCAAGAGGATCGATTGTTCGTGTGGCGGAAGTTCGGCGATGGCGATGCCTTTCTCTACCATCTTGGGGAAAAATTTCTGGAGTTCTACCCGGTGCAAGGCGAACCGGGGGGCTGGGCGGGGAAGATTGCGATCGGGGAGAGCTACCTGAACGCCCGGGGGCGCGGGGTGCATGGCCGGAACGAAGAACCGTATCACACGATCGGCTACTACATTCTGGGGAGGGTGGCGGCTCGGATGACGGATGAGATTGCCAAAGGGAAAGTGAATCCGGACGCACCGGAAGTACAGGCCTTGATGCAACGATTGGCGGCCAGCAAGGTGCACGTGGCATTCGAGCGGGGCTTTCTCAGTAAGCTGGTTTTCAATGTGCAAAACGGGAACTGGGATTACATCCGCGATCGGGTGAACAATCAGGTGCAAGGGGTGGTGCAGAAGGCGCAGGCCCTGGCCGGGGGCGGGCAAGGGGGCCCGGGCGCGCCGGCCACGGCCACGCTGGCGATGCGCCGCCTGGGGGAATTCGGGGCGTCGCCGGACGGCTACCGGATGTCCGCGTTTCATCTCGACGACCCCCAGGGGGCGGCGATGGGGCAGGTGGTCCTCGTGCGGCGCCCGGGTGCGACGGCGGATTATCTGGCCGATGATGTGGTCCGGCGGTTCCGGGCGAAGCCCCGGCCGATGATCGCGATGACCGGTGGGTTCACGAACAATTATCAAAAGGCGGAGGGACTGACAATCGACCATGGGTCGTTGGTCAACGCGGTGATCATGCATGATCGGGATGGCTTGGTTCTGGTGGAGCGTGGCGGAGGAATCCGGGTGCTCAATTTGGATCGGCCGACGATTAAACTTCCTGATCTTTCCGGGATGCTGGAAATCGAGAACCCGCGGGGGAGTTTGGTGGCCTTCTCGGAGCTTCTCGATTGGGCCGGGCGGACGCGGGCCACGGTTTTCCAGACGCAATTGCTGGCCTACAGCGATGCCCTGCTGATTGACCCGGCCAAGGCCTCCGGGACCGTGGCGGAGCGGCGCTTGCTGGGGTTGACGACGGACCGAAAGAGCGGGGCGGTGACCCATGTGATCTTCAACGTGCGCAGGCCTCATGCCCTGGCCGACATTTCTGCGAAGGCGTTCGGGCTGCTGCAGTCCCGAGGCCTGAAAGTGGAGGCACTCCTCAACCTCGACACCGGCGGGCAGGACGTGATGGAAGTCTACGACGAGAAGGGGCAGGTGCTTGCGGGGATCACCGGACGCCTGCCGATTTCGCAGACGACGAACCTCGTGGTTTACAGCTACTGATCTGGGGTGGATTTTCACCAAGGGAGAACCTGCCTCCATGCCCCGTTTCATCCGGACCCAACCACCCCGTGAGTTTGCCTTGCCCGCGCGGCGGCGGCGCGGACGCAACCTTGGCCCCATTTTCGCGTTAGCACTCATGCTCGCGGGCGACGTCTGGCTGCTGCTCCAATCCGGGATCCTTGATGCTTGGGCAGGGCCGCCGGTGACGGAAGAGAAGCCGCTCCCGCCACCTCCCGTGCAGCCGGTGCAGGCGGCGCCTTCGGCGGTGCAGGATGCCACCTTGGTCACCTTCGGGGATCTGGATTTTCACATCGTGGAAGTCGATTCCGCCCGGCAGGATCTCCGGCTTTTCTGGAAGGATGCCGCGTCCGGGGAGCGCTATGGTCGGCCCGGGGTCCTTGAAGCCTCCTTGAAACGCGGAGGGGAGACGCTCCTGTTTGCCACCAATGCGGGGATGTTCCAGCCGGATTACCGGCCGGTTGGATTGCACGTTGAGGAAGGAAAAGAATGGAGTCCCCTCGATGAACGGAGCGGGCTCCCGGGAAACTTTTATCTGGCACCGAACGGAGTCTTCTTCGTCCGGGCCAATGGGCAACCTGGAATCCAGACCACGGACCGGTTTGCCCGGGAGCGTCCGGCGGACATTCGTCTCGCCACCCAGTCCGGTCCCATGCTAGTTGTCGGCGGGCGCATCCACGATGCATTCAATCCGCGATCCGAGAGCCGGTTCGTGCGCAGCGGGGTCGGATGGAAGGGCGGAACGCGTCTCGTCTTCGCTCTTTCCGCCGAGCCGGTGACCTTTTTCGAATTCGCGCGGTTCTTTCTCGAAAAATGCGGATGCCCCGATGCGCTTTATCTGGACGGGGCGATTTCCCGATTTCACGTTCCTTCGGCAGGGCATCCGGATCCGGGGGGCGACTTTGCCGGGATGCTGGGGGTCGTCCTCAAGGAGACCGGAGAAAAAACCTCGGGGGGATGAAATCGCGCAGCGGAGTGGATCGATTCCAGTTGTGAAACCTGTCGTTTGTCTTGAAAATGTCGCACTTTTCTGTCGCTCATCCCATGCGCTCCGTCCTAGTCCTCCTGCTTGCCCCCGGTCTGCTTTGGGCCGACCCCGCCGCACGGGAGAAGGCGGTGCGCGAATTGTTCCAGGCGCGTTGTTACGACTGCCATCATCCCGACACTTCGGACGAGCCTCCCTACCTCCACGGTCAGGTCAATCTCGAGGAGTTGCTGGATGGTGACCTCGTCAGGAAAGGTGACCCCGGAGCCTCCGCCTTGTTTCACCGGGTGACGCTGGCTCCGGAGGATCGGAAGCGGATGCCCCGGAGCCGCGGGGCGTCGGGTGACGGGGAGTATCGCGAGCCTCTCACCGCGGCGGAGAAGAAGGTTCTGGAGGAATGGATCTCCGGACTTGGCGAAGCGGTCCCGTCGGGCGGGGTGACGGTCCCGGTCGAGAAACTGGCGGCGGCGGTGGCGAAGGTTCCTGAGGCGGGGGAGGAGGGTGGTCTGCCCTTGGACCGACCGCTTGAAGAGCAGGTGCACTGGATCTTCGACGAACATTGCGCCAAGTGCCACGGAAGCGGTCCGGGCGCAAAGAATCCGGAACTGACCGGGGTCACCAACCTCGCGCTCCTCCTGGCGGACAGTGCCCATGTGACGGCGGGGCGTCCGGAGTCGTCCTTGCTTCTCCAAGTGGTCCAATTGGCTGAAGGCGACGCCGAGCGGATGCCAAAGAGCAAGGGAAAGCCGGGCGAGCCGGGGTATCGCCGGCCCTTGAACGAACGGGAGATCGCGGCACTCGCGGCATGGATCGCCGCGGCCAAGGGCGAAAGCAAGGCGCGCGTAGCGGTCCGCAATGAGGTGGTGATCTCCAAGATCGCGGAGGATGTGCGGGCCGCACCCCCGGAGGCTCAGCCCTTTCTGCGCTACTTTACCTTTACCAACCTCCACAACGCGACCGAGGCGGGAGGCCAGCCAACGGTCGACGATGCCACCCTGGACAGCCACCGGGCGGGTCTCGGCAAGCTGCTCAACAGCCTTTCCTCGTCCGCTGCGATCACCCGACCCGTCTTCGTGGATCCGGAACGGACCATCGCCCGGGTGGACTTGAGAGACTATGGATGGACCGCCACCGAATGGGAGCGGGTGATCCGGTTTTACCCCTACGGCATCACCGGAATCGACAAGCAGAAGGAGCGGCTCATCGAGAAAGCGACCGGATGCCCGATGGCTTATGTCAGGGCGGATTGGTTCACCTTCGCGGCCGCGCAGGCGCCCTTGTATGTGGACTTGTTGGAGCGGGTCTTCGGGGTGCCCGCGGGAGGTCCGGAGGGGACCTTGGAGCGCTGGGAGAAGCGTTTGGGCGTCAACCGGATCGGAAATCTTCAGAAAGGGGAGGCGATCCGCGCCGGTTTTCAATATTCGGGGGTTTCGGAGGCGAACCGCTTGATCGAGCGCCACGGTTTGGGCAAGCATCCCGGCGCCTACTGGATCAGTTATGATTTTACCCCGCTCGGGCCGAAGCCGACCCAGCAATTGACCCGCGCGCCTCTCGGGCCGGTGGATGCCCAGCTCACCGCCAACCGCGAACATGCTTTCGAGCATGACGGGGGGGAGGTGATCTTTCATTTGCCCAACGGATTGCAGGGTTACCTCCTCACCACCGCCACCGGCAAGCGGCTCGACCGCGCGCCGATTGAAATCGTGCAGGATGACCAGCGTGCCGACAACCAGATCCTCAACGGAGTCTCATGCATTGGCTGCCATGATCAGGGGATGAAGGCCCCGCCGAGCCAGGGGAAGTCGGTGGAAAAGATCCGTGACGAGGTGCGGCCCGTGGTGGAGGCCTCCGGCATTCTCGATTTCAAAGGCAAGCAGTTGCTCGGAGCGATGTATGTCGCGCCTGAGGAGCTGCGCTCCGTAATGAAGGAGGACATGGCGCGCTTCCAGAAAGCTCAGGAAGCGGTCGTGGGCGGCTTGGCAGGCGCTGCGGAGCCGGTTTTGGCACTCTATAACGATTTCCGTTCCAGTCTCAACGCGACGAAACTGGCGGCCGAGTTTGGATTGGGTTACGACGAGCTGCTTCAATTGATGAAAGAAGAGGCGGCCTCCTCCGAAGGTCTGAGCGTATTGCGGCACTCTCTGGAGCTGAAGCTTCCGCTCCGCCGTGAGGACGTGCTTCGGGACTATGTCGGCGTGGTGCGGGCCTTGGGATTTTCCCTGCTCCCGTTCGAGCCACTGGCTTACGAGGATTTTGGTGGTGCGGCCTACGCGAAGTTGATCCGGGAATCGGCGGATTTCCGTCAGGCTTTCGGCGCTCAGTTCGTGGCTGATTTGGATAAGGGAAAGGCCGCGTTCGACGTCCCGGAAAAACCGGCGGATCCGGATCGGGCCGCTCTCGCTAGGAATAGCGGCCTCCTCAGTGGTGGTGGCAGTCTCAGCGTCTCCATCCAGCCGAAATTGCAGGTCGGGCAACGGGCGGTCCTGAGCATCGATGCCACGGCGGATGTCTACCTGCGCGTCGTCCATCTCAGCTCGGATGAGTTTGTGACCGAGCTTTTCCCCGGTGCCAGCGGCCAGAGTGGTTTCCTTCCGGAGAAGGATACAAAGGAGTTATCCTGGGAGACGACCGCGCCCGGAGGCACGGAACACGTGATGGTCTACGCCTCTCCGAAGCCGATCAAGAACACCGCGAGTCGCGGGGCGCGAGTGGCGGGTGGATTCAAGGTGATGCGCAAAGACCAGTTTTTCAGCCCTCGGGGCATCCCCATCGCCATCCAAGCCTCCACCAAATCATCCACGGACCCCGCCCCGGCCTCGATTGATGAGGTCCGGATCGGTTACCTGCTTTCCATGCCATGAAACCATCCATCCCTGTTTTTCTCGTCTCCCTGTGCGCCGCGCTTTCGGTCGCTTCCCTTTGTGGGCAAGAGTCCACGGAAGCGACCGTCAACCAGCTCTTGGGGCAAAAGAGGTCCGCGGTCAGCGGCGGCAAGACCCGGGGCTTTGTGCCGCGCGGTGCCAAGCCGGCCCCGATTCGGACCGAGAAGCGCTCTGTCCGCGTGACCACGCCGCGCGGGGTCCCGCAGAATATCCAGGTCTCCGGTGAATCGAAGGTCCATGTGTCCGAGGTCGCCTCCTATCCACCATCGGCCGATGCCCCGGAAAGCGGAGGCAAAGCCTGGGAGATCTCTTACCAAGTCGATCCAGAGTCCAATGTGACCCGGACCAGTATCCTTTTTGTCAAGGATAGCACCGCTTTCGCGGACGACGATTCAAAGGACGAGTTGGAGCGCCTGGCCAAGGTGTTCAAGGACCCGGCGCTCGCCAAGGAGTCGTTCGTCATCGAGGGACACAGTTCCGCCGAGGGGTCCACGCCCCACAACCAACAACTCTCCCAACTCCGGGCCGCGGCGATCGTCGCGGAATTGGTCGGCTATGGCGTGGCCGAGGGAAAGTTGGTTCCGGTGGGGTTCGGAGAGAGCAAGGCACGGTATGAAGCGAGCGATCCCGAGCCGGTCCGCGCCCAGGACCGGCGCGTGGAGATTTACCGTTTGGAATAGCCCCGATGGCCGCAAACCGCAGAATCCCGAAGCGATGAATCCACGATCCTTCATTACCGGCTTGTGTTTGTTCACCGCCCTTTTCCCAGCCGGTGGATGGGCGGGAGGCAAGCGTTTTGCCCTGGTCATTGGCAATGCGGCGTATGGCGAGGACCTCGCTTTGGATAATCCCGGAAACGACGCGGAGGCGATGGCTTCGGCGTTGCAGGCTCTCGGGTTCACCGTGTTCAAGCACACGGACCTGGAGTTGGAGCGCATGGAAGAGGCGCTCTTCCAGTTCGCCGGGCAGATCGACAAGGAGACGCTGGCGATCTTTTTCTTCGCGGGTCACGGGATTCAGGCCGGTGGGGTCAACTATCTGATTCCCATCAACGCCTCGTTCCGGGCCGAGTATGAACTCAAACACAAGGCCTTTTCCGCCAATATGGTCCTGGAAGCTCTGGAGCAGGCCGGCGTTCCCTTGAAAGTCCTCGTGCTGGACTGCTGCCGGGACAATCCGTTGGCCCGTGGATGGAAAAGCCGGAGCACGGCCGCGAACGGCCTGGCCACGATGGCGGAGAGCCAGGGCACGATCATCGCTTACAGCACTGGTCCGGGTGAAGTCGCGGACGACGGCAAAGGGGCCAACTCGCCTTACACCGCTGCTCTGACCGATGTCCTCAAAAGCCGGCCGAAAGAGGGGCTCGAACTGTTCGAGGTCTTTCGCACCGCGAGCCGGGAAGTGAAGACCCGGACCGGCCAGATCCCCTGGGTGAACGCGGACGCGACGATCGCCAAATATTACCTCGTCGACGGGGACGGAAGTGTCCCGGTGCCCTCAAGCATGAGCGGTCAGGTCGTCGACGGTTTGCCCGACCGCAAGCTCAACGAATTGCAGGAACAAATCGGCAAACTCGAGAAGATGCTGGCGGATTCCCAGCGCACGAAGGAAAGCGAGGCGGCTGCGGGCCCGGTGAATGAGGAGCTTCTGGCCATGCTCAAGCAGTTGATCGATAAGAAGGAGGCCAAGGAGACCGTCCCGGCTCCGGCTCCAGCTCCGGTCCCGGCGATGGCGCGGAGCGGTGCCCCGTTTGACGAAGAGGCGTTGAAACGGTTCATCGTCGGCTTCGACGAAAGTGGTGAGGTCAATGATCCCGGGGCCACGTCCCGGTTTTATGCGGCGGAAGTGGAACAGTTTTTCGATAAATACGGTCTGACCCGCGCCGAGATCCGGGAAGGACGCGAGGACTATATTGAGAAGTTTCCGTATCGTCTTTACGATGCCCAGCGATACGAGATCGTCGGGAGCAATGATTCCATCGTCACCGTGCAATATAGTTCACGATACTCCATCCAGAGCCAAACGGGACGCAGGCTGTCAGGCACGGCGCATACCACCATGAAGATGCGGATCCTTTCGCCGACCGAATTCGAGATTTACTCGATCGGGCAGTCGCTGAACAAGGATTGATGGGCGATACAGGGGTTCGGACAACGCAACGGACAAGTCGAAGCGTCAGGAACTTTGGGAAACGGGGATCATCTCAGCGCTTTGGAGTTCCTCCGCCGTGACGAATCCACGACGGCCTAGAAGAAGGCCGGGGGCGGTGGGATCGGTCCGCAATCATCCGTGCCGCGGCTCGGGCTGAGATCATCGATTCCGTGGGCGAAAGGCAGGCAAAACGACCGGACGCGCCGGCGATCTGAAGGTCCGGAAAACGGTCGAGCCACCCGAAGATTTGATCCAAGGCGGGGACGACCTCACGCCGCAGGAGGGGATGGCCCGCCGGCCAATGGAGAAACCGGCTCTCCACCATCTCCTCCGGAGCGCAGATCCCTTCTTCCTCGAGCGCGTCCTCGATTCTCCTCCAGGCTTCGCGCGAAGTTTGTGCGGCCCGGCCCGGTAGCTCGATGATGATCAGGGATGGCGAGGTTTGCGGTGTGTCAGTGGTTGTGGAATGGAGGCGGCGCGGCTCCGTGAGCCGGAGAAAGGGGCGTTGCCGGAAGAGCAACGTGGGGTGTGGCAGGCAAACGGGGCGCTTCACCAGAACCGCATGAGCTTGAAAGGGGAGGGTCTCGAGGAGATAGGATGCCGCGTGGATTTGGGCCGGGACCTGCGTCCGCAACGCGCGGAGCAGGGAACGAAGGGGAATGGTCGAGAGGATCCGCTTCGCTCCGAGGGTGGTTCGGTTCCGCAAGTCCTTATTCGGAATCAGCCGGTCCCGGATGATGATCTGGCCCGCCCCGCCGGGAGTCATCGAAACCTCCTCCACTTCCGCACCGAGGAAAACCCGTCCGCCCCGGGACCGGATCGCATCCACCAAACGGGCCGCGACCCTTTCCGGAGCGCATTGAGCCGTCCAGATGGCGTCCTCGGCCCTCGGGTTCCATGGGTTCCGGAAAAGTTGCCGCAGCGGGAAATCCGCGACATCGGCCGAGAGTTCGGAGAGCGCGAGGCCCCAGCAGGTCTCGAGATCGGGCTGGAGAATCAGTTCGAAGAGAGGGCTTCCGTAGCGCAAACGAAGGGCCTCGGCCGCGTCGGATGGAAGAGGGATCGCGCCTCGTCCCGGCCGGAACCGCGATGCGAGTTGAGACAGAACCAAAGTGGAACGCAAACCCGGAGGCAGGCCGCCAAGCAGATCGGCGAGCCGGAGCGGAAGGGGAACATCCCGTCCTCCCCAACGAAGATGAGCGGGCGGTGGTGGCCCCTTGCCAATTGAATTGGGGGGAAGCAAGGATTCGAGCTCACGGGCAAGCGGCTCGTCCGTGGTGACGAGAAGTGAGTCAGCCGGGCTATAGCGATGCTCGTGAAAACGGCGACCGTGCAGAAAGCCACCTGGTGCGAATTCCCTTTCCACGACGATCACCGGGATGCCACCATCCGAGAGGAGAAAGGCGGCGTAGAGACCGGCCAAGCCTCCTCCCAATACCGCAACCTCGGTGACCAGATCCTCCTCAACCGTGAGAGGGAGGCAAGGGGGGAAGGCGCGATCGGAGTTCGTGGGACAAGCCTGGCCTGCTCCGGGCCCGACTGCAAGGAGGGGCTGAAGCCGAAAACCAGTAAAATCCCCTGTGGTTCCGGCACAGGTCATCGCCTAAATTCCCCGGGGATGCACAAGAGATTGCAACGCAGACCGGATCCGTTTGATGCCGCCAGGGCGGCGCGCCGGCTCCTTTGTGCGCTCGGGCTCGGGTTTGGAGTCACGGCTTGCGCCGCGACTTTGACGCCGGACCTGCAGCTGGGCAGCGGTTCCCGCGTGGCTGTTGTGGGGGACGGTCTGGCGGTGGGCATGGCACGCCATGGATATCTTGAGGCCGCCCTGCACCTCGCCTTTCCCAGACAGAATCTCATCGTGCGGTGCATGGCCCGGGAAGGTTTCCGCGTGGATGACGGGAAATCGGACACACGCCAGGACGATCTCGACGCCCAACTGGATGCCTTCGGGCCGGATTTGATTGTGGTTTGTGTCGGGTCCAATGAGAGCTTTGACGGTCCCGGGGCCGCCTCCGCCTTCGAGGCCGTGTTGCGGGAACGGTGTCGGCGATGGGGCCGTGCGGCACCGGGGCGCATCGAAGGCGCAAGGATCGAACTGGTGACTCCGTTGGCCGATCCGTCGGGCCGGTCGCGGCACCATCCTTATCTGATGGCGATGCGGGACTGCGCGAGCGATCAGGCATCGGTCGGGCTCGTCGATTGGACGGAAGCGTTTTCTGATCGTGGCCGCGAGCTGGCCGGAGCCATCCTGACCGACGGAGGACTCCTCAACCGGAGGGGGCATTGGCTCCTCGCGAGATGGCTGGCGACTGCATGGAATCTACCGGATCCTCCCGGGGTGGTTGAAGGGGGGGAGATTGCGTGCAACCCGTCCCTCGCAGAGAATTTGCGCCAGTTGGTGCGGCGGAAAGGCGATGCCTGGCGGGAATGCGGACCAGACCGGGAGGAACGGGTGAGGGGATGGGATGAGGCCATCTGGTCCAGTCCCAAGCCCGGCTTGTCCTCTCTCTGGGGCATCGCCCCCGACCCCATGGAGCCTTGCGTTCCCGCCCCCCAAAACCTGGGTATGCCCCTGCTTTTCCAATTCGGGGCCGATCCCCGGCACGAGGGCGTCGTCGGGCAAACAACGATCTCTGGCGTCGATGGGATCGAAGCCAGTGTTTGGGCTTCGGAAACGTCTTTTGCGCTCTGGAATCCAGTCGGTCTGCGGTTCGATCCCGACGGGAGGGCCTGGGTCGGCTGCGCGCCGCCGGGAAAGGATTCCTATCTGGCCCGGATCGAGGATCGGGACCGGGACCGGCACGCCGACCGTCAGGTGATCGCAGTGAGTGGGTCCATTCATGCCGCAGGGTTCCTGCCGGGGATGGGTGGCGTATACGTGAGCAGCGATCAAGGACTCACCTGGTATGAGGATCGAGACGACGATGGCATCGCAGACCACTCGCAAGTCATGCTCGGGGGCGTGGTGAGGCGGATAGGTTTAAGCTGGGGACCTTGTGGCAGCGTGTGGTTTCGGCGCCTTATCGGACCGCCTGCCCCATGGCCCCGCGCTCATACCGAGACGAGAACGGGCACGATCGACGAGGGGCAGGGCCGGCTTTTCCGCTGGAGCCCCGGGACCGGCGTTTTGGAAACTTGCTTGGTTGGCGGTGCAGGAGGGATCGGGGATCTCCGCTTTGATTCGTGGAGCGAACCGATGATCCCCGACGGGCTCGATGGACTGCCGGTCGGTTTGGATCGTTCAGGGTATTGGGTCAAAGGGCTGTCGGCGGCTCCGAGGCAGGAAGCGGATCCGGTGGTCCCGGGACCGTGGGTGCTTTTGCGCGGAGGCGCCTGGCCCGGTTCCTGGCAGGAAAGTTGCCTACGGGCTGAGCAAGGCCCCGGCCAAGGCTGGAAATTGTGCCTTTATTTCCGGGATGGAACCGATGCGGGTTGGCGCTGGCGCCGTCACCCGGATCCAATTCTGACCCAGCCTGACCCGGGGTGTTCCCCCGCGGCGATGGAATTGGGACCTGACGGTGCCCTCTATCTTCTGGAAGCCCGCGGACTGGAGACCGGGGTTGGGGTGGGGCGTTGCGGTCGCATTTTGCGGATCGCTTCATCGGGGTGGCCGCCGACATGGCCTCCTCCCGCCCATGAGGGGGACCCCGCGACGCTGGTTCAGAGACTCCGGCATTCCACATCCTGTGACACCGGGGGCGTCCGGTTGGCCTTGCGGCGCTTCGCACCCGGCCAGGTTTTCGGCTGCCTCGATTCCGTGATCGCCGGTCTTGGAGAAGGAGATCCGTCCGCTCCGGATCTTTTCTTGGAGGAATTGCGTCTCCGTCAGGCCTTCGGGAGGCCGGATTCCGCGCTTTTGGAACGGCTCTCGCTGGATCCCAATCCGAAGGCGCGCTATGCCGTGACCGACGCCCTCGGCGACAGTTACGACCGCATCGCCGGTGCCTCCGCGCTGTTGGAGAGGCTGTGCGAGGATGAGAACCCCCGGGTCCGGCTCGGCGCGATCCGGTCCGCCCGGCGGATCGGCGGGAATCGGATGGGGGCGATCGTCGCGCTGGCCCGGGAACAGCGGATGGAAGAGGATTTTCGCCTGATCCTGGAAGGCACGATTGCCCAAGTTGGGGACGCTGCCAAGATGCCCCCGGGGCGGGTGGAAAGGGCGCGGGCGCGCTCTTCCGCAGAATTGCTTTCCGGTGAAATGACCGCGCCTGATGCTCTCGTCCTCTTTGAGCGGAATGATGTCCCGGGTGATGGCCTGGTCCGTGCCGCTTCGGTGCTGGCCAGCCGGGCTGGCCGATCGGTGGAACGCTGGATCGTCGATCGGTTGGAGGAGAACGTTCCGGAAGCGTTCGTCGCCAACCTGGTGAAGATCTTGCCGCGCGTCAAAGGTTGGGATCTTCATCAGTGCGCGTCGCAACTGGAGGTCCTGCGAGCCAGCGCCGGGAGTGGAAGTTTGCGCAGCGCGCTGCTCGCCGCCCGGATCGTTGGCGCGGCGGAGAGCGGGACGCTGCCCGAATTTCTGGCCGGGGAAACGGCGAAGGGAGACGCCGCCGTGCTTGCGGTGTTCACCGCTTGCGCCGCGGTCATTGAGCATCCGCAGGTGCGAGCGACGCTTCCCCCGTTTCTGCGCGCCGAGTCGGTGCGCGGTCTGACGCCCGCCGTTGCGGGAAACGCGCCGGTGGAAGACCGGCTTTCACCGGGATGGGAACGGCGTGAGGCTGCCTCTGCCTTGGCCCGTAAGCTCGGCGATGGACGGAAAACCCGGTAGGCAGCGGGGCGATGTGCCGAAAAAATCCCAAAGGTGGGATCGCCACCGGAAGAACCCGTTTGTGATTCTCCGTGGAGTGGCGAGGATACGCGAATGATCGTCGGCATTCCACGTGAAGTCAAAGAGCAGGAGAACCGCGTGGCCATGGTGCCTTCCGGCGTGGCCCAACTGGTGCGCTCGGGGATCGAAGTTGTGGTCGAGAGCGGGGCGGGCCGGGGGGCGGACTATCAAGACCGCGAGTATCTTGAGGCGGGGGCGCAACTGGCTGACTCTCATGAGGAGGTATTTGCCCGGGCCGGTCTCATCGTGAAGGTCAAGGAACCGCTCCCCTCGGAATTGCCGCTTCTCCGCAAGGATCATCTGCTTTTCACCTATCTCCACCTCGCCGCGAACCGGGCATTGACCGAGGCTCTGCTCGCGTCGGGCTGCACCGCGATCGCCTACGAGACGGTGACGCTGGGGGGACGGTTGCCGCTTCTCGAACCGATGAGTGAAGTCGCCGGTCGGATGTCGGTTCTCGTCGGTGCCTTTTTCCTCGCCAAACATGCCGGGGGCCGCGGGACCTTGCTCGGCGGTGTGCCCGGTGTTCTGCCCGGACGCGTCGTGATTCTGGGCGGTGGGACCTGCGGGATCAATGCTGCCAAGGTGGCCACCGGGATTGGAGCCGAAACGATCATTCTCGAGATCGATCACGATCGGATGCGTTTTCTCGACGACACCCTTGAAGCCGCCCAGACCCTGTATTCCAGCGAGGCCGCGTTGCTCGATCTGTTGCCTCGCACGGACCTTCTCATCGGGGCGGTGCTGGTTCCCGGGGCCAAGGCTCCGAAATTGGTGAGCCGCGAGATGCTCCGGTCCATGCGGGACGGCACGGTGGTGGTCGATATTGCGGTCGATCAAGGTGGCTGCGTCGAGACCACCCGGCCCACCACTCACCAGAATCCGGTATTCACCGAAGAGGGGGTGATCCATTACTGCGTGGCCAACATGCCCGGCGCCTATGCCCGGACCTCGACCCAGGCCCTGACCAACGTGACATTCCGTTATGTTCAATGGCTGGCCCGCAACGGCTTGGGGCCCGCCTGTCAGGCTCATCCGGAATTGCAACGGGGCATCAACTGTCAGGATGGCAATCTCACTTGTGAGGGAGTTGCTTCCGCCCACGGCCTTCCTTGGAGAGATCCAAGATTCTGACCTTCATCCCGAGCCTGCCGGTCAGGGGGAATCCACCGGGCCGGGAACCACCACCCGGAGCGCCGCGGGCAGGATCTCGATCTCCTGGGGGCTTGAGCCTGACAGATCCCCGTCCGCCTGCATCGGCAGGATCGGGTCCGTCTCAATTCGAACTTTCCGCGCCTGCCACCGTCCCACCAGATGGGAGGCATCGAGACCGGTCACGTCATTGAGCGTTTCGCCCACGCCCGCCATCACGGCGGCCAGCGAGAAAATGCCCTCGATGTCCGCCTTCCGGAGGAATACGATGTCAAGTCTGCCGTCATCGATCCCGATCCCGGGCGACAGGGTGAGACCTCCCAGTCCGACGACGCCCGCGTTGGCAACGGTGCAACCCACGCCGCTCCCGGAGATGAGGAATTCATCGTCGATCGTGATCCGGAAATGGACTGCGGGAACCTCCTGCAAGGCTTTGACCGCCGCGATGGCGTAGGCCCACTTGCCGAACTGCTTTTTCAGCTCCGGGCTCACATCCCGGAGAACCGAGGCCTCGACGCCGCATCCCGCCCGGAGGAGGAAATGCGCTCCTGACATGGTCCCCACATCAATCAGCCGGGTGCAAAAAGCCGGTTTTGCCACCAAGGCGGCCGCGGCCACCGGGTCGCGCGGAATGCCCAGTTCGTTGGCCACCAGATTGCCGGTGCCCCCCGGCAGGATGAGCAGGGGGACTCCGGTGCCCGTCAACCCGCCGGCCACATCCTTGACCGTGCCGTCGCCCCCATAGACCGCGATGACGTCGGCGCCGGAGGCAATGAGATCCCGGGCGAGACGCGCCCCGTCCCCCGCGGCGTGCGTCAGGTGGAGATCCCACGGGATCCCGTGCTCCCTGAACAGCCGGTTCAAGGGATACAATGGCAGGCTGCCCTGACCGGAAGCCGGGTTCGCGATGATGCGCAGGTTGCGGGGGCACGGAGACTGTTGCAAACTTTTCGTCACACGTTTCTGTTTTTCCTGTCAGGAGAAAAGAATAGCCTAGGCTTCTCTTCGAAGGTAAGAATTAGATCCAGATCGATGCCAACCCTCCTGATTGTGGAAGATGAACCGGATGTTCGCGAGTTGGTCCGCATGAATTTTCCGGAGGATGAGTGGGAGGTTTTGGAGGCTGGGAATGGCCTCGAGGGGGTTCGGCTCGCCAAGGAGAAGCTTCCGAACGTCATCCTGCTCGACCTGATGCTCCCGGAAATGGATGGTTTCGGGGTGTATGCGGAGCTGAAGCGCAACCCGGCCACGGAATGCATCCCCCTGATCATGCTGACCGCCAAATCGCTTGAGGAGGACAGGATTCTGGGGCTCGGTCTCGGGGCGGACGATTACGTGACCAAGCCATTCAGCCCCAAGGAACTGGTGCTCCGGGTGAAAAACCTCGCGCGCCGCAACGAACGGGGCCAGGGCAGCGTCCTGGTCGCCGGGCCTTTCCGGTTGGAACGGACCAACTTGAAGTTCACGTTGCAGGAGGAAGTCATCGACCTGACCGCCACCGAATTCAAGCTTCTCCTCATCCTCATTGAGAACGTAGGCAAGGAACAATTGCGCGGGGACCTGCTCCGGCGGATCTGGGGTTACGACGAACGGATCCAGACCCGGACGCTCGATACCCATGTCAAAAGATTGCGGGAGAAGTTGGGGAGTTACGGCGATTGCATTGAAACGTTGCGCGGGGTCGGTTACATGTTCCGTCCTCAACCAACCGAATGACCGGAACGGATGCCGCAATCTTGGCGCTTGGGCTTGCCTTGGCGATCCAGGTCTTTCGTCATATCCGTCTCCGCGGTTCCATCCATCGGCTCACCGAATCGCTGCGCCATCCGGATCAGGCTTTGCGGGTGAATACGGGCAATCGATGGCTCACTCCAAAGTTCATCCGCGATCTGGCCCGTCAGATTGAGGCCGAATTGCAGGACCGGTCCGAGCGCATCGCGCGCCAGTCGCTTCAAGAGCGCTTCACCGAGTCCATGCTCGACCAGTTTGACGATGGCTTCGTGGTCGTGGACCAGAACCTTCGCATCCTCTCGGCCAACCGCGCGGCGAACGAGAGCTTTGCCCGGCTCACCGGTGTGACCGGTCGCACCGTCATCGAGGCTTTCCTCGACCACCGCATCGCCGATGTGGCGAAGCGGGCGCTCGCGGATCAGACGAAGACCGTCGAGACCCTGCGCCTGGAGGAATTTCGCACCGTCAATGGGGAGAGAATGGAGCGATACCTTACCGTCGAGTCCGCCCCGCTGCCGGTCTCCACCCATGGCGTCCAGGGCGCTTGGCTGTTGTTGCGGGACGAGTCCGAGCGCTACCACGTCGAGCAGATCCGCAAGGACTTCGTGGCCAACGCCTCGCACGAGATCCGCACGCCCCTCTCGATTATCATCGGATATCTTGAAAATCTCAGCGAGGGAAACGTCACGAACCCGCAGGTGGCGGAGCGGTTTTACCGGGTGATGAGCAAGCATGCCGGCCGGCTCGCCCGGATCGTCGAGGACATGCTGACCATTTCCAAGCTGGAAGGGCCTTCAGGGGCCCTGCGCAGTGAGGTCTTCGATCTCGCCGAGTCCGCGTTCGACATGGTCGAGCAACTTCAACCGCTGATTCACGAGAAACAGGCCTCCGTCGTGATTCTCTTTCCCGACGACGACCGCAGCCTGGAGGGGGACCGCTTCTACTGGGATCAGATCTTCTTCAATTTAATCGAGAATGCCCTCAAGCAGAACGACAAACCGGGCTTCGAAGTTCAAGTCCGCATGAGCAGCACCGCCCTTGAGCACATCATCGAAGTGGCGGACAATGGGGTCGGAATCCCAGGGAGTCATCTGCCCCACGTCTTCAAACGGTTTTACCGGGTCGAGCGGAGTCATGCACAAAATCAGGTCAAGGGGACCGGTCTGGGCTTGTCCATTGTCAAGCGTGCAGTTGAGGCCCATCGCGGCACGGTGACGGTCTCCAGCAAACCCGGACAGGAGACGGTCTTCCGCATCTGCGTCCCGAAAAGTGGCATTCCCAGCCCGCCCGCCTGAAAAAAAGTAACGCTTTTCGGCAATAATCTCGTTTCCCACTTGCCGAAAGCGCGGTCACGCGCTATCACCGCAGAAACTCAAAAAACGCTACAAACTGGTCATCACAACCATTCTTGATTTCCAGGCGTAGGGTTTTATAAAGGGTAGGCTAAGCGGTTGCGGGGTGTCGTCACCCCTCACTAAGCCATTGTGGGGTCGTCCCTAGGTCGGCCCTTCGGTGGGCTTACCACACCATGACCAACAGAAAGATACCGTGAAAAAAGCGAAGACTCGCACCCATACACCCCGACTGCGCAATCAGCAGTCGGTGAAAAACATTAAACGTATTGACTCGACAAAAACGCACGGATGGCAGGTTCACGTCCGACGCGGGGGCGTTCTCCGCACCAAGTTGTTCAGCGACCGCGTCTACAAAGGCAAGCGCAAGGCTTTGGCTGAAGCAAAGCGCTACCGTGACACCCTCCTCACGGAAATGGCTCCATTGGCCAAGCCCTTGTGGCAACTGGAGCGGGATGCGAAGACCAACACCGGCAAGCTCGGTGCCTCGCTGACCGAATACATCAACCGGGCCGGCACCAAGCGCACCGTGATCACCGTCACCGCCCGTGAAGCGGTCGGCCGCCCCGTGAATCGCAAGTTTTCCGTCGACAAACTCGGCTACGACGAGGCCCTCCGGCGCGCCGTCGCCTGGCGTGATGAGATCCTGTCCTCACGCGCCGAGCGCGAAGCCAAGGCCGAACAGCGCCGTCTTGCCGCCCTCCAGGAGGCGGCCAGGGCCTGAAGCCACCTTCCTCCTCTGCGTGCCGGACACTCTTCGTTCCGGCACGCACAGGTAGGGCGTTCAGACCGCCGATGGGATCGAGTCCAATTCGGTCGCTTCCCCGGCAATCTTAAGGGCAGGCCCCTGTCGGCCCATCCGCCTTTTTTCACATGAACGATTCAAAGAAACCCTCAGACGGTCGGGGCTTGTCCCGCCGGCAGTTCCATAAGTCCGCCGGTCTCGCCGCCGCCTCGACATTTGGCTTCCAATTCGTCCCCAGCCACGTCTGGGGAGCCAACGAGCGGCCCGCCTTGGCTGGAATCGGCACCGGCGGCAAAGGAGAGAGCGATATCAACAACTCCGCTGCCGCCGGGTTCCAAGTCGTTGGTCTTGTGGACGTGATCGATGCCAAGCGCATCCCCGAACTCACCGGGATGCCGCGGATGCAAGGGCTGGCGAAACAACGCGACACCTACCCGGACGCCAAGTTTTACGCGGACTGGCGTGAAATGCTTCACGACCTCGGGGACAAGGTCGATGCGGTGACGATCTCGACCCCCGACCATCATCATGCCCACGCTGCTGTCGCGGCCATGAAGGCCGGGAAACACGTTTACTGCCAAAAGCCGCTCTGCCACGGCATTTGGGAAGCCCGCATGCTTGCCGATCTGGCCAAGAAGACCGGCGTCAAGACCCAGATGGGTAATCAGGCCCATGCCAACGATCACATGCGCCGGTGCATCGAACTGGTCCGGGCCGGCGTGATCGGCCGCGTGAAGGAGGTTCATGCCTGGACCAACCGCCCCATCTGGCCCCAAGGGTTCCAGACCACCCCGCCTCCGGAACCCGTTCCCGCGTGGCTCGATTGGGAACAATGGATCGGGCCGGCCCCGTTTGTCGAATACAGCCCGAAGATCGCGCCGTTCAATTGGCGCGGCTGGTGGAACTTCGGGACCGGTGCCCTCGGGGACATGGCCTGCCATATCATGGACATGCCCTACTGGGGCCTCGACCTTACCGCTCCCGTAGCCATCACCGGGAAGCAACAGGGCGGCAGCCAGTGGTCCGCTCCGATCAACTCCACCCTCACCTACGAATTCGCTCCCAACCAGTATTCTGTTCCGGAAGGCATCAAGTATTTTTGGTATGACGGCCAGATCGGAGCCGAGTTCAAGCAGGACACCTGGAGCCTCAAGCCGGGAGAGTTCAACCGCCCTCAGGAAGTGCTCAGCGGCATGGATCACACCGAATCCAAGGGCTACGATTGCGTCATTATCGGCGAGAAGGCGCAGCTCTTCTTCAACCGCAGCAAGGATACCTGGGTCATCCGTCCCGGTGCCGCCGTGGATGGTTTCACCGCTTGGCCGCAAAAGACGCTGCCCCGCGCCCGCAACCAAAACCCGCATGACGAGTGGTTCGATGCTGTCACCGGCAAGATCGGTCAGGCGGAATCCAACTTCACCCAGGCCGGGCCGTTCACGGAGACGGTCCTCCTCGGGTGCATCGCCCAGAAGGTTCCGGATACCCGTCTCGAATGGGATGCAGTCAACCTCGAGATCAAGGGCCGCCCCGATCTCAAGCCCATGATCAAGCGCGACTACCGGCCCGGTTGGGAGCTTGCCGTCTGAGATCATTTTCGCAGCGGCTTGCGCTTGCACAGGCTCCGGTCTTGCCGGAGCCTGTTGTTCTTATGCCACCGTGGCGGAATCGGTAGACGCACCGGACTTAAAATCCGTTGCTCCGCGAGGGGTGTGCGGGTTCGAGTCCCGCCGGTGGTAGCTCATTATCAGGGAGTTACGCAGATGGCGGGGTTCGAGTTGACGTCCTCCCCCCGGACGTGTCTGACAAATTTCTGACAAACGAGGCCCGAAAGGCTAATACGGAAGGTAAAAGGGGCCGTGGCGGGCCTTTCTGCACGATCCGTCAAGGATCGGCCTCCGTGCCCATCTACAGCGGCGTGGTGAACGGCAAACTGCGCTACACCATCGCCTACTACCTGAACGGCAAACGGCAGCGGCGGATGTTCACCAGCCTGGATGACGCCAAGACCGAGGCGCGCTTGGTCGCGACCAAGATCCAAAACGGTCTTCAGCAAACCAACGATCTGCGGCCGGTCGAGCGTGAGAGCTATCTGGCGGCCGTGCGCATCCTGGAGGGGTCTTCGGTCCCCTTGGTCGCGGCGGTCGAGGAATACGCGGAATGCCGCAAGCGCTTGGAGGGCGTGCCTCTCTTGGCGGCGATCGAGGAGTTTGTGCGGCGGATGAAGGATGTCACGATTGGCGTGGAGCTCTCCGAAGCCGTGGCAAAGTTCTTGGAAGCCAAGGAGCAGGATGGCATGAGTTCACCCTACAGAACCCAGCTCCAAAGCACGCTGTGCTTGTTCGCCAAGGCGTTTCCCGGGCCGATCCTGGATGTTCGCAGCGAGCATGTGGATCGCTGGCTGCGGGAAGCCAAGATTTCTCCCGTGACCCGCAACAACCGGCTCAGGGTGCTCCGGGTGTTCTTCAATTACGCCAAGCAAGCCGGGTTCTTGTCCAAGTCGGAGCCTTCCCCCGCCGACGGGGTGAAGAAGGTCAAGGCGGGTGACACGGAGACCGAGATCTACCAACCCGAAGAATTCCGGCGATTGCTGAACGCGGCTCCGGCCCGGCTCATTCCGCTTTTGGCCATTGGCGGGTTCGCCGGTTTGCGGGCGGCCGAAGTGTCCAGGTTGGATTGGAGCGCAGTGGACTTGGATCGGCGCATCATCGAGCTACGCGCAGGTCAGACCAAGACGGCTTCGCGAAGGTTGGTCCCGATCAGCGACAACTTGGCCGCTTGGCTATCGTTGGTGGAGCGGGAGGGGCCGGTGCTTCCGGACGCGTCTCTGTTCCGGCAGGCGACGGCCTTGGCGCGGCGACTGGAGCTGACGTGGCCGAACAACGTGCTGAGGCATTCCTTCATAAGTTACCGGCTCGCAGTCATTCAGGACGCGAATCGGGTGGCGCTGGAGGCGGGCAATTCCGCGGCCATCATTTTCAAGCATTATCGCGAGCTGGTGACCTCTGAGGCAGCACAGGAATGGTTTGGGATTCAGCCGCCCGAGGGATGGGTTTCGCCCGCCGTGCGTTGGAACCGGCATCAGAACACCATCGATCTCGGCTGAGCAGGCTTTGACAGGGGGCTCTATGCATGACCGTAGAAACTGAAGAAGCATTGTTCGTGAAGAAGCCGGAACTTGCGCGAGCGCTGGGTGTCAGTGTCCGCACCATCGACTGGTGGATCGCCAAGCGGTTCATTCCCTACGTGGCCGTGAGCCCGCGGCTCCACCTCTTCAGTGTGAAGGAAGTGGAGACCGCCCTGCGGGAGAAATTTGAGGTTCAGGAGCGCAAAGGCTGAAGAGCCTTGTGGCGCAACAAACTAACGGACGCGCTCCAAGAATCGATCCCACTTCTTCACCCCCGGATGAGCTTCGACCAGCTTGCGGACGGGGTGGGGGAGGGGAGCTCTGCCCCACCCTGGAGAACTGGAGTCATTCCGGTTTCCCGACTTCGGCACTTCAGGCAGGTGGCAGAGGTCCACGCAGAATTCCCGCACGGCTTCGGGACCGGCGCGGCGAATCCATTTCACCTTGCCGAGCCAGGGCGGTAGCACCCATTGCGGGTGGTAGACGGGATCTTCGACCAGCACGACCACGGCTTCCTCCAGCGTGTTCGCGGCGGCGAGGGCGGAGTTGTCCAGTCCCTCCCGGTGCCACACGGGGCATGGTTGG
>JAGWVU010000098.1 GCA_018970725.1 Verrucomicrobiota bacterium
TTGGCGGAAGCCTGTCCCCTTTGGCGGAAGCCTGTCCCCTTTGGCGGAAGCCTGTCCCCTTTGGCGGAAGCCTGTCCCCTTTGGCGGAAGCCTGTCCCCTTTGGCGGAAGCCTGTCCCCACACCTGATTCCGGCATTGCCGTTTCTCTCCATCCGTGTTGTTGTTGAGCCGAACGGGGAGCGTCCAAACGGAAAATTTGTCTTCTGGTTTCCTGCCCTCTTTTATGAACGCTGCTCCGGTCCATTCTGAAAGCCTCAACGGCTCCCTCGTGGGGCTTCTTCCGTAGGCTCGGTCGGCTGACCGGAGGCATACGGATCTTTCATCATGGGAGCAACGCGCTGCCCCATCACCTGCGGTCGAGCGAATATGCGCCCCTGCTTGGCATGCTGGAAGAAATCATCAGCCCGGAAACCACCGTGATTCCTGCTCCCGGTCCTTCCCATGGCCTGATGATGGAGCCTTTGGCGGTTCTTCGCGGCACATCGTTTCCTGCGGTGCAGATTTTGTCATCGATCGATCCCGAGGCTGTGACTGCCGCCGGATTTGAGCGTGCGCGAGGATCCAGCCCCGCGATCCGCGTCTTCGAGAACTGGTCGAGACTGTGGATCCGCGATTCGTGGTCTCGGGCCTTGGCTAGCAGGTGGCCGTTCCCCATCTTCGTGAATTCGGCGTCGGCACTTTTGCCTCTGGTTGCGCATGTGTTTCCCCCCGGCTCTCACAATCTTTGCTGAAAGCCATCCGACGCGGCGATTGGGGCGAAGCGGAGGAAATCCGGGGCATTTTCCGGACGTTGGAAGAGTTGCGTCGCAAGCAGTCCCCGGTATCTGTGTTGCCGGAGGCGCACAGGTTTGCCGGAATTGCCGAAATGGGGCCGATACTATCCATCTTGACCCCGGTGAACGAGCGCTACCTCAGCCGAGTCCGCGAAGCCGCACAGACGCTGCTAGCCGGAGAACGACACCGAAACGAATCTTTCCATGAGCCCGACCTTTCAAAGCCAGAATGCCCGAACCGGAGAAATCCTCCCCGGTGAATTTCACGAAGCCACCCCTCACCAGATCGATGCCGCTCTGCGTGCCGCGGTTGATGCTTTCCGAACCTTTCGCCAGACCTCCGCGGATAAGCGGGCCCAGTTTCTGGAACGGATCGCAGCAGGGGTCGAAGCGGTTGCGGAAGATCTGATCGAACTTGCGGATCAGGAAACGGCTCTCGGTCGTCCCCGGCTCCCGGGAGAGTTGGCCCGGGCCTGTAACGGTGCCCGCATGTTCGCTGCCATGGTGAGGGAGGGTTCATGGGTGGACGCCCGAATCGATACGGCCCTTCCCGACCGCAAGCCGGCGCCCAAGCCGGACATCCGCCTGATGCATCGGCCAGTCGGCCCGGTGGTCGTGTTCGGCGCCAGCAATTTTCCTTTCGCCATTTCCGTCATCGGTTCGGACACGGTTGCCGCCTTGGCGGTCGGATGTCCGGTGGTGGTCAAGGCGCACCCGGCCCACCCGCACACTTGCGAGCGCCTCGCGGCGATCGTGAAGGACGCGGCCCGTGAGAGCGGCTTGCCAGACGGTGTTTTCACCATGGTCCACGGTCGGTCCCATGAAGTGGGTACGGCCCTTGTGGCTCATCCGGCGACCGAGGCCGTGGCCTTCACAGGTTCGCTCCGCGGGGGGCGTGCCCTCTTTGACGTGGCGTCCAAGAGGGAACGGCCCGTTCCGGTTTATGCGGAGATGGGTAGTCTCAATCCCGTTTTTCTTCTACCTCGGGCCCTTGTGGCTCGTGGAGAACAAATCGCGGAAGGTTTTGTGGCCTCCCTCACGCTTGGCACCGGTCAATTCTGCACCAATCCCGCCATGGTTTTGGCACCGCATGGAGCCAGTCTGGACTTTTTCCTGAGCGAAGCTGGTCGCAGGGTAGCCGCGGTAGCGCCGGCGAGCATGCTGCACCGGGGCATTCATCAGGCTTACGAACAGGGAGTTAACCGGATCCAGGCGTTGCAAGATGTGCTCGTCACCGCAAGGGCCGCCGGGGCCGATCAGTCAAAGTGCCAAGCCTCGGCCGTCCTCTTTGAGACCGATAGTGAAACCTACTTCAAACACCCGGAAGTTCTGCGCGAAGAAGTGTTCGGTCCCTCCTCTGTCGTTCTCCGCTGCACGGGCCAGGCTGATATGATACGATTTGCGGAAAGCATGGATGGGAGCCTAAGCGCAACCCTCCATGGCACGCCGGAAGATCTTGCTGAATTCAGCGAACTCATCGAGGTTCTGCAGACTAAAGTCGGTCGGCTCGTGATCAACGGATATCCAACCGGGTTGGAGGTCTGTCCCTCCCTCCACCATGGCGGTCCCTACCCGGCCACTACCCATTCTCATTTCACCTCCATCGGTCTGAGCGCTTTTCTCCGATTCGTCCGTCCCCTTTGTTTTCAAGACGTCCCCGAAATGCTGCTCCCTGAGGAACTCCGGGACTCCAACCCCCGGGGCATCTGGCGCCTGGTCAATGGCGTCCGAACGCAGTCGGCCGTTGCAAGCTGAATCCGTTTTCAGATCGCCGGGGCGGAATACCGACCGACCACGCCAAACGTTCATGCCAAGAGGCGGGATTTTCTGGAAATCCCAGGTTTCAGGCTGGAGCGGAGCGGCTTCAGCGACGCTGGGATTGCATCGAATGCCGGGCTCCCCGGACACATGCCGCAATCCTGAGGGTTGAAAGCGCGGGTTTGACGTAGGTGTTTTACTGACTTCCGGCCGCACGATCCAGGCCTATGGCAGCTCACGCATTCCCTGACCCTATGTTCGGAGGATCAAGCCGCGGAGACTGAGGAAGAGGGTCGGTGCAAAGACTGGAATCCGGCGCGCATCATCGACGCGGCGCCTGCTGAATTGGGAGCGGTATCGTTGTAAGACCGACTCAACAAATTCTCTGGAGCCAATGGCAATGCCCTCGGTGAAGTGACGGATCCGGCAACCAGCGAGAATGGGACGACTGAGGGCACCCTGCTGGGCCAGAACCTCTTCGGTGTCTTTCATCGGAAGGCCCTGTGCAAAGGATTCGGAAGTTTTGCTGGCCTCGTAAAGCCAGCATCGGTAAATCGCTTGAGTTTCAGCCCAGTTTCGAACGTCCGCTTTGTCGGTCAAGACGCCTTGCATCAGGCCACTCAGGCCACGCCGGGCCGGATTTCCCCCTGCGACCGCTTCGGCATAGCCACTCCACCGATAAAAGGCAGGGTCCTCGACAAGTCCGGCGCGGATGGGATTCAAATCGATGTAGGCGGCGATCGTGCGCAAGGCCTCAGGGTCATCTTCGACCAACACGCTTTTGAACCGACCCCGCCATAGGGTGCCATCGCGTTCGTGCCGATGGTTATACCAGACGGTGAACCGTTGTTTGAACTCCGCCATGAACGCGGAGATGTCGTGCATCCGGTCTAGATACGACCGTCGCAACGCATCCGCTTGGTCTTCCCGGCCCGCCTGCCGATGGGCCCCCAGCGCAAGAGCGATCGATTTCACTTCGGCCGGTGTGTAGATGCAGGCCAAACGTTCGAGTAGTGCGTGATCACTCATCGCTTTCAAACTTTCCCGTTCCGAAGGCACTGCCAGAAGCAGGTGAAAGTGGTCGTCCATGAAACAAAATGTGACCATTTCAAGACCACTGAAGGCCAGCATCTTGCCCAAGAGAGACCGGAAGTGGTCTTTCTCGACAGCACTCCAAGGAGGCAACTCTCGCAACATCCGCGAGGCACAGTTGTAGAGGTTTACGGGGTGAGCGGGATCACCCAAGACACGGGAAGGACGCATTTGGTCAAAAGAACATCATCTCAGAATGTGTTCAAATGAAAGTTTCGAAAATCTTATGCCGAATCACCCCGTGCACCGAAACCCTGTCCCCGTCCAAACCCTGTCCCCGTCCAAACCCTGTCCCCGTCCAAACCCTGTCCCCGTCCAAACCCTGTCCCCGTCCAAACCCTGTCCCCGTCCAAACCCTGTCCCCGTCCAAACCCTGTCCCCGTCCA
>JAGWVU010000099.1 GCA_018970725.1 Verrucomicrobiota bacterium
AGGCGGTGAAGGTGATGACGTTTTCCTTGGAGCGGAGCTGGTAAAGTTCCAAGAGGAGATCGGAGAGGAGCGGGAGCATGTCCGGCTGCCCCTTGGCGTCCTCCAGGATTCTGCCGACGAGGCTTTGTCCCCCCAGTTCCGGGGCGCGTTTCTCAAAACGCAGACCCGCCATCCGGGCCGGTTCGGTGATGATGCGCCGCAGGGCTTCCGGGCCGGGAGGGAGGAGGTCGAAGTGGCCGGTCTCTCCTTTGAGGCGAAGGAAGATCTCGTTCTTCTGCGCCACCGGATAGAAATCGCTGCGCATCGTGATCACCACCCAACAGAAGCCGGACCGGGCCAGGGCTTCGAGGGCGAGGAGAAAGCGGTCCCGTTCCGCCGGGGCGATCCGGGGATCGGTGAAGAGTTCCTCGAACTGGTCGATGATGACCAAGAGCTTCGTTCTTGGTTCTTCGTTCTTGGTGCTGGGTTGGAAGACCGGCTTGAGCACGGTCTTGACTGTGGTGGACGGGGACTCGGCGAAGGCTTCGGCGATCTCGGTGGCGCTGAGGCCGGACTTTGCCAGGTCCGGGAGGACTTGGATGAGGCCGAGCAGCGGGTGCCCCTCGGTTTGGGCGGGGAGGAGGACGGCGCTGCGCCATTCCTTGACGCTTTGATCCAAGTTGAAACGGGTCAGGCTGGCCTGGAGCCCGGCGCGGGCCAGCGAGGATTTCCCCGAACCGCTGGCCCCGATCACGGCCACAAACGCACAGCCCTCGCTCTCGCGTTGGCGGAGGCGGTTTTCCAACTCGCACACCTCGGCCTCGCGCCCGAAGAAGATGTCGGCGTGGCGCAGATCGAAGACTTCCAGGCCACGATAGGGCGCCTCTGTCCAGCGCGCGGCGCGTTGCGTTTCCCCGGCGTCGATCCGTTGGTCGATGAGGCCACGCAAGTGGACCTTGAGCCGGGAGGCGAATTCCACGGGCTGGCGGAAACGGTGATAGGCCCGGGTGTTGTGGCCTTCCTCGTCCTGGAAGTGTTCCTGGACGAAGCTTTGGGCCATCTCACTCTGGGTCATGAGTTCCCGCATCTTGCCCGGGTCCGGTTCCCCGGAGAGTTTCCGCTTAAAGGCGGGATCGTCGTCGCGCCGGTAGAACAAGATATCCGGCCGCTTCCCGCCGGACTGTTCCAAGGCGGCCAGCATGAGATCGAACTCCCGTTCCGTGCCGGAGCGGTAGGGATTCCCTTCCTTGTCCCGCACCGCTTTGCCCAACGGAGAACCAAGCCTCGCCCAGAGGATGAACACGGCGATGTCGATGGGTTTTTCTCCCAAAATGACATCGATCCCCTTTTGAAAGGGCTGGTCCAATTCCAACGGAAGATCCTCCCACAACACAGGTAACAGGAGCACCTGCTCTCCGTAGAACGTCTGCAGCTGGGCAAGGACCTGGCGGGCCTTTTCCCGTTCCTCCGCCACGTCGCCGGGCGAAGAGATAAAAATGCACAAGGTGGGCGTGGAAGGAGCAGAATCACTCATGGCAGGCGTCAGGCGACTGAAGCATGATCAACACCAAACCCTGGCGGCAAGCAAAAAACGGTGACGAACGCCCAGACGCTTCGGCATCTCCTCGTTGCGCAACAAAGTCGGAGAGATTGACAGGCTCGGCAGGGGAATCATGCCCGCCCGCCATGACGAACTCGACTCTGACCTCGCCGCGATCCTCGCCGAGGTCGGCATCCCCGTCACCTGGAACGGCACCGACCACCCGGCCATCGTGGCCGATCCGCAGGTACAACTCGATCTCCAATCCGGCGGCTTGCTGCCCGGGTCCGATTTCCAGGTGAAGCTGCGCAAGGCCGCGCTCCCGGCGGTTCATCCGAGCCACCGCAACTGTGGAAGGTTCGGCCGGAAACAACACGGCGGTGAGCTTTTCGCTGGGTTTGGTGTTTTGATCTGGGAACGTCAGCTCAAGGGAGGAACGGATAGGTCGCGGGAGTCAGCACAAATCCCAAGAGGGCTGCCGCCTGCCTCTGCCGGATGTCCGCACTGACAAACTCTTTTTGGCCCGCGACCTTCGCAGCCGAGAGGTGCAGCGCGTCGCAGGTGCGCACAAAAGTGGGCGGAGCCGCCGAAAAGCATTGCTCCAGCACGCGACCAAATTCCACTTCGAGGGCCGGAGAATCGTTCACCATCCGAATGCGACCGGAGCGAATATCCCCGATCAACTTCTGGTAGCACGTCGCGGCACCTCCCGCCGGAATCACACCGTCCAGTTCCCGGCGCCGGAACACGGTGCGCGCCTCATAGACCGTGACTGTAGTGATCACAAGGTCGCCACCCGAAATGGCGATGGCATCAAATGCCAGGGAATCCGGTTCAGGAACGTAGAGCTTCGCCAGCGCGGAGGTGTCCCAGAAGCTCATTGCTCGATCAGCGATCGCCTCTCAGGGCATCAAGGATCTCCTGCAACTCGGCTCCCTGGTGGCCGGTGGTCATCTGGCGACGCAATTCGGCGAGTTCACGCAACCACAACACCCGATCCGAGCCCGTCTGGGAAGGGCCATCGCCCGCGGATCGCAACTGCATTTCCAGCCAGGCCAGCAGAGACCGCTGCTCCTGGATTGGGAGGCCAATTACTGCATCTTCGATTTCAGCCAAGGTGCTCAATCCAGACAATGTGTCCGGAAAGCCCCCGATCGTCAATGCCAAGCACGGAGCACCCGGCGCCCCACGGCTTGGTTTCGCAACGAACTCTGGCGGGATTGACAGGCAGCGCGCAGGAAGATGCCCTACCGCCACGACGAACTGGACGCCGACCTCGCCGCGATCCTCGCCGAGGTGGGTATCTCCATCACCTGGAACGGCACCGACTTTCCCGCCATCGTGGCCGATCCGCAGGTGCAACTCGACCTCCAATCCGGGGGCTTCCTGCCCGTGTCCTGGCCGAAGACGCGCCAAACCGTGGTGATCCAGGGCGAGACCTACGCAATCAAGGGCATCACCGATCGCCCGTCCAGCCCGCTCCTCATCCTCCACGTGGCCCGGTCATGAACGCATCCATCGAGCACGCCTTCGCCGCCTGGCTGACCGCAGCCGGAATCACCGCTGCCATTCACACGGGAGCGTCTGCGGAGGAATTCGATCCCGAGAATCTGACCGTGATCGTGTCGGTGCCGGATGTGGAGCATTCCGTGGGACCGCTCCACCGAGCCACGGTAAACCTCGTGGTCTCAGGTCCCGCCTACCACGCCCAACGGTGTCCAGGTTCTCACGAAATTTCTGCCTCAATTCGACAGGCCGCAGCCTCTCATAGCCCGCGGGTGAAGTCGATTTCCCGGGGGTCCGCCGCACCCTCGGAATACCTCAAATTCCTGAAAAACCCGCTTCTTGCGCCTTTATGGGCTTGACAGGAGGGGCTTTCCGGAAAGTCGGTTTGCTACCGCACGATACTCAGCGAATTCGTGGTCTCTCCCGTGCGTTTTTCCTCCCCGTCTCCGCCGCCTTGCGCTCCGGCGAGGGCGAGCGCAAGTGTCCGGTCATTGATGACATCGGGTGGGTCATGGCAGGCGTTCCCGGCCTCGAAAAATACGACGTCTACGCCGGGGACGGACACTGGCATGAGCATGCCACCCACGATCCGCGCCGCGGTCACAAGGGTGGTCACGGCGAGGACAAGCATCACAAGACTTATGTCGCGTCCGGGACACGCTCCGAAAGGGAGCGGCAAAAGGCCGGAAAGTCATTTGGATCCGGGATCCTGCAGGGATCAGCTATGGGCAGTGGTACAAATGGAAGGTCAGTGCGGGCATCTACTTTTTGAGTCATCCCAAGGAAAACATGAACATCGACCACATCGCGGATCTACGTTGGGAAAAAAGGCGCTTGCGGATTTCTGGTTGCTGGTCTCATGCGGGATTCATGTCGAGGTCGCCCAGGTGGAACAGGATTCTGGCTCTGAAATTGCCGAAGTTAGGC
>JAGWVU010000021.1 GCA_018970725.1 Verrucomicrobiota bacterium
CCGGAAGTGAAACGCTGTAGCGCCGATGGTAGTGCGGCGACAGGCCGTGTGAGAGTAGGTCGCTGCCAGGTTATTCCCCCCATCTTTCCAAAAGAAAGGTGGGGGGATTTTTTTTGGGGGGGGCAGCGTCCCTGACACCGTGACAATCTTTGGATGGATGGTGAAGACTTGCAGGGTGCCGAAGGCGACCGCAGCCCTGGGTTGACGTTGCATTTTGCATCCGCTCACCAGGTTCGGGACAATCATGGTCCCGTCCGTGCAGGGCGTTGGTCAGATCAGGGGCAAACCGTAAGCGTATGACTGGGACTATCTATTCACCCCCGCCTTGATCGCGGAGGCCTTCGCGGAGATCGTCCAATACGTCGCCCGGCACAACGACGAAGCGGCGGCGTGTCTGCGGGAGCGCGGGGAAGGGCTGCTGGCCTTTCACCGGCTCGGTGTCTCCAGCGAGCTGAACCAGGTATTCCTGAGCACCAATCTGGTGGAGAACGTGATCCGCAACCTGAGACTGTCCACCGCCTCGGCTAAACGATGGAGGCTCACCGGGGGCCGCAACGAATATGAGCGGGCCATGGTCCGTGAGGCCGTCCGTTGGAACAACGCCCGGTTTATGGAGACGTTCCGACAAATGGATGAAGCGAAAGGAGGGGGGTGGAACCTCGTTTCAGGCACCCGGAGAAAGCAGCCAGCCGATGGCGGAACGCCATTGGACGCCGGGCGGAAGGGCGGCGGTGGGAGGGTGCGGATCCAGGGTGAGGAGGAGGGGCTCGGCTTTCGGGTAGAGGGGAATCATCTCGGCTAAAGCTCGGATTTCGCGGTCGAGGGTCGCGGGATCGGTCGCGTCCGCGCATACCTGAATGAGCAGGGTGGAGCCGGCATCGTCCCGGGCGTGGAAGTCGATCTCCAGGCCCTTCGGGGTGCGAACGTAATGCACCTCGTAACCGCGGCGGAGCAGTTCGATGAGAACCACGGTTTCCAGGGCTTGGCCGAGGTTGGCATGGCCAGTCCGCTCGTAGACGGGAATCAGCCCGGGGTCGATGGGGTAAGCCTTCCGGGGATTGACCATGCGCTGGCGCTCGGAGGCGGTGTGCAGGCTCACGGTCCGGATGAGGAACGCGTCTTCCAGATGCCCGAGGTAGGCGTGGAGGGTGTCCTTGGCGACGGAGATCCCCTGGCGGCGGAGGGAGTCGTAGAACTTCTGGATGCTGAAGAGAGAGGCGGGACTGCCCAACAGGTGGCGTTGCAGCCAGCGCAGGGCCACGGGATTCGACACCTCGTGACGCTCAATGACATCTCTCAGCACGGCCACATCGACATAGCTGCGAAGCTGGGCGGCGCGATCGCGAACCGCGAGGCCCTGGGCTTCGGGAAATCCTCCGGTCGCCAGGTAATTGCGAAAGGCATGTTCGAGTGCCGAACGGCGGGCTTTGGGCAACGTTGCGCCAACCTTGTCGGGGAGATGACCCGCATGGGCGAGTGCCTCGCGGAAACTGAAGGGAAACACCGTTACCTCCATGGCACGGCCACGCATGCTGGTGGCCACCTCGCGGCTGAGCATGGAGGCGGAGGAACCGGACAGGAACAGTTCGATCCGTTCGGAATCGAGGAGCCGGCGGGCGAATGTCTCCCATCCGGGGATGATCTGGATCTCGTCAAAGAGGAACGTGGTCAGGGCCTCGTCCCGTTGGCCTGGAAAGAGCCGGAAGTATTCCTCGACGAGGAACGCCAATCCCGACGCATCCATGCCGGACAACCGGTCGTCTTCAAAATTCAGGGGAACCAGGGATTCCCGGGTGCGGCCGGCGGCAAGCCGATCGCCCAGACACTGCCAGAGGTAGCTCGTCTTGCCGCTCCGGCGCATGCCGACCACGGCGAAAGCCTTGCCGGGCACAGCGGGGAGCTGAATCTCGCGCCGCGTCAGGGGCGGCACGGAAGCAGCGAGGGAGTCCGCCAGCTTCTCCTGAAGCAAGGTCTTGATTTGTCCTTCCATAAAGGATGATTTTACCTGAAAGCTCCCTTTTTGAAAGGATAAAATCAGGTGGTCGGATGAAGCTTCTGCCATGACGTCAGCCGACGACAACAAGATGGTCTCCCAATCAGGACGAGGATTGTCTCTGGGAGTGAACGGCCCGGAAGCGTCCCTGACACCGTTAAAACCCCTGGATGGATGGTGAGGACTCCGCACTCGCGGAGTCCTCAATAAGGGTTTACCTTCAATCCATACGAAATGACATCCGAAGAAAGCATTCTGGAGTCGTTGGCGCAAGCCAGCGATGAGCAGGCGACCCGGATTTTCAACGATTCCCTGCGAAGGGTCGTCCGGGTTGGGCTGAAAAGCACCAGCGCCGCCGGGGGCGCGATGCTTTGCGGGCCGGGGCGGGTTTTCGTCAACGGTCGCAAAGAGAGGGGACCCGGCCCCGGGTGCGCACGGATGACGGTCAGGAGGTCAAGCTGGAGACTTATCAGACGCTTACGGCAAACCCAAGGCGCCGCTCGTTCCACGCTTTGCCCCGGGCTATCCTGTCCCGACCCGTCGGGCGTATTGGAATCATGAGGATCCGACCTCACCATGGTTTCCAACTTGAGGGTAAGGGGCAGAGCGGGAGTTCGCCCTCCTTTCGCACCCGGGACCGAGCTCGAGCCGGAGATGAGTTTCAGCAGGGGGATCGATGCGGTGCTTCAAGATCGGGGCGTGGAGATCGCCGTTTGCATCCTGTGTCACCGGAGGATCCAGCATGGCGTTGGTTGGAGACTCCCGAAGCAAAGAGCAACGTGCGAGACGAAGAACCCGTCCCGGAGATTCTTGCCTGGGACCTGGGTCCCGCTGAAACCGCGGTCCTATCGTGGGCGCTGCGGAATCCCGGTTTTGAAGCCGTCATCGACAATGGCGCGGCCGTCATGGGCAGGCTTCAAACAGGCTCGATCCGCTTGGTCCTCGATGCGAGCGGGAATTCATGACCTTTGAACTGACGTTCTTCCCGAACCCACACGCGAGAGCGCTGGATCAGCTTCCTTTGTTGGTAAACCGGTGGCTGAGCTGCCAGACCACGGGTTGCGCCAACAAGTCGAGCAATTGCTCTTTCGTCACGCCGGAGTTTGCCTTGCTGAGGAATGCTTTGGAGACCGTTGTGAGTTCCAATTTGGTCAGTCCCTGACAGATTTGCCGGACCCGGGACCGTGCGCGATCGCCATCCGGGCTGGGCCAGGCTTTGGCTTCTTCCGAGAGGCGGTGGAGGTTGGTGATGGCTTCCTTCGTCTTTTCCCCGATCACAGCAGGGGAACCCTTGGCCGGCCGCTTTGTCTTTGGGGCGGGCAGCCGGGAAATTTGGGCGGTCAGCAAGGGCAAGGCCACGTCCGGTCTGGTTTCCAAGGCGGCAATGAATGGCGCCAGATCCCGGTCCGGGGTTCCGCTTGGATCGCTGCTGGTCAGCGGTGGGTGGGCGCGCAGGGCTTGCGCCAGATCTCCCAGGGTGATCATGAGCCCGCTCCCATGGGGATGGGTTGATTGATGCGGTTCCCTGGGCTCCTCCAGATCTCGGTGGGGAGCCACGCCAAAACCTCCGCGGCAAGTGAGGTGACGTCCTCACGCGCTTGGTAGTTTAGCAGATCCACGCCAAACAACTTGGTGTCATGATCCGGACGGTTGGCGGCATGCGTATAGGCAATATATTCACGGAGAGGTCCTGAGGTGACGTTGATCTCCACCCCTTGATTCCGGACGTCGTCCGCCAGGCGTTGCAGCCGAGTTCGCGCCGATTCAACCTGTGAAGCATAGTGGCGCAACCGGTTTCCGATGAGGCCGAACACCGGTGCTTGGGCGGGGTTTGGCCACAAGCCCTGGCGCAAGTCCTTGAAGGAGTCGGAGAAGAACTGATCCACTCCGGCGATGGATACCTGGTCAGGAATGACGGGAATCAAAACGAGATGGGCGGCAGCGAGGGCTCCGGTGTAAGAGACGGTAAACCGGGGCGGGCAGTCGATGATGACCAGATCCACGGCATGCCCGGATAGCTTTTGAAACGAGGTGCTCCATTGTTGGATCAGTTGGCCGACCATGAGACGCGCATCTTCTTCCGTCCCGCGAGCATACCAGTGCAGCAGCGCGCGATCCTCGGCCTCCATCAGAGATTGCTTGGTCGGGACGATCCAAAAGTCGGTTCCCGGGCGATTGATCCTGTGGAAAACGCAGGGCGTGTTGGTCCAATCCTTGCCGTCGGCGAACTGGTTCAAGGCGGTGACCACCGAAGCTTGTTGTTCTGGGTGAAAGAACTCCTGCCGCTGAGGCTCCGTCAGGCACAAGCGGGTCAGGCTCTGCTGCCAGTCGAGGTCGATCAGGAGCACCTTCTTTCCCTGGCTCGCATAGAGCGCCCCGAGGTTAGCGCTGAGGGTGCTTTTGCCCACGCCTCCCTTGAGATTGGCCACCGTGATGATCTTCGGGCCCTCGGTTCGTTGCAACCGGCCTGAAAAAGGTTCCCCCCAAATTTTTTGGCGAGGGGAGGGTGGGGCCGTTGCAAACCTTGTGAGGATCTGAAAGACCGCCTCAACCGTCTTTTCATGCCGGGTCGGATCCGTCGGAGGAGGAACGGGGCCCGACGGTGGATTGATTCGCGTGGGGTGCAAACGTGAGATAAGTTGTTCGAGGAGGGCCTGCCATGCGGCATGGTCCTTGCCGATCTGGACCTGGAGTTCGTTGACTTTCCGACTTGAGTCCGAAAGCTCAGCGGAGACGGAAGAGAGGCGTGCCCTGGCCGACTCGGCATTTCCCCGGGCGGATTCCGCGTTGGCCCGCGCCGCTTCCGCGTTTGCTTTGGCGTCCGTGAGGTGCTGCATCATTTCATCGGCCTCCCGGTCAAGTCGCTCGAGCTCGCGTTCCTGCTGGCAATTTCTGCGGCAAAGCTGCGCGACGAAGGCAAGCAACCCGACGGCCATGGCGATTGCCGCGAGGATTTCGATCTGATCGTAAAGCGTGGAGAGTAAGCTCATTGGGATCCCAAGGGCGTTCTTTTTCGGAGAACCCGCCCCGGAAGTCAATGAGACTTTTTCCCATCGACGTCCGCCCTGATGCGCCGTTCATGGGAGGCCTCCGGGGCGGAAAACCTTGCGCCGCGCTTTCCAGCGTTCCCGGCAACCGAACGCTTGCCGGGGGCCGTGGGCCGCGGTAAGGTCGCCCTCCCGGCTCAGTTGGATAGAGCCAACGATATTCTCAGGGCAGAAATGAAGATCCTCATTGCGCCGGACAAGTTCAAGGGATCGCTCTCCGCGCAGGAAGCGGCGGAACGGATTGCCGTCGGTTTGGGGGCGGGGTTCGACCTGCGGATTCTTCCCTTGGCGGATGGTGGCGAGGGGACGGCGGAAGCGATCCGGGTGGCGCTTGGGGGAAGCCGTCATGAGCTTGAGACCGCGGATCCGCTGGGCCGCCGGGTCACCGCTTCCTACGTCATGGTGACATGCGGGGGGGATCGCACCGCCATTGTGGACATGAGCGAGGCTTCCGGTTTGTGGCGGGTCGCCGGGCCGGAACGCGATCCGTGGCGGGCGTCCACTGCGGGTACCGGTGTATTGATCCGGGCGGCTTGGGAGCGTGGCGCGGACCGGGTCGTGCTCGGGCTGGGGGGAAGCGCGACCAACGACGGCGGGTCCGGGATGGCGCGGGCCTTGGGGTATGTCTTTGAGGATGAGGCTGGAAGAGAATTGGAAGCCATCCCGGAGGAGCTGAGCCGTGCGACGCGGCTCCGGGCGCCGGGAGAGGTTTTGCGGCCGATGATCGCGGCCTGTGCCCAGCGGCCGATGATCGCGGCCTGTGATGTACGGAACCCGTTGCTCGGGCCGGAGGGAGCCACACGGGTGTTCGGGCCGCAAAAAGGGGTGGGTGAAGGGGAGTTGGACCGGCATGAGGATCGGTTGCGGCATCTGGCGGACTTGGTGGAGCGGGATCTGGGGTTCAGGGGGCGGGATCTGCCGGGTGCCGGAGCCGCCGGGGGACTGGGTTTCGGGGCCATGGCTTTTTGCGGGGCGCGGTTGCAGTCCGGGTTCGGTTTGGTCTCGGAACTGATCGGGCTGCCGGCGGCCTTGGCGGAAGTGGATGCCGTGATCACGGGGGAGGGGAGTCTGGACCGCCAGACCTTGAACGGCAAGGGTCCGCACGGCGTGGCGGTTTTGGCCAGGTCGATGGGGAAAACGGTCGTTGCCCTGGCAGGCAGGGTGGAGCCGGGCTGTGGGGTGGAACGGGAGTTCGATCTGGCCCGGGCGATCGCGCCGGAGGGGACTCCGGTGGAAGAATCCATCGCGCGGGCCGGGGAATGGCTGGAACGGGCGGCGGGGGGCGTCTCGGAATGGCTGCGGAAGCGAATTCCCGTTTGATTTGTGAGAGAATCTCCCGAAGATGGCCGGGATGGCGAATGACGTGGTTCTTCTGTTCGCGGGTCAGGGGGCCCAGCAGATCGGCATGGGAGCGGATTTGATCGCGGCCCATCCGCAGGGGCGCCAGCGGTTGGACGAGGCCAGCGAGCTGCTCGGTTACGATCTGGGGAAGGTCATGTTTGAAGGGCCGATGGACGAGTTGACGCGTACTTCCCGATGCCAGCCGGCCTTATTCGTCCACGGGTTCATCTGCTGGGAATTGCTGAGCGAGCGGCTGCCCCATTTGCGTCCGGTCGCTTGCGCGGGGCTCTCCCTGGGTGAGTTCACGGCGCATGCGGTGGCCGGAACTTTCGACTTCGCCACCGGCTTGCAGTTGGTGGCCCGGCGCGGGCTGTTGATGGAAGAGGCGACCCAGGCCTCGGGCGGCACGATGGCGGCGATGGTGGGGGGCGAAGAGGAGGCGGTGCGTGAGCTGGCGGCGGAGTGCGCAGTGGACGTGGCGAACTTCAACGCCCCGGGCCAGATCGTCCTTTCGGGCAGCCGGGAAGGCATCGCCCGCGCCCTCGAGATGTATCCGGAAAAGGGAATCCGTGTGGCCAAGGAACTGACGGTGGCCGGTGCCTACCACTCACGGTTGATGCAGACCGCCCAGGACGCGCTGATCCCGGAACTGGCCGCCGCCCAAATCCAAAGGCCGGGTGTGCCCGTCATTTGCAACGTCGAGGCCCGTCCCGTCGGGGACCCGGACGATATCCGGGATACCTTGGCCCGGCAGGTCACCGGTTCCGTCCGATGGTCCGAGAGCATGCAGTTTCTTTTGGCCCAAGGGCATCGCAATTTTCTCGAGCTGGGGCCCGGAGGGGTCCTTGCCGGTTTGATGCGTCGGATCGACCGATCCGCCAACGTGATCCGGGTGGAAGACCTCTCCACTGTGGAGACGGCCGGGGAGACGCTCTCCGAAGCGGCGCTGGCTTGAGAAGGTGCGCAGCAAGGCGGGATGATGTCCCTCTCATGACATCCCCGTAAGTTGGACCTGGCTTCCGACCGCATTCCTCCACGGCCGGATCAAAGATGCGGCTTACGGAAGGGGGGACGGCTTTCGTTTTAGGGAAAGACCGACGGTCTCTTTTTGGAGGGATTTCTACCCAACTGCATCGAGGCCGGCAGTGGAGTCTTGGCAACCCCCATCAACCCCCCACCGCTTCCCGGATCATCGCAAAGCGGCGGTCGCGCTCGAGCAGGCGCACACCATAACGCTCCGAGCAGGAGTGGATCAGAATGTCGCCGAAGGGAACGTTCCCGCCCGCGAGTCACTGGTCGGCGTGGGATGGTGGAGGGGCGATGCTGTTAAGCTTTCCGGGCATTGCGGCGGGGATGCAGAGCACGGGGTAAAGCGCGCTTAGTTTCCTCGCCGGTCTTCCACGTGCAGCACTTCCACTTCCTCTGCATCCATCCCGCGCTTGGTCCGGCCCTGGAGTCCGATCAACATGTCCGAAGTGGACATGGCTTCGTCCGGCCCCACCAGGGTGAGGATATCCGGGTGGTGGGAGGTGACCACCCACCCGCGCCCATTATTCAGTTCGATGGTGCTGAAGTCCCCGAAGGTCGAGCTGGAATGCACGGGACCGAATTCCCGGAGCAGCGTCTTGGCCTGGGCGGCTAGGTCTGCTGCGGGCTTCATAAGGATCACGCAGGTGCCGTTCCGGAACAGCACCCAAGATTTTTCCGGGCCGTTGATGGTCTCTTTCCACGCAGCAATCAGCTCAGACTCGTCCACTGGGGGAAATCCTGCACGACCAATGGATTCCTGCAAGATGGCATTGGGGTGCTCAGGCGGGGTGAAACCCGCATCCTGACAAGCATACAAGATTACTCCCCGCCCAATACCACAAAACCCCATGCCACGATCAAGCCCGGAATCGACGCCCACGCGAAGCGGACCATCATCCCGCTTGGCGGCGCGCCGTTTCAGAACGCGCGAAGAGAAAGGTTCCGGACTGGAGTCCGGACCACCGCTGGAGGTGAACAGCGCAGCGGGAAGTTGGTCGTTGTGGTCCCGACCCCTTGGGCCTGTGGGAATCGCTTCCAACTTGTCGGGAGAAGCGGTTGGCTGGAAAACCAACCAATGTTTAATAATTAGAAAAATTAGTTTACACTTTCATATTTTCTGTATACATGGATTTGAAGTCAACGGACCGGCATGAATAACGGACCTGAAATTTAAAGAATGTAGGGGTTGACGTTATTCTATTGAAATGCCATTGAAATCCGGTTGTTATTCATGATTCATGGCCCGAGCCAAAAACACCGTCGAAACCGTGCAGATCACGATATCGACAACCGAACGAGTCAAGCAGCTCCTCGAGGTGCTGACGGAAGAGGGTTTGTATGGCCGGAACGTGGCGGAGACCGCCAGTCTTCTGATCTCGGAAAAGATGCGGGAGATGCGGCGGCTCGGCGAGATCGTGGATGAAGCCGGCTCCGGTGGATGACTTGAATTTCCGGAACCAACCAAACAGCAACCCAACACACCATGAACATTAACGAACCGAATCAGGACGCCCTCAATCTGTTCCGGGCTTCGCAGTCCCCACTGACGGCTTCCATTGCCTCGGAGGAAGAATTGCGCAGCCTGGCGGAAGACATTGTCCGCTATTGTCCGAGCCTGACCCACCTCCTGCTGGCCCTCGGATCCACCAAGGGCGGTCAGTCCAATCCCCTCCATGGTTTGAACTGATCCGAATCCGAGCTTGGCCGGGTGAGGTGCGTCTTTCCGATCGGAAGGCGCGCCTTTTTTTATGGGTAAGAGGATATTTTAGGAATATCCATAATTTATGCTTGCCTTAGTTTGCCTATAAGTTATGAATATTTTGGTAAATCTTCCCCCATGCGCCGTTCGGCCCTCCAGGCTCTTTGGCACCGGCTTTGTGCCGGCCTCGCCTTGCTCCCCTCGTTCGCGGCGGCCGACGGCCCCCTGATGGTGGCGCGGGGGACGGCCTCTTATTACCGTGCCGGTTATGCGGCGGTCACCGCCTCCGGTGAGATCTATCATCCCGAGCTTTTCACGGCGGCGCACGCGACCCTTCCGATGGGGACCTGGGTGCGGGTGACCCATCTTGGGACCGGACAGAGCGCGTTGGTGCGGGTGAATGATCGCAGTCCTTTCGTCGCCGGGAACGTGATCGATGTCTCGATGGCGGCGGCGGAGAAGCTCGGTTTGTTGGCGAAGGGTTACGCCGAGGTGAGTCTCTCCCTTTTGGAAACGGTCGCCCCGCCGGGCGGCCGTCCCTCCGCGACGGAGGAGGGGGGCGTGGCGCGCCTGACGCCGGTTTCCGGCCTGCCCCCCGCCGTGGCGGGAATGGCGGTGAGTGCCGGGGTGCGGCCGATGGTCCGGGTGCAGTTTTCCACCCACCATGAGCTTTCCTCCGCGAACCGGGAACAGGCGGTGCTGCGTGACCTTGGGGTGGAGACGACCATTTACCGGCGAGACGGGGCGCGCTCCGGGGAACCGCTCTTCCGGTTGGTGACGACGGGAGGTTTCGGCGAGTCCGGGGCCGCGGAACGCTGGTTGGAATACATCAAACGCAAGACCGGAGGATACCCGGAAGCCTGTGTCGTCCCCTGAAGTCATGCCCTCCTCTCCGAATTTCCGAAGTCCCAAGGGGGCACGCCGCCGGCGCAAGATGCTCCGTTCCCGGGAAGCGTTGCTGGCTGTTTTGGAGTCCGCTCCGGAAGCCGTGGTCTTGGTCGATCCCGGGGACCGGATTGTTTTCGGCAACACGGAGGCGGCGAATCTTTGGGGAATGCCGGTGGAGAAGATGGTGGGGAACCCGGTGCAGACGTTGTTCGGGCCGCGGTTCGGCTTCTTGGAATTGGACGCGCCGGAGGGCCGCAGCTTTGTCACGGAAGCCGAGGCGCTGAGGTCTGACGGGGTGGCGTTCACGGTGCGGTTGACGCTGCGGCGGGCGGGGATCGACGGGGAGGCCTACCGCGCGTTGTGGATGAGTCCGGCCTGGGGGCGGCGGCGGGAGTTGGAGGCGCGCGCCGAGCTGCTCAATCAGCAGGCGTTGGAGCGTTTTGCCTCGGGCGTGGCGCACGAGTGGAACAATCTGCTCACCATTGTGTTGGGGAACCTCCACCTCGCGTTGCAAGAGGGGGGCGGCCGGGTCCGGAGCCGGGCGACCGTTCTTGAATGGGCTTACCAAGCCGCCCTCCGCTGCCGGGAAATGGCCCGCGGGCTGATGGAATTTGCCACCGGGGAGGCTCCCTCGATCCTGCCCGCGTCGGTGGCGACGCTGGCCTGGGAGAATGCGATTTCCGCTTTGGGCGGCACCAAGGTGAAGCTGGATGCGGACTTCGCTCCGGAGGGGGCGCTGGTGGCCGTGGATTCCGGGCAGGCGGGGAGAGCGATCCAAAGCGTGGTGGCCTTCGTGGCCGCCCAGATGGGGCCCGGGAAGAGGGTGGGGCTGAGCGGTCGCAAGGTTGAAGTGCAATCGCCCGAAGAGACCTTTGGCGGGCGCTTGTTGCCCGGGGATTACGTCCGCCTTTCGGTCGTGGCGGATTCCCTGCGATTGCGCGAGGATGATCTCCGGCAGATCTTCTCCCCCTACCTCGAGGTGGCCGGCAGCCATGTCGGGATGCGGCTCGCCGAAGCCAGGGCGTTGATTTCCCGCCAGGACGGTTGGTTGGAAGCGGATCGCACGGAGAAGGGGGGCACAGTGTTTCACTTCCACCTTCCGGCGGTGGAGGGAACGGGCGCGAGCCTGATCCCATTGCCGGAGCCCGAAGCCTCCGAGCCGGGGGTGAGCGTCCTCGTGATGGATGACGAGCCTCTGGTGCGGACCCTGTTGCAGCGGATCCTGGAAGGGATGGGGCATCGCGTGACGCTGGCTGCTGACGGGGAAGAGGCGGCCGAACTTTATTCCGGGGCGTTGCGCCGTGGAGACCGCTTTGACGTGGCCATTCTCGACATGAAACCCGGGCCCGGTCCGGGCGGGGTGGAGGCTTGCGAGCGCATCCTGGAGCTGGACCCGCTCGCGGTCTGCGTCTTGAGCAGTGGCAGCGTGCTTGACGAAGCCATGGTGGACTTCCACGGGTTCGGCTTTGCCGGCGTCCTTGAGAAACCGTTTGAAGCCGACACCCTGGCCCGTCTCATCCGGGAGCTGACCGGTGCGGACCCGGGCGGCCGGGAGACCGGGGACGATGCGTCCGAGGATTTGGTCCCGCTTTCCCGCGACAACATTTTGGAAGTGGACTTCACCAACCCGGACCGGCGCTGGGATTGATCCTGCCTTGTCGGTTCCCGGTGCGGTTCGTGCTTGAAAACCCGTTCTTTCATTGATGGCAATAAGCGTTATTCTTTGTCATGGAGTCGGTGTCGGAAACATCGGCGCGCCCTTCTTCCTATGAGAATTATCGTCCTGATTCTCCTGGTCACAGGCATCCTCCTCCACGCGGTTGGGTCGAGGCGCTGGTTCATGCCTTCCAATCAACACCTTCTCCAACAACAGGCGGCCGGTGATCTCCGGACCGAGGACAGGTTTTCCCGGGTCTCGGTCGAGTTCCTCCTGTTGGACGGCCGGGTGGCGGGGCAGGTGCCGAGCGCGGAGGCCCGCGAGGAAGCCATGACGTTGATCCGTGGTTCGGTTCCGGCGGGTCGTTTGTTCGACCATTTGGAGGTGGTCGCGCCCCGGGATCAACCCGCCCGGGTGGTCATCGGGGCGGACGGGGCCGGATGGAAGTTGAGCGGGGAAGTGGGGGATCCGGCGCTGAAAGAGGCGTTGGCGGCGGCGTTGGGATCGGGTCGACCGATCAAGAACGACCTCCGCGTCAGTGACCGGGTGAGGGAACCGCTCTGGGCGGGCCGGGCCGGGGAACTGGCGGCTCTTTTCTTCACCCAAATCCCGGACGGAACGCTGGAGCTGGCCGAGCGGGAGTTCGGGCTGCGGGGCCGCATCAAGGGGGAAAAGGCCCGGGACGGGTTGGTCGCTTCGGTCCGCGCCTACCTGCCGGAAGACGGCAAGCTGCGGAATGAATTGCAACTGCTTCCCGATCAGCCCGCCTCTCTGGTGGCGGTCCGCGAAGGGGGGCGGGTCCAGCTCACCGGGAAATTGCCGGATGCGCCGGCGGTCGCCGCGTTGGTCGGGGCGCTCGATCTCGCTCCGCTCCAGGTGGAGCAGCGGCTGCAAGGGGACGCGCGAGTGGAAACTCCGGCTTGGTCGCAAGCGCTTCCCGCGTTTCTGGCGGGGTATTTTCGGCAAGGGCCGGGGCGGGTGGAGTTTCAGGGCAAGCGATTGACCATCGCGGGGGATCGGCCGGCGTCGCAAGGTCGTGGGGCGCTGGACGCGCTCCTGGTGCCGATGCGGCAAGCGGGATGTGAAATCACGGATCTGGTCCGGTTGGTTCCCGATTTGGAACCGGAATTCCGGGCCCGCCTGGCCGGGGGGAACCTGGCTTTGGAAGGGCGCTGGCCCGACCGATCCGGCCTCGATCGACTTCTGGCCGGCGCCAAAGCGTTGGGGACCACCGGGCTGGATTCCCGGATCAAGGTGGAATCCGCCGTTCGGACCACGCCGGGGCTCGAGGCTTTGCCGGGGCTGTTGCAGGCGTTCTTCACGAAACGGCAGGCGGGGGAATTCCTTTACGACGGCAAAACCTTGCGGGTTCTGGGCGAAGTGGAAGGAGCCGCGGCCCGGGACGCGCTGATTGCGGACCTCACCCGTCGCCTCCCTCCGGGCATGACGTTGGACAGCAGCGGGTTGCGGCTGGCCCCACCGCCTCCGGTGCCGGTTCCGCCCCCGGCGATGCCTCCGGTGCCTTCACCCGGGAAACCCGGGCTGGCTCCTTGGTTGGTCGTGCAATTCGGTGCCGCGGGGCGCCGGATCGAAGGTCAACTTCCCGGGGAGGCGGATCGCAAGGCGTTGACGGCCGCCGTGGCGCCGCAAGCTCCCGGGATGAGTCTGGCCGACGCCCTCAAGATCTCTCCGGACACCGCCCCGGCTCCGTGGGTGGAGCCGATCAGCCGTTTCCTACCCAAGTTCGGTGCCTTGGTCCCCGAGGGACGCTTGGAGTTGCGCGAGGGCAAATTGACGCTTTCCGGGCAGGCGCCGGATCCAAAGACCCGCGATTCCCTGTTGGCAGAACTGGCCGGAGCGTTGCCGAATGATCTGGTCAAGGTCGAAGACAAGATGACCGTGCGGGAAGGGGGCGCCATGGCGGAATCCGCTCCGACTTTTGTGGTTTATTTCAACGCCGGCAGTGATTGGATCCGTCCGGACGGGCGGGTGGAGATCGACAAAGCCGCAGCTGCCGCGTCGGCCTTGCCTCCCGGAGCCACGGTTTTGGTCAAGGGATTCGCCGATGCCCGGGGCGATTCCATGAGCAACCAGAAGCTCAGTGAATTGCGGGCGGAAGCCGTCCGGCAGGGCTTGTTGCAGCGCGGGCTGGCCGCGGAATCGCTGGAATTGATCGGGGTTGGCGACCGGGAAGCGAGCCCGGGAAAATCCGAAGACGTCTGGAGCAAGGACCGCCGGGTTGAAATCATCGCGGTCCGCAAATAAGGAAGAAACGATCGAACCCCGAAACCCCCGTTCCATGGACTCCGCGGATACCAATGCCTACTACTGGGTGCACCAGATTCTGGCCAGCGCCCTCTGGGGGCTCGGCTTTTTCCTCGCCGGGCTTTTTCTGGCGGCCATTCTCTGGAGCGGCGCGCGGCGTCGGGCCAACACCCAGCGCCTGGCCAACCAGAGATTGCTGGCGGAGTGCCACAAAATCGATCGGGCCAATGGCCTGAGCTGATCCTGAACCATGGAAACCATCGACAACCTCCGGTTTTTGGCCCTTCACTCCGCCTTTCCCTGGCTTTCCGCGGCTTTTTTCTCCCTTCTGGGCCTCTGGTTCGGGCACTTGCTCTGGTTCGACTGGGTGCGGCAGTTGCGGCCCCTGCGCGCCGAGCACCGGGAACTCTCCCGTCGTCTCGAGGGCTTGCAGGCCGCTGCCAAGGCCCCCGAGGTTGCGGAGGTGAATGAGCAAGCGGCCCCGCCTCCCGTTCCCTCTCCCGTTCCAGTTCCGGAGGCACCTCCGGCTCCCCTCGCGGAAGAACCTCCGGCCCCGGCTCCCGCCCCCGCCGTGGCGGAACTCCCCGCACCGCCCGGGCCGGTTCCGGCGGGGACCTCCGGGGGCGCGTTGTCCGCTGAGTTCTGGCCCATTCCCGAGAAGGCTCCCGCCGCCACGGTGATCACCGGCGAGGTGGTCCCCGACAAGGTCCGGGAGGCGGCGGCGATGCTCGTCGGCATTTCCCTCGGTCCGGACACCCCGGGCACCGGGAAAGAGGGTTGAGCGGGATGGAATTCCCCTTTCTTTACGCCGTTTGCCGGGCAGGCGCGGAGCCCCTTCTCAAGGAAGAAATGGCGCGGCAGCTCGGTGGGCGTCTCGTCCCGGCGTTCCTCCGGCCGCAACTGGTCACTTGGAAAGCCCGGGATCCGCTCCCCGCAGAGTTCCGGCCGACGCTTTCCTTTGCCCGGAACTGGGGGTTCTCCGTCGGGCTGGTGCCGCAACCGGGAGCGATTCCGGACCGGTGGCGCGAGACCATGGGCGATGCTCCGCCGGGGCGCTGGGACGTTTATCCGCGTCTCGTTCCGGAAGGCGGGATCTCCCCGGAGATTTGGCAGGAGGCGGATCGGATTCGCGGTGAACTTCCTCCGGGCGGAGCCGGTTCCTGGATCGGTGAAGTGATATTGGGGGACCCGGGAGAAGCCTCCTTGGTCGGGGCTCGACCGCTGGAAGGGGGGGGCGCGGTGAGCCCGGGGGGCTTGGCCCGGGTGAGTCTGCCACCGGAAGCGCCGTCCCGGGCTTGGCTGAAATTGGAACAGGCCCTGGCGTGGGCGGGGTGGGATGGGGAGGGGAGTTGGCTGGGCAAACGCGCGCTCGAACTCGGCAGCTCCCCCGGCGGCATCTCCCTGGCCCTCGTGCGGCGCGGCCTGGAGGTGGAAGCGGTTGACCCTGCTCCGATGGCACCCTCCGTGTTGGCGGAAATCGGTCCGGGCGGGGCGCGGATTCGCCATTGGCGTCAGCCGGTGGGCGGTTGGCGAAAGGGGAATCTGGCCGGGCCGGTGGATTTGCTGGTCTCCGACATGAATCTGGCTCCGCCGGCGGTGTTGCGGTATCTCGAGCGGATTCAGGCCGCCGTCCGCGCCCCCCGTTGGATCGTCACGTTGAAACTGAATGATGCCACGATGGTGTCCCGCCTGTCGGATTTTCGGAAGCGTCTGGCTCATTTCGCCCCGAAGCCGCTCCGGGCCGTGCAACTCCCCGCCAACCGTCAGGAGGTGACGGTGATCGCAGGGTAGGGGCATGCCCTTCACCCGGCGCCGGGGGCAGGCAACTCGTCGCACAACGCCAGGGCCTTGAGGGCCTGGCAAGTGGCGATGTAGGTGCTGTAGTGGTAATTGCCGCGGTAGAGCGATTGCATCCACCAGCGTCCGGAAACGCGTTGTTCGCGCTTGAGCCAAGCCACCGCCTGACGCACCCGGGGATCCGAGGCCGGGACACCGCTCTGGCGCAGCAACACGATGGCGAGGGCGGTCATGTAGGCATCGCTCCCGGGGTTGGCGGCATCCGGCAGGCCGGTGATCAGGCGTTTCACGGGCTCGCTGACCTCGAAGTGCCACGCCTCCAGCGCGGAAAAATCGCGGGTGCACCAACCTCCGTCGGGGTGTTGTTTGGAGGCGAGCAGCTCGATGGCGGCGTTCCGCGTTTCCTCCGGGACCAAACCGGGCAGGTAGTGGGCCAGCTGCAGGTTGAGGACCCGGTCCCAATCATTCTTCGGCTCCGCGGTGCGCATCCAGGCCTTGAGTTTCCCGACCTTGGCCGAAAGGACGGGGTCCTTGATTCCCTCGAGCCATCCCGGAGCCGCGGTCATGGCGCGGACCGCCTGCAGGGAGAGTTCAAAATCGGTGGTAATGTGGGGAATCTCGACCTCGCCATGGCTGATGAAGGAGCCGTCGGCGGATTGCCGTTCGAACATGTCGCGCAACGAGGCGTCCGTGGGTGCACGGGTGTGACCGGTGACGTGCTTGTCCCATTCCGCCAAACCGAGCGAACGCCACACGGCGGTAAAGGCGCCCGGTTTGTGCCGGTAACCGCTCTTGGTGGTGGTCTCGCCGACCGGCCGGATCTCTGGCGGAACGGACTCGATGAAGTCCGTAACAATCTCCTCGTGCGGCTTCCCGAGCAGGAACATCAAGGCCGGTCGCTCGCTCAGGTAAGGTCCCGTGGTGTGGCAGTTGACGCAGGATTTCTCCCGCACCCAGCAGATCGATCCCTCGTCGAGATACCGCACCGCCGCCCGCACGGACGCTGCATCGAACCGTCCCACCCGCGGCTCGTCGGCGGAGGGAAGGCTCACCCGGATCTCGCCCGACCGATATTGGAACTCCGGTTTCGGCGGTGGCGGTTCCGCGGCGAGCAGGAGCGGGGGAAGGAAACAGAGGACGGAAAACGGCTTCATGCTGCGTCCCTTCACGGGGGCGGAATCGATTTTCTTCACGAGGAAACGCGGAACGATTCCCGACCGTGATCGGTTGCCTTGCGGACCGGGGCGTGCGATTGTAACCAATGGGTTGGAGAACGGCAGATTGATTGGGCTCGGCGAAGCGGACTTATGACGACGACTTCCCCCCGGGTTTTGCTGGTTGACGACAGTCCGGCCCTCTCCGTGCTGCTGACCGGCCTGTTGGCCCCGCGCGGGGTCGAGGTGGTGACACGGACGGACGGTCAGGGGGGGATCGATGCCGCCCGCAACCAGTCCTTCGACCTCGTGTTGCTGGATCTCGGCCTGCCGGGCATGGACGGATTCGAGGTCTGCCGGAGGCTCAAGGCGGACACCGCTTTGAAAAACATTCCGGTCATCATCCTGACGGGGCGGGACGATACCGCGGACAAGGTGAAAGCCTTTGAAATCGGGGCCACGGATTACGTCTGCAAGGCGGGAAACCACGCGGAGATGCTGGCCCGGATCCTGTCCACGATCCGCGAGAAAAAGACCCAGGACAAGGCGGCGGCGGCCACCCGGAGGGAGCGGGAACGGAGCCAGACCGAACTGTTCCGCATCAGCAAGGCGGTGGACAGCGCCAGCGATGCCATCTGCGTCGTCGATTCCTCAAGCCGCGCGATTTATCTGAACCCGGCGTTCACCCAGCTATTCGGGTTGACCTTCGAGGCGTTGGAAAGTCCGGGGCGGCAACGGTCCCTGTTCGCCAAACCCGGGGTCTGGGAGAGCATTTGCGACGCCTGTCTCGGCGGGTTTTCTTGGAAAGGGGAGGTGGAGATGTTCGACAAGGAGGGGCGGTTGGCCCCGATCCTCTGCCGGGCCGACGCGATTCAGGACGACCAGCAGAACCTGCTCGGAGTCGTCTTCATCTACACTGACATCACCCAGCGCAAGCGGTTGGAACGCGATCTCCTCCACGCGGCCAACTACGATCCGCTGACCGGTTTGGCGAACCGGCGCCGTTTCGAGGAAAATCTCCGCGGGGCGGTGCGCCGGGCCCGGGCCGGTCTGCCAGGGTATTTGCTCTATCTGGATCTCGACAAGTTCAAGGTCATCAACGAGGCCCTCGGCCACAAGGCCGGCGACCGGCTTCTCATCGAGGTCACCAGCTTGCTCCACGAGCACGTCCGGGGCAGCGAAGTCATCAGCCGGTTGGGGGCGGACGTGTTCACCATGATCCTCGACAACCCGGACGAGGCGGAGGCATCGCAACTTTCCCAACGTCTCTTGACTGTGCTGGGGGAATATCGCTTCCAAGCCGACGAAAGGGTCTTCATCACCACCGGAAGCATCGGCATGGTGCACATTGACGGCTCCGCCGCCGCGGAAGATCTCCTGGCGCGGGCGGATTCCGCTTGTCACGTGGCCAAATCCCGGGGCGGGAACGGTCTGGTGGTCTACCATGCGGACAACGCCGACATGGAGCGTCTCGTGCGGGATGCGGAATGGTGCGTGCGGGCCTCCGAGGCCATCGCCGAGTCCCGGCTGGAGCTTTGGCTGCAGCCCGTGGTGCCGTTGCAACCGGAGCAACCCGCGCATTTCGAGGTGTTGGTCCGGCTTCGGGAGACCGATGGAAGCGTGGTCTCTCCCTACCACTTTCTGCCCGCCTTGGAGCGGTTCGGCAAAATGCTGGATCTCGACCGCTATGTGTTGCGCCATGCCGTGGACCTCCTTTCCGCCAATCCCGGCATGCGGCTCGCCGTCAACCTTTCCGCCAAATCCTTGAACGATGCCACCCTGCCGGAGGCCATCGCCCGGCTTCTGGAGACCGCGGGGGTGGACGCGGAACGGCTCTCCTTCGAGATCACCGAGACCGATGTCATCCAAAACCTCGCCGAGGCTCGATCCCTGATCGGCCGGATCCGCGATCTGGGCTGTGCCTTCGCCCTCGATGACTTCGGTTCGGGTGCATCCTCGATGATGTATCTGCGCAACCTGCCCGTCGATTACCTCAAGATCGATGGCAGCTTCGTCAAGGAGATCGATGCCGATGCCGTGAGCCGCGCCCTCGTGAAGTCGATGGCCGAAGTCGCCCGGATTCTCGGCAAGAAAACCGTGGCCGAGCATGTCTCCAGTGAAGACGTGCTCAGGGTGGTCCGGGAACTTGGGATCGATTATGTCCAGGGTTGGCATGTTTCCGAGCCGGGCCCGCCGCGCTGTTTCCATGGCAGGCCCATGCCGGATCTTGTCCGGGCCGCTGCCGCGTGAGGTTCGCCCCGCCTCCGGACGCTGCCTCGGAGGGGCCCGGAGCTTGAAGGCGGGCAGCCCGATCCGCCGATTTCCTCCCTTTCCAACCGAACTTCCTGAACTAGACTGGCGGGAATGAATCTGCCCTCTGCTTCCGGTCCCCGTCCCTCACGACGCGACTCCCTGGCGCTCGCCATCGGAGCCATGGTCGCTCCGGCCTTCCTGTCGGATTCGGTGGCGGGTTTGCCCCCGGCCATTGCGCCCGGGAGCGTCGTCTTGTTCCAAGGGGATTCGATCACCGATGCCGGGAGGGATCGCAACCAACCGGCCGCGAACAACGCCATGGCGTTGGGCCGCGGGTATCCCCTTCTCGCGGCCGCCGGGATTCTGGAGGAACATCCCAAGTTGCAACTCAAGGTCCTCAACCGGGGCATCTCCGGGAACAAGGTGCCCGACCTGGAGGCCCGTTGGCAGCAGGATTGCCTCGACCTCAAACCGGCGGTGTTGAGCATCCTCATCGGCGTCAACGACATCTGGCACAAGCTCAACGGGAAATACGACGGCACTCCGGAGGTGTATCGCGATGGCTTTGCCGCCCTCTTGAAAAGGACGCGCACGGCGCTCCCCGAGGTCACCCTGGTGGTGGGTGAACCGTTTGTGCTGCGTTGCGGGGCGGTGAACGATTCCTGGTTCCCCGAGTTCGAAACCCGCCGGGCCTTCGCCGCCCAGGTGGCGAGGGAAGCCGGTGCCCTTTGGGTCCCCTTCCAACGCAAGTTCGATGAAGCCGTGGCGGCCGGGACCGAACCAGCTTACTGGGCGCCCGATGGGGTGCACCCCAGCCCGGCCGGTCATGCGCTCATGGCCCGGGCGTGGCGCTCCGTGGTCGGCATCTGAAGCGCTCGCGAGCCGGTCCCGGTCAAATTTCCACCGCGAAACGGTCCGCCGCCCGCACCGAACGGACGAAGGCGCAGAGGACTTGGATGACTTGCTCCACGTCTCCGAGGTCCGCCACCTCGACCACCGAGTGCATGTAGCGCAACGGCAGGGAGATCAAGGCCGTGGGGATCCCCTCACGGATCGGATAAATGCTGTCGGCATCCGTGCCCGTGTAGCGGGAGGCGGCTTCGTGTTGCAAGGTGATCCCCTCACCCCGCGCCACTTCCATGAGCCGCGCGGTCACCAGCGGATGGTTGGCCGCACCGTGCGTCAGGGAGGGACCTCCGCCCAGCGTGACCTTGCCGTGTTGGTCCTCCCCAATTCCCGGGGAATCCGTCGCATGGGTCACGTCGAGCACCACGCAGATGTCCGGATGCAACCGGTGCGCCACCATCATCGACCCCATCCCGCCGATCTCCTCGTGGACACAATTCGCCGCCACCAAGGTCGCTTCCGGGCGGGAGGCGTCCGCCGCCAGACGGCGCGTCACCTCGGCGATGATGAACCCGCCGATCCGGTTGTCCAACGCCCGGCCCACGATGCGGTTGCGACCGAATTCCTCCGGGCCGTCCTGATAGACCAGGGGATGGCCCACCCGGATCCCGGCTTTCTCCACCTCCTTCGGATTCGAGGCGCCGATGTCGACATACAATTCGTGGACCTTGGGGGCCTTTTCATTCTCGCGGTCCCGCAGGTGGATGGCGGTGTTGCCAACCACTCCGAGCACCGGCCCCTTGTCTCCCAGAATGCTGACCCTTCTCCCACGGGCCGTGGCGTGATCAATGCCGCCGATGCGGTCGACCCGAAGGAAGCCGTCCTTGGTCACGGCCTTGACGATGAACCCGATTTCATCCGCGTGCGCTTCCAGCATCACCATCGGGCGATCTCCCGATGAACCCCGCAGCGTGGCCCAGGCATTGCCGTAGGCATCGCTCTCCACGGCATCGGCGCAGTCCCGCAGATACGCGGCCCATTTGCGTTGTCCGGGCACTTCCCAACCGGTGGGGCTCGGCGTGCCGAGGAGATCAAAGAGAAAGGTCTTGGCGGTCTTGTTCATCGAAAAAAGAGACGGAAGGGCTACTAATCGCCCTTGCGGCGCCGGAGGCAAGCCCGGATGCCGAGGCGCGTCGCGGAAGCCGGTCCTCCGGCGGGAGGAGTTCTTGCGGGGGGACGGTTTCCGTTCTTGATTGGACCGGATGAAACCGCCCACCGTCTTTCTCGACGAACTCACGGATCCCGAACTGGAGGCCTTCCTGACAAAACACCACACGGTGATCATTCCGGTGGGGGCCACGGAACAGCACGGACCCCATTCTCCCCTCGGGACGGATGTTTTGATCCCCCGGGAGATCGCGCGCCGCCTCTGCCTGCGTCAGGGAAACGCCTTGGTGGCTCCCTCCCTCCCTTACGCGCTATCCTATCCCCACCGCGGCTTCACCGGGGAATTCAGTTTGCGCATCGAGACCTTCATGGCGGTGATCCGGGATTTGTGTGTCTCCTTCGCCAAGAGCGGATTCAAACGCATTATATTCCTCAACGGACATTATGACAATACCCTCGCCATTGCCTACGGCTGTGCCCAAGCCTCCGCGGAAATGCCCGGTGAGGCCCGCGCTTTCCCGGTGAATCATTACGACGCCCTCACCCCCGCCGAGATGCAGGCGTTCGGGATGCACGCCGGCCATGGCGAGGTCTCGATGGTTCTCGCCATCAACCCCGCTCTCGTGGATCTCTCCAAACTCAATGTCGAACATCCCCCGTTTCCCGACACCATCACCAAGTCACCCGCCATCCACACTGCTTTCTTTTTCTCCAATCCGGGGAGCGTCTGGCAGATCACCCGGTCGGGGACTTGGGGCGATGCCACCACTGCCTCGGCTGAACAAGGGGAAGCCTATCTCGATCGGGGCGTGCGCACCGTGATCGACCTGCTTCAGGATATCGAGGGCACTTTTGCCAAACTCCCCGTCCGAGCCCGCTCGGATTCGGGGAAGATCTCGTCATGAAGCCGAACCGCCGCCAGATCCTCACTGCCTCCTCCGCCGCGCTGCTCGCGTCCCTCGCCCCGGCGCAGGCCGGCCAGTTCAGCGGCAAGATCCGCAAGTCCCTCAAGTGGAACATGGTGAAACCCGCCAAGCCGCTTCCTTTGGCCGATGCCTTCAAAAAGCTCCGTGAGTGCGGCTTCGAAGGCGTGGAACCGAACCTCGGCGATGTCGCGGACCGGGCGGAAGAATGGATCGCGGCCTCGCGCGAGAGCGGGCTGGTGATTGATGGAACCGTCACCGCGAACACGGTGGACTTGGAAAAAGGGCTCCGCCTCACCAAACAACTGGGGGGGGATTCCACCCTCGTGGTGGCCCGTTATCCCCAGGATCGCCCGCTTCTGGAAAGCTGGAAGACCTCGCAGGATCAGATCCGCGCCGCGATTCCCCTGGCCGGGGAACTCGGGATCAAGATGCTCGTGGAAAACGTCTGGGCCACCTTCCTCATCAGTCCCATGGACATGGCCCGCTATATCGACGAGATCGGCAGCCCTTGGGTTCAGGTCCATTTCGACATCGGCAACATGGTCCGGTGGGGCGTCGCGGAACACTGGGCCCAGGTTCTCGGACCGCGTTCCCAGAAGCTCGATATCAAGGAATACGATCTCAAGAAGGCGATGTCCGAAGGCATGGGCAAAGGATTCGACGTTCCGCTCGGTGAGGGCAGCATCAACTGGCCGGCCGTCCGCACCGAACTGGCCAGAATCAACTTCCAAGGCTGGGCCGCAGCTGAGATGCGCGGTGGCGATTGGGATTACCTGACCGACGTGGCGCGGCGAATGGACAAAGTCCTCGATCTCGCCTGAAGATCTCCCGCACCTCCGGCCAACGACCCTCGGAACGGAGTTCTGGGGAATTCCGCTGCTCAGCCTGCATTCCCGTAGCGGAGTTGCCCACCGGTTCCGCCATGGACGACCCGCCGTTCCGTTCCGCCCGGTAGAAATCATCCTCCCGCTTGACCGGTGGTGATATTCCTCAACTCACCCGTCAAACTCCACGACCCGGTAAATCTCCGCCACCGGGACGACACACCCCAGCGAGTCGATCTCCAAGACGCCCCCCGGCTCAGGCAACGAATGGTAGGCTGCATTGCTCAAGGATCTCGGCGCGAGGCGCAGGCATAAGGCATTTTCTGCAAGGCGCGCGAAGGATTCCAGAATGAGCGGTAGGCCGACATACCGTGAATTCTGGAATTCGAGCGGAACGCTGCAGAATTGCCATGGGGCAAGCCGCAGCAGCGGGAGCTTGAGAAATGCGGGCCAGATGGGGGCGGCTCCAGGGAGGGGGGCTTCATCTTTCAGGGCGTTCGCGCAGGATTGAAATCCTCCGAAGCAAACCGACAAGTCTGCCGGTGGCCCGGAGATCCACCCTCCGGATCATCGTTGATCCATGGGAAACCAACTTCCGGAATCGCTCTTCCGGCAGGGCGGGGTGCGACGATTTGGAGCGGTTGGGTCGAATTGACACCGTTCCCGGGTCAAAGTGACGCAAACTCCGCGGGAAAGATGGTATATTAAATTTCATAAAGCGCTGATTAAGAGGGCGTTGTGCATATAGTTTATTTTGTCCTGCGAGGCACACGGGTTGCTCTTCAGCAAGGCGGAAGCGGATGAGCCGCTCCCAACAAAACCTGAAACCACCAATTGACCATGATAAGCTTGTTACGTCCTGACCTGTCACGATCCCTCAGCTTGGAAGACTGGCTGCGTGATTCCCTGCTCTATGATGATTCGTTGGCGCGAGGCCGGAGCGGTCTTTCCGGTCGCCTAGGCGCCCTGCCCGCGGATCTCTACGAGGATACGGAGGCCTACCATGCCCTTATGGAGCTTCCCGGGGTCACCAAGGAGAACCTTGAGGTGACGCTGGAGAACTCCGTGCTACGCGTCAGTGGAAAGTCTCACCCGGTCGCATCAGGAGCTCCGGAACGTGTCGTCGAGTTCAGTCGTTCCCTGGCGGTGCCGGACGGAGTGAATCCGGCCGGCGTGAGTGCCGAGTTGCGCGATGGCATCTTGCACCTCCGCCTCGCCAAGCACGAAGAACGGAAACCGAGAACCATCAGGATCGACTGAGATTGAACAACGATAAAACCTAACCGAACGCAAAACACAAAACCTCGAACCATCATGACGACCACCTCCACCTCCTCCACCACCACTAACCTGCCCACGCCTCCCTCGGCGGAAACGCAGACCCGCCGGTTTCGCCGTCCGCCTTATGAAGTTGAAGCGGACGCGGAGGGATACAAGCTCAACGTCTTCATGCCAGGGGTGGCCAAGGACGGAGTGACGATCTCCCTCAATGGGCGCAACCTTGAGATTGAGGGCAAACTCCATGACCGACCCAACGCCTCCTGGCGCCCCATCCTGACGGAGCTGCATTGGCATGATTATAGGCTCCGCCTCGAACTCAATGTGCGGGTCAATGAAGCGCAGATCGCGGCCCAGGTGACCGATGGAATCCTGCGTCTCTCCCTCCCCAAAGCGGAGGAGGCCAAGCCCCGTCGCATCGAAGTCCTCTGAGCCGATCCGGCAGAGGGCGGTAGATCAGGGGGCAAAATCCTCAGCGGACAGAGCCCTGGAGAAGTCAGTCTCCAGGGCTCATGCCGTTTCCGGAGAGGTGGCGGTTTACGCGGGATTTCCCACGGGGGGCGCTTCGCTCCGGGTGGCTTTGGTGCGGAATTTCACCTCGATCCCGTTTTCACCGTCGAGGATCTCCCAGTTCTCGGAGCCCCGCCGGAAGATGCGCAGGGCTTCGCGCGTCCGGTCGATCCGCCAGTCCTCCAAGGCGGGCGTGCGTTCCTTGAGTTGGCGTCCATAGGCCTCGAGGGCATCTGGCAGGGAGGTCCCGGCCGACATGGTGCGGCTGAAACCGAGGAACCGTTGCATTTCAACGCCCTGCCAAGCGAGGCGATCCCGTTCGACACCCTCCGGGGGAATCTCGACGCCCGCCCCCTCGAAGATCCGGTGCATCCAGGGTTTGAGGGTGGGTTTGGTCCGTTCCGCGGGATGGGACGAGGCGTGTTCAGTGCCGGTTGTCCTGCCCTTTGAACTTGCGTTCGCATTCATGTTTTGTTTCATGAAGTGTTCTTAGAACAGCAATCAAAAGAACGCAAATCAAATGTGGTGTTCTTTTGATTTTTTCGGAAGGTGTCAGGGGAGGGCGAAATCTTCCGGACCAGATCGCCTTCCCTCTCGAGGTGCGGCTCGCGGTGGTTCGGGCCGATTCATCGGGAGAGGACAACCAACCCTTCCCGATGGCGATATCCTGATCCACACCGGTGACTTCTGCGGGCACTCGGGAGGCCGGATCCGGGCGCAATGGAAGGCCATCCCAGTTGGGGCAACCGCCATCCCACGTCGGCTGCTTCGAATTGCTCGCCCGGCTTCGATACGAGAAACCCAGGCTCTACATCCTCAGGCATCTGGTCGATAGCTAAGGCGTCACCATCTTCAATGAGATTCCGGGCACCAAGTTCCCCAACGCTTCCGTATGCACCGAGTCCTACCGGCCCACGAACGCTCTGCTCCGGGTCGGTTTGAAACTGTGAACGGATTGGATTCCTCTTTTTGTGTCTGACAGTCCACGACTCACCGGCCGGTGTGGGGATGGTGACGCCCATGGCGGGGCCGGGAGCATCTGCCTCGTTCTCACGGCTTCACCAGCCCTTGGGGCAGTTGATCAAGACGTTCAAGTTCCGTGATTTCATGGAAGAACCAGGGTTTCCCGTCCTTCTTCTTCAAGATGACCGTCCTGCTGGCGTATTTGAGGCCATCATGTTCTTTCCAGTCGCTGAAACGGTAGAAGTCGCCCCGCCAATCCAACCGATACAGCAGGGAGGTTTCCGGGTCGAAGTAGAAGTCCATCGCGGGAGTCACGCTGCCCGTGACCCGGAGACCGGCCAGCAATTTGCCTTCGTCCGTGAGGCCGGGGAGGATCTCGAACTGGGATTTTGGATCGATCAGCAGGTCGAGCGACCAGGCGCGGACGTCCTCTTTCGCGGGTTCGTCGCCGCGTTCCTTTTGCCCAATCCACCATTGGTCCGGCTGGGAATAGACGGACTCGCGCTGGGAGCGTTGTTTGCCCGCCGGCGGCTCCGGCTTGTCGCCGAAGTGGAAGATTTCCTTGAAGCGGAAAATCTTGAGCAGTTTGTCCCTGCCGCCTACCGCCGCGACGGTCTGTTCGACCAACGGCTGCGGAGCAACCGAAGCGACCTGGGCCGATCCGGTCAGTGGCGAAAGAAAGATGGCGGTCACGGTGAGAAGACCGAAGGATCGGGTCATGTTGAATGCCTGCATTTTCTGTGGACGAACCGGAGACACAGCGACAGCCGCCGGGCAACAAACAAGGCCGGGTTTTTCGTGCGCGGTCTGGCCCGCCACCGTGATGACACGGCCGCCCCGACCGCCGCTCGTCCATTTGCCCGCGCCTTCGGCCTCGGGGAATGCAGGGATGGGTGGCGGCCCGGCCTCATCCAGTGCAGCAAGACTGAGGAACAGAGTCGTCGCGACGGCTTTCATGATGGATCCAGGGTGATGGAATGGTGGTCTTCGGTCTGCCCGGCCCATTTCGCTGAGCGTCAGGGCGTCTGTGGCAGGCTCCCCTGCCGGGGTGCGGGATGGATCGATTCAGAGATCCGGTGGTGCCGCCACGTTCCACCAACGGCTAACGGCTCCATGCGTCCGGCATGGGAGAGGTTTTCCACAGGCTCATGGGACCTGACGGCCGAAGCGTTTCTCCAGATCGCCGTAGGAGAGTTGGATCAAGGTGGGGCGGCCGTGCGGGCAGCAATAGGGCAGTTCGCAGGCAAGGAGATCGGCGAGCAATCTTTGGAGTTCGGGGTCGCGGAGGGTGTCGTTGGCCTTCACGGCGTGCCGGCAGACGGTGGTGGCGACGAGGTCTTCCCCGAGGCGGATGGAGGCGATCTGCCGGCTGGCTCGTTTGAGTTCCTCGACCACCTCGCTCATGTAGGCCGCCGGGTCGTCGTTCCGGAAAAAAGTCGGTACGCTGTCGATCTTGAGCGTGTTGGCTCCGAAGGGTTCGGCACCGATCCCGAGCTTTTGGAGGGCCTCCAGATTTTGCTGGACCAGATCGAACTCCCGTGGGGCGAGTTCGACGGTCACGGGGACGAGGAGCCGTTGGGAGGGGACGCCTTCCGCGGTCATGCGGTTGCGCATTTGTTCGAACAGGATGCGTTCGTGGGCGGCGTGTTGGTCCATCAGCACCAACCCTTCGGCGGACTCCATGAGCACGTAGAGTTTGCCGAGGACGCCGATGATCCGGAAATCCTCTGTGGTGACGGGGCGGTTGGCGGGGGAGTTTTCCGGTTCCGCCTGGGGTTCGGGCTGGAGCGGGGCCGGGGGCGTGGCGGCAGGTGGGGGGAAGGGGGCGTCGTTCCTCGAAGTCTCCGGGGGGCGTGGGGCGGGCGGGAGGGAGGCCCAGTCGTTGCGGAGCGCCGTCTGTTCCCGTTCGGGGATCAGGGGGACCTGGTGCCATCTTGGGGGGGCCGGGATCTCGGTGCGCCCGGGGATCATGGGCCGGACACTTTGTCCCGGAACGGTGGTCTGGGCGCGGGTGAGGGTTCGGCGGATGGCTGCGGTGACGGCGTGCCGGACGGCATGGCCATCGCGGAAGCGGACCTCCTTTTTGGCCGGGTGGACATTGACATCCACGGCGAAGGGGCTCATTTCGAGAAAGAGAAAGACCACGGGAAACTGGCCCTTCATGAGTGCGGTGTGATAGCCCTCGCGGAGGGCATGGTTGAGGGGGGCGGCCTCGACGGGGCGACCGTTGAGGAAGGTCAGTTGGAGGGAGCGGTTGGAGCGCCCCATCCCGAAGCCGCCGATGTAGCCGGAGACCTTGATATCCCCGTCCCCGTCGGGTTCGATTTCGAGCAAGCGGGTGGCGATCTCCGCTCCGGCGAGGCCTTGGATGCGTTCGAGGAGATGGCTCCGGGCCGGGAGCATGAAGTGCGGGCGGTCGTTGTGGATGAGGGTGAAGCCGACCTCGGGGTGGGCGATGGCCTGGAGGCGCACCTGTTGTTCCAGGTGACTGAACTCGGTGGCTTCTGTGCGGAGGAATTTGCGGCGGGCGGGGACGTTGTAGAACAGGGAGCGGACCTCCACCGTGGTTCCGGGGGCCTCCCCCGCGTCCTTGACTCCGCCGAGTTTGCCGCCATCGACGACGACCTCGGTGCCCTGCAAGGCCTCTTTTTCGCGGGTGGTGAGGCGGAAACGGGAAACGCTGGCGATGCTGGGAATGGCCTCGCCGCGGAAGCCGAGGGTGCGGATGCCATCAAGATCCTCGGTGGAGCGGATCTTCGAGGTGGCATGTCGTTCCAAGCACATCAGGGCATCGTCCCGGTTCATGCCGGAGCCGTCGTCGACCACCCGGATGAGGCTGATGCCGCCCCGGTTTGCGATGACTTCGAGGTTCCCCGCGCCGGCGTCGAGGCTGTTTTCGACGAGTTCCTTGACCACGGAGGCGGGGCGGTCGACCACCTCTCCGGCGGCGACTTGACTGGCGAGGGCGTCGGGAAGGATTCGAATTCGGCCCATGGCGGGGTTGGGGGATGGCGGCTGCGGGTTGACCGGAGCGGGTTTCGGATCTAACCTGCCATTCACATGATCACTGTCACCGGGGAGGCCGTCAACCAACTTCGTGCCATGTTAGAGGAGAAAGGCGGGGTGGCGGAAGGCTGCGGGCTCCGCCTCGCGGTGGAGAAGGGAGGGTGCGCGGGGATGCAATACACGATGCGTCTGGCGCCGCCGGCGGACGGGGACGAGGTGGTGGAAGCGGGGGGGGTGCGCTTCATCGTGGACCACGCGAGCCTGCGTTTTCTCGAGGGGAGCCGCGTGGATTACGAGGATTCCCTCAATGATTCCGGCTTCAAGATCCACAATCCCAACGCGGCCCGGAGTTGCGGATGCGGCACTTCGTTTGAAGTGGGATCCTGAGGGGAAACGGAGTTCCCATGGAATTCTTCAGCAGTGACCGCACCACGTTCGCCCGTCAGGTGCGGCTGGCGAACCAGCGCGACGGGGCGCACAACGAGTTCATCATTTGGGCGGCCATCATCGCCATTCTGGCGGCACTCTGCGCCTTTTCGTGGACCTTCTGCCTCTATGTCTTCGGCCGGCCGGAGAACGCCTTCAATTACAATCTCCTGCTCGATCTGGGGAAACTGCCGCAACTGAAGGATTACCAGCCGGGCAACGCTCCCCGGGGCCGGTTCCACACGCCGCGTGACTTGTATCAGTTGTATTTCAACAACGATGCCCGCTCCTTGCGTGCCCTCAGCGCGGTCTTGCGGAGGCAATTCATCACGAACTTCAGCGGAGTCGAACGCGTCACCTACCTTCGGGGAACCTTTCTTCTCCGGGAGTCGCGTCGTCTCGGGCCGGGGGACTTGTTCCCCTCTGGATGGGCCTTCCGGGGGCCTGCGGAGGATTACCCGGACGTGGTGGTGGAATACCTCCTCCCCGCGCCGGTGGTGCCGGATTCCCCCCCGGTTCCCGGAGCCAAGGCGGTTTTCGAGGTCGGAGGTTCGGCGGTTTGTGCCGCGGTGATCAACGTCGCGAAGTTGGGCCAGAACCAGCTGGTTTTCACCGCGGTGCCGATCGTCTACGGAGATCATGAAGCCATTTCCGGGACCGTGCTCCGTTTGGAACCGCCCGTGCGGCTCGACCTCAAGGGGAATCTGCCGGTGTTCCGGGAAGCCGGGACCGCCAAACCCTGACGACGTTTTCTTTTTCCGTTGAGTTGCGGGGCCGGATGAAACAACTTGGTCCAGCGGAGTTCTTCAGGCCATGGATGACGGCATCGTGACAAATCCCGCCGGCCTGCCGCCGGTCCTCGTGGCGCACGAGGAGGTGTCGACGATGCGCCTGGTCCGGGATTCCCTGCTCGGGTTCACGCTTTGTGAGGTCGACACCTGTTTCAGCGGGGAAGTCGCCTTCGAGCGGTGTTTGCAGAAGCGCTACAAGTTGATTCTACTCAGCTTGCATCTTCCTGTTTTGTCCGGGGAATTGCTCTACGAGTTGTTGGCCAAGGTGCAGCATTACAGCCCCGCCCCCGGGCGTTCCCTGCCTCCGGTGATTTTCGTGGGGGAGAGCAGCGACCAGCACCGGGTCGAGGAGTTGCAGCGTGACGTCCGGGTCAAGGGGCTCCTCATCAAGCCGCTGCGGATCGACCGGATTCTCGCGAAGGCGAAGTTGGTTCTGGCGGAGAGACCGATGGCCTGAACGGTTCCCGCGCCTCAGAGAATGTCACCGGGGCAGTAGCTTTCGGCGCCGGGGAAGTCCGCGAGGACGGAGCGGACGGCGGCTTGGAAAGCGGCGACCTGGTCCTTGGCGGCTCCGGTCCTGGTCATTCCCTGGTGGAGGCAGTCCTCGAGATCCTCCCGGGTCAGCGCGACGCGCGGGTCCGCGGCCAGCCGGGAGACGAGTGACGATTCCGGGTGGGTTTCGTCGCGCAGGGCTTTGGCCGCGGCCACGGCGTGTTCCTTGATGGCTTCATGGGCGGTTTCCCGTCCGACTCCGCGGCGGACCGCTTCCATGAGAAAGGTGGTGGAGAGGAGGAAGGGAAGATAACGCTGGTTCTCGCGCTCCATGGCGGCGGGGTGCGCTTCCATCTGACCGAGGATCACGAGGAAGGTTTCGAGCAGTCCGTCGAGGGCGAAGAAGGCATCCGGCAGCACAATCCTGCGCACGACGGAGCAGGAGACATCCCCCTCGTTCCATTGATCCCCGGCGAGGCCGGAGGCCATCGTGAGATGTCCCTTGAGGATGAGATGAAGGCCGTTGAGGCGTTCACAGGAGCGGCTGTTCATCTTGTGGGGCATGGCGGAGGAGCCGACCTGGCCGGGAGCGAAGCCTTCGCCGGCGGTTTCATGTCCCGCCATGAGCCGCAGGGTTTTCGCGAGGCTGGAAGGGGCGGAGCCGAGTTCGGTGAGGACGGACACCACCCGGAAATCGAGGCTCCTCGGGTAGACTTGGCCGACGGCGCCCAGTGCGGCGGGGAAGCCGAGGTGATGGAGCAGGCGTTCCTCGAGACGGGTCACCTTGGCGGGATCACCGCCGACGAGGGAGAGCTGGTCCAGTTGGGTGCCGACGGCTCCCTTGAGACCGCGGGCCGGGTAGGTGGCGATAACGTGCCGCAGTTGTTCCAAGGCGCCGAGCAGTTCCCCGCCGAACATGGCGAGGCGTTTGCCGAACGTGGTCAACTGGGCGGGGACGTTGTGGGTGCGCGCGGTCAGGACCAGGTCCGCATACTCCCCGGCGCGGAGGGAGAGCCGGGCGAGGGCGGCCGCCGTTTTGCGGGCGGTGAGGCGCAGCGCCTCCATGACCTGCAGCTGTTCCACATTTTCTGTGAGGTCGCGACTTGTCAGCCCCTTGTGAATCTGTTCGTGTCCCGCAAGCCCGCAAAACTCGTCGATCCGAGCCTTGACATCGTGCCGGGTGATCCGTTCCCGCGCCATGATCGAGTCGAGATCCACCCGTTCCTTGACCGCTTCGTAAGCGGCAATGGCCTCCGGCGGGATCGGAATGCCGACGTCCTGCTGGGCGCGCATCACGGCGATCCAGAGCTCGCGTTCGCGAATCACCTTGGCCGCGGGAGACCAGATCCGGCACATCGCTTCGGAAGCGTAGCGCTCGGCGAGAACATTGGGCACGAAGGTTTCGGGCATGGCAACCGCATCTCTCCGGCACATGACGGGCGGATGCAACCGGAGATCCGGCCGGGATGCATGGCCCCCGGCCGAAGCGGCCTGATGCCACATGACTGTGCAGTCATTTCACATGGATTTTTCTCATTGGATTTTTATGAAGACTCAAACGAACATCGCCCTCGCCATGAAACCTGAACCTCTCCATCCACTCCCCTATCACCAACAGATCGCCCGGTATTTCCAAAGCCGGTATTCCGCCGTCTGGGCTTCCTTCGATGCGGCCCGGAGAGCGGAAATCCGCCGGTCGGAGGTGGAGTTGAAACTGCTCAAGACTTCTTTCCGGCTCTCCGAGACGGATCACCCCGGGCTTTACGAGGCGGTGGCCCGGGCCCGCTCCATCCTGGGATTGGAGCAACCGATCATCCTGTATCAATCGAACCGCGCGCATCAGGACAACGCCGCGATGTTTTTCACGGAGAAAGAGGGGCATCTCCAGTTCGAAGGAGAGATTCTCAAGGTGTTGCGGCCGGAGGAAATCGCGGCCGTAATTGGTCATGAAGCGGGGCATTACAAGTTGTGGACGCTCGACGACGGCCGCTACCACACCACCTCCCGGATCCTGGACACGATCAAGGCGCAGGGAGATCTGCACCCCAGTCTCAAAGAGAGCTGCCGGCTCTTTCAGTTATATACCGAGATTTACTGTGACCGCGCCGGGGCGTCGGTCGCGGGAAGCGCGGAGCCGATGGTTTCGGCGCTGGTGCGTCTTGCGGCGGGGGAGGTAATCGTGTCACCCGCGGACTACATCGCGCAAGCCGAGGAAATCTTCCGGAGATCGGGCGCGGAATGCAGCCATGGGGATACCCATCCGGAGAGATTCATCCGGGCACGGGCGGTGGCCCGGTGGTTCGGCAGGGATATGGCGCGGCCGGAGGGCGAGTTGGATCGGTTGATCGAGCAAATGATCGGAGGACGCAAGGGGTTGAACGAGATCGATGCGGTGGCCCGGGATCGGCTGGCGGATTGGACCCGGACGATTTTGCGTCATCTCGACGAGAGCGTCCGAGAGGTGCGGACCACGGGTTGGCAGAAGCACTTCGACCGGTTTCAGCCGGGCGACGGAAATCCGCCCGGGGAGGGGAGTCCGACCCTGGAAGGAATTCGCGAGGGGTTGGCCGGTGAATCCGGGACGATCCGGGATTACTTCGTGTTTCTCCTGATGGACTTCGCGGCGGTGGATCCCTCGGTGGAAAAATTCATGACGCAGTGCAAGGAAACGGCCGTGCTGTTGGGATTGGAATGCCGTTTCGACGAGCTTGTGCAGCGGGACCTCATCGCCTTGGCCGCCTGAAACCAGAGGCAACAAACAATGACCTTGAAACCTTTGATCATGGAAAATCCTCCCTCATTCACCTTCCCGGAACTCCTCGCCGGCGTCCGGAAAAAGCGCTTGGACGCCGAGCAGATCGTGGCGGCGATCTTGCCGCTCATCGATCAGGTGCTGGAGAGTCACGAGCGTGGTTTGGTCGCTCCCCTGTCGGGGATCGGTTCCATCCAAGTGACGGAGGGCCGGTTGGGCTATCGGCCCGTTGAGGCCCACTGTCCATCGTTCCAACAAGCCGCTTTGGACCGGATTGACACCTTCTTGAAGCTGCCGTTTGACGTCGCCCAGTTCACGCAGGGCAACCAGAACGGTCTGGTGCTCGACCTGAATTCCCCCGTCAGGCTTCCATCTTACATCGCCGGTTATACCACCTGGGAGCAGAGGGTGGGGCATCATGACCCGGTCACCGATGTGTTCGCCATCGGCATGATTCTGGCCAGTCTGGCCCTGGGCCTGGACTTCCGGGATCGTGACGACTTGATCCGGTTTGTGGAGAACCGCCATGATCTCTTCCAACTTGACCGGAACTTGCATCCCACCATCCAAAGGGTGATCCTGAAGACCACCGAAAGGTCGCGCAGGCGGAGAGTGCAGGATCTGGAATCGGTCCGGAACCTCCTGCGCAATTTCCGGGCGGGGAACCGGCGGATGGGCGCCGGGGCTCCGGAAAACCTGGTGTATGGGGACAAGGTGTCCGCCATTCTGAGGGCCTTGCGTGACCGGTTATTCGATCTCTCCAAGCGCAACAAGTTGATCCATCATGAATCGACCGCGCAATTCGTGAATCTGACGGCCGCCTCGTTTCCCCGGACTCTGGCCTATCAGAACATCGACCGGCAGCAGCTCTTCATTTGGCAGCCGGATCTGGAGGAGCGTTTTCGCGAGGGGCGGACGATCCCGCTCGATCGTTATCTATCCGGGGAAGCCAAGACAAAAGCGTTCGCGGCCTTGCAGCAGGCGCGTGCGGCGGCGGCGAAGGATGAGAAGGAGTTCGGGTTTTCGAATCTGCGGCTCGTTCTCGCCTTTTTGCATTGGCACAACCTGAAGGATGAGGCGGCGAAGAATCAAGTGATCCATTCCCCGTTGCTTCTGCTGCCGGTCTCTCTTGAGGTGGTGCCCGGGGTTGCCGAGTCCTTCAATCTTAAACCGCGCGGGACGGAGGCGGAGGTCAATCCGGCGCTGCGTTATCATCTGAAGACGTTATACAATCTGGATCTGCCCGAGCGAATCGATCTCGCGATGACGACGCCGCAGGAATTCGCCACGGCCCTCGCGAAGATGATCGAGGACAGTCACGCCGGGATGAGCCTGGAGATCGTCGCGCAACCCCGCATCCGCGTCCGCTGCGAGACGGTGATTTACCGGCCGGTGAACAACGAACTGCCGAATGGTCTCTGTGGGGATTTGGTGAGTCAATTCTGCGGGGTGGATTATTCCTATCGCACCAATCCAATGACGCCGCTCGGGATTCGTCTGTTCGAGAGCTATGTCCGGCCGGTTTCGCTGCCCTTGGAATATGCCCACTATGAGCAGGAGAACTACGACTTGATTTTGGAAGCCGAGGCCAATCCGTGCCGCTGGGAGTTGGATCTATGTTCGATGACGCTGGGGAACTTTGATTTCCAAAAGATGACCCTGGTGAAGGATTACGAGGAGCTGTTGGCGAGAGGGGGCAGGCACAATGCGTTCGACGACCTTTTTTCCCCGGGTGTCAGGCCGGCTGCGGAACCATTGATGGGCTTGCCGATCGGCGATCAGAATTTGATTGCATCGGCCGATCCGACCCAGGTTTCGGCCATTGCGCAGGCGCGCATGGGGCGGAACATGATCATCCAAGGGCCGCCGGGGACGGGCAAGTCCCAGACGATCACGAACTTGATGGCGGATTGTGTGGCGCAGGGAAAGCGGGTCTTGTTCGTCTGTGAGAAGCGGGCCGCGCTCGATGTGGTCCATGCGAGGTTGGACCGGGCCGGTCTGGGGGAACTGGCGGTCTTGATCCATGATTCCCAAGGGGACCGGGGACGCTTTCTGAGGAATCTGGAAGAGTCGTATCACAGTGTTTTGGTGACCGGAGGCGCGGCTCCCGGGGAGTCGTTGACGAGTGAGGTGGTGGCTGCGATCGAACAGAAGCTGAAGCTGATCCGCACCTTCGAGGCAGAGCTCAAGGGAACGATGGGGGGACCGGGGCGCAGTATCCTGGAGATTTACGAGCGGTTGATCGAGCTCCAGCCGCACGCTTCGAGGCTTGAGCCCGGGTTGGTGGACCGCCTGCCCGGATATGAGACGTGGAACGAGCACGCGCCAACGATCTATCTCCTCGCGGAAGCGCTGAAGGCCGTGGGCCGGCGCCGGACGTTGCGGGGGACTCCGTTGTCTGAACTGGCCACCTCTTGTTTTTCGGGGCGGATGGCGGCGGAAGGGATCTCCCGGGAATTGAGGGGGCGCGAGGAGCCGGTGAGGCGATTGGTCGATCTGATGGAAGAATTGGACCGGATTTTCGGCAGCCTGAGTTTGGGAGAGATGCCTCCGTTGGTGGAAGTGGCTTCCCATGCGCACTATTTCGTCACCCATGATCTGATGGGGATGATCCGTCCGGAAAGTTTTGAATCCCGCCGGTTGCGGGAATTGGACGAGGAGATGGCCGGACTGTTGGCCGGGAGGGACCGGACGCGGGAGGAGAACCGGAATTGGAAGGAGAAACTGCCGCCGGCGGAGGTGGGGGGCGCACTGGGAATTTCCCGGTATCTGGATCAGGCGCATTGGCGGTTTTTGCATCGCCGGTATTGGCGGCTGCGCGGGATCCTGAGGAGCCGTTATGATTTCAAGAGTCATGCGGTGGCCCCGGAATGGACCCGGGTGTTGGGATCATTGGAAGAGGAATATCGGCTCGGGGAACAGATCGAGGTTCTGGCGGGGCGGATCCGGCGGGAATTCCTCGTTTCCGACAGCGGGAGGCTGCTGGAAACGACGCGTCGGTTGCGGGAGTTGCAGCGGCGGCTGCCCGGCACGGAGCGGATGCGCGAGTTGCTGCAAGTGTTGTCCAGCCATCGGGACAGCCAGAGGGTTGTGACCGGTCTGTATCTGGCCGGGCAGGCGTTGGAGGAGTTGAAGGGGTTGGAGCAGATCCTGCCCCGTTACCAGGACCGGACGGCGAAGGAATTGCGGGACATCTTCACCGGAGTGCTCCGGGATTTGCCCTTGCTGCCGGAGTTGGCGGAAAGTTTCCGGGGGGTTTTGGCGCTCCCGCCGGAAATTGGCCGGACGGTGAGGGATCTGGACCTGGAGCCGGAAACGATGGAGTCGGCGATCATGGGAAAAGCCCTACAGGATCAAGTGGGGGGTAAGGGCGGCTTGAACGCGCTGGATGGCAGCACCTTCCAACGTGCCCGCGATGAACTCTCCCAGTTGTATGGCGCTTGGATCCAGAACAAGGGACGGAAGTTGGCCGGGACGGCGCGGCAGGCGGCTTGGAAGGCGATGCAGCTTCCGGCAGGTTCCCGGGACCATTTGCCGGCGGCCGAGCGGGAACGGCTCCGGCGGGTCCAGAGTGGCAAGGAGCTGCTCGAGCAGCAGTTCGGTCTGAAACAGCGCTTCAAATCGATCCGCGAGATCGCGACGGGGAGCCGGGCCTTCCTGTTCGACCTCAAGCCGGTGTGGTTGATGAGTCCGCTCAGCGTCTCCCAGACGTTGCCGATGGAGACCGACCTCTTCGATGTGGTGATTTTCGACGAGGCGAGCCAGATCAAGCTGGAGGATGCGATACCCTCGATTTTCCGGGGCAAACAGGTCATCGTGGTGGGGGACCAAATGCAGTTGCCGCCAACGAACTTCTTCAGCGCGAACACTCTGGAGGAGGAGACGGTGGTCCGCTTCAGGGACGGGGACGGGATCGGCGCGATCGATCTGTCCGCGGACAGTCTCCTGACCCACGCCATTCCGCGTTTGCCGGACACGTTGTTGGGCTGGCATTACCGGAGCCGGCACGAGGCGCTCATCAGTTTCTCGAACCAAGCCTTCTACGAGGGCAAGCTTCTCACTGTTCCGGACCGGCAGGCCGTGGAGGAGCTGCGGGAACCCATCGTGCTGCGGGATCCGGCGGACACGGCGGAGGCCTTGCGGGCGGCAATGGAACGGAGCATCAGCGTGCACGAGGTTCGCGGCGGGGAGTACGAGGATCGACGCAACCGCAAGGAGGCAAGGGCCATCGCGGGGTTGGTCCGAGATCTCTTGCGGCGGCAGCGCGGGGTGGAAGGAGGGGAGCGTCAGACGATCGGCGTGGTGGCCTTTTCCGATGCCCAACAGCAGGAGATCGACCGCGCGCTGGAACAGTTGGCGCGGGAGGATCTGGAGTTCAAAGGGCTGCTTGCCGCGGAGCGGGAGCGTGCCGATGGAGGAGAGTTCACGGGATTGTTCGTTAAAAACCTGGAGAACGTCCAGGGGGATGAGCGGGACATCATCATCCTGAGCGTTTGCTTCGCGCCGGGGAGGGACGGGTCCATGAAGATGAACTTCGGTCCCATCAACCAAGCCGGGGGAGAGAAGCGGTTGAACGTGATTCTCTCCCGCGCCCGGCGGCACATGATGGTGGTGACCTCGATCAAGTCGGACCAGATCACGAATGTCTGGAATGACGGGGCGCGGTGTTTGCGCAACTTCCTGGAATACGCCGACGCGGTCTCGACGGGGGATCGCGAGGGGGTGGAACGGGTCTTGCGGCGGTTGCAGTCGGCTGGGCGCGGTCCGGAGAACGAACCCGGGGAGCGGAGCGGAGCGTCCGGCGGATCGGTCACGGCCAAGGCGCTGGCCGAGGCCTTGGCCGGGCGGGGCTATGCGGTCTCCATGGGCAACGGCGACTCCGGATTCAAGATTGATCTGGCGGTCCGGCGACCGGGCAGCGCACTCTATGATCTGGCGATCCTGCTGGATGGACAGGTGCGTTCGGCCGGCGCGGATTGCTTGGAACGGGCGGTGCTGCGCCCCGGCATGCTCAAGGATTACGGCTGGCGGGTGCTGGACGTGTTGAGCAAGGACTGGTATGAAAATCCCAACGAGGTCTTGGCGCAGATTGAGAGTGCCCTCGGGGGACCCGGATCCTTGCTTCAGACCGGCTCGCTCAACTGAAGAAGAGCCGCGCCGCCGTGGTTCGGAGCAGGTTGGCTTTGTCGTCCTCCGTCAGGAAATCGAGACGGTCCCTGACGAGGGCGATGGAGTCGGCGTAATGGTGGCCGTCCGCGACCTGATAGGGGCAATCACTGGCCCACATGAGGCGTTCCGCACCGTAGGCGTCCCGGAGCCGGCGGATGAGGGGAGCCAGATCGAGATAGGGCGCTTTCTTCTTGCCGAGTGCGTAGAAGGCCGAGGTTTTGACGTGGACCCCGGGGAATGCGGCGAGGCGGCAGAGACGATCGACGTCTTCGGGCGCGGCGGAGCCCTTCATCCCGAGCCGTGCGCAGTGGTCGATCACCACCCGGGTTTTGGGGAACTCCCCACACATTTTGTGGATGGCGGGGAGGGCTTCCGGATCGGCCAGCAGGCAGATGGCCAAACCTTCGTCCGCCGCGTGGCGCCACATCGTCCGCATGTCTTCGCCCCAGCTTTCGGCCTTGGCGCGGTTCGCGGAAACCCGGAAACCGCGCACGCCCTGACGGGCCAGTTCCTTCATGGCCCCACCCACCCCGGGCTGGGAGTCATCGACGATGGCCACGCCGCCGAAGACGCCCGGGTGGGCGGCCATGACATCGAGCATGTAGCGATTGTCGAATCGGTAGAAACTCATCTGGATGAGGACGATGCGGGTGACGCCCTCGGGTTTGCCATGGCGGAAGAGGTCCTCCGGGGTGAAGGCGGGGGGCACCATGTTGGCCGGGGTGAAGCCCGGTGCCAGGGGATAGGCCCGGGTATCGGGCGTCCAAACGTGGACATGGGCGTCGATGAATCCCTCCGGGGCGCCGGCGAGGAGCGCGGGACTGGCGACGGAGGCTCCGGTGAGGGTGTTGAGGAAATGGCGGCGGTTCATCGCAGCTTACTTTGTGGCGGCTTGGAATTCCGTGGGGACGAGTTCGTGCACGGCCCGGATGATCCGGTCCTCCACATCCGGGGCGAACTTCGTGGGTCGGTCGTAATAGGTCATCGCGCCCGCTCCCTCGTAACCGCCCTCCTCGAGGACGCGCCGGGAAGGAATGTAGCAGGGAACATCGTTGCAGTAGGCGTTGACCCAGAGCCTCGAGCGGTCGAACTCGCGCTTGAGGCGCAGGGAATAGTCCACGGTGACTTCCCCGGGCAGGAAGACCATGGCCAGACCCTGACCGAAATTCCATGACTGCACGAGGTAGGGCAGTTCCGTGGGGATCGCCTCCCCGCGATCCAGCCTCGCAAGGTTCTTCGTGGCATGGTAGGCGATCGAGGCGGTCGGCGACTTTGCCAGAGCCTGCCATTCCTCCCGGGTAGGCAATGGGGCGTAGGCGAGGTTGATCTGACGGGTCCGGCAGGAAAGGGGACCGGTGAGGGGGTGCATTTCTCCCAGGGCAAGGCGTTTGGCTTCCGCACCGAGGTCCTCGCCATATTGTTTCACCAGCTCCATGGTGCGGCGCGGGGTGGGGTTTTGATCCGCGCCGCAACCGATGGCGATAAGGGCGATGGAACCGGGGAACTCGCGTTGCAAGGCTTCCTGTGCCACCCCGGCCCAGTCGCCGTGGAAGGAATCGATCGCGATCGTGGTGCAGTGGCAGGCGTAGCTGGCGAGGATGGCGCGCACCCGGCCTGCGGCATCGGTGGCCCGGAGCACGGGCAGGTCGTGATCGACCGGCTTGAAAGGAAACGTGCGGCGGTTGGCGGCAAAGCCGACCTTGCCGACGGCCCAGGCGAGCTGGCAGGGTTTGCGGTCCGCGAGGGCGTCCCGGGCCACCTGCTCGATCCAGGCGGTGAGTTCCCCGGTGTAGCGTTCGATGCCGGCGAGGTGCGCGGCCGGAATGTCCATCCCAAAGATATTGGGAAGAATGCCCTTGAGCATGGGGGCGCAATGGGTGTGGCTGGAAGCGATCGCGAAGCGTTCCTCGCGGAGCGCGGTGTTTTTCGCCAGACGGCCGAAGATCTCGGAGCGGAGGGAAGCGGGCACGCCGCAGTTGTCCACCGTGACGAGGACGGCGGGACCGTCCGCATCGCTTCCGATGGCGATGGCCTTGGCGTGAAGGCGTTGGGCCACGCCTTGGCTCACCTCCCGGCGGCTGCCGTAACCGCTGAGACGGACCGGATATTCCGGGGTGATGTCCACGGAGGCGGCCCCGATTTCAAACCATTCGGGCGATGCCGCAAAGCCGGGCATCGGGAGCAGGACGAGGAGAAGCAGAAAGCGGGGGTTCATGGGGCGGAGGGGGGGCGAGGAAGTTCAGGATGAAGCGACGATAGAATTCCACGGCCTGTTCCACCTGATCGATTTCCACGAATTCCACGGCGGCGTGGGCGCGGTCGATGCTGCCCGGGCCGAACACGATGCTGGGGATGCCGGCGCGCGAGAGTTTGCTGGCGTCGCAACCGAACGGGACGCCGCAGGGACGGGGCTCGAGCCTCAGGCTCTCAAGGACGGAGGCGGCGGTGCGGACCACCGGGTCATCGGCCGGGGTTTCGAGCGCCTCGTCCGTCAGCATCGGTTCTTCCATGACCGCGGCGAAGTCCGGGATCCGCCGGGCGAGGTCATCGAGAAGGCTCTGGTAGTGGGCCAGCACCTGCGGAATGGTTTCCCCGGGGAGGAGCCGGCGATCGATTTCGATGACGCATTCGTCGGGGACGAAGTTGACCTGCACGCCGCCTTGGATCACCCCGACATTGCAGGTGGGCGGGCCGAGCAGCGGGTGGTTCCTTGCGCCGAGGGCGATGGCGTCTTCCTCCAGGGCGATGACGAGCCGGGCCATGTGGTTGATGGCGCTGATCCCGAGCTGGGGACGGGAACTGTGGGCGGCCCGGCCCCGGGTCCGGATGCGCCAGCGGATGACCCCCTTGGTGGCGATCACGCAGCGCAGTTCGGTCGGTTCGGCCACGATGGCGGCGTCGGCCCGGGCCTCCTGACAGAACCGGACCACGCCCCGGTAGGAATATTCCTCGTCGGCCGCGGCGCAAAGAAGGACATCGCAGGGTGGCGGGGAACCCTCCTCCTTGAGCGAGATCATGGCCTGCATCATGGCGGCCAGACCGGCCTTGGTGTCGCAGGAACCGCGGCCGAAGAGTTTTCCGTCCCGGATGCCGGGGTCGAACGGCGGGATCGTCATCCCCTTGGTGGAAACGGTGTCGGTATGAGCCTCGAGGACAAGGCATCGTTCCCGATCCCGGCCAGGGAGCCGAGCCAGGATATTGGGACGGCCGGGGAACACCTCCTGACGGGTCGTGTTCAGGCCGTGCCCTTCGAGAAAACTTTGGATGAAGCAGGCGATCTCCCCCTCTCCGGGGCCATCCGCGTAGGCGGAATTCACGCTATTGATGCGGACGAGCCGGGAGAGGAGTTCGACAACGGCGGACATGGCGGAGCGGGGGTTACCATTTGGGGAGAAATCGTCCGGTCCGGCCGAGATAACTGGCGTATTCCCGGCCGAAGACGCCGCCGAGGTGCGTTTCCTCGTCGCCGGCCTTGATCGAGGCGCAGACGAAGTGGAGCAGGAGGATGGCGAGGGAAAGCGGAGTGGGCAGGAGCAGCGCCGCGCCGAGGAGCATCACGATCTGGAAGGAATAGATGGGGTGCCGCATCCGGGCGTAGGGACCGATTTGCACAAGTTTGGAAGAACCGGACTTGTCGATGCCGATGCGCCAGGCCGCGCCCATCGCGGCGTAGCACCAGAGCGTCCCGGCGTAGCCGAGGATGAGGAGGGCGAGACCTGTGCTGAAAGCGGCGGGATGGAGGAGCCGGGGGAGGAGCGCGAGCGGGGCGATCTCGGGACCGGAGATGAGGAGGGGTTGGCCGATCCAGCCGGCGATCACGAGGAACCAGCCGAGCCAGAGGATGCGTTCCTTGGCGTCCGCGGGGGTGAGGTTCGGGGGGCGTCCGATTTTCTTGCGGACCCGCCGGGCCTGAAGGAAGACGCCTCCCCAGTAAATGAGGCCCGAGGCGCAGACCAAGGCCCGCCGGAACATGAATTCTCCTCCGTCGATCAATTCCATGATGCGCCTTTTTCAGGGACTGTCAGCAAGGCCACGAACCTCTGGACGACTCCGTCCATTTTCCCGGGGGGGATGGCACTGGGCTTGGAACTGATACCAAGGTTGAGTCTTCCTGCAATCCCGGTGATCGAAATGACGAAGGGCATGGCAGGACCGACCGAGACGGCGCGCAGATAATCGGCGGTCTCCGAGGCTCCGAGCGCGTGGCAGAGCGCGTCCACCCGGAGGTTGGTGACGCTGCCCCATACCGGATAAGATTTGCGGTAAAAATTCCGCTGTTTCTCCATCGGGAGCCGCCCCAGCATGAAACGGGAGGCTCGGAAGGTGAGGGCGGCGCCAAGTGAGAGATTCTCCTTTTTGATCCGGCTGGTTTCCGCGTGCACCTCCCGGGCGAGGGTTTCCAGGTCGATCCCTTCCGGGACCGGATGCGTCACGGTGAACGTGCCGAGGCAGAGGCCGAAGCGCTCGCGTTCCGTAGGCGGCAGGGAGCCGCGCAGATTGACAACGCAGGCCGCCGTCAGGGCGGACCGGGCGGTCGGGAAACGGTTTCTGGCGAGCGGCGCCACCGCCAGAAGCAGGGCCGCGAGGAAGAGATCGTTGAGGGTGACTTCCCAGTGCCTCGCCCTAGCCATGGCCGCCGCCGTTTCCGCGGGCGAAAGGAAAAGGGATTGGAAGCGGTTGCGCGTGCAGGGACCCGAAGAGAACGGGGGGCGATGGGACCCGCGCATCCGTTGGAACTGGCGGACCGCGCCGAGCGAGCGTTTCCAGATTTGCCAGGGATTCCCCAGCGGCGCCTTCAGCGGCTGGCCGGGGAGGAGCGCGTCCGGGATTCTGTCTCCCGGAACACGTCCGGTGCAACGACCGGAGATTTCCAGCAGCAGCCGGGTGATCGAATCAGCATCGGCGAGGGCGTGGAAGTAGCCGAGGCCCAACCAAGTCGAGCCCTCCGCTCCCGGTCCGCAAAAGAAACGGAAAGGAACAAAGGGGGCACCGTCACCGGGCGGAAACGGCTCGTTGAGCTGGGATTCGATTTCCCCCTCGAGGGCGTTTTCCCCGATGACCCGCGGTTGGATGGCGGGGCGCCCGGGGTGAAAGCGGCAGAGGCCCCGGCCGGGGTCGAAACTCACTCGGCCCCAGCCGGAACGATCGAGAACCTGCTCAATCTCGTGGCGGAAACATTCCGGGGAGACGCCGGACGAAACCCGGACGGCGTGCACCGCGTTGTAGGGGTGGAGCCGGTTCCACTGCAGCATCGTGCGTTGGAACTCGTTGAGGGGCCCGGGCGAACCGCCGGAAATTGATCCAGTCCGGGAGGCGGCGGCGGGCGGAAGGGAAGGAGTGTCAGGCAGCGCCACCCCTCACCATAGACGAATCAAGGCCTTTTGCGAATTTCCGCGCGAATCGCCTCGAGCGCTTGGTTCTGCAGGGCGCGGTTCTCCTCAATGTTGAAATGGTTGGCACCGGAATCCGCAACGAGCACTTCCCGGATCCTTCCACGAAAGCCTTGGGCGGCTTGGTAACGGCCTCCGGAGGTGGTCCGGAAATTGATCACCCTGTCCGCCCCGCCGCGCAGGGTCTTGCTGGAAAGGGCGTCAAAACCGACCACCAGGGCGACCGGGATCCGGTGTTTCCCAAGGTAATTGGCGAAGTCGGGACCGGCATCGCCGCCAAAGGAATGGCCCAGAACGATGATGGGATACGAAACCGACCCGGTCTTGGAACGGCGGATGATGTCGTCCGCGATGCCCTTCCACCCGGCGAAACTCGCAGCCTTGGCGTTGATTCCCTCCTTGCGCAATTTGGCCGCCATCTGGTTCATGCCGGTGGAGAAGATATCGAAGCCCCCGCGCAGGAAATAGACCTCTTCGGCCGGGGCGATCCCGGTGAGAGCCAGGGTGACGAGAAGCAACGGGAAGAAAGGACGGGAGCGATGGTGCACGAAGCCGGGGAGGTAAGATGTTCTGGAATATATAATATCAATAATTTCGCGGAGGGTCAACGCAAAATTTAACGGGGAATGCCTCAGCATACGGCTCATTTTTGCGCCAAATCTTGATATCAAAGAGATTTGTGCGATCGTAATCCCATGAATGTTTTGAGATGTTTGCTTTCGGTCGCTCTCCTCGCCGGTCTGACGTGCGGGTGCGCCGGGCATCGGACTCCGTTCCGGCAAAGTGAACTGGTCACGCTCGAGGCCACGGGGTATTGCAAGTGCGGTTCTTGTTGCGGGTGGAAGCGCAATCTTTTCTTCCGGCCGGTGTATGCGGATGGGCCGCAGAAGGGCCAGCCGAAAAAAGTCGGCGTCACCGCCTGTGGCAGCAAGGCGCGGCCGGGAACCATCGCGGCGGACACCGCGGTGTTTCCTTTCGGCACGCGCATCCGGGTGCCGGGCTATGGTTGGGGCACTGTGGAGGACCGGGGCGGAGCGATCAAGGGAACCCGGCTCGATCTCTTCTTCAAGTCCCACGGGGAGGCGCTCGAGTGGGGACGGCGTTCGGTCACGGTGGAAGTGATCCGTCCTTGAGTTCGGGGCCGGATTGCGCTGCAATCCGGGGATGATCCGCACCCATTTGGCCGTTTGGTTGGCTCTGCTTGGCTCCGTGCCGGGGGAGGAAGCGTTCCATCCCCTGTTCAACGGACGGGATCTTTCCGGATGGGTGGTGGTGAACACCGCGCCATCGACGTGGAGTTTCAACGCGGAGGGTTTTCTGGTTTGCTCGGGGAAACCGATCGGTGAAATCCGCACGGAGCGGATGTTCCAGAATTTTATCCTCGAGCTGGAATGGCGGCACTTGGTGCCAAAGGGAAACGCCGGGGTCTTTGTCTGGGCGGACGACATCACGGCCCGTGGGCAGCCGTTCCACCGCGGTATTGAAGTGCAAGTGCTCGAGGAGGCCTACGGCAACACCCGGAGTTACTCCACCCACGGGGACATCTTTCCGATCCATGGAGCCGTCATGACGCCGGTCAACGGGCGGGGCGGCAACCGCGCCTTCCCGGTGGAGAACCGGGCCAAGCCAAGCCCGGAGTGGAATCATTACCGGATCGAGTGCCGGGACGGGAAAATTTCCCTTGCGGTCAACGGGAAGGTGGTCACCCGCGGGGAAAACTGCCGTCCCAGCAAGGGTTACCTCTGCCTGGAGTCCGAGGGGGGCGTGGTCCACTACCGCAACGTGCGCCTCCTCGAGTTGCCGGACACGCCGGTGGAGGAACGGGACGTGGCGATCGCCAATCGCGGGTTCCGCAGCTTGTATAACGGGGTGGATCTCTCGGGCTGGCAGGCCGGGGAAGGGTGGAGGGTGAACGACTGGATCCTCTCTTCGGAAGGGAAAGGTTCGCTCCGCGGGGAGGAACCTTTCCGCCGGGAAGGCGGATTCATCGTTGATTTCCGCTTGGGGAAGGAATCGCGCGGGGCGCGGATCGAATGCGCCGGGGCTGGCATCAGCCTGACGCTGGACACCCCCGGGCTGGAGCCGGTGGGGAAATGGAACCGGCTCGAAGGTTCATGGGAAGGCGGCCGGCTGAAAGTGACCGTCAATGGGCGGAGCGTGGAGGAGGTGCGGGAGGAAGGAGGTTCCACCGGGCCTCTCACGTTGCACTCCGAAGGCCCGGTGGATTGGGCGAACCTTTACGTGCGGCCCGGGGCTTGAGACAAGCGCACAGTGAAGCGGGATGACGGTTGTGCGGTGGAGGGAACTTCACCAACCTTGGGTTCCGTCTCGCCGCAATTCCACATCACAAAGATGACGGGGGACTGGAATCGGCTGCGTCCTCGGAAGGTGCTGGACATGGACTTCAAAACGAAAAGGGCCGCGGAACCAGTCCGCGACCCCTGGAGGAAGAGTTTCGTTATTTCGCCCGGAGGGGCGGCGAATCAGTTGCCGCCGAGGCCCGGGATCCGGAAACCGCCGGACGGCTTCTTGGGAGGTTCCGCCGCAGGAGCTGGGGAGGAAGAGGCTGGAGCGGCGGGAGCCGTGGCCGGAGTGGTCGGCGTGGCGGCCGGGGTGGTGGCCGCGGGAGCGGGAGTCGCCGCGGCGGCCGCTGCCGCAGGAGAGGTTTGGGCTTCTCCACTGAGAGCGGCCTGCTTCTTGGCTTCGCGATCCTTCTTCATCTGCTCGGCATCGGCATCGGCCTTGGTGCGTTGCTCAGCCGTCAATTGCTTGGCCGCCTCTTCGACCGCCGTTTTCAACTGGGTGTTGGCGGGCACCAAGTCCGCCGCCTGCTTGAAGTAGGTGTAAGCCTTGCCCGGCTCCGGCTGGGCTTGGGAACCGGCGGCCACCATGAGGCCCCGGGCGTAGAGTCCACCGAGACGAAGCAAAGCTTCCACACGGATTTCATCGGCGGCGGAGGGAGCATCAGCAGCCTTCTGGTATTGGTCGGCAGCGGTGCGGAAAGGGGTGGCGTCCGCCGAGCCCATGAACAGACCGTTTTCCGCCATGAGGCCGAGGCTGAGAAGGCCTTCGGGAAGTCCGGCGGCAGCGGTTCGGGTGAACCAGCTGGTGGCCGCCACGGGATCGCGGAGGGTGCCCGCTCCGTTGAGGTAGTAGACACCGGCCTTTTGCATTCCGAGTAGGAAACCATTGACCGCCGACTGGAGGAAGAAGGCGAACGCTTTCTGGGCGTCCCGGTCCACGGCCCGGCCCGCTTCGTAGAACGTGCCCACGTTGTAGATGGCCAGAGGCACACCGTTTTGCGCGGCCAACCGATAAAGTTCGAGCGCGGCGGCGGCATTGGGCATTACTTCGACCTTCGAGTCCTTCGGATCGAGATCAACCCCCGCGTCGTAGAACGAAGCCAGGCGAACCTGCGCCACTGCGTCGTTGCCTTGGGCAGCCTTGACGAAATAATCGAGGGCCTTTGTGAAATCCTTGGGAACACCCGCCAAACCTCCCTGATGTAGTTCGGCCATCGTGCGCAGGCCGGCCGGGACTCCTTGATCAGCCAACTTGGTGAACTTCTCGACCGCCTTCTTCTCGTCCGCCTTGATCTCTTTCTCGCCGAACTTCTTGCCGTCGAAAAGAACGGAACCAAGGGTGGCCAGAGCGTTCGGGTTGCCGGCGTCCGCAGCTTTGTTGAGCCAATCCCAAGCCTTGTCGTCGCTCTTCATCGTTTCACCCCCACCTCCAAGATAGAACTGGGCGAGTTCGAATTGGGCCTGATCGTCCTTGGCCGCCGCGGCGGATTCGAGCAACTTGAGCGCGGCCGCGGGGTCCTGCTTCTCACCGGCCATGCCGCGCAGGATGATCGCGGCCATGTTCCGGCGGGCCGGGTTGAAGCCTTTGTCCGCAGCGGCGCGGATCGAGGCAATCCCTTCCTTGACCTTGGCCTCATCCTGAGTGGAGGCGGCGGTAAGGAAACCCCAGTTGTTCATGGCATGGAGTTGACCGCTGGCGGCGGCCTTCTTGTAGTATTCAAGCGACTGCTCGACCGAACCGGGCTGATTGCTCTGCTGGAGAAACAGGCCGATCGAGAATTGGGCGTCCTTGTCGTTGTTCTTGTCCGCCAGATCCTTGATCGCATTGATCGTCTCCTGGAGGGGGGTCTTCGGTTGCTCGCCCTTGGCAGCCGCCGCCATGGCGTCGGAAATGGCTTGCACTTGGGCGACAATCGCTGGGCTCGGCTGGACCCACTCATCGGTGTTGAGGCCGAGAGCGGAGACCATGGCGGTCAGTTGGAGGGAAAACAGGGTTGAGAGCATGGGGATGAAGAATCAGGGGAATTTCCGCTGGAACGCGAAAGAGGGGAAGTATTTGCAGGAAAGCAGCACGGAGATCAAGCACTGAGACGGTTGCTGTGGCGTTTTTTTGTATTTTTTTTTCGGCGCCGGTTCTCATCCGCCTGCCGGGCGTCCGCCCACCGCTGCCAAACGGCGCTTGAGTTCGCCCTGTTGGTCTTCGTTCAAGGCATCGTGCAGTCGTTTCGCCAAGTCCGCTCCCTTCGGGTCGTTTCTTGCGCTGCGCTCCGCCCAGTAAGCAGCCCCCACCGGGTCCGGGGCTCCCGTGACGGCCCCTTTCTCGAGGAGAGCGGCGAGACGGCTCTGGGCGCCCGCATGGTTTTCCTTGGCGGCGGCCTCGTAAAGGCGAAAGGCTTCGGCCGAGTTCGCGGGCAAGCCGAGGCCGTTTTCGTAAAGGGCGGCGAGATTGAAGAGGGCGGCCGGGACTTTCCGTTGGGCCGCCCGTTGGAACCACTGCGCGGCTTCGGCCGGGTTGCGGGTAAGGCCGACCCCTCCGACCAACATGATGCCGTATTCGTTCTGGGCCAGGGCCAGCCCCCGTTCCGCGGCAAGGCGGCACCAACCGGCGGAGGCGACGGCATCTTGCGGCAAAGCGGTGCCTTCCCGGTAAAGGCCGGAGATTTGGAAGCAGGCTTCCGCGTCTCCTTGTTGGGCGGCCAACCGATAGAGACGCACGGCCTCCTCCGGGTTCGGCTTGCCTGATTTTCCGTTCAATTCATAGGTGGCCAGCCGGGTGCTGGCACCGCCCGAACCGCGATCGCTCGCCAGTTTGAGCCATCGGCCCGCCTCCTTCCAATCGGGATTGGCCGGGTCCTTGAAGGTCTCGAAATAAATGGCCATCTGGTAAGCGGCCTCGGCGTCCCCTTGATCGCTGGCTTGTTGGCCCAACTGTTCCGCCTTGGTCTGATCCTTGGGGACGATGGACCCCTCCCGGTAGAGCTTGTGGAGGGCGATGAGGCAGGGCAGCGAGCCACGTTGGGCCCCTTCCTGGAAATGGGCCAGCGCGATGGCCCCGTCCCGGGGCATGCCGACTCCCTGAGCGGCGAGGTTGCCGAGCACGAAAAAAGTTTCCCGGGCTCCGGGCAGTTGCCGGGCTTGGTTCAAGAGTTGGAGAGCTTGTTCGACGGAGCGTTCCCGACCGTTGCTCCCGTTCAGAAGGATCAGAGCCTGCTTTTCCATGGCCACCACGGATCCGGCCTGGACCGCCTTGTCGAGCCAGCTGTGCCCGTTTGGCCAGAAAGCGGGATTGTCCGAAGAGAGCAGCAGGAGAGCCAGTTTTTCCTGAGCTTCCACTTGGTTGGCCTGAGCTGCCTTTTGGTAGTAGCCGGACGCTTGGTCCGCGTTGCCGGAGGCGAGTAGCCGGTTGCCGACCTGAAGAGCGGCGGCGGCGTCCCCACCGTCCGCCCGCTTCCGGAGATCCTCCAATTCCTGCCCGCCTTGGCCCGGTATCGATACGGGCAAAGCAAACCCCGGTTCCGCCGGAGCGTTTGCGGGTGGTGGCGCGGTAGGGGAACCCGCGGGAGGCGGTGTTCCGGGTTGGGGCGGATCGACCCGGGTGGCTTCCTGGGCGGAAAGCCAGGTGACGGAGAGGGCCAGGGCTCCGAGCACGCCCGGCCGGGGAAAAAGGAGGGGAAAGGGTTTCACGGTTTTGCGAGCAGAAAAGCCGAACCAGGCACCTTCGAGAGCCGGGAGAGAGCCTCGCGACGCAAGGGACTGATCCGGTCGAACCGCAGTCCCTGCTCCAAGGCCTGGGCGTCACGGACGTTTTGGACCCGGTAGAGGGCCAGCGTGTAGACACAACGGTCCCAATCGGGGGCCTCGTTCCAATTCACCGGGGCTTCCCTGAGGACGGCAACGGCGTCGGAGTCCTTGCCCTCCCGCATCAACCACATGGCGTGGGTGGTCCGAAAGCGCAGCACCTTCGGGTGGGTGGCGACCAAGGGCTTGGTGATTTCGCTGCCCGGCCGGGCGACGGAATCGGACGCGATGACTTGGAAAAAGGCGGCATGTTCCGCGGCGACCGGATCCGAGGGACGGAAGCGCAGCAGGTCCTCCCAGAAACGGCGCAGCAATTCGGGTCGATCCCCGAGACGCAGTTCGAGGAATTCGAGGGATTGGCTGGCGGGCAACTCGCTCGCGGGAAGTTTGAGGATGACCTCGACCGCCCGGGCCGCGATCTCCTGCTCGCCGAAACGATCCGCCACGGCAAGAATGCTGGCGCAATCACTGAATTTCTCAAAGGAACGGGCTTGCTCAAGGCCCTGTTGCCAGAGGCTGGTCGCCTCGGCCCGGCGCCCCGCCTTCGACGCGAAAGCGGCCTTCAGGCTGGTGAGCAGGACGGCGCTCATTTCCGGGTGAGGCTTTTGAATCCACTGCTCCGCCTCGACGAGCCGCTTGGTATCGATGTAGGCTTGCAAGCGGGCACTGTAGAGGGCGAGATCGTCGCGCATCGGTTCCCCGGGCAACTCGAGGAGGCGGTCCGGCATCCCGATTTCGAGCAACCACCGGGCGAGGGACGGGATGGCGCCCGGGTCGGCGGCGAACTCTTTGACCACCTCTTCAAAAAAGCCGGACCGTTCCGCGGCTGGCAATCGGGCCAGTTCAATCTGGCGGCCGAGAAGACGGTCCTCCGCCGTCGCGTCCGGCTGGGAAGCGATCCAGGCCCGAACATCGAGGTTGGGGTCGGGATCCCGGAAATCCTGAGGCAGAAGCCGCAGATTGCGCCAAGCCTGGAGCGCGAGTTTGCGGTCCTCTCCTTGGAGAAGAAGCGCGGTCCGCTCCAAGGCTTGCCGGAACGCAAGCGGGTTGCCATCGAGACGCGGCAGCAGGGAAGTCAGCAGCAACGAGGCTTCCGCGGAAGTCGCGGGGAAGTCCGCCACCGCCCGGGCTTCCTCCACCGCCTCCAGCATCCGCCCCTGTCGCGCGAGACATTCGGCCTGAAGCAGGCGGATCTCGGGCTGCGAGCGCCGTTGCCTCCCCATGTTCTGGTGAAGGTCCGAAAATGTGGCCACGTCCCCTCGATCGAGAAGCCACCGGAGGATTTCCTGCTGTTGGGCGACGCTGGACTCGGGGTGGTGATAGACGAGGATCGTGATTTCCGAGAGATCGCCGAGACCGAGCTTGCGGTCGTGCATCATCAACTTGTGGAGCGAAGTCAGATCATTCGGCTGCAGGGCCCAGGCGTCCCGGGCGAAACGTTGGGCACCGAGCGTATCGCCGGACTGCATGGCGCGTTCCGACTGCTGGAGGAGGAAGGAAAAGCGGGTCGGGCGGACGGCATCCGCGATCTTGTCCCGGAAAAACCAGAACGCGATGGCGGACAGGAGGCAGAGCGGTAAGAAGATGGTGAGGAACCGGCTGGGGCGCATTCGAGAACGGGGAAGGGGGAGACCTTAGCATTTCCGACGAAAAGAAATCAATAGGCCTTGTGGGCCCGGGTGTGAATGGAACAAAGGGTCATCGAGGGCGGACTCCGGGAGCGAATCCGCTGTGGGACTGAATTCTGCGTGGCGGATTTCCAAGAATTCCGTTCCAGCGTCCATGAAAACCATTCACCCCCGTGTGGTCCCCCGGGGCAAACTTTCCAAGAAACCCTCCTCGGTCCCCTCCCGGGACCCCCCGGACGTTTTCGTTGAGGACGTTGGTGGCGTTGGCGAGGCTGGCGATCTGCGGAAAGGCTCCGTAGGAACTTCGCTGAAGCGCGGGGCCGCGTCGTTCCCAGTCACCGGGCCCGCCCGGCTCCCGCCCCATGCCTTACCTCGCGCTTCGGTTCGGCCGGGCGGGAGATCCCGGAGGATTTCACCGGAGCCCCTGGCGGCGGGGTGGGCCACCGGGCTCCGCGATTCCGCCTCCGGAGATCGTGGTGGCTCACCGGGGACCACCGGAAACCGGCGGCGACCTCCGGATGATTCCGGTCGGAGGAAGGCAAGATCGGGGATTGGGCGGTAAGGCCGCTGGGGCCGCTGGGGGCGGTATGAGCGGATATTCCGGTTCAAGCCCGGCGTCCGGTGCGCATCAGGCCGACCATGACGCCTTGGATGATCAATTCGGCGGCCGGGATGAGGTCCGGGTAGCGGGGATTTTCGGCCCGGAGAAAGGTGCGCCGATTCTCTTCGATGTAACGTTTGAGCGTGGTTTCTCCGTCGATCAGGGCGGCGACGATATCCTTGTTGCGCGGCTCTCGTGATTCAAGGATGACCAAGTCCCCGTCCACGATGTGCGCGTCAATCATGGAATCCCCCCGCACCTTGAGCGCGAACGTCTTGGCGGAGGGCGAGAGTCCCAGATTGCCCGGATCCACGGTGACGGTGCCCTCTTTGAGCGAGGCCGCTTGTTCAGGGGGACCGGCGGGGATGTTGCCAAAGACCGGGATGGTGAGCAGGTCGGAGAGCCTCATGCCGAGTTCCTCCGGAAAGATTACCGCTCGAGCCTTGCCAGCGAGCCGCTGGATGACGCCCTTCCTTTCCAGCGCCCGCAGGTGACTGACGGCTGCGGTCTGGCTCAAAAAGCCAAAGTGCTTCTGGATTTCCCGCGTCGAAGGCATGATTCCTGTTTCCCGCGAGTAGTCTCTCAGGAAGTTGTAGAGTTCTTGTTGTCGATCTGTAAGATTCATATTCCGATGAACACTACTCGCGCGCACCCTTGATGCAATGAGAATTTTCGAAAAATGTGCAGGATGGATTTGGATCCCTTGCTTTGCCTTTTTCGCGGCTTTGGCAGGGCCTTCCCTAGCATGGTCCGCCGGGGAAATCACGCCGAAGCCGACCTCGAATCCGACGGGGCTGCAGATCGGTGTCAATCCTCCCGAGGCGGGGGCGTTGCCGCCGGGGACGGAGGCGCTGGCGAAGGAGGGGGCCATGGCCTCCGCCGACATGGAATGGGACAAGGCGAAGGCGGCCTACTCGCGTTTGCTGGAGCGGGCCCCGGAGAATTCCCTGGCCTTGAGCAACCTCGGGGCCGTGGAATTTCGTCTGGGAAATCTGGATGCCGCCCTGGACTATCTCGACCGAGCCACCCGGGCGGCTCCGGGCATCGCGCAGAATTGGCTGACGATCGGCCTGATTCATCACAGCCGGGCGCGGCCTTATCTGGCGTTGAGCGCCTTCGCCCGGGCCTTGGACGCGGATCCCGGTGATCCCCGGGCCCACAATTACATGGGCGTGGTGATCCGCGGGTTGGGGTGGGCGAGCGGGGCGGAGACGGAATTGCAGCGGGCGATCGCCCTCGATCCTTCTTACGCGGACGCCCATTTTAATCTGGCGGTGATGTATTTGGATCGGTCGCCCCCGCTTCTGGAGTTGGCCCGCCGGCATTATTACGCGGCGATGGAATTCGGAGCCAAGCCCGATCCGGTGATCGAGCAGAAATTAAATCCCGCCAGAGCGGAGAACGTCCCGGTGCCTCCGGGAGTGGTTGAGCCGGGAGGTGGCGCGGCGGCGACGATGCCCCCCGCCGTTCCGATGACGGAGCCCGCGTCTCCGGAGGGGGGGGCGCCCGGAGCGGCGGCTCCTCTTTTGACGCCGGCCGCTCCTTCTTCCTTGCGCGGGAAGGCATCCGGGGCGAAGGCAAACGGCAAACCGAGAAAATGATGTTGTGGTCATCTGTCATCCGGGGGGGGATCGTTTTGGCGGTCTTGAGCGCATTCACGGGTTGTTCTTCTCCCGTGGGGCCAATGGTCGGCGGGGGGCCCTCCGCGCCGCCGCCGGGAACGGGGGCGGTGGGGTCGGCATCGTTGGGCAAGGCCCCCCAGATCGGTGCCGCAGCGTTCATCGTCATCGATCCACGCAACGGTCAGGTGTTATTGGAGAAGAACGCCCACGTGCGTCGCGCGGTGGCCTCCACGCAGAAGCTGCTTACGGCGCTGGTGGTTCTTGACTCCGGACGGATGGACGAAATGGTGACGGTGGCTTCCTCGGATACCGCGGTGGAACCGGCGAAGATGGGCATCCGGGCCGGGCAACGCTACCGGCGGCGCGACCTCCTGGCGGCGATGATGGTGCGGAGTTGCAATGACATCGCCGCCTGTCTGGCGCGGACCACCGCCGGGAGCGAAACGGCTTTCGTGGCCCGGATGAACGCGAAGGCGGCCCAATTGGGGATGCGCAATTCCCGGTTCGCCACCCCGCACGGGCTCGATGCGCCAGGGCAGTATTCGACCGCTTTTGATCTGGCGATTCTGGCGACGGCGGCCCTGAATCACGGCGAGTTGCACCGGATCACCCAGACCCGGGAGATGGTGTTTCCGATGGCGGACGGAAATGACGCCCTGATCGTGAACACCAACCGGGTCTTGCGGATGTCGCCCTACTGTTCCGGCTTGAAGACTGGTTACACTTCCCAGGCGGGGCGGTGTCTGGTTTCCTCCGGGGAGCGCGGGTTGCGTCGTGCGGTGGTGGTGGTCCTGGGGAGTCAGATCCCGGATGTCTGGAACGATTCGAGGGATCTCCTGCACTGGGCTCTCGCGGTGCCGCAGGGCCCGGCGGTGGCGTCCCCCTGAAGCCGGACGGTGGCTGGGTCTGGAATCCGATGCGCACCCCTGAAGAAGAATTGGCCGGGATCCGCGCCCGGGGCTTGTGGCGGCAAGTCGGCTCCTTCGAACCGGTCCCGGGGACGATGCAGTGTCGTTTCAACGGACGGGATTTGGTGCATTGGGCCTCCAATGATTACCTTGGGTTGGCCAACTCCCCGGAATTGCAGGCCGCATTTCACGAGTCGGTGGCCCGGCTGGGGGCGGGATCGGGCGCTTCCCGCTTGATCGTGGGCACCCGGGCGAGCCATCTTGCCCTCGAAGAGGAGTTGGCCGAGTTCGAAGGCACCGGGGCGGCCCTGACCTTCAGCAGCGGCTACGTGACCGCGGTGAGCGCGATTCCGGCGATTGTGGGAAAAGGCGATGTCGTCATCCTGGACAAACTTTGCCATGCCTGCCTCATCGACGGCGCGCGTTTGAGCGGAGCCTTGATGCGGGTCTTTCCCCACAACGATCTGGAGAAACTCCGTTCCCATCTGCATTGGGCCCGCCGCCAGATCGAGGCCCGGGGCCGGATCCTCATCGTGGCGGAATCCGTTTACAGCATGGATGGGGATTTTGGCGACCTTGCGGGAATGGCGGCGCTCAAGGAGGAAGCCGGCGCGTTGTTGTTGGTCGATGAGGCGCACGGCGTGGGGCTTTACGGACCGATGGGGCAGGGCAGGGTGGAGGAACTGGGGCTTGGGGACCGGGTGGACCTGCGGATGGGGACTCTGAGCAAAGCGTTGGGGTTGGCCGGGGGATATCTCTGCGCGAGCCGGTCCTGGATCGATCTCCTGATCAACTCGGGACGGGGCTGGATCTATTCCACGGCCCCGCCCGCGGCGCTGACGGAAGCGGCCCGCCATGCTTTGCGGATGCTTCGGGGAGACGAGGGGGCGCGGCGCCGGGCCCGGCTCTGGGAAAACGTGGCGGCCTTGGATGAGGCGCTCGGGCGGACCGGGATAGATCCCAGTCCCATCCGCCCGGTCAGGGTCGGCGAGGCGGAGGCGGCGCTCGCGTTGAGCGAGAGTCTGCGCCGTCGAGGTCATCATGTTCCCGCGATTCGTTTTCCCACCGTGCCGAAAGGAACGGCGAGATTGCGGGTTTCCCTGAGTGCGGATCACCGGAAAGAGGAGATCGGGAGCTTGGCCCGGATTCTCCGGGAGCCGGAGCTTCACGGTGATTGACGGCGGCGCGATTTGGCGGTGACAATTGGGCAACGTGCGGATGGCAGGAGGCAAGCCAGATTTGGAACCGGCCGCAGCCAGCGGTCCTCATCGGAGGAGCCGGGGGGGCGTTTTGCTGGTCGTGATGCTCTGGTTGACGGGGCTCTGTCAGGGGTGGAGCTTTGACACGGTGGTGATCGATCCCGGGCACGGCGGGACCGATCCGGGTTCGGAATGGTTCGGTGTGAAGGAAAAGGATCTGACGCTGGACCTCGGGCTGCGGATGGAGCGGATCCTGCAGGCGCGCGGGATCAAGACGGTGATGACGCGACGCACTGACGTTTTTGTGGACTTGGGGGAACGGGCTGAAATCGCCAATCGCCACCGGGAGGCGGTCTTCATTTCCCTGCACTTCAATGCCACCGTGAGCGGGGACATCACCGGGGTGGAAACCTATTACCTCAGCGAAGGCGGGATGCGTTTGGCCGAGGTGGTTCACAGTCATCTCATGAGAAAACTGAACACCCGGGACCGGGGGGTGAAACGGAACAGCCTCAAGGTCTTGCGCGATACCAAGGGGATGTCGATCCTGATCGAGGGAGGCTTCATCAGCAACCGCTGGGAGAACCAGCGATGCCGGGCCCCGTGGTATCGTCAGATTCTGGCCGAGGAGATCGTGGCAGGCCTGATCCGCTTCCGATGAGTCATCGTTCGCTCGCGGCGGGGGCGGGCCGGATGGCGAGGACGAGGGCGATAGAGATGAGGGCGAGGGCGGCGAAGGCGGCGAAGATGAGGTTGAGCGGGGTCTGTCGGTCCGTGAGGATGCCGAAGATCCAGTCGGCCACGCCGCCGAATGTCATGCTGACGAAGTTCATGATGCCGTAGCCGGTGGCGCGGAGTTCGGGCCGGCAGATCTGGCAGAGGATGGGCATGTTGTTGCCATCAAAGAATCCCCAGCCGATGCCAAAGAGGACCAGACCGACGATGGCGAGGGGGAAGGATCCGAGGGCGGGGGCATTGCCAACGCTGAAGAGCGCTGGAATGATGAGGGCCATGCCGAAGGCGCTGACCTGGATCCGGCCGCGCGGGTGGTGTTTGGTCCGGCGATCGGCGATCCATCCGCCGAGGATGGCTGCGAAGATGGCGGCCGCCTGCCAGTAGAGCGCGGCGGAGACCCCGGCTTTGCCCTGACTGATGTTGAAGGATTTCTGGAGGATGGCGGGCATCCAGTCGCGCACCACCCACGCCGCCACGGCCGGCAGGGTGAAATACAGGGCGAGGAGGACGAAGGACCGGTTGGAGAAGAGTTCTCGGGCCGCCTGGACCGGGGAAGTCTTGGGCGTGACCCCGGTCGCAAAGGCCGGGGCGGGATCGCGCAGGAGGAAGAGCAGGGGGAGCGCGTAGAGGATGCCGGCGAGGCCGGTGAAATCGAACGCGGCCCGCCAGCCGAGGTTGGGGGCGTCGGCGATGTATCCGGCAAAGCCCCCGGTCATGACGCCGCAGTAAATGCCCATCTGGTGGATGCCGATGGCGCGGGAACGGGTCGGGCCGCTGTGGAAATCCGCGATCAGGGCGAGGGCGGCGGGGATGTAAAACGCTTCGCTGACGCCCATGAGGGTGCGGGCCCAGAGCAATTCATGGTAGCCGTGGACATGGCCCGTCCACCAAGTGATGGCCGACCAGATCAAAAGGCTGGAACAGACCGTCAACTTCCGGCTGAAGCGATCCGCGATATAGCCGCCGATCGGACTGAAGACGGCATAGACGAACTTGAACTTTCCCAGCATGAGTCCCCAGTTGGCCTCGCTGCCGATGTCTGGAAGGGAAGCCATGACCGAGACCTTCATGGAAGCGATCATCTGCCGGTCCAGGTAATTGAGGAGGGCGACGGGAAAGAGCAACCCGACCATGAGCCAGGCGGTACGGGAGGCGGTTGGCGGCGGGGTCATGGGGGCGTCGGCTGGAACCGGAATACCTCCGGCGTCCGCACCCGCGGGCGGACCTCGCCATTGGGCAGCACGATGAAGCCGTTCCAGATCACCGCGGGCACGGTGGCCCGGGAGAGGGCGAAGGAGGAGCGCGAGGTCCAGGTTCCAGAAGCGGGATCGAAGAAGAGGGCGTCCCGCGGGAAGCCCGGATGATCCCGGACCGGGGTGAAATCAACCTTGGTGCCGTCGTCCCCGCTCAGGATGGCGAGGCGGGAATCGATCAACGGAGCCGGGGACGGGGCGGCGACGGCGGGACGGGGCAAATCGGCGAGGCGTTGCCAACGGCCGGGGTTCCCCGGGGTGTAGCGCCATGCGTCCCGGAGATATTCACGGACCGCTTTGCCATCCGGACCCGGTTTGATTCTGGCTCCGCTGAAGAGGAGGAAGGCGTCGTCATGGGAGGCGGCCACGGCGAGCATCCGTTCCGGGCCGGGCCAAGGTTCCAACTCTTTCCAGACCGGGGCCGGGGCCTCGAGATCAAGCGCCCAAAAGGTGTGGAGGGCGGTGGTGGCGTCCGGTTTCTCCAAACCGCCCGCCACGTAGATCATTCGTCCGACCTGCGCCCCACACGCGTTGGCGCAGGGGCGGGGAAGGGGTGGGAGCGGATCAACGGCGATGGCGGATCCGTTCCACTTCAGGCGGAAGCAGCGGTCATGATGGCGGAGGGAATCGCTGCCTCCGAGGCAGAGCACTCCGTCCCCGGTGGTGACGGAGACTCCGTAAGCGAGCGGACCGGGCAGGTGGCCGGCGTCGTGCCACGAGCCATCCGGGGAGGTCAACACGAAGATGCGATCGTGCCAGACCTTGACGAAAGGTTCCTTCCATTTGTCTCCGGGGATGTTGGCCCCGCCTGCCACGAGAAGCGCTCCGCCGCTGACTCCGGCGAACGGGGCCGCGAAGCCCTCCGCATCCGGAACCGGGGCAAGGGGCTGCCAGAGGGGACTTTGGGCGGAAACTGGCAAGGGGCAGGCGAGGGTGATGCCGAGGATCCTCGCGACAGCTTGGTGGGGGAGCCATTCCATGGCAGGACCGGATCCCGGGGCTGGGCGGGGGTCAAGGCTGGGCAGCCAGGCGTTTGGCCAGTTCCACGGCTTCGGGAGCGAAGAACTCGGGCGGGAAGGAGCGCTCCTGGCCCGACTCGGACCGGAGGACGATGTTGGCGCCCTCCAGTTTCACAAAATAGGCCGGGAAAGGCCCGCCCGAGGCGCGCTGCCACTGTTGAAGGGCTTTTGGATCGGCCGCCGGCGTGGCGGTGGCGGGTGCCGGGGCGGCCCCTCCGACGGAAGCGCCTTCCAGAATCCACTGGGCCACGACCTTGACCTGATCCTCGCTCAGCGCCTTGACGCCCCGGTTCGGCGGGGGCATGCGATCCGGGTCATCCAAGGGAAGGCTGATGCGGTGGATGACTTCGCTTTGCGCCGGTTTGCCGGGGACGATGTAGCCGTCCGGCCCGATTTTTTTGATGATCTCATCGGGCTTGTCCATTTGGAAGCCCTTCTTGGCGTTGCTCCCTGAGTGGCACTTGAAGCAACTGCCGGCGAGGAGGGGGCGGACATCCTTTTCGAAATCGAGAGCGGCCCGGGCTTGGAAGGCCGGGAGGGAAACGGCGGCGGTGAGGAGAGCGGCGAGGGTCTGGCGCATAAACTCTTTGGAATGAATACTGCTGCTTTCGGCAGGATCTGTCCACTCCTTATTCGCCCGAGGCCGCTCCGAAGACGTCAAATTGTTTCGTTTGACAAACCATGCGAGGAAATACAACGGTGAATTGGGTAGCGGTTTGATTGCCATGAAAACATTCTTTGAATTACCTGAATACCAGCTTTTCCACGTTTTCAGGGAAGGCGATTCCGAGCCTTGCGGGCCATTCAGCAGCAACCAGCTTCTCACCTTGCTGAACGAGAACGTGGTGAGCCGTCAGGACCTCGTGTTTTACAAGGGATTGGCCCGTTGGCACCGCCTTCACGATGTCTTTGACATTCACGAGCGGGTCGCGAATTTCGAGAGTGAGGGGCATGATCCGGAGATTCTGAATCTCGCGTTCGCGGAGCTTTCGAAGCTGTCCTCCGAGGGTGAAGAGTTTTATGACCTCGTGATTCAGGAGAAAGGCATGTTGGGTAACCGTTGGCGGGATGTGGCCGCTTTGAGCGACCGCGGGGTCTGGATCGGAGCGGTGGACCGGCGGGGCGAGTTTCGCGGCAGCCGGCTGGAGTCGGATGAAGTGCGCCAGGCGACCGCGGTGTATCCCGGGCGCTGGGACTTGGGGAAGCTGCGTTTCGACTTGGTTTGCGGCGGGCGGCTTGAAATCAAGCGGGTGCCAAGGCGGCAGCTCCGGCGTTTCGTGGCCATGTGGCGTCAGTTGTCGGCGGAGCGCTGGGAGAGCCGGCGTCGCAGACCGCTGCCGTTGCCGATGGCTGCCCACGTTGCGGTCAGCGGAACGTGATGGGCAGGGCGGCTTTGAGGCGGTCCAAAAGGCGTCCGTGGGCGGCGTCGACTTGGGGAGCGGCCAATGTTTCCGTGGCGGAACGGTAGGTCAGCGACCAAGCGAGGGATTTCCGGTCCGCTGCCAGTCTGGTTCCGGTGGGGTCGACGAAGAGATCGAAGAGCCGGAAACTTTCCAGCAGGGGTTCGCCGCTGGATTGGAAAAAGTCGGAGATGGCCTGGCCCGGGAGATCCGCAGGGGCCTCGATCGCCACGTCGCGGGTGATGGCGGGGAAGCGGGGCAGGGGGTGGAAGAGGGACGGGGAGCCGAGCGCCGCCATGAGTTTCTTGATGCCGATCTCCGCGACGAGAACCGGTTGATCGAGATCGAGGGAGCGGGCCGTTGCCGGGAGCAAGCAGCCGGCCAAGCCGACTTTGCCACCACCCACCTTGATTTCGGCGGCCAGCAGGAGGCGTGGATCCTCGATCGGCAGCAGGTCGATCGCCTGGCCGGGGCAAAGTTGCTCGAGCAAGCCCCGGAGGGCGGCGAAATCGAAGAGATCAGGTTTGGAGGCGCGCCAGGAAGGCGGTTCGAGGCGGCCGGTGGCCACGAGGGCGAGGTGTTGCAACTCGATCGGTTGCCCTTTTGGGGAGGCGGCGAAGACGGTTCCGATTTCGAAGAGGCGGAGATCGGACGTGCCCATGCGGACGTTGTGCTCCGCGATGCGGAGGAGGGACGGGGTCAGGCCGGGGCGGAGAAAGGTATGCGGCTCCGTCATCGGGTTTTTGACCCGGAGCGGGGAGAGGTTGCGGTGCTGGGTGGCGACATCGAGGGCGAGCTGGGCCTCGCTGATCAGTTTGATGGTCTGGCACTCGTGAAAGCCGAGATGACCGAGGCGGGTCCGGAGCGCGCGGCGGAAATCATATTCCTGATCCGCGCGGGAGGGGGGGACGAAGGGAGCCGTTGTTTTGCCGGGAATGCGGTCAAGTCCGTGGACCCGGGCCACTTCCTCCACCAGATCCACGGGACGACGGAGGTCGAGACGGTAGGAGGGGATGCGCCAACCGTCGGACTCCTTCTGCAGCCCGAAGGCCTTGAGGATGCGGCCGATCTCCGCCGGGGGAATCGGGGAGCCGAGGAGGCGGCGGCAGAGGGCGTTGTCGAGCGGCACGGTCACGGAGGTGGAGGGCAGTTCGCCGCACCAAACCGGAACGCCTTCCAATTGGCCACCCGCCAGTTCGAGAACGAGCCGGGCCGCCGCTTCCGACGCCGCCATCACCTGAGCGGGATCGACGCCCCGTTCGAAGCGATAACTCGAGTCGGTGTGGATCCCGTGCCGATGGGACGTGCGCCGGATCAGGGAGGGTTCGAAGTAAGCGGCTTCGAGAAGGATATCGGTAGTGGCTTCGGTGACTCCACTGGATTCTCCGCCCATCACACCGCCCAGGGCCTGCGCGCCCTTGGAATCCGCGATGACGCAGTCGTCAGGGGTGAGTAGGTGGGTGCGACCGTCGAGCGCCGTGAATTTTTCGCCTTCTCCGGCACGACGGACGCGGATCCCGCCCTTGAGGAGAGAGAGGTCGAAGGCATGGAGCGGTTGGCCCATCTCCATGAGAATGAAGTTGGTGATATCGACGACGTTGTTGATGGGCCGCAGGCCGATGGCTTGCAGTTTGTCCCGCAGCCAATCGGGGCTGGGTCCGACCTTGACTCCGCGAAGGATCCGGGCGCTGTAAAAGGAACAGGTTTCCCGGTCTTGGAGGGAGATTTCGGAGGATTTCGCCGCGCGGCCTGGTGCTGTGGAGGTGAAGACGGGAGGACGTTTGAGGCGGATTCCGGTCAAAGCGGAAAGTTCACGGGCCAACCCGAGGTGGCTGAGAAGGTCGGGCCGGTTCGGGGTGATCTCGAGATCAAAAACCGGGGGATGGACCTGGGCGAAGGAGGTGCCGGGGGGCAGATCCCGGGGGAGAATGAGGAGTCCGGAGGCGTCTTCCGAAAGGCCGAGTTCCCGGGCGCTGCAGAGCATGCCCTGGGATTCCACGCCGCGCAGTTTTCCGGTCTTGATGACCATGTCTCCGATCCGTGCGCCTGGAAGGGCGAGGGGCACATGGTCCCCGACCTCGTAATTCTTGGCTCCGCAGACGATCTGGCGCGGCGTCGCGCCGCCGTCGTTGACCTGACAGACGCTCAACTTGTCCGCGTCCGGGTGCCGTTCGGAGGATTCGATGCGGGCGACCACGACGTGATCCGGCGGGCATTGGATCCCCTCCACCTCGATCCCGGCGGCGGTGAGCAGAGCGGCCATTTCCGGGATGGATTTGGCCGAAAGATCGAGATGGTCGTTGAGCCAGCGCAGGGAGGCTTTCATGAGTCGGGGGCGGCCAAATCAGGCGAACTGGCGCAGGAATCGCACGTCGTTCTCGTTGAAGAGGCGGAGGTCGGGAATGCCGTATTGGATCATGGCGAGACGATCCACCCCCATGCCGAAGGCAAAACCGGTGACCCGGTCCGGGTGAAACAAATCGTCTCCACGTGACTGGCAAACCGCGGCGAAGACCGCCGGATCGACCAGACCGCATCCGGCGATTTCCACCCAACGTTCGGCGCGGCCGACGGTCTTGAGTTTGACGTCGATTTCGAAACTGGGTTCCGTGAAGGGGAAAAAGTGAGGACGGAAACGGACTTCGGTGCCGCTCCCAAAGATCACTTGGAAAAAGGCTTCGAGCGTACCCTTCAAATCGGCCAGACCGACTTCCCGGTCGACGAACAGGCCCTCGAGTTGGGTGAAGGAAATCGAATGGGTCTCGTCGATTTCGTCGCGGCGGAAAGCGGTGCCCGGGGCGATGATGCGCACGGGTAGGGAAGACGCGCTCTCCATCGTGCGGATCTGGACAGTGGAGGTGTGGGTTCGCAGTAAGTTTCCGCCGGGGAAGTAATAAGTGTCCGACTCCTTGCGCGCCGGATGGTCCGGGGGCGTGTTGAGGGCGTCGAAGCAGTGCCACTCGGTTTCGATCTCCGGACCTTCGGCGAGGGCGAAGCCCATGCGGCGGAGGGTATCGACGGCGCGATCGAGGACTTGGGACAAGGGATGAAGGCTTCCTTGAGGGAGGGAACGGGCGGGCAGCGTGGGGTCGATGCCTCGGGCGGCCCGGGCATCACGTGCGGCGAGGAGGGACGCCCTCCGTTCCTCGATGGCGGCGGAGATGGCGGAGCGGATCTCGTTCAGTTTCTGTCCGAACGCCGGACGATCCGCCGGGGCGAGATCCTTCATCTGCGCCGCGGCGGAAGTCAGCGCTCCTTTCTTGCCGAGATAGCGCACGCGGAAATCCTCCAGCGCGGTCTCATCCGGAAGGGACGCCGCTTCGTTGGAAGCGGACCGATGGATCTGCTCGAGGTCCTCCAGCATGGCGGCTTGGTTCCGCCCTGACTTAGGCGGCGGGAGCGGCGACCTTGGCTTCGAGAGCCTTTTTGGCGGCCTCGAGGATGCGGGAGAAACCTTCGGCGTCATGGATCGCCATGTCGGAAAGGACCTTGCGGTCGAGCTCGATTCCGGCGGCCTTGAGACCTTCGATGAAGCGGCTGTAAGTCATGCCCTCGCCCCGGGAGGCGGCATTGATGCGCTGCACCCAGAGGTTGCGGAAGCTGCGTTTGCGATTCTTGCGGTCCCGGTAGTGATACTGCTTGGCCTTGCGGACGGCGTCCTTGGCGGTGGTGATCAGCTTGGAACGGCCTCCACGGAAGCCTTTGGCAGCTTGGAGGATGCGTTTGCGGCGCTTGCGGCTCGCTGGGGAGTTGGTGGCTCTTGGCATGTTGGTTTGAGTGAACGGGTCGTTGTTGGCCCTCGATCCACCATCTCACCCGTTCCGAGGGGCCGACGCCGTGAGGTGCCGGTCGAGACTGTGTGATCGATCACGCTTGCGCGGAAGGTCCGGAAGTTGCCCTCCGGCCGGGGTGTGGAATCCCTCCGCTCTTCTCAATGAGAGAACGGCAGATTGGCCTTGATGCGGCTCACGTCCGCATCCGATACCAGGGCCACTTTTCCAAGCCGGCGCTTGCGCTTCCGGCTCTTGCTTTCGGCAAGGTGCCGCTTGCCTTGCTTGCGACGCGTCAGTTTGCCGGTGCCGGTCACCTTGAAACGCTTTGCGACGGCTTTACGGGTTTTCGCCTTGCCTCCTGTTCTAGCCATGGGGCGGAGAAAGTAGCTGGGGATGGGGAGCGTGCAACGGGTTTTTCATCTTCGTTGACGGATTGCGCAAAATAGTCGGTGTCGCGGCGTCTTGAACAGGAAGCAAAAGTTGGTTGCATTTTTGCGAAGAATGAAGATCAGTGTTGGCAAGTATTTAATTCTTGTTAAGAAAGGAATCCGTCCGTAGGATTCCCTGCAACCGTTCCTTCCCCTCCCTGCCGTGACCGCCATGACCACGCTCGTGCAGCTCAATTCCCAGATCGAGCAACTCCGTCTGGTCAATCACTACCTGCGGACCGCCATCAACCAGGTTGAGGAGGCGGTCGTGGTGATCGGGTCGAGACCGTTGGAGGTGCCGGGGCCCCGGATTTATTTCGCAAACCAAGCGGCCATCCAGCTCACGGGGATGGCCGAGGAGGAGTTGGTGGGGGCGCCGATCGGGCGTCTCTATGAACCGGGTCGGGTCGGGGAGTTGCTGGCCAAACTTCCATTGGTGGCAGAGCGGCGTCGCACGTTCCAGACGGAGAAGCAGTTGCAACTCCGGAACGGGCGGGTGGCGTGTCGCTGGACCATCAGCAGTTTGGTCGACCTGGATGGGACGCCTTTGCATTACGTCCTGACCTTCCGTCCGGTGCCTGAATCCTCCGGGGCCCGCTGGCCTTTGGCCTCGAGCCCTGATGGCGGGGTGGAAGCGTTCATCGACCGGGGGCGCTTGGAGGCTTTGGCGATGGCGACCGTCGGAGTGGCCCACGATTTCAATAACGTGTTGACCACCATCCAGGCGAATCTCTCCCTCGCGAAGCTCGCGACCTCCGCGATGGACCGGGCCCGCAAGCCGATCGAGGATGCGGCCTTTGCGGCGGAGAGCGCGGAAGCCCTGTCCCGGCAGTTGCTGACCTTTGCCAAGGGCGGCGTTCCGGCGCGCCGGCAAATCGATCCCGGGCAGTTGGTGCGCCGCGCGGTCCGGTTGGCGTTGATCGGTTCGAATGTGAAGTGTGACCTCGGCATTTCCAATGATCTCTGGGGAGCGGAGGTGGAGGAGACGCAGATTCTCCAGGTGCTGCACAACCTGCTGACCAACGCCCGGCAGGCTATGCCCAAGGGGGGAGTGGTCCGGGTTTCTTGTGAGAACACCTTGGTCGACGAACAGAGCGGGTTGGGGCTTGAGCCCGGACCTTACATCGTGATTTCGGTGCGCGACCGCGGGTGCGGGATCGCGGAAGAGAATTTGTCGCGCGTCTTCGAGCCATTTTTCACGACGAAGGCGAGCGGGACGGGGATGGGCTTGGCCACCTGTTTGTTGGTGGTGCACCGTCATTCCGGGACCATCACGGTGACCTCGAAGGTGAACGTGGGAACCGAGTTCAAGGTCTTTCTTCCCGCTTCCGGATTGCGTCCGCAATCCCAGGAGGCGTTCGATGGAAGCGAAGTGGTGGCCGGTGATGGCTCGGTTTTGGTGGTCGACGACCAGGACGGGGTCCGGCACGTGGCGGTGAGCATTCTCGAGGCGCTCGGTTACGACGTGGTATCCGCCTCCAGCGGGGAAGAGGCGTTGCAGATGTATGCGCTGCGGATGCACATGGGTAAGCCGATTTCCGCGGTGCTGATGGACATGACCCTGCCCGGAGGGATGAGCGGGAAGGAGGCGGTGCAGGAGATCCGCCGGTTAGATCCGGCGGCCTGTCTGGTAGCGACGAGCGGCTATTTTGAAGACGGGGAACCAGAGGAACTGATGGCGCGGGGCTGTGTGAGCGTGTTGCCGAAGCCCTACACGGCGGAGAAACTCTCCGGCGTGATGGCGGCGGCGCTCAACGCTTGACCCGGGGCGCTCCCGCTCTTCTCATGCAGGTCCCGGTTCCGGTCGGAAGAACCGTTTCAGCCAGATCAGGAAGGCAAGGAAGGTTCCGCCGGAGATCGCCTGCACGATCCAGAAGTCCCGGGCGAGTTCGGCGATGGATTGACGCAGGGCGGGACTCAAACCTTTCTGCAGCTGGGTGCGTTCGGCCTCCGGGAGGGGGATGAGGGAGAGTCCGGTGTTGAGCAAGGCGGAGAAGTCGGTGCGCAGGTGGAAGAGGCAGATGGCGACCAAGCCGGCCGCGCTACCGGTGAAGATGAGCCACCAGGAGAGCGGATGAAGGCGTGCGAGGAGCACGACACAAAGGCCGAGGTAAAGGGTGGCGATCAGGCTGAGCGAGAAGGCCAGGGGAGGGACGGGGAGGCCGAGGTTGTGGCAGAGTGCGTGCAACGCCGGCCCGAGCGGGAGAAGGGTGACCACCTGGACGAACCAACCGGCCAGAATCAGCCACAAGGGGAGCACTTGGAGGGGGACGCGGTCCGTCCAGTTCCGGCCCGGGTCGAGCTGGTCACAGGTCAACCTCACGCCGCGGAGACTGAAGATGAGGATCAGCGCGATCCCCGGCGCGGCGGATGCGGCATAGGTGATGAGGTTGACGAGCACTTGGACGGCCACGGCCATGGCGAGCGGGCCCGGTGGAGTGGGGGCGCCGCCGCCCGATCGGGAGATCTTCTCCCCCCAGGCGGTCATCCCGGGAAGCATCGCGAGGAAGCAAATGAATTGAAATACCATCAGCCCGCACCAGGCCCAGCCCGAAGCGAGGAGGAGTTTGCGGGCCCAGCGCCGGGCTTGGATGGTGCCGATCCCCATCCAGACAAGGAGGATCGCGGTCACCAGCGTGGTCAGGGCGGTGGTGGCGGCCAAGGGGAGGAGGAACGGTTCGACCCATTTCTCCAGGACGGAAGTCAAGGTCTCGAGGGCCGCGCGGTCTTCGGGGGAGGCGGTGGTGGCGTTCCCGATCCATTCCGTTTTCAACGTGGGGAGGGCAAGGAGCAGGAAAACCGAGAGGCCCCCGCCGCCCAGGGAGACCGTCCCCAGCAGGCAGAGAACCACGCCGATGATCGTGAGCAGCCCCCGGTTCTCCTTGACGACGGACGGCGGGAGCGAGTCGGACGGCATTCCGGGGGGCGGTGGGATCGGGGGAGTGAACGGGGTGCTCATGGACGGGCTCGCTTCCGCAAGGTTACACGGGGACGGGCTGGCGATGCAACTTCTTGCGGCGGGGGATGGGTGGAATCCGGGCTGTTGATTTCGTGGGAGTTCCCGGGTTGACGGCGCCTGCGCGGAGACCTACGGATGAAGAGGATGCCTTTGAGCCAGTCTTACGGATTTCCCAATCCACTGGGCACGACCCAATTGGTCGATGGGAGTTGGAATTTCGCCGTATTCTCGCAGCATGCGACCGCGGTCGACCTCTGTTTTTTCGATCCGGACGATCCGGTGCATGAGAGGAGCCGGGTCCGCTTGCAACAAAGAACCGGTTCGGTCTGGCACGGGGCGATTTCGGGAGTTGTCGCAGGTCAGCATTATGGTTATCGGGTGCATGGTCCGTGGGTTCCGGAGCACGGGCACCGCTTCAACCCGAACAAACTTCTGATCGATCCCTATGCCCACGCGATTTCGGGCCGGCTGGGCTACGACCGGAGGATGTCGGACCCGGGCAACCAGTTGAACCGGAGCAACAGCGCCGAGGTGGTTCCGAAGTCAGTGCTGACGGACCGCTGGTTTGACTGGGAAGGCGTCGAGCGACCGAACCGGTCCTGGGGGGAGACGGTGATTTACGAGACCCACGTGGCGGGTTTGACGCGGCGCTTTCCGGAATTGCCGGACTCCTTGAGGGGCACGTATGGGGCAATGGCCCATCCCCAGGTGATTCGCTACCTGACGAACCTCGGGATCACGGCGGTGCAGTTGATGCCGGTGCATCATCACATCGACGACGGTTTTCTCCTCGACCGTGGCTTGAGCAACTACTGGGGGTATCAGACGATCGGCTTCTTTGCTCCGGAGACCCGCTATGCCTCGGTGCCGACGGACCGGGGCGAGCATGTTCGCGAGTTCAAGGGAATGGTGAAGGCGTTGCACCGGGCGGGGATCGAGGTGATTCTCGACGTGGTTTACAACCATACCGGGGAGGGCGGTCCGGAGGGGCCGACCGTCTGTTTCCGCGGTCTCGACAACTTTTCCTATTACCGGCATGAACGGGCGGACGCGACTCATTACCGGGATTTCACCGGGTGTGGCAATACGCTGGACGTGCGGCACCCCTTTGTGCTCAAGCTGATCATGGACAGCCTCCGCTACTGGGTGGAGGAGATGCACGTCGATGGCTTCCGCTTCGATTTGGCGGCGACCCTGGGCCGCGAGAGCGAGGGGTTTTTCCGGGAGAATCCATTTTTCAAGGCGATCCATCAGGACCCGGTCCTGAGCCGGGTCAAACTGATCGCGGAGCCTTGGGACCTTGGACCCGGCGGGTATCAGGTGGGGAATTTTCCGGAAGGCTGGGCGGAGTTAAACGGGAAATACCGGGATGTGAGCCGTCGCTTTTGGCTGGGGCATCACGGGATCATGTCGGAGTTCGCCTCCCGGCTCAGCGGCAGCGAGGATCTCTTCGGATGGAGTCGCCGGGCCCCCTGCTCAAGCGTCAATTTCCTCACCTCTCACGATGGCTTCACGCTCCATGACCTCGCCGCCTATGACCACAAACACAATGAGGCCAACGGGGAGGGCAACCGGGATGGCGACTCCCTGAACCACTCGTGGAATCACGGGGTTGAAGGTCCGACGGACGACCCGCTGATTTTGAACCGGAGGGAGAAGCACCGCCGCAATCTGATGGCCACCATGATGCTCTCGGTGGGGACGCCCTTTCTCCTGATGGGGGACGAGCGTGGCCGGACGCAGGGGGGCAACAACAATGCCTATTGTCAGGATGGCCCCATCAGCTGGATGGATTGGGGACCGATGACGGAACGACAACGCGATTTCCACGACTTCGTCCGGAAACTGATTGCCTTCCGGAGGGAACACCCGGAGTGGAAACGGATCCGATTCTTTAGCGGGACCGTGCCGCGGAACGGAAAGACCCGCGATCTGGTGTGGCATGATTTCGGGGGACGGGAGCTCGGTCACTGGGACTGGAGCAAGGACGCCCCCGGAGCGCTGCAAATGCTCATCGAAGGCCGCTGGCTCCTCATCTTCAATGCCGGAAACGCCGCCACGGTCGTGCCGCCCCCGGGCACATGGACCAAGTGGTTGGACACCACCCTGGCCACCGGATTTCTCGAAAATCCGGAAACCGTCGGAGCCAATTTGGAAGCGGGCGAACGCTCGTTGCTGTTGCTCCGCTCCCGGGAAGGGTGACCCAGGTTCCGCAGTTCGCCCCGGGGCCTTGCGGACGGTTGCGACGCGGGGTCTCTCAGCGTTCGGTCGAGGCGACCGGGACGGAATCCTTGTGTTGCAGCTCGACGACGAAGAACAATTGATCCTCTCCCCATTTGGGACCGGCGATGAGGACCGGGCTGTGATCGCGCAGGATGACATCGGTTTTGACGATGACGCTCTGCTCCCGCCAAAGCTGGAGTTGCAGCCCGAGACCGTCTTCGACGGGGCCCTCGCAGTCGATCTTCATGTAAAGTTCCTCAGAAGGAACGACATAGGAAGCGAATTCGGCGAGCACCGGTTGGGTGTGTTCCCCCATGAGCTGATGGTGTTGGAAGCCGAAAGCGGCCTTGAGCCGTTCCGCGAGGCCGGGCGGAACGGGATGGGCTTCCCCCTCGACGGGCGTGTTGGAACCGCGGATAAGGGCTCCCCAGATCAGGCACTTGTCGAGTTCGGGTTGACTGACGGGCCGGGATTCCTCCCGGGGCGTTGCCTCCTGTCCGGTGATTGGGGGAATGCAGAAAGCCAGACCAAGGAGGGCGATGCCCCCCAAGGGGAACCTCAGACCGGATGAATTCCGTGGGGACGGTGATCTCATCTTGGGCTGGAGGAGACGAGCTGAACCCGGACGGCAGAGGAGGTCCCTTGGGAAGAGGGAGCGCCGCGGAACGGATGCACCACAGTGGCCAGGTCCCCAGAGGAATCGTTCGGTTTTTCGAGATAGCCGATGATCGATTTCGACGGAGCGACCGCTTCCAGACCCTCGAGTCGGATGATCGTGGTGGCCGCGGCCGGGTGGTAGAGGGCGGAGGCCTTGTGCCCCGGGTGCGGTGCGAAGGTGTGCAGGACCTCGGAGTGAGCCGGATCCGGTGAGACGAAACGGGTGCCGCTGAGGAGGATGACCGCCAAGGCCAAAACCGAGGTGGCGGGAAGGGCCCAATGAGAGCTGTTGAACCAATCGATGAACATCTCCACCCAAGCGCGGAGCCGGGTGACCGGATTCTCCGCAATCCGGCGGTAAACCTGACGGTTGAAAAGATCGGGGAAGGGGGGCTCCGGGAACTCTTCGCCCGGTGAGGCGTGAAGCCGGATCATGGCGCCGAGTTTCTCGATCTCCATTCTCTGTCGGAACAATTCGGGATCTGCGGCCAAGAGATCGGAGATCTCATCGCCGCTCAATTCACCATCGAACCATTTGGTTAGTCTGATCTCGTCATCGGTTGGTTGTTCCATCATGTTGCTGTCGGGTGTGCGTCTTTCAGAAGTGTCTGAAGTTTCTTGCGTGCGTAGAAAAGGCGGGACATGACGGTCCCGATGGAGCAGCCGACGCGGTCGGCGATTTCCTGGTATTTGAGACCATCGATTTCCTTGAGGAGGATGACATCGCGATGGTCGGGGGAGAGTTTGGCGATGGCGTTTTCGATGCGGAGGCGCAGCTCCGATTTCTCGGCGTTTTCGTCCGGTTGAGAGACGGGCCGGGGAGCGGTGGGGGCGGCGGACTCGATGGCGTCGGTGCGGATGGAGTCATCGAACTCAGTGCCATCCCCGCGGACGCGGCGTTTGCGGAGCCAGTCGTAGGTGACGTTGTGGGCGATCCTGTAGAGCCAGGTGTAGAAGTTGGAGCGGGCTTCGAAGCGGGGGAGAGCCTTCCAAGCCTTGACGAAGGTGTCCTGAGCCAGGTCCCAGGCATCCGCTTCGTTATGGATCATGTTCACGATCATGGCGTAGACCTTGCCCCGGTAACGGGTGACAAGTTGGTCGAACGCTTCCATGTCTCCGGACTGGCTTCGGATGACCAATTCGGGGTCGGAGGCTTCAACCGTCCCATAGGACGCCTTGACTTCAGCGCTATTCATTTGGCAGCAGGGAACTTGGGGAGAATGCGCGCGATGGTCCTGTTTCCGTAGGCTATCACGGCGCGCCGGGAGGTCACACGGCTTTTTGGAATTTCTCGTTTCCGGGGTGGGGAGCACCCCTTCGAGGGGAGTCACGATGCAGTCTGTCATATACACCGACAGACGAGAAATTCCGCGGCACTGGCGCTGAATTGAATAAAACTTGGGCAATCAGCGACTGATCGGCTTGGCCCTGACCGGGGAGCCGGGGCGGCGCATGATGATTTCCACTTCGACGCGCCGGTTGAGGGCTTCGCGGGACTTGTCGATCTCGATTTTGCCGGTGGGTTGGACCAGAGGCTGGGCCGGGCCGTAGCCGACCGCTTGGAGATCGTAACCTTGGAGACCGAGTTGGGAGACGAGCCAGCCCCGGACGGCTTCGGCCCGGAGACGGCTCAGTTCCTCGTTGTTTCTCGGGCCCGGGCCGGTGGCGGTGCCGAACGGGATGGAATCGGTGAAACCCTTGAAAATGAAGGTCGCGTCCTTGTTCGCCAGGATGACCATCCCGAGCTTCATGAGACTGAGCTTGGCCTCGTCCTTGATTTCGTAGGAGGCGAATTCGAAGAGGAGGTCGGTTGGGATGAGGACTTCGGCGGACGGGGTTTGGATGCCCTCGCCGATCAGGGTATCGAGCGATGAGAACTTGGAGAGGATGGCCTTGCCGACGCCTTGCCCGGCCTGCTTGGTCATTTTCTCCACGAGTTTGTCCGTGTCCACGCCGACCTGCAGGCCTTCATCGACATAGATCGTGGGTTGGTTGGCCGAAGCGGCTTGGGAGGCCTTGGCGAGCTGGTTTTTGATGTCGGCGGCGGAAGACCCCTTGGGCAAGCCGAGCTCGATCGATTTGGCGAGGTCGGGCAGGTTGGCTCCGCCGGGGAGGGGAGGGGCCTCCGGGGTGGTGAAGAGATTGGTGACGACGTCGGTGGCGGGAGTCAGCTTGATGGTCTCGGTGATGTCCGGGGTCTCGGGCGGAGGTTCGTCGATTTCCGCCGGTTCCTTGAGGGGTTCCAGAGGAGTGGGGGCGGGGCGCGCCTCTTCCGCAAGGCGCTTGGTGGTTTGGTCATCGACCACGGTTTCCGCGCGTTCCACCGGGAGTTGCACGACTTCCTGGAAGCCGGGGACGATCTGTTTCACCTGGATGTTCTCAAAGACCATGTAGAGGGCCAGGTGAACCAGCACGGAGAGCAGCATGGCGAGGGAGACCCACCAGCCGTAGCCGTTTGCAGCGGCGGTCCGGCGGTAGCCGCTCGATTTGGCGGACTGCCAGTTGTAATCTGTTTCCATGGAATCGGAGCAAGGTAGCAAACCTTTCGACGTTTGCCAAATGTGGGAATGCCGGGTGAATTTCGGGTTGCAGCGGAGAGGCTCCGGCGGTTTGGTGGCGGCCCTTTTTGATCCCTGCCATGGCCCAGAACGTCAAGACCGAGAAATCGATGGAGAAGATCGTCAGCCTTTGCAAGCGCAAGGGCTTCATCTTCCAGGCCGGTGAACTTTATGGAGGGCTCAACGGATGCTGGGACTACGGTCCGCTCGGGGCTGAGTTGAAGCGCAACCTCAAGGATTACTGGTGGCGCAAAACCGTTCAGGAGCGGGACGATGTTCTCGGCATGGACGGGGCCATCCTGACCATGAAGCAGGTCCTCAAGTCTTCCGGGCACCTCGACGGTTTCAGCGATCCGATGTGCGATTGCCTTCTCTCCAAGGCCAGGTTGCGGGCGGACCAGATCCCTCCCCAGAATGGCACCGCGGTCTGGTATTCCGGCGCTTCCCATGGAGCTTCCGATTGGAGCACGGACAAGGTCTTCGCGGTGTTGGTGCCGCCGGGGAAGGACGTGGAATCCGCCCGGAAAACCGCCCGGCAGTTTTACGGTCAGTTCCTTCCGGACAAGCGGATTTCGCCGAAGGAACTCGAGTTGGCCGGGGAAAAGAGCGAGGAAATGACCGGCACGACGCGGTTCAACCCGGAGAACGGTTCGCTCCTGACCGAGCCCCGCGAGTTCAACCTGATGTTCCAGACCAGGGTCGGCGCCTCGGCGGATGAGAACGATCCCAACGCGATCGCCTTCCTGCGCCCTGAGACGGCGCAATCGATTTTCGTCCAATATAAGAACGTGCTCGATTCCTCCCGGGTGAAACTGCCGTTCGGGATCGCCCAGATCGGAAAATCCTTTCGCAACGAGATCAACCCGCGGAATTTCACCTTCCGCAGCCGGGAGTTCGAGCAGATGGAGATCGAATACTTCTGCCGGCCGGAGGACGGTCTCCGGCTGACGGACGAATGGCTCGAGGCGCGGCTCCGGTTTTACGAGGAGATCGGGATTCCCCGGACCAAGCTCCACATCCTCGATGTGCCGGACGGGGAGCGCGCCTTTTACTCGAGGAAAACCTACGACATCGAATACGAGTTTCCCTTCGGCGTCCAGGAACTTGAGGGCGTGGCCTACCGGACGGACTACGATCTCGGCGTGCACCAGAAGGGGGCCGGGAAGTCCTTGGAATACTTCGACGAGGAGACGAAGGAGAAACTCCTCCCCCATGTGGTCGAGCCCAGCGCCGGATGCGACCGCACCGTGCTGGCCCTGATTTGCGAGGCTTACGACGAGGAGGTGGTGAAGGACGAGAAAGGGAAGGAGGAGGTCCGTACCGTGCTCCGGTTCCATCCGCGCATGGCTCCGGTGAAGTGTGGCATTTTTCCGTTGCTCAAGAACAAGCCGGAACTGGTGGCCAAGGCGCGCGAAGTGCAGAAGCTGCTGCAGCCCTTCATGACCGTGTTTTACGATGAGACCGCGGCCATCGGGCGTCGTTACCGTCGCCAGGATGAGATCGGAACCCCTTTCGGCGTGACGATCGACTTCGATACGATCGGTGAGAACGGTCCAGAGGGGCGGGACACCGTGACGTTGCGGGACCGGGACACCATGGAGCAACAGCGCATCAAGATCGAGGATCTGCTGCACTTCCTGCTGGAACGGATTCATTGAACCGGGACGACTCTGAACTGGCGGATCTGCACCATCGGCAAACCGGCCCTCGCCTTCGCGCGGCTCGGGATCGAGGAGTATCTGGGGCGTTTGCAGCGTTACACGGCGGTTGCCCTGACCCACGGCAAGGAGCGCGGAGCGGACCAGAACAGCGCCCAGCTTCTGGCCGCGAGCGAGGGGACCTTCCGGATCGGTCTCGATGAACGGGGGCGCGAACTGACCACCGGCGGGCTGGTCGAGGTCATCAACCGATGGGAGTTGGAGGGCTCGGTCAAAACCGTTGGCCTCCTGATTGGCGGGGCGGACGGGCATACCGAGGGCTTGCGGTCCGAGTGCCAGACCCTCTGGCGCCTCAGTTCACTTACTTTGCAACATGAACTCGCTCTCCTCGTCCTCTTGGAAGCGCTTTACCGGGCCTACACCATCAAACGCGGTGAGCCGTATCATCGGTGACCGGATCCGGCCTCGTTTCCCGCGCCCGGCGGTAGGCCGCTTCAATGGCCGCCCGCGCTTCCGGCGCCCGGAGGCACCGCAGCCCTCTGCGCCGGACCCGATCGATCTCCCGCGGGTTGGCCCCGGTCCGGGCCAACAGGATCATGGTTTCCTCGTAGGGTTCGGAAATCCCCGGATGCCACTCCATGACCCGCGCATATTCCGCGAGGGCGTCGTCCAAACAATCCCGGGCCACGTAACTGCGGGCGAGCCGGAGGTCGATCGGCGGCCGTTCTCCCGTCGCGGATCCGATCCCCAGGATCGAATCGATCACCCGGGTGACCGGGCGGGTGAGATCGTCCATCAGGAGGATCGCCCCGAGAACGAGGAAAGGCAGAGAGAAGATGATCCCGAACAGATGCGTTTGAGAAACCACAAGGGCGAGGATCAAGGCCCCGGCCCCGCCGACCCTGCGCAGATGATGCCGTTGGAATTCCATGATTTTCCCGTCGCCCCGGAAAGGCTTCCCGTTCGCCAAACCGCCTCCTTGATGGTATAGGGTTCCTTCTTCCCGTCGTCCAACCGAAACCGAATGATCATCGAGGAATACGCACGATGCGAGCTGCCGACGCTCTACGGTCGCTTTGAGGTCCGCGTGTTCCGGCACGAAGGGGATCCCGACGAGGCCATCGTGGTTTCCATGGGCGAAGATTTTCTGCCGGAGGAGACGGTTTTCGTGCGGCTGCATTCCGAGTGTTTCACGGGAGAGGTCCTCGGCTCGCTGAAATGTGATTGTCAGGGGCAGCTCGATCTGGCGTTGCGCCGGATCGCGGAACTGGGGCGTGGCGTGGTGGTCTACTTGCGGCAGGAAGGGCGGGGCATCGGCTTGGGCAACAAAATCCGGGCCTACGCGGAACAGGCAAAGGGAGCGAACACGATCGAAGCGAATCATGCCCTCGGTTTCCCCTCGGACCTTCGGGACTTCCGGGTGGCCGCTCCCATCTTGACGAGCCTTGGCATTCAGCGGATTGCCCTGAACACGAACAACCCCCAGAAGATCGACGCCCTCCGCCAGCATGGGATCGAGGTGGTGGAGGTCGTGCCCTCCCTGACCGAGCCGAACGAACACAACCAGGATTATTTGCGGACCAAGGCCGAGGAGCTGGGCCACTTCAACCTCATTGGATCCCTTCGGATCGTAAAGTGAAGTCCCGTCGCGACGGTCCGCCTTGCCAACCAGTCCCGCCATGAGAAAAGCCTTCGTCCTCCTCCTTCTCGCGCTGCTTCCGGCGGCTCCGAGGCTTCGTGCCATCACCCCGGCGGAACTTGAGTCGCGCTTCAAACCCCTGCCGACGGTTCCCGAGGACCGGCTGCCCGCCCTCGCCAACGCGAAGGGCACGTTCCGTGGTCTGATCCGGCACGAAGGCCTCGAGGGCCACACGTGGGTCGCTTTTCCCTTCGTCGAAAATCCCGGGAGCCTCGGGTTCGACCCGCAGGGACGGCTTTACGTGGCGGAGGCGAACCGTTTCTGGCTCGGCGTCCCCGACTTGCGCGGGGCGAACGAACTGATCCGCGGCGACTTCCAGTCCGTGACCGTGGCGGACCGTCTCGCCCTGTATCGGAAACACGCGTCAAGTTTCCCCGAAGGCTGGTTCAGCCGCGTGGCCGACCGTCTCCTCCTCCTCGAGGACCGGGACGGCAACGGGGCCGCGGACCATCGTTCGGTTTTTTCCGATCGCTTCCGGCGGCCTGAGGACGGCATCGGCTTCTCCGTTCTCGCCGATGAGGGAGCGGTCTTCTTCACCTGCATCCCGAGCGTCTGGCGGCTGCGCGATACCAATGGCGATGGCAGGGCGGACGAGGAAAAGGAGATCTCCACCGGCTACGGCGTGCGTGTTTCCTTCATCGGGCACGATCTCCACGGCATCGTCCGGGGGCCCGACGGCCGTCTTTATTTTTCGGTCGGGGACCGGGGCTATCACGTCACCACCGCCGACGGTCAGCTACAAGCCGGTTCCGGTCGCGGCGCGATCTTCCGGTGTGAGTCGGACGGTTCCGGGCTCGAAGTCTTCTGCACCGGATTGCGGAATCCGCAGGAGCTGGTCTTCGATGAACTCGGCAATCTGTTCACCTTCGACAACACGGGCGACATCGGGGACAAGGCCCGCATGGTTTACGCCATCGAGGGGAGCGACTCGGGCTGGAACATGGCGCACCAGTCGGCCCATCACTACGCGACCCATCTCGATTGGGGCGTTTTCCGCCCGGAACAATCGATGTGGGTGAAGGAACGGATGTTCGACCTCCACCACGAGGATCAGCCGCAGTGGGTTTATCCCCCCGCCTCCCATGTTGCCAACGGACCATCCGGCGTGACCTGGCTCACGGGCGAGTCGTTGCCCGCCGATCTGCGGGCCCAATTCCTTCTGGCAAACTACCGGGGCGCCCCGGACAACTGCAACCTCCTCCTCGTCGGGGCGGAGCCGAAGGGGGCGGGCTACGTGGCCAGCGGGGAACGCGAGATCGTCCGCGGAGTCGGCGCGAGCGACGTGGAACTCGGCTACGATGGCAGGCTTTACATCTGTGATTTCGGCGGAGGCTGGAGCGTGAACGAGAACGGCTCCATCCAAGTGGCTGGATCTCTCAACCCCACCGAACGAGAGGCCGGCGCCAAGGTCGCTGCGATGTTCCGGGAAGGATTCGCCCAACGCGGGCTCGCCGAACTGCGTGGGTTGCTCTCCCATCCGGATCGCCGCGTCCGGCAGGCCGCGCAATTCGCCCTGGCCGGTCACGGGGCGGAGGGAGTCCGCGGGTTCGTCGCCGTGATGGCCCAAAGTTCCCCCCGCTCCGCCCGCCTTCATGCGCTTTGGGGGCTCGGGCAACTCGGCCGCCGTGGCTTGCAAGTTGCCGATACCCTTGTCCCCCTGCTCCGCGATGGCGATCCCGAGATCCGCGCCAATGCGGCCCGGGTCCTCGGGGATCTCCGGGCCGTGGCCGCAAAGCCTGCCTTGATCGAAGTCCTCGCCGGGGACGACTCCATCCGCGTGCGTTCCCTCGCCGCCATCGCTCTGGGCCGGATCGCGGATGCCGGGGACGCGGAAGTGACCCAAGCCCTCTTCGCCGCCACCCTGACCAACGGGCAGGCGGCTCCTGACATCGTCCTGCGCCATGCCCTGCTCTCCGCTCTTTCCCGGGTCGCCACCACCCCCGGGGTCGTGGCCAAAGCCGGCTCCGGATCCCGCGAGGAGCGACTCCTCGCCGTCCTCGTCCTGCGGCGTCGGGAAAGCGGGGAACTCGAGCGGTTTTTGGGCGATACCGATCCGCTGGTTCGCCGCGAGGTCATCCGCGCGATCCACGATACCCGTGCGCTGGATAGCGCCGCGGGCGAGGCGGTGGCGGCCCTTCGCGACGGTCTCGCCGGTCTGCCCGAGGCCGTGCAGCGGCGTATCGTCGCGGCGAACTACCGCAAGGGCACTCCCGCCCACGCTCTGGGGATGCTGCGGCTCGCGGCCGATGACACCCTGGCCATGCCAGTCCGAAAGGCCGCCTTCAACGGGCTCAAGGAATGGGAAGCGGCGATCGATACCGATCCCGTGCTGGGGCATTACCGACCGCAGATCGTCAAGGAGGGGCGGGCCTTCGCCTCGGTTGCTCCCGTGCTGCGCGACGAGTTGATCAAGTTCCTCGGCGCTTCGGAGAATGCGGATCTCACCACGCTGGCGATTGAGTTCGCGAACAAGGCGGGCATTGGGCTTGAACCCGCTATCCTGTTCGCGCAAGCGCGCAACGCCAAACTGGGGCCCGGCCTCCGGGTGGCGGTCATTGAAAGCCTGCTGGCCGCCAAGCCCCCGGGGACGGTCGAGTGCATCGCCGCGCTCCTCTCGGACCAGGCCGTGCCGGTGCGGGCCGCCGCGGTCAAGGCCGCTTTCACCCTCGGACTCGATGGCATCAAGGAGCAGGCGGTGACCGCCGTTGGGGAGGCGCCCCTTCCGGTCGCGCGCGCCGCCCTCGCCGGAATCGCGGCCACGGATCCCGGGGCCGTCGTGAAATGGTGGAACGATCGGCAGTCCAGCCTCCGCCCCGGTCTTTGGCTGGACGCCTGGCTCGCGCTTTCCGCAAAAGGGCGTCCGGAGGCCGCCGCTCATGCCGCTTCGGCTCCGGACGCGGTCTTTCGCCTTGGTCTCGAGGGTGGCGATGTCGGCGCCGGTGAAATTGTGTTCAAAAATCAGGGGGCCTGTCTCCAATGTCACAAGGTGGGCGGTGAAGGCGGCGAAAAAGGTGGCGTCCAAGGCCCCGACCTTCGCGATGTCGGGAAACGTCTTGCCCGGGAGAAAATCCTCGAGTCCGTTGCCAATCCCGGGGCCGAGATCGCACCCGGCTACGGCATGACCACAGTGACCTTGAAGAGCAAGGAAGCCGTCATCGGCCGGATTTCCCGGGAGACGCCCGGGCAGATCACCGTGACCGGACTGGACAACCGATCCCGGGAAATCCCGCGGGGCGAGATCGCCTCCGTGGCTCCACCGGTTTCCGCGATGCCTCCCGTCGCCGCCGCCTTGCCTCCGGGAGAGTTCCGCGACCTGATCGCTTTTCTCGCCTCGCAAAAAGGCGGCAAGTGGAAGGCGGACGATGCCTCGCATGGGGATGCCGAAAAGATTGCGAAGTGAGGTTTCTCCGCTGGAAAGCGGCAGGTGATCTCCGGTCTAGAGATCTTCGTATCCTGGCTATGCCCTTCGCTCAGGTGATTACAATTCACGTCTGCAGTTGAGTCCAGTAAGCTCGGATTTCCCCTGGCCGGATGTCGGATTTACCCTCAACCATGCTCGATTTTGAGGAACGGTTCCAGATCGAAGAGGACTGTTTCGCCTACCTCCGAGGGTTGAAGTGGCCGGATGGCTTCGTGTGTCCCCGGTGCAGTCATCGCTCGGCTTAGACCACACCGGCTTTCGCTTCCATCTGCCAAAGCTGCCAGCCCCAAGCGTCGGTCACCTCGGGAACATTCTTTCACGGCACCCGCAAGCCGCTGATGCTTTGGTTCAGGGCGATCTGGCATGTCACCCAACAGAAGAACGGCGTCAGTGCCTTGGGGCTCCAGCGCGCGCTCGGGCTCGGCAGTTATCACACCGCCTGGACGTGGATGCACAAGCTGCGCAGTGCGATGGTCCGGCCGGGCTGGGACGAATTCGGTTGCGTCATATTGCCGACGCCAGTGCGTTGTCCCTGCTGGGTGCGCTGGGAGACATGGTCGAGCCAGGGAGCCGCATCCGCACCGACGGTTGGACCGGATACACCGGACTGGCGGATGCGGGATGCGAGCACGAAGTCGTCGATGGTGGGAGTTGCCTGGTAGGCGCGGATCTTCTGTCCATGGCGCACCTCATCGCCTCGTTGACGGAGCGGTGGCTGTTGGGCACGCATCAGGGGGCAGTCGAAGCCTCCCACCTCGGCTACTATCTTGACGAATTCACCTTCAGGTTCAACCGGAGGGCATCAAAGTCGAGGGGATGGCTCTTCTAACGGCTCGTGGAGCAGGCGGTGATGGACAAGCCGGTTATGAACAGCGATTTTGAGGGCGGCCCTTACAACGCGCACCGTCCGCCGGAAGGGCAATTGTAGTCACTTTGGTGAAGTGCATAGCCAGGTTTCGTAATTATAAAAGGTATCGTCCGGACAAATCCTAGTGGTCCGACCAGCCTAAATCGCCGGGTATAGGCGACGCAGCTTGATCCTGGCGTCAGCGGTGGTGAATAGCCACTTTACCGGCCGACGGGATTCGTTCCTCCTCTTCGAGTCGTCCTTGGCAAGTTTGCGGA